>NC_013799.1:600000-1200000 GCF_000010785.1 Hydrogenobacter thermophilus TK-6 | reverse complement strand
TCCCTGAAGAAGAAAGTCCGCACCTACCTTTTTAGCCTCTTCTTCAAAAACTTCAATGAAAGTGTAACCTACTATCCTTCGCTTCTCCTCTGGGTCTTCTACCCCTCTGAGCCTGCTCAGGAAAAGCTCTTTTGCGTCCACAGTCTTGAAGGGAAGGGAGAGGCTTCTAAAGTAGCCTTCCACCTCCTGCACCTCCCCCTTTCTTAAAAGTCCGTGGTCCACAAAGATGCATTTAAGATTATTTCCTATAGCTTTGTAAGTAAGGGTGGCAGCAACTGTAGAGTCCACACCTCCCGAGAGGGCGCAGATAACTTTACCATCTTTTACTGTGCTTTTAATCTCTGAAACTTTCTCTTCCACAAGGTCTCCCACTTCCCAGTTTTTTTGAGCATGACAAACTCTGTAAAGGAAGTTGCGGAATATCTCCATGCCGTAGCTGGTGTGTGCCACCTCAGGATGAAACTGAAAGCCATAAAGATTTCCTCTTCTTACTACTGCATATGGCGAATTCTCCGAAGAGGCAATCACCTCAAAGCCTTCAGGAAGGGATATCACCTTGTCCGCATGACTCATCCACACATCAAACTCTCTGGGAATGCCATAAAAAATGGGGTCTTCTTTTATTACAGTCAGCTTTGCCCTTCCGTATTCTTGCTTTGTGGCTCTCTCTACCTTCCCACCCAGCTGGTGAGCCATCACCTGAAGTCCGTAGCATATGCCTAGCACAGGCACGCCAAGAGTGTATATGTTCTGGTCAGGCAGTGGTGCGTCAGGCTCGTAAACGGATGCTGGACCTCCTGAAAGTATTATGCCGTAAGGTTTTCTGCTCAGTATCTCCTGAGCACTTGTGTCGTAAGGCAATATTTCACTGTAGATGCCTGCCTCCCTTACTCTCCTTGCTATGAGTTGCACATACTGAGACCCAAAGTTTAAAACTATAATGGGACGCCTTATCATGATAAAATTATAGCTTATGGACAGCCTTTTGCTTATCCTCTTTGCCTACCTTCTTGGCTCTGTGCTTTTCGGAGAGCATATAGCCAGAGCAAAGGGTGTGGACATAAGGTCCGTAGGCAGCGGTAATGTGGGAGCTACTAATGTAGGGAGGGCTTTAGGCATAAAGTATGCTGTGCTGGTTTTCCTTCTTGACACGCTAAAGGGGCTTTTTCCGGTGGTGCTTGCAAGAATTTACTTTGGAATAGACAGCTGGACGATTGTTTTTGTGGGCATTGCCAGCGTATTGGGCCATATATTTCCCATCTTTCATTCCTTCAAAGGTGGTAAGGCTGTAGCCACTTCCCTTGGCGTCCTTCTGGGCTTATCGCCTCTGGCTAGTATAGTATGCCTCATTATCTGGTATGCAGTTTTTAAACTCAAGGGGTATGTATCCTTAGCCTCTCTTACAGCCTCCGCATCCGCACCCCTACTTTTGTTCATCTTGGGCTATCCCTTTAAGGTTTTGCTCATGTCTTTTGTGATAGTCTTTCTGGTGTTTTGCAGGCACAGGGACAACATAGCCAGACTGCTGGAGGGGAGAGAACACGGCTTTAAAGGCTCATGATTTATGTACTTTTCTTTAACCTTACTCTTTTAGCTTTCAGGATATTTTATGTCCTCTACTATCCCATTGACCTCTCGCCGGAGGAGGCTCAGTACTGGGACTGGTCAAGGAACTTGGACCTTAGCTACTATTCCAAACCCCCCATGGTTGCATATATGAACTTTTTGAGTAGCAAGCTTTTGGGAAACAGCGAGCTGGCAGTGAGGATAACTCCCATACTGCTCTCCTTCTTGCTCTCCATTTTCACCTACCTTTTTGTAAAAAAAATCTTTGATAAAAAGGTTGCCCTTATAGCCTCAACGCTTCCTCAGCTTACTATTGGTTATGCCATAAACTCACTGCTCATGACCACTGACGCTCCCTTTATCTTCTTCTGGTCCCTTTCTGTCATGTGCCTTTACTTGGCTTTTGAAAAGAATAGAGCAAGCCTTTGGCTGCTCACTGGAGTGCTGGCAGGTCTTGCTTTTTTAAGCAAGTATCCAGCTGTATTTCTTCTACCTATTAGTCTTGCTTACATGACTCTTTACAGAAGAGACCTCCTTAAAAGCCCAAACCCCTACCTTAGCCTTCTGCCTGCCTTTTTCCTTTCCCTTCCAGTGCTAATATGGAACTATCTTCACAACTTTGTATCTTTTAAGCATGTTTCCACCCTTGCTACAAAAAGCCAGGAGCTTTTTGGTCTATCCAATACTCTTGAGTTTTTGGGTGGTCAGATGCTTCTCCTTTCCTTAATTCCCTTTTTTGTACTATTCTACGCGTGGGTGAGAAGTTTAAAGGACAGGAGGCTTATCTTTTTTACCTTCTACTCCCTTCCTGTTTTTTTCTTCTTTCTGGTGCTTTCTCTCCACAAGAGGGTGGAAGCCAACTGGTCTGGATTTGCCTACTTTTCTGGCTTTGTGCTAACTTCTTACTTTCTCTCAAGAAGCATCCTGCTGCTGCCTTCCTACCTCATATCTTTGATTCTCTTTATTTTCCTGCATTTTACACCTCTTCTGGATATGGTGGGTCTTGGAAGACTTTTGCCTCCTGAGAGAGACCCCACCAAGTTTTTAGTAGGGTGGAGGGAGCTGGGTAAAAGGGTGAGCCGGCTTTATACGGGCAATGAGCTTGTGTTTTCACCTCAGTATCAAGTTACTGCAGAGCTTGCCTTCTATACAAAAGGCAATCCAAGAACTTACTGCATAAACCTTGGGAGAAGGATGAACCAATATGACCTTTGGAAGGGGGGTATGAAGGCATACATGGGGAAAGATGCCATATTTGTGAGCGTATCACCCGCGGAGGAGAGAGTGCTTAAAGCCTTTGATGGTATAATATGGGAGGAGCATTACAGAGTCTTTTGGAGAGGCAAAGAGGTAGGAAGTTTTTACATATACAAGCTTAGAAACTACAAAGGTTTGGAGGAAAGCTTACCAATGGGCTATTAGATGGCTTCTGACTCTCTACCTGTGGAGCTTTTTGACTTATCATATTCTACCTTTTAGTTTTTTTACCCACATAGATTATTCCGTACCTCACCCAAGCCCTATACCTGTAAGCAAAGGATGCACCTTCGCCATAAATGTAAAGACAGTTTTTAATGCTCCTCTGGGAAATCCTAAAAAGCTAGCTCAAGCTATGAAGGAAAAAGGGATAGAAGCATCTCTTGATTTAAAAACAAAAGGCGTGAGTTATGAGGACTTTCCACTGCTCGTAAGGCTTTCTTATTTGGTTTTTGAGTTCCTACCCAAAAGTTTGGTTTTAAAAGAGCCTGCTGACATGTACTCCCTTTATAGCGCTGACGAGTGTTTACCTTTTTTCTCGGATATGCCCATAATAGCATCCTTCATGTCTTACGACTTTCCCTCCTACTCCTTCATATTGGGAAGAAGAAGGAACTTGCTTCAAGACACCCCTTGCAGCGATATAAATCCTCTTAATGTTTATAGAGCGGTGCCCCTCTCGGACAAAGTAAAGCTAAGCGCTTATGTGTATTCGGAAAGTGGTTACTTTTTTCCGGGTGAGAGGCTAAAGGGTAGTGGAAGGTATGTGATAAGAATGAGCACAGATAGAGTGCTGGTGCTTTTGAGCAAAAACAAAAGCCTTATGGCTGTTTATGACCAGAACCATATAAACGAACGTCTCGTAGAGAAGGGTAGCTATACGGTGAAGATATACACTTACAAATTCAAAATTGGAACCGCTTACTTTGGCTTGAGGTTTCTTGCATGCCTTCCACCTGTTGTGGTGGAATAGATCAAGCTATGTAGCTCATATCTATGCTATCCTTGTATCTGTAAGCTAAGACTTTCTTCAGGTTTTCCATATGGTTAAGCTTCTCTATCATTGCTTTTGCGTCTTCTTTGGCAAGCTCCAGCAGGTATCTATCTTCCGCCCTTGCCAAACTGGCAACAGTAAAACCAAAATAACCCGATTGGGAAGCACCCAGAAGCTCACCAGGACCCCTCATCTTGAGGTCTTCTTCAGCTATTTTGAAGCCATCGCTCGTTTGCACCAGCACCCTGAGCCTTTTTATGGCTTCAGCATCCGTATTTTTGAGGCTGTCTGGCACCACTAAAAAGCAGTACCCTTGCCTTTCTGACCTTCCTACTCTGCCTCTGAGCTGGTGTATCTGAGATAACCCGAACATATGAGCCGACTCTATCACCATAACAGTTGCCGATGGCACATCCACACCCACCTCTATCACGGTGGTAGAAACCAGAATGTCTGCGCTTTCTTTAAACTCCCGCATAACCGCCTCCTTTTCCTGATCCTTTAGCCTGCCGTGCATCAAAAGCACCTTCCTGTCTGGAAATAGACTTTTCCAGAGCATGTAGCTTTCCGTTGCTGACTTTAGCTCCACCTTCTCAGAGCCTTCTATGAGAGGATAAACCACGTATACCTTTCCGCCTTTTTCAAGCTCGCTCCTTATAAAGCTAATACACTTTTCCATCTGTGATTCAAATATCAACTTTGTAATTACTGGTTTTCTGCCTTCTGGCATCTGGTCTATGATGGATATGTCCAGGTCACCGTAAAGGGAGAGAGCTAAAGTTCTTGGTATGGGTGTTGCGCTCATTACAAGGCAGTGAGGGAAAAGATTCTTACCTTTGCTGAGCATCTCCCTTCTTTGCATCACACCAAACCTGTGTTGCTCATCTATCACCACAAAGGCTAAGTTTTCAAATTCCAACCTGTCTTGAAGAAGAGCATGCGTACCTATAAGAACGCTTATATTTCCTGCAGAGATGTGCCTATAAACGCTATTTCTTGCAGAACCTTTAACGGAACTTGTCAGCAAGCCCACCTTTACCCCCAGGGGCTCAAGAAATCTTTTAAAGTTCTCGTAATGTTGCTGTGCCAGTATCTCTGTGGGAGCCATTATGGCGCACTGGTAGCCCTCTCTGGCAAAAGCGTAAGATACAGCCATAGCCACCACCGTTTTGCCACTCCCCACATCCCCCTGAAGCAGCCTGTTCATAGGCTTTCCCGTCTTTAAGTCTTTTGCTATCTCTTCAAGGACCCTTCTTTGGGCTTCTGTTAGTTTAAAAGGTAGTGTGCTGATTAGTTCCTCCGTATGTTTCTCTGGGTGGGAGAGCTTTACTGCCTCAAGGTTGCTTATCTGCCTCTTTCTTATTTGAAGAAGGAGCTGAAAGAGGAAAAGCTCTTCGTAGATAAGCCTTCTCTGAAAAGGAGTTGCGCGACTGTTGAGTGCATCCTCATCCCCATCCTGAGGACTGTGTGCCATATAAAGACTTTCCGCTATATTTGGAAATTGATACTTTTGCAGTAGCTCCTCAGGAAGATACTCCGGCATGTACTTGACATACTCAAGGAGCTTTCCTATGGCTTGTCTTATCTTTCTGTGTCTGGTTTTGGAAGATATGGCTTTTATCTCTCCTTTGCTTCTTATGTAGTAAAAGGGTAGGATTTTGCCAAATTCTTCCTCTTGGAAGGAAACCTCTGGATGCACCATGTACTTCTCACCTTTGAACTCTTTGAGTCTTCCGTAGGCTACTATATAAGACCCCTTTTTGAAAGCATAAAGGGGCTTTTGGTCTTTGTAGCGAAAGCGCAGATACAAAATGCCAGTACCATCCTCACACTTTACATATGCGGGATACTTCTCCGAAGGGTCATAACCTGTTTCCAACACTCTTAGCTTTAGCGCTACCTTTTGTCCTGGCTTGGTGGTTTTTATTGAGTTGTTGAGCCTTCTGTCTTCGTATCTGACAGGAAGATACCACAGAGCCGAGTAAAGGTCATTTATACCAAGAGCTTTCAAAAGCTTCTTCTCTTTCTGGTCAAGAATACTGACCTTTTCAATAGGCAGAAAAAACTTCTCTATGGGCTTTTTCTCCACATGAGAAAAATCCACCGCCTTTTTGTAGGCAGGCTGGCTGAGTCTTCCTTTTATGACTTTGAGTATACCTATGCGCTTTTCTATAGGGAGCTTGTCAAACTCCTTAAGAAGGTTAAGATATGTGGATTCCAGGTGTTGCTTGAGGAGGTTAAAAAGATAAATGCCTACGCCGTAGCTCCTTTTTAGTTTTACCCTGTTGCTTTCAAGCTCCTGTATAAACTTTCTTGCTTTCTCTAAGTTCTCCATAAGGAGTTTTCACTCCACCTTCAGCACCGCCAAAAAGGCCTCTTGGGGAAGCTCTACCTTCCCAAACTGTTTGAGTCTCTTTTTACCCTCCTTCTGCTTTTCAAGAAGCTTTTTCTTTCTTGTTATGTCTCCACCGTAGCACTTGGCTGTCACATTTGCCCTGAGTGGTGGTATTCTTTCAGAGGCTATGACCTTGCTCCCTATCCCTGCCTGCACCTTCACCTCAAAGAGCTGTCTTGGTATTACCTCCTTGAGCTTTTCCACCAACTGCCTTGCCCTTCTGTAAGCTTTCTCCCTGTGCACTATAAAGGAAAGGGCATCAACAGGCTGGTTGTTTATAAACACATTGAGCCTTACAAGGTCCTCCTCTTTAAAGCCCAGAAATTCATAATCGTAAGAGGCATACCCCTTAGATAATCCCTTTATCTTGTCGTGAAAGTCCATTATGATCTCGCTAAGGGGCATGTGGTACTCAAGCATGACGGTGTTTGGGTCAAGGTAAAGAAACTTTTGCTGCACACCTCGCTTCTCCTGACAAAGATTTATAATGTTGCCAACAAAATCCTTGGGTGTTATGATGGTAAGGAGGACAAAAGGCTCTTCTATGGCTTCCACAATGCCCCAGTTTTCTGGGAGGTCTGAGGGATTTCTTATCTCTTTTATCTCACCGCTCTTTAGTCTCACCCTGTATACTACGCTGGGTGCGGTGGTGATGATGCTAACGCCATACTCTCTTTCAAGCCTCTCTTGGACTATCTCCATATGCAACAGTCCCAAAAAGCCTACTCTAAAACCCAAACCCAGCGCAGGGGAGGTTTCTGGCTCGTACTGAATGGCTGCGTCGTTTATGGCATACTTTTCAAGTGCATCCCTCAGCTGTTCATAGGTGTATCCTTCGGAAGGGTATATACCTGCATAAACCATAGGCTTGACAGGTCTAAAGCCGGGTACAGGACTTTCCACAGGGTTTTTGGCATCCGTTATGGTGTCTCCTATCTTTATGTCCCTAAGGTCTTTTATGGAAGCGGCTATGTATCCCACATCTCCTGTGGTAAGTTTCTCCAACTTGGTCATCTTGGGTGTTTGAGCACCTACTTCTACCACCTCAAACTCCTTTCCCGTGGAGAACAGCCTTATGCGCATACCGGGCTTTATCTCACCATCAAAAATCCTCACAAAAGCCACAGCACCCCTGTACTGGTCGTAGTAAGAGTCAAATATGAGAGCTTTTAGAGGCTTTTGGGTGTCTCCCTTGGGTGGGGGTATGCGATTTACTATAGCTTCTAGCACTTCCTCTATACCTATGCCTTCCTTGGCAGATACCAGCAGAACATCTTCGGAGGGAAGTCCCAGCACATCCTGTATCTGTCTTTTTACCCTATCTGGCTCTGCAGAAGGAAGGTCTATTTTGTTGATAACGGGTAGTATCACAAGGTCTTGCTCCACAGCTTTCCAAAAGTTAGCTACCGTTTGGGCTTCTATTCCCTGCGTTGCATCCACAAGAAGCACTGCCCCCTCACAGGCAGCAAGAGCCCTTGAAACTTCGTAAGAAAAGTCCACATGTCCAGGTGTGTCTATCAGGTGTAGGGTATAGGTGTTTCCGTCCTTTGCTCTGTAAAACATCTTGACAGCTTGGAGCTTTATGGTTATACCCCTCTCCCTCTCTATCTCCAGAGTGTCTAGCATCTGCTCTTTTAGCTCACGCCTTGACACGGCTCCAGTAAATTCAAGAAGCCTATCCGCCAGGGTAGACTTGCCATGGTCCACATGCGCTATTATGGAAAAGTTCCTTATCCTCTCCATCCTATATAAATTTACAACATTGGTATAATAAAGCTGTTGATGATAGATGCACAGATAGTCAAAGAAGCACTGAAGAAAAACAAGGTAAGAACGGAAGTTTTTAAGGATATAGAGTACCTCAGATTCACCGATGACTACAAAGACATACCCAGAGGTACTGCCATCTTTAAGGACTTTGTGGTGTGGGGCTACCCACACATAGGAAGAATATTTCAGCTCACAACTGGCCTTCCAGAGCAGTTTAATGCACCTGTATGGGTAGAGGAGAAGGTGGACGGATACAACACTCGGATATTCTCTTACAAAGGAGAGATTTACACTTTGACAAGGGGTGGATACATATGCCCCTTCACCACTGACAGAGTGAGAGAGTTTATAAGTGAGAAGTTCTTTGAAGAAAATCCCCATCTTGTCCTGTGTGCGGAGGTGGCAGGTCCAGAAAATCCCTATGTGGAGGAGTTCCCCCCATACATCCAAGAAGACATAGCCTTCTTTGTCTTTGATATTATGAAAAAGGGAGAGCAGGGCTTTTTACCGTACAGGGAAAAGCTCAGGATTATAGACAAATACGGACTTCCTCATGTGGAGATGTTTGGAAGGTTTGAGCTGACGCAGATAGAGGAGATAAAGCGCCTCCTGAAAAAGCTCAACCAAGAGAAAAGAGAGGGGGTTGTGTTTAAAGAGGATGCTGAGCGCGATAAAAGGGTAAAGTACATAACCAGCTATGCCAACATCAACGACATAAAGGTGACATCCCTAAACATGCTGGGTCTACCAGCAGATTACTATACCAATAGACTTTTGAGACTGGCACTCTTTATAGAAGAAGAACAGGTCGAAAAAAATGAAAGCCTCTATAAGGAGATAGGAGAAGCCTTTCTGGAGGGCATATTCAAGGCATGTCAGATGGTGAGGTCCGAAGGAAAGGTTTACAGAACCTTCAGATGTAGGTTCAACAAAAAGGAAAATGCCCTTCTCTTTCTTGAACAGATGAAACATGCTTCTGCACATATCCAGATTGCCGAAAGGTCGTTGGAGAAGAAAGGCAGATATTACCTGCTGGAGTTTGACAAAGTTTTTCTCAACATGACTGGTCTTTTGGGACACCTTCTAAAAGGTGGGTCTGTAATAGATTAGCTCTTACCTTCCTACCTTGGTGAGGTTCTCCATTATGTACCTAAGGTTTTTTGGGTCTATGAGTTTTATGCCCACCCTGTCTGCCCACTTTCTAAGACCCTCATCACCAGAAACAAGTATGGCGTCAAGCTCGTAAGAGAGAAGCAGGACATCAACATCCTCCTTACTGTCTATGATGCCTGCCCTTAGCGCCTCTCTGTATTTTTCCCTCAGTCTGTTTACCACCCTTCCCACCTCCTCTTCCGCCAGCTTTCCAGCCTCTTTGGTGTGTTCTTCAGCTATTCTCAAACCTTTGTTTATCCTGTATCTTACCTCCTCTATAAACTCGTAGAGAAACTCGGCAGGCACCATCAGCCCCCACTTTCTTGGTGATCGTATTCTGACCACCAGTTCAAATTTGGGAGCAAGGTCCCCCAGGCTCACCATCTTGGTAAATTCGTAATACACAGATGTGGGCATAAAGAAGTTAGCATTGGTATGAGATGCAAGGGAAATAAAGTTTTCTATAGCCCCCAGTTGATCCTCTTCAAACTGATGGTATACATCCGGATTTGTAAAAACACTTGTATCAAGGACAAAAGTGTCCATGCTTTTTATGATAACACATAATCGGAAAGGCTATTTATAGCCACACTCACAGGCGCTTCCAAGCCTGTCCATATTCTAAAACTCTCCATTCCTTGATAGATAAGCATAGAAAGCCCATTTTGAGCCTTTGCCCCCTTCTTTAAAGCAGTTTTTACAAGAGGTGTGCTTCTGTATATAACATCAAAAACTATGTGATGGTCCCTTAGCATTTGGTAATCAAAGAGAGGAGGATCATCATCTGATAGACCTACCGAAGTGGTGTTTATTATTATGTCCGCATCATCAAGCACATCCTCAGGCTTTTTTACCACCTGTGCGGAGAAGTTTCTGGCAAGCTCAATGGCTCTTTCGTATGTCCTGTTGAATATGTAAATATAACATCCTTCCCTGCTGAGAGCATAAACCACAGCCTTTGCTGTGCCACCAGCACCTAAAACCAGCACTTTTTTACCTTCAAGCTCCTTCTCAAGCTCTCTGAGCGCTCTGAGAAAACCTATCCAGTCTGTGTTGTATCCCTCTATCCTGTCTGTAAACTTAACTGTATTGACAGCCCGTATAACCTTTGAAGGTTCGTCAGAAAGATCACAAAGCTCAAAAGCCCTCTCCTTAAAAGGCACTGTTATGTTTACACCTTTTACACCAAGAGCCTTAAGACCCAAGAAGGCTTCTTTGAAACTGTCTGGCTTTACCTCAAAAGGCACGTAAACAGCATCTAAGGAAAGGTACTCAAAAAATGCATTCTGAAAAACAGGTGAGAGGGAGTGTTTGACAGGAAAACCTACTATGCCATAAACTTCCGTCTTCCCTGATAAGTTCATCCAATGTGGAGTCTGGGTTGGAGTATTTCCACCTTTTTGACCCAAGAGAGATTTCCACGTATAGCCATATCCACCACTTCTTTTAAGCTGGCGTCAACTATAGGACATTCTGTACAACCACCTTCAAATTGAAGATAAACATTTCCCTCTTTGATCTCAACAACTTTTAAGTCCCCGTGATGGTCTTTGAGGGCAGGCCTCATCTTTTTCAAAATATCTTCCACTTCTCTGTACTCCTTTTCCATCATCTTCAATCCTCCGATTCTTTGTATAAATGTTGTATCTTTTCCCACAAAATTCCCTGAGCTTCATCATCCAAATCCATCATACGGAAAAATCCTTTGAGGGTCAGCTTGTCAAGCACTACGTCCGTAATGTCCTCCTCTTCAAGCTTTCTAAGCCCGTATTCGTAAAGAAGCTCTCTTATCTTAGGAAACTCCTCAAGGAGCTGTTTGAGGTTTGTGTCAAAGGTTATTCTATCCTTCATAGCTCCTTTAATTTTCTCACAAAGAGGTGATACTCTCCATCCTCCTCATACATTCCAAGAAACTCCTGTCCCGTGGCATTGCACCATGCAGGTATGTCCTCAACCACACCAGGATCGTCAGCTATAAGCTCCAGCACCTGACCTATCTGCATACTTTTCATGACCTTGGATGTCTCTGCTATAGGCACGGGGCAGAAGGTACCCACCACATCGTGCACAACATCCGGCTTTATGTCTTCCAGCTTCATTTTATCACTCCTTCCTTACTATATATTTTAAAGCTTTCCAGAAGATGGTCCTCAAGAGGTTCTCCCTGCAACTCTATCTCTCTACCACCTATGCACAGCACCACCTGGCAGGGCTCTCTTTTAGAATACCTTGCTACTATGTCCGCTACCAGCTTATACTCTTCTTCTGGCAAGCTTCCTTTTATGAGTACAAAGGTTCCTTTCCCATCCTTTCTGTAAGCATGTGGATAACGATTTTTAAAGGTTTTTAGAAATTTTACCTCTCCTTCGTTCCTTGCCACCGTAAGCTTTACCTTTGATGGAAGTCTAAGATGTCTTCCTACAGAAAAAAGTACCAGGTCCTCTCTCGTAATAGAGCCTTCAACCACAAGAGCTTCCTTAAATCTGGCTGCATAATTTTCATCCGTCAGATAGCAGCATCCTCCTGCAGGCTGTTCATAATCAAGCCCATACTTTTTTGCCAAATTTATTTGCACATTTCTTCCTCTTCCTCTTATACCAAGGAGCTTTTCTCTGGATATCCAGCCGAGTTTTTCTGGAATAGTCTCGGGAAGAAGTTTTGCAGAGAGGGGTCTTACCACATAGCCCTCAAGCCCAGCCTCCCTCTCTATGAGCTTTAGTCTCTCTCTTGTCTGGCTCATAGGTCTTTGACCGAGAACCTCTCCTGTTATCACAAAGTGATACTCCTCTTTTTCCATAATCTCCTTTGCCTTTTTGAGCATAAGTACCCTACAATCTATGCACGGGTTTACATTCTTACCGTATCCGTACTTGGGATTCAAAACTATATTAAAGTATTCCTCCGATACATCCACAACTTCTATAGGAACCTTAAGCTGGGCTGCCGCTCTAAAGGCAGGATTGACATACTGCTGTCCATCTTCCCTCTTAAGTCCAAGGCGCCTTTTGTGTTCGGTAATACAGAAACCCGTATAAAAGTAAAGAGCCTTTATCTCAACGCCTTGGTCCTTAAGAAGGTGGACAGCTAAGCTACTATCAAGCCCTCCAGATAGAAGAGCAACAGCCCTTACTTTACTCATGTAGACAGAAACTCAAACTCCTTGCTTTCCTCTTCTTCCTCCTCGTAGCAACCGGGTATCTTTTCAGCCTCTTCTAACCTTCCTTGCTTGATAAGATAGTCCTTTATGGCAACATGAAGCGTTTCAAGACCCAGATTGGTGCAATGGATCTTTTGAGGTGGCAGTCCTCCAAGCTCGTCAAATATGTCCTTGTAGGTCAGGTTCAGAGCATAGCTTATAGGTTTGCCCTTTATCATTTCTGTGAGCTGTGAGGATACCGCTATGGCTGAACCGCATCCAAATGTCTTAAACCTCACATCCTCTATTATGTCGTTTTCGGGGTTTATCTTGAGAGTAAAGAGCATAGCATCACCGCAGGCAGGATTACCACACTGACCTATGGCGTTGGCATTCTCAAGCACACCCACATTTCTGGGGTTTAAAAAGTGGTCAAGCACCTTTTCGCTGTATTCAAACATAACTTACACCTCCTTTTGCTTAGTACAATTTATAACTATAAACCTCCAGAGGGATAGTGTTATGATAAGTATCAATCAAAAATCTCAAGAATTCCCTCTTGCCATACTATCTTTTCAAAAGTGCTGCTAAGTCTGTGATCGTCCTTTAGCTCCAAATACTTTTTGACTTTTACCTTCTGCGCAAATATCCTTGAGTGTTCTACGGGTACTATCTTATCCTCCGTGCCATGCACTATAAGTATATGGGCAGGAGGTTTTTGGGGGAAACGTACCTCACCGTTAAGTATTATCTCGTATCCTCTTTCCAGTATGTCCTTAGCAAAGTCTCTGTGTATAGTGAGATTTATCCCTGTTTCACACTCAACTATTTTTAGCTCTTCCTCACCTTTTAACCACCTTTCGCACTTTTGAGTACCTTCTTGAGCTACAGTTAGCTGCAGTGTAGAGTATGAGGGAGCAAAAAGAAAAACTCCCTTTATGTTCTCTGGGCTATAAAGCTTCAGGTAATTGAGAATTACATAAGCACCGTGCGAGCTACCCGAAAGGAGTATTTGCTGGTAAGTGTGAGAAAAGCCCAGCACAAGAGCATTTAAAACTGCTAAGGTTTTGCTGGTAGTGGTAGTATGATAGTCCATGTCCATGGCAAAGAAGGAAAAGCTTTTCTTTTCAAGGGCATAGTCTCTTAGCGTTCTCACTTTGGAGCTTTTTAAGTCTGAGGCAAAGCCGTGAAGATGAATAAGGAGTCTTTCGGGGTTTACCTCTTCATAAATATACATAAACTAAATTTTAAACCGTCCAAGACCTTCTTAAGCTTTCAAACCTTCCCTCTTTTATGGCGGTTCTTATGTCCTTCATGAGTTTGTGATAAAAGCTAAGATTGTGTACGGTGCCAAGTATGTAAGCTGATATTTCATCCGCTTTGTAGAGGTGTCTTAGGTAAGCTTTTGTAAAGTTTCTGCAAGTATAACAGTTGCATTCTTCATCCACAGGAGAGAAGTCTTTTTTATAGATTTCGTTAGTTATGTTTATCTTTCCCTGAGAGGTAAATAGTGTGCCAGTTCTTGCCATCCTTGTGGGTGCCACACAATCAAACATATCTATACCCCTTGCTACGCATTCTACCAAGTCTTCTGGCATGCCTACACCCATAAGGTACCTGGGCTTTTGCCATGGCAAGTACTCGCACACCACTTCCACCATAGCGTACATAATCTCCTTTGGCTCACCCACCGAAAGCCCACCTATGGCATAACCAAAGAGATCCCTCTCAACAGTTGCCATGGCAGAGTATCTTCTGAGGTCTTCAAAGAAAGCACCCTGCACTATACCAAACAGAGCCTGATCCTCTCTTTTTTTGTGCTTTATACTTCTATCAAGCCATCTTAGAGTTCTCTCAACGGATGCCTGAGCATAGGTATAAGTGGTAGGATACTCCACACACTCATCAAGAGGCATAATAAAGTCAGAACCAAAAACCTCCTGCATGTCTATTACCTTTTCTGGTGTGAAAAAGTGAAGAGAGCCAGAAAGGTGGTCTCTAAACTCAACACCTTCTTCCAACACCCTTACCCCCGACCTGTTATCCTTTGTCCTTCTTCTTGAGAGAGAAAAAACCTGAAAGCCTCCGCTATCCGTCAGGATGGGTTTTTGCCACCCTATAAAAGAGTGAAGCCCCCCAGCCAGCTCTATAACCTCCACACCTGGTCTAAGGTAAAGGTGGTAGGTGTTAGAAAGGATCACCTGCACACCTATTTCTTCTAAAAGTCTATGTATCATAGCCTTAACAGTTCCCTGAGTTCCCACAGGCATAAAGACGGGAGTTTCTATAACGCCGTGCGGAGTTATAAGCCTTCCTACCCTTGCATTACCTTCGGAAGCAAGAATCTCAAAGGAGAAAGCTTTTGACATAAGGCTTTATAAGTATAGCACACTACTAGGATTTGAAACTCAGCTTTTTTATCTCTTCCATTATCAGGTTGGAGGCGGTTCTGTAGCCTTTTGGGTTATCTTCCAAAAAGTCGTATCTTTTGGGTTTTCCTATGTAGACGCGTATAGGGTGGCTAAGGGACGGCAACTTTTTGCCTCTGGGAAGGACATAATCTGTGCCTTCTATGTAAACGGGTACAACGGGTTTTGCGCTCTTTATAGCCAGCAGTCCTACCCCAAGCTTTGGCTTTAAAAACTCTCCGGGGTTTGCCCTTGTTCCCTCTGGGAATATGCACAGCCTGCATCCTCTGTGAAGAAGTTCCAGGGAAAGCTCAAGAGTTTCTATATCTCCTGCACCCCTCTTTATAGGTATAGCTCCCATGTGGGGAAGCAAAGCACCCAATACAGGTACCTTAAAAAGTTCCTCCTTGGCTATAAAGGTAAGATGCTTAGGGAATGCTGAGTTTAAAACGGGCGGGTCAAGATGGCTTCTGTGGTTAGAAGCCACTATGTAGCCACCTTCTGGAAGGTTTTCAAGCCCATGAACCTTTACTTTAAAGAGTTTTCTAAAGAGCGGTTTCACAGCAGGACAAAAAGGAGCAAGAAATACCCTAGCAAAAAGGCTTAAAGGACAATCAGCGGACATCTTACCGTCCTCGTAAGGTGCTGGGATACGCTTCCTACAAATTTTGCCATCCCTTTACCTCTTTTGCTGATAAGAAGGAGGTTGTAGTCTCCCGAGTTTATGTGCTTAGAAAGACCGTTGTAGGGGTCCTCCTCAAGGAGGTCAAGCTCCAACTGTTTATCCCCAAACATCTCTTTAAGAAGATGCACGGCTTCGTCTTTTTTGTCTTTTAAGAGTTTCTGATACTCCTCTGAGGATAGCTTATTTTTGAGCCTTGCCACGTTTAAGGCATAAACAAGCCTAAAATTTAAAGAGAAATGCTCCTTCAAATACTCCAAAAAGTTCCACTGCTTTAAGGTTCTTTCGGAAAAATCAACAGGTATACACAGACTGCTAATTTGGGGAGGGCATCCGTCTTTGTATATCCACATTTTCAGCTCTTGCAAGCTGTTCATAACCTTTTCCGGCAGAGATTTGCTAAAAAGCTGCTTTTTGTATCTGAAGAAAGCCATATCTACGCCATGATCACACATAAGCTTGTCTACCACCTTCTCTATACCTTCAAAGCTCACATAAGTTTCAAACTTGTCCAAGTAATTTCCCACAAATTTGTTTATTTGCTGATAGAGGCTATGTTCCTCTTGCCTTTGAGTTATGTAGCCTATGGGGTCAGAAAGAAGGGTCTTTGAGTAAAGTATAAGCGGCGTCAGATTTAGTTTTTTCAAAATGGTGCTTACATACTCCAAAAAACCCCTCTCTTCTTCCTCCAGGCTAATGTATATGAGGGGCATTTTTATCATGGTGCTTTGCTCTTTATCTTGTCTTTGATATGCTTTATAAACTCTTCAACTGACATGCTACCTAAGTTGCCTTCTTTTTTGCTCCTCACAGAGATCTTACCCTGACTCACTTCCTTATCGCCTATTACTATCACATATGGAATCTTTTGCACTTCCGCATCCCTTATCTTGGCACTCAATCTCTCATCCCTGTCATCTACTTCTACCCTAAGGCCTTCCTCTTTTAGTCTGTTTTCAAGCTTCTTGGTATAATCCATGTGAGCTTCTCCTATGGGTATGAGTCTTACCTGCACAGGAGATAGCCAGACGGGCAATGCACCTGCGTAATGCTCTAAAAGTATGCCGGTGAATCTCTCTATGGACCCCAAAAGCGCTCTGTGTATCATGTAAGGTCTGTGCCTTTTGTTATCTGGACCTACATACTCCATATCAAAGCGTTCAGGAAGGTTAAAGTCAAACTGTATGGTGGAACACTGCCAGAGCCTTCCTATGGCATCCTTTATCTTTACATCTATCTTAGGACCATAAAAGGCTCCCCCACCTTCGTCTATCTGGTAAGGAATTCCCATAGACTCAACAGCTTTTTTAAGAGAGTTTTCTGCCAGCTGCCACTGGTCAGGAGATCCTATAGCATCCTCCGGCTTGGTGGAAATGTAAACTTTAAACTCCTCAAAACCAAAGTCTCTTAGCATACTTATGGCAAACTCAAGGGTTTGGTGTATCACATCCTCTACCTGCTCCTCTGTGCATATTATGTGAGCATCATCCTGAGTAAAGCCTCTAACCCTCATAAGCCCGTGCAGGACGCCAGACATTTCGTACCTGTAAACTGTTCCAAGCTCTGCAAGTTTTAGAGGCAATTCTTTGTAGCTCCTTACCTTGCTTTTGTATATGGCTATGTGGAAGGGGCAGTTCATAGGTTTTACAAAGTACTCCTCTTGATCCACCTGCATGGAAGAAAACATGTTGGGTCTGTAATAATCAAGGTGCCCGCTTATCTGCCAAAGCTTTGCATTTCCTATGTGAGGGGTGTATACAAACTGATAGCCTCTCTTGAGATGCTCCTCCCTCCAGTAGTCTTCCAAAATCTTCCTGTAAATACCTCCCTTTGGAAGCCAGAGTACAAGACCAGGACCCACATCCTCGTCTATGATGAAAAACTCCAGATCTCTCCCGAGCTTTCTGTGGTCCCTCTTTTTTGCCTCTTCGTAAAATTTGAGCCTCTCTTCCAGCTCCTTGCTATCCCAAAAAGCCATGCCGTAAATCCTCTGTAGCATAGGCTGGGAAGAATCACCCCTCCAGTAAGCTCCGCTTATGTGAGTAAGCTTAAAAGCTCCTGCCATACCTGTAGTAGGCAAGTGTGGACCACGGCACAGGTCAACAAAGTCGTTCTGCTCATACACGGATATGACATCATCAGGGCTTATGCCTTTAATAATTTCCAGCTTGTACTTTTCTCTTAGCTTCTCAAAGAGCTTTATAGCCTCCTCCCTGTCTAACTCCCTCCTGAGTATGGGATAGTTCCTTTGTATTATCTCTCTCATCTTTTCTTCTATTTTTGAAAGGTCATCCTCGCTCAGTCTAACCCCTTCTATTTCCACATCGTAATAAAAACCTTCCTCTGTTGTAGGACCCACACCAAGGTGTACCTTCTCTTTTCCGTAAATTTCTTTCAGTGCCTGTGCCATTATGTGAGCCAGAGAGTGCCTGAGTATCTCCAAGCTTTCGGGATCACTTTTGTATATGGGCACTATATTGGCATCTTCCCTTATGGGCGTCTGCAGGTCGTATATCTTGCCGTTTACCTTTCCTCCTACAGCATTCTCTACACCAGCCATTTGGTATATTTCACCCAGAGGTGTGCCTGCCTCAACCTCGTAAACCTTATCTTCTATGACAACCCTTATCATGCTTTTATAGTATAATCTATGAAAGGTGATTGACTTTAAAAGTCTGTTGGAAGGCAAGGAGAAAATCTGCGTAGTTGGACTTGGTTATGTGGGCCTTCCTTTGGCTTTAGCTTTTTCCAAGCACTTCAAAGTGGTTGGTTACGATAAAAAGGTATCAAGAATAGACGAGCTTCTCTCCGGAGTGGATACCACAGGTGAGATAAAAAAAGAAGACCTTCTTAAGCACAGTGTAGAGTTTACCAGCGACGAAAGACGCATATCGGAAGCGAGGTTTATAGTGGTGGCAGTTCCCACACCTGTTGACAAGCTAAAAAATCCAGACCTTTCTTTCCTGAAAGAAGCCTCTAAAACTGTAGGAAGGCATTTAAGTAAAGGTAGCGTCGTAGTGTATGAGTCCACCGTTTATCCGGGAGCTACCGAGGAAGTCTGCGTGCCTATACTTGAGAAGGAGAGCGGATTAAAGTGGAAGAGGGACTTCTTTGTAGGGTACTCACCAGAGAGAGTAAATCCTGGTGATAAGGAGCATACCATAGAAAAAATTGTCAAGGTGGTGGCTGGAGATACAGAGAGCACCCTTGAGCTGATAGCATCGGTTTATGGCAAAGTCATAGAGGTGGGTGTTTACAGAGCACCTGATATAAGGACTGCAGAGGCTGCAAAGGTCATAGAGAACATACAGAGAGACATAAACATAGCTCTCATGAACGAGCTTTCTGTAATATTTCACAAGTTGGGGATTGATACAAAGGAAGTTTTAAAAGCTGCAAGCACCAAATGGAACTTTTTGAGGTTTGAGCCAGGACTTGTAGGTGGACACTGTATACCTGTAGACCCCTACTATCTTGCCCATAAATCCTTAGAGGCTGGACATGTGCCAGAGCTAATTCTGGCGGGAAGAAGGATAAATGAGAACATGCCTTACTATGTAGCTTATCAGACAGTAAAACTGCTCATAAAGAGCGGTAAAAGGGTAAATTCTGCAAAAGTTTTGCTGATGGGCATAACCTTTAAAGAGAATGTACCTGATATCAGAAACAGCAAGGTTTATGAACTTTATAAGGAGCTAAAAGAGTTCGGCATGGAGGTTTATGTATACGACCCTGTGGCTAACCAGAAGGAGGTAAAGGAAGAGTACGGTATAGACCTTCTTAAGGACTTAAAAGCGCACGCACCTTATGACTGTATCCTTTTAGCTGTCAAACACAGCATATTTTTAGAGAGTTTTGACCTTTCCTTTTACAAGGCAATAATGACTGAGCCATACATCCTTGTGGACATAAAAGGCATTTACGAAAAAGATGCAGCCATTAAAGAGGGTTTTGTTTACTGGAGGCTATAAGATACGTCTGAAAGTAAAAAGGGCATCCAAAAGCATATGAAGGACCTCAGAAAGGAAGAGTCCCAAAAGAAAGTAAAAGCTTGACTCGCTTTTGGCAAGATGATCAAAGAAAGCTTTAAGGTCAAAAGACAAAAGCGGGTAGGATAGATGTGGGCTTACAGTATACAAAACGCCAATGGCTACAAAGTAAAGAAAAACTACCAGAAGGTTCAAATACATTAACCTTAGGAAGGTGCCCAAAATAGGTACATGGCTCATGCCTCTGTGCCTTGAGCTTTTTTGATATGGTAGCCACAAAACTTTTAAGCTCCTCCACCTTCTGGAAGGCTTGGAGTGCTTAAGGTCAAGGTCTGGAGACAGGAAAAAGGTGCCAATCAAATAGCCTAATGTAAAGGGGATATAAAACTCCTTGGGTAAAAAGTAAAGAGGTAGTGGAAGGAATAGTAAATTTACAGCGTCGTGGCTTTTACCCAGAGCCATTTAAGTCCTCCACATCCACAAGGTTGAAAAAATTGCTCCTTCTGGTATCTACTGTATAAACTACCCTTCTTTTTGAGAAAAGGATATTCTCTATGTTCTTTCTCCATTGAACATTGTAAGCAAAGAAATTTATGTTAGGCTGGGCTTTTAAAAGCCATCTACCGTTGTTTTCCTCTATCTTCTCTATCCTCAGAGGTTCGGATACAAACACTGGCTGCGGAAAGCCTTCACCGTAAGGTTCAAGCATCTTGAGACTTCTGAGAACACCCTCATCCACATGGGTAGGGTCCAGGATCATGTCTATATACAATCTTGGTTCTTCTCCCTTTATTTCCGAAAACACTTGGTCAATCATCATTTCAAACTCGTCCAGATGCTCTTTTCTTATGGTTAGACCTGCAGCGCTGGTGTGCCCTCCCCACCTTAAAAACATGTGTGAAAGCTTTTTTAGCCCCTCGTAAACATTTATACCTTCCACGCCTCTTACGGAAGCGGTTGCCAGGTCTTTACCTACGGAAAAAACCGCAGAAGGTTTTGAAAGCATGCTTGAAAGTTTGCCTGCCACAATGCCAGCCACTCCACTTGCCCACTCGCCCATACGCACCACAAGAAAGTTCCTATCCTTTTTGGAAGTTATTTCACTCATAGCTTTTTCAAAAGCTACATTGGAGATATACTTTCTCTGCTCGTTTGCCTCTTCCACTTTTTTAAGCCACATTCTGGCAGTATTTTCGTCCTTTGATAGGAGCAAGTTCATGGCTATACTCGGTTTTGAAACTCTGCCCGGTGCGTTGAGCCTTGGAGCTATAGAGAAGGCTATGTCCCTTGAGGTGACCTCGCCCCTTATGCCTATGCTCTCCATTAAAACTTTTATACCGTAAGCTTTTGTCTCCCCACCTGATGCAATGTAGTTTAGCATCCTGATACCGTTGGATACAAGTATGCGATTCAGAGGATTGAGTGGCATAACATCTGCAATGGTGCCTATGGAGGTAAGGTAAAGGTAATCTCTTACATCCACATCTACTTCCAGCTCTCTTCTGAGCCTTGCCACCAAATAAAAGCTCAAGGCTACCGAGGATATTTCCTTTAGTTCGTTGGGTAACCCTTCGTCTATCTTTGGGTTTACAACCAGCGCATTGGGAAGCTCTTCGTGGGGATTGTGATGGTCCACTACTATGGTTTCTATTGGAGGGTCTTTGAGTTCCTCAATAGCCGTAGTGCCGTTATCAATGGTGATCAGAAGCTGGGCATACTTAGAAAAAGTCTCCACCAGCTCTTTTCTAAGTCCGTAGCCTGTCTGTCTTGTGGGAAGCACAGCATAGACCTTAGCTCCGGCCTTTTTTAAAAAGTCATAAAGGATGGCACTTCCCGTTACACCATCCACATCGTAGTCCCCGTATATAACTATTCTCTTCCCTTCCTTTACACTCCTTGCTATCTTCTCCACAGCTTGCTCTATGTTGGGTATGAGGTGATAAGGAAGCAGATTCCTTAGCCGGTTGTCAAAAATCTTGTCATCCAAGTTTCTGTTGGCAAGTATCTGAGCTATCAAGTATCCGTACTTTTCCTCCATCTGCCTTTGGGGTTTTATAAGATGGCTCAGTATTAGCCAATCCCTTCCAGATATACCCTTCATATCTTGACTGTCTCCAAAAACTCTTCACACCAGCGGGATATACTTCCAGCACCCATAAAGAGGATCACATCCGCGTCCTTTACTTTTTTCTCTATAGCATCAAAAAGCTCCTCTTTGTTTTCAAAGAAGGCACAACCTGCGGCTTTTGCAAGGTCTTGTGCGGAAACCCCATAAGAGTTTTCCTCACCTGCTGAGTATATGTCTGTCAAAAGGCACACATCGGCTTCTTTGAGAACCTCCACAAAATCCTTAAAAAGGTAATAAGTCCTTGAGTATCTGTGAGGTTGAAAGACAAGAACAATACGCCTTTGGAGATACATCTCCCTCAAAGCTTTTATAACAGCCCTTATCTCGGTAGGATGGTGCCCATAGTCGTCATACACGGCAGCACCTTTAAAGTAGCCCTTAAACTCAAGCCTTCTTTCAGCATTTTTGAAGCTTTCTAAAGCTTTCTTTATGTTGCTTACCGAAATGCCCATACGAAGGCACACCGCTATGCCTGCAAGAGCGTTGTAAACGTTGTGCCTTCCTGCAACGGACATATGTATCCTCGTTAACGGTTTTCCTTCGTAAAAGAGGTCAAAACTGTAGCATCCTCCCTCTAAGCTCAGGTTTCTTGCCATAAGATGTGCTTCTCTTTCTATACCAAAAGTTATAAGAGGTGCCTTAACACTTTTCATCACCTCCCTTGAGTTTTCGTCATCTGCGTTCATAACACAGAACCCATAAAAGGGGACGCTGTTGGCAAACCTCAGAAAGGCACTCTTTATCTCATCAAGGTCCTTATAGTATCCCAGGTGCTCTCTGTCTATGTTGGTAATCACCGCTACGGTTGGAAGAAGCTTCAAAAAGGAGCCATCGCTTTCATCCGCTTCTGATATGATGAGCTGGTCTTTACCGAGTCTTGCGTTGCTACCAAACTTTTGGAGCACTCCTCCTATTATCACAGTTGGGTCGTAGCCAGCTTCGTGAACCATGTGAGCTATCATAGATGTGGTGGTTGTCTTTCCGTGAGAGCCACAAACAGCTATTCCTTCTTTGAGCCTGAAAAGCTCTGCCAGCATATCACCCCTTGGTATTACGGGTATGCCCATTTTCTTGGCTTGCACTATTTCTGGATTGCTTTCGGACACAGCGGAAGAGTAGATCACCACATCCACACTGTTAACATTCTCAGCCCGGTGCCCGATAAATACTCTGGCGCCTTTTTTCCTTAAAAGCTCCGTGTTTTTGTTTTCTCTGATATCAGAACCAGAGACCTCGTAGCCCATCTCCAGAAGAACCTGAGCTATTCCGCTCATGCCTATACCACCAATACCTACAAAGTGGAACCTTTTTATCTTCTCCCTGAACATCAGTAAAATTATAAAGGTGATAAGGTTTTTTGCAGAGCTTATAAAATCTCTCGGTATGTGTCAGGAGGATTGTATCTCCTGTGGTGGTAAGATATCTTCTTGGCAACAAGGTTTTGTATGCGAGAATTGCATAAACAGCTTAAAACCTCACCATCCTGCTGAGTACAAAAGATTGGATTATGTAAAATCCTACAGGGTGTTTGGATTGTACGAAGGCACTCTAAAGGATGTGATACTCAGCATAAAGTTTAATGCTAACATCCCTCTTGCACACTGGCTGGGGAAGGTAATAGCTCCTTACCTGTGGGAGTATATAGACAGCACAAAGCCAGACATTATAACCACTCCTGCTATAAATTTAAGGCGCTACTGGTCAAGGGGTTTTAACCACGCTGAGGAGATACTAAAGGGTGCTGAAGTGCCTTACATAAGCGTATTTAAAAGAGTTGGTTTTCAAGCTCCTTCCGCAGGATTAAAAAAAGAGGAGAGGTTAAAGGTGGTGCAGACTCATCTTCTTAAGGATGAGGCTATTGACCTTTTAGAAAACAAGAAGGTGCTGATATTTGACGATGTTCTGACAACTGGTGCCACCATAACAAGATTGGCAGAGCTTTCACTGATGGTGGGAGCTTTGGAGGTGCACGCCTTCTTTGTAGCCAAAGCCTTATAATTTATCTATGCTATCCACTGCTTTAATCACAGACCTCTATGAGCTTACTATGGCTCAGAGCTACTTGGAAAACTCAAAAGTTGGTAATGCTGTTTTTAGTCTATTTGTAAGAAAGCTTCCCAAAAACAGAAACTTTTTAGTTTCATGCGGACTTGAGACGCTCATAGATTACATGGAGAGGTTCAGGTTTGGTGATGAAGAGTTAATGTATCTTAGAAGTCTCAACATGTTCAAAGATAGCTTTCTTGATTACTTGAGAGAGTATCAATTTAGGGGAAGCTTGTATGCGGTACCTGAGGGCAGGATAGTTTTTCAAAACGAGCCTATCCTTCAAGTGGAGGGTCCTCTACCAGATGTGCAGATTCTGGAAACTCTGGTCATAAACATAATACACTTTCAAACGCTCTCAGCTTCAAAGGCGGTGAGGAGCTACTTGGTTTCAAGAGGTAAAGGCTTAATAGACTTTGGTCTCAGAAGGGCACACATGCCAGAGGCTGGGCTTTATGCAGCGAGAGCAAGCTATATAGCTGGTTTTAGTGGTACATCAAACCTACTTGCTGGAATGAAGTTCGGTATACCCGTTTTTGGTACTATGGCTCACTCCTTCGTAATGGTCTTTGATGAAGAGATAGAAGCCTTCAGAGCCTTTGCAAGGTCCTTTCCAGAAAGAACTGTGCTTCTTATAGACACATACGATACCATAGAGGGAGCCAAAAAGGCTGTAAAGCTCATGAAGGAAGGTGTGAAGGTTGTTGGCGTGAGGCTTGACAGTGGAGACATAGAGGAGCTTTCAAAGGCTGTCAGAGAAATATTTGACAGGGAAGGCTATAGGGATGTAAAGATTGTAGTGAGCGGTGGTGTTGACGAGTATGATATAAACAGATGGCTCTCTGCAGGATGTCCCATAGATGCCTTTGGCGTAGGCACCAAGTTTATTACCTCCGAAGATGCCCCATATCTTGACATAGCTTACAAGCTGGTGGAGTATGAGGGAAAACCCAAGTATAAGCTAAGC
Organism: Hydrogenobacter thermophilus TK-6; assembly: GCF_000010785.1. GTDB lineage: Bacteria > Aquificota > Aquificia > Aquificales > Aquificaceae > Hydrogenobacter > Hydrogenobacter thermophilus. The sequence goes on along the minus strand of NC_013799.1, from coordinate 1,175,510 downwards.
CCAGGCAAAGCCACCTTCCCTTACAAAAGGCAGATAATAAGGCATTATTCGGACGGAAAGATGTCCTACGATCAGGTAGTCAAGTACAGAGAGGGGGGTCTTGTGGAGCTGGTGGTAGACAAAGGCACGCTCAAAAAACCACTCCCTACGCTCAAAGATATAAGAGAGCTTTTGATGGAAGAGCTAAAAACCTTGCCAGAGAGCCTTGCCTCCCTTGAAAAGTCTGACTACAGGGTGGATGTGGAGAGCTTAACTTAAAAGTCATGAGATACATAACTTTGGCAACTGCTGGGCATGTAGACCATGGCAAGACATCTCTGATAAAAGCACTCACCAGCATAGATACGGACAGACTGCCAGAGGAGAAAGAGAGAGGTATGAGCATAGACATAGGTTTTGCCTTTCTTGACTTTGATGGTGTAAGAGTTGAGATCATAGATATCCCAGGACACGAAAGGTTTATAAGAAATGCCATAGCAGGGCTTTCAAGTGTGCAGGGGGTTCTTTTGGTGATAGATGCCAGTGAGGGTCCAATGCCTCAAACAGAAGAACACATAAAGCTTATGAAAAGCTTTGGGATAGACCACTGCTTGGTGGTGCTTACCAAAATAGACAGATGCGAACATCTGCTTGTGGAAATTGTAAGAGAAGAGACAGAGAGACTACTAAGCAAAGAGGGTATAAAGTGTTTTGGTTTTTATCCTGTTTCTTCTGTCCAAAAAAGTGGACTTGAGGAGCTAAAAGAGGGGATATACAGCTATGTGAGGAATATAAAAGAGCCTGACTGTCAGGCCTTCTTCAGGATGAATATAGACTCAGCCTTCCATGTGAAAGGCTATGGGACTGTGCTTAGAGGTAGCTGTGTGGCAGGTACGGTAAGAGAGGGTGATACTCTAAGCCTGGAACCTGTTGGGCTTTTGGGCAGGGTAAGGAAGATACAGAATCACGGCAGGTTTGTTAAAGAGGGCAGAGCGGGAGAGAGGCTTGCATTAAACATTCCTGAAATGGAGGCCAAGCTTGTAGAGAGGGGCTTCTGGCTTGTAAAAAAGGATGAACTTGGGAAAACTAATGTGGTGCTTGTATCCGCGGAAGGTCTAAAGCCAGGCAAAGAGTACATTTTCTTTTTTGGCATGAGAGGCGTGCTGGGACTTTTAAGGCATGTGCAAGAAGATGTCTATTTAGTTAGACTCTCTCAAAAGGTTGTGTGTGTGAGAGGTGATAGGGGTCCGGTGCTTGATACTTCTGGCAGACACGCAGGAAGCTTTACCGTCCTTGACCCCATTCCCAAAAGGATTTCCAAAAGCTTTATAAGAAATCATATAAATCTTCTCAGGGATGACCTGATAAGCTATCAGATGCTGGAGGCTGGAATAAAGGGATTGAAGATAAAAGATATAAGCGCATCCTTAGGAAGGGCTGTAAATCCTCAACACGTAGCGGGGGTACGCATAAATGACCGTATTTACTCCCAAGGTATTTTAAAAGAAGTTCAGGAAAAGCTTACAGAGTTTCTTGAAAAACAGGGTGGTATGGTAAAGCTTGCACAGTTAAAGAGCAAGCTAAGGCTGGAGGAGGATGTGCTAAGTTATCTTCTCAAGGAGAGGAAGGACCTTAAAATAGTAGAGGATTACCTTCTGAGTGAGAAAAAATCAAAAGTTGAAGAGCTTGAGAGTTTTAAAAGACTTATGGAAACCGTGAAAAGCCAAATAAAGGAAGAGAAGGAGCTTGTTGATTTTAAAGACCTGCTTCCTATAGCTATAAAGAAAGGATACATACACAGCTTGGGGGAGTTCCTTTACATAGGTGATACTTTGTTTAAAGAGCTGGTGGAAAAGCTAAGGCAGATAGGGGAGACTTTTAGCGTCCAGCAGGCTAAGGAAAGGCTTGGACTTACAAGAAAGTATCTCATACCCCTGCTGGAGTATATGGACAGAAAGGGCTTGACTGTGAGAGAAGGTGATGTGAGGAGGTTTATAAGATGAAGGAGGACCTTCTCAGATCCCTACCACAGGTGTCTAAGCTTTTAGAGTTATACAAAGATAAGTATCCGGAGGTTTATGCCAAAAGAGCCATAAAGGAGGTGCTGGAGCGGGTGCGTCAGGAGATAAAGGAGGGCAAAAGGAACAGCTTGGAAGACCTCCACACGCTTGTAGAGGAGAGTATAAAAAGGAGGGTTCAAACCCAGCTAAGAAGGGTTATAAACGCCACTGGTGTGGTAATAAACACCAATTTGGGAAGGTCGCCACTTGCCGAGGAGGTGGGACAGTTCGTAAAACACATAGCAACAGGCTACTCTAACTTGGAGTATGACCTTGAGGAGGGAAAGAGAGGTTCAAGGTCAAAGCTTGTGGAGGATTACCTTATCCATCTTACAGGTTGTGAGTCGGCTTTTGTGGTAAACAACAATGCAAGCGCAGTTTTTTTGGTGCTTAATACCTTAGCCAGCGGTAAGGAGGTGGTGGTTTCAAGGGGGGAGCTTGTGGAGATAGGTGGAAGTTTTCGCATACCTGACATAATGAGAGCAAGCGGTGCAAAACTGATAGAAGTAGGTACCACCAACAAAACAAAACTAAAAGATTACCAGATAGCAATAAATCAAAACACGGCTCTGCTTATGAAAGTTCACAGAAGCAACTTTTACATGGAAGGGTTTGTGGAAGAAGTCAAACCAGAAGAGCTTCTGACTTTTGGACTGCCCGTCTATTACGATGCTGGTAGCGGGATGCTAATTGACATAAAAAAGTTGGGTATAAACTCCCAAGAGCCTGACTTTAAAAGCTCCATACAAAAAGGCATACACATAGTTTCGGGAAGTGCAGACAAACTCTTAGGTGGTCCTCAGGCAGGCATCATCATAGGCAAAAAAGACCTTATAGAACCCATAAGGAAAAATCCCCTCAGCAGGATAGTCAGGATAGACAAAATGACACTGGCAGCGCTTGAAATGACGCTAAGGCTTTATCTTGAAGAAAGATACTGGGACATCCCCATATTTAAGATGCTAACTTACAAAGCCTCAGAACTAAAAAGGCGTGCACTGAGACTTCTAAGAGCCATAAAGAAAGCTCTTCCAGAAGTTGAGGTTTATCTTGTTAAGGATTTCTCCAAGTGCGGAGGTGGGTCTCTGCCCGAGCTAAGCCTTGAAACTTACTGTGTTGCAGTAATACACAAAAAGCTAACAGCCCAGGAGCTTGACAGAATACTCAGAAGCCTTGACCCGCCCATAATAGGCAGAATAAAAGAAGACCAGCTTCTTTTGGATGTTAGAACCATTCTGGATGAGGAGCTAAAGATGATACCCTCCCTGCTGGCAAAAGCTTTATGAACTTTTACACTCTACGCCTTCTCTGTCTATGTATTCTTTCATCCTTCTTATAGCTTCTTCGCCAGTGACAAGGTCTTTTAGGTCCATCTCTAAGTTGGTGGGTTTTAGCCTTGCTATCCACCCCTTGCCATAAGGGTCGTCGTTGATAAGGTCTGGTGTGTCAAAGAGCGCCTCGTTCCTTTCCACCACCTGGCCTTCTATGACTGCAGGTATTGGACCTGTCCACTTTCCACTCTCAAGGCTCGCAATCGGCTTTCCCTTTGGCACATGTTTACCGGGCGGCTTTATCCTGACATTGACCATCCTACCTGCCCTTGTCTGTCCTATGTCCGTTGCTCCAACCCTCACGGTGCCATCAGGCTCCAGCTTATACCAAACCTGATTTTCTATGTCGTAATAAAGCTCGGAAGGTATCTTACAACCCTTGTAGATTAGCTCATTCATCAAGCAGTATTTTACACGAATGCTCAAGGACAGATATATGACTGTAAGCATAAAAGACATCTGTGTCCGCACTGAAAACCCCGTGTCCCCTAACTACCACCAACTTCTCCCCAGCTAAAGTCTCTGCCACCGCTTGAGCCAGCTGGTAGCTTCCCGAAGGCAGCTCTTTAAGCACCCTAACGCTTCCCAAAAGCTCCTTCCCTTCCGAATCTTTTGGCACTATAAGGTCTTTTTCAAAAGAGAGCTTTACTGCGCTCACAGGATGTGCATGAACTACGGCACGTTTTTGTGTTTTTAAATAAACCTCCCTGTGGACCACAAGCTCAGAAGATGCCCTCTCATCAAGAAGGCTTTCCCTTTTAATGTCCAAGAGTATAAAGTCGTGGTCTTTGAGGTCTCCCAAGAAAGATCCCCTCCTGGTTATGAGCATCTTATCACCTATCCTGACAGATAGATTTCCAGCTCTTGCATCCACAAGCCCCTCCTCAAAGAGTAGCCTGCCAATTAGCTGGAGCTTCCTCATCTGGTAGTAGACCATGCCTTGCCTCCAAAAGACGGAAAACTCTGAGGAGTATCTCGTTGATAAGAAGCATACCCTCCTCTTTGAGCCTGATACTTTCGTTGGTTATTTCAAAAAATTCAGATAAGTCCTCTGGTATCAGATTTGCGTATTCTTTGGGAATGCCCCACTTGGTTCTGAGTCTTGTAAAGAGCGTGTCTTGGAGTTTTCTCTTACCTTTTAGCACTTCGCACTGATGAGCAGGTTTTCTCCCCATAAGCACTAAAGTAGCATACTTATCAAGATTTTTCGTGTTTCCAAACCTCACATCCCTTACAAAGCTCCACGCAGAGACACCCAAACCCAAAAACTCCTTCCCAAGCCAGTAAGAGAGATTATGCCTGCACTCATAACCGGGCATAGCAAAGTTGGATATCTCGTAGTGGTCAAAGCCAAGAGAACTGAGCTTTTCTACAAGAAACAGGTACATGTCCGCTATCTTGTCTGCATCCGGAAGTTGAAGCTTGCCTTTGCTCAAAAGATACCCAAAGAGAGTATCCTCGTAAGGTGTGAGTATGTAGCAGGAGGCGTGCTTTACGGGAAGGTCTTCTATAAATCTTAGCTCCTCTTTGAGGTCCTTGAGGGTTTGGTTGGGATAGGCGTATATGAGGTCTATGCTTATATTCTCTATCCCAGCATGATAGGCTGACATAATGCAGTCTATGGATTCTTTTACAGTGTGCCTCCTTCCCAGCATCCTTAGCCCCTTTTCCTTAAAGCTCTGAACCCCAACACTCACCCGGTTTAATCCCAGGTCTTTCATTTTTTTGAACTCATCCTCTCTGTAAGTCTCTGGATTGCACTCTATGGTAAACTCCTCCAGCTGGCTAAGGTCCACGTCAAGAGCCTTTAAAAACTCCCTGTAAAGCTCTGGGCTTATAAGAGATGGAGTCCCACCTCCCAAGTAAAGAGTCTTAAGAGAAAAGCTCTCACCTTTGTATAGCTCAAGCTCCTTAATGAGCAGCTTAAGGTAATCTTCATGAGATATAGCAGAACTTGCAAAGGATACAAAATCACAGTAAGGGCATTTGTAGGAGCAGAAAGGCACATGCACATAAAGACTCTCTATCATAGCTTTTCCTCAAAGTGTATGTCCTTTAACCTGTACTCTCTTACTATAGAAAAGCAGACTCCCAGCAGCATGCTAAAGGTTAAAACGCTGCTTCCTCCAAAGCTCACAAAGGGCAGAGGTATGCCAACAACAGGCATAAGTCCCATAGTCATCATTAAATTTACAAACACCTGAAAAAGCAAAAGCGATACAGCGCCACCCAAAAATAGCCTCTGGTTTCCGTCGTAGATGCGCATGCCATAAGTTATCAATCGGTATATAAGTAGGAAGTACAAGGATAACAGCAAAAGACTTAGCACAAATCCTCCCTCTTCCGCTATTACGGAGAATATAAAGTCTGTATGCTTTTCAGGGAGGAACAGAAGGTGCGATTGAGTACCTTTCAAAAGACCTTTACCCACTATGCCACCAGAACCCACCGCTATTACAGACTGTATGAGCTGATATCCACTTCCAGCATAGTCCGCATAAGGGTCTATGACCGCCATTATCCTCTCCCTCTGGTAATCCTTCAAGAAATGCCACACTAAAGGTGAAAGCACCAAAAGTAAAAATCCCAAAGCAAAAAAGAACCTCAGACGTACACCTTTAAAAAAAAGCAGAGACAGAAGAATTATCCCGTAAGATATTGCAGTCCCAAGGTCTGGCTGTTTGAGAGTCAAGATGGCTGGGATCAAAAAGGCAAGCATCAGAATGACGGATTCTTTGCTAACGCTTTTCTTTGTGTGTCCAAGTATGTAAGTGATAAAGAGCAGCAGGGAGAACTTCATAAACTCAGAAGGTTGCAAGCTAAAAGGACCAAGGTCCAGCCACCTTTTTGCTCCGTAAACCGTCTTTCCAAAAAGAGGCACCAGAACAAGAAAAAAAAGATTCAGCATGTATATGACTGGAGCCATATCGTAAAGCATGCGAAAATTGGTAAATGTAATAACTATCAACATGATCCAGCCAAGAACCGTATAAAGAAATTGCTTTAAAAAGAGAGGAGAAATACCATCTTTATAAGTTGCGCTAAAGACACCCAGGAAGCCTATCAGCTGCACCAGGACAAGCGCCATCATCAGGACTGGGTCTATGCCTTTAAGTCTCATAGTAGACCCATCTGCCACAGTTGGGACAGTTTATTATCTGCCCCGATACCACTTTTGAGTATAGCGTAGCAGGTAGTGTCATACCGCAGCCACCGCATGCTCCAAAGCTCACCACAGAAACTATCACAGGAAGCCCCACATGATCCTTTAGTTTTTCGTACTCCATCAGCACCTGGGAAGGAATACTCTCCCTTAGCCTCTGCTCTTGACCTTTTACTTCCTTGAGCTTTTTTGAGATATTCTCCTGCTCTAAGGTGATGTATTCAAGCTCTTCTTTAATCTCTCTGTATCTTCTCTCAAATACTTTTTTCTCCTTTGCATAAGCGCTTTCCCTTTCTTTCTTTTCTGTTTCAAGGTTTTTTAAATCTTGACTGAGCTTTATGATGCTGTCCTCATACTTTGCCTTCTCTCTCAAAAGTGCCTTATAATCTTGTGCCTTCCTCACCATATTGAGTCTACTTTCTGCTCTTTTTATACCTTCCTTGCATCTTGAAATTTCTTCCTTGATTTGCTTTATCTGACTCTCTATGTTTTTTATGACCAGAAGTGTTTGAGCTTCCTCCTCTTCAAGCTTTGAGAACTCTCTTCTTAATCTGGATTCTTCCTCCTTTAGCTTCTTCTGAGCTTTTTCAAGTCTTTCTATGCTCATCTGGGTATCTTGCAGCTTAAGAAGCACCTTTAAAAGACCTTTCTCTAGCATTTAGCTCACTTTTTCTATTACAAAGTTGGAATTGGTGTATATGCATATCTCACTGGCTATTTTGAGCGCCTCTTTAACTATCTCCTCAGCAGACATGTTGGTGTGTCTATAAAGAGCGAGCGCTGCTGACCTTGCAAAGTCTCCACCAGACCCAATGGCTATAACAGGCTCATCAGGTTCTATAACATCACCATTTCCCGAAAGTAGAAGCATGTTGTCTTTATCCACCACAAGAAGCATAGCCTCAAGCCTTCTAAGGTACTTGTCCATTCTCCACTCCTTTGCCAGCTCAACGCAAGCTCTTACTAAGTTTCCTCTGAACTCCTCAAGCTTTGCCTCAAGTCTTTCCATGAGAGCAAGTCCATCCGCCGCAGAGCCCGCAAAACCCACAAGCACCCTATCGTTGTACAGCTTCCTTATCTTTTTTGCCCCGTGCTTTATAACCGAATGCCCCAGCGTCACCTGTCCATCACCTCCTATGACGGTGGTGTTATCCCTTCTGACAGCAAGGATGGTGGTAGAGTGAAGGCTCATATTAAAATTGTAGTACAATTTATACCCATATGGTGGGAGTGTATTTGCTTTTTCTTGCCAACTTTGCCTTTTTGGCACTTACCCTTTACTACTTTTCTCTTTTGCCCTTCTGGCATCTCAGCGTACCTCAGATGCCAAGAGAAAGAGCCAGCACTCCCGACTTTAGCGCCATCTTTAAGGAGCAGGAGGCTCTTCCCAGTGAAGACATAACAAAAATGCATCTTATAGCAACGGTGAGCGGGAGCATCAGGATGGCTCTTGTTGATATGGGGGGAAAGGTGCAAACGGTGAGGATCGGCAGTCAGGTGGGAAGTTATAGAGTAATAGACATTCAGAGGAATTATCTGTTGCTGGGTAAGGGTCAGGAGACTAAGACTGTTGGTTTTAGATTCGAGCCTGTCAAGACTGTTGCTCTGAGGCAGGAAGCTCCAAGCTTATCTTCACCTTCTGAGAGCCTTCAGGCTGTGGTTTCCAAACGGGAGATAGAGAATGTAACGGCAGATCCGGGCATAATGTTTAGACAGATAAGGTTGGTGCCTTATGTACAGAACGGGCAGACAAGAGGTTTTCTCTTTGAGTGGGTGGACCCGCAGAGCATATTTTCCAGAGCTGGCATAAAGGCCGGTGATGTGCTAATAGCTATAAACAACCAAGAGATAAGGAGCGGTGAGGATGCTTTCAGGATACTTCAGGCACTGAGAAACGAAACGAGCCTAAAGATAAGCCTTCTTAGGGATGGCGCACCTGTGGAGCTTAATCTGAGGGTGGAGTGATGCTAAGGTTATTTATTTTAGTGTTTTCCCTCTTTGTTCTCTCGGTGGGTGTTTATGCCCAAACGGCGGAGGAGCTTCAAAAGCAGGCACAGGAGCAAAAAAAGACTGGGAAGGTATATCTCAACTTTCAGAATGCCGATATCTCCGCAATTGCCAAATTTATGTCCGAGCTAACAGGCAAAAACATAGTCCTTGACCCTAATGTGAAGGGGAGCCTGACCATAAGCTCGGCAAAACCCGTGAGTATAAGAGAGGCCTGGGACCTTTTTGTACTATCTCTGTCTATGCAGGGATACGGAGTTATAGAGGAGAGGGGTTTTGTAAGGATAGTTCCGCTTGGGCAAGCTACCTCTTTTGCAAGTTTAAAAAGACCTTCCACCTCTGGAGAGGTGATAATTTACCTTTACAAGGCTGAAAATACGCAGGCACTTCAGCTTCAACAGGCTGTTCAGCCTTTCCTTTCACCCTTTGCAAAACTTGCCATACATCAACAGTCCAACACTCTCCTTATTGCTGACATAGCCAAAAACATAGAAAAGGTAAAAGCCATACTCAGAGAGCTGGACTCACCAGAAAGGGCAATAAAGGTAAAGGTTTACAGGCTGGAGAGAGCAAAGGCAGACACTGTATTTCAAAGTCTTCAACCTTTGACTGCCGCTTTTCAGCAACAGCTTGGCAGTCCCACTTTTATAACCTTTAATAAAGACAGCAATGCCATAATAGTGGCGGCTAACGAAAGCGTTCAGAATATAGTGAAGGAAGTTATAGGCACCTTAGACAGGGAGAGCTTGGGGGGATTGGAGAGGAACTTTTACATCATATCTTTGAAGTTTGTATCTGCTGAAGAGATATACAAAAGTCTCCAGAGTCTTTTTAGAGGAATAAGCCCTGTAGGAGCGGTGCAACCTCAGGAGCCTTATCCTTCCACAGCACCCCAGATGCCAGAAATAAGAGGATTGGAAACGCCCCTTAGGAGGGAGGAGCGACCCAAACAAACACAGCTCCAGCTTATGCCCATAGAGACAAAGGAGGGTATGAGAATAGGTTTTGATAGAGGCACTAATTCGGTAATACTTTACGCAACTCCTCAGGAGTACGAAGGCGTCAAATCCCTTATAGAGAAAATGGATGTAAGAAGAAAACAGGTTCTCTTGGCAGCAACGGTAGTGGAGATGAGTACCAGCAAAGCCTTAGATATAGGTGTAAAGTGGCAGATAATAGGGACACAAGGAGGTGTGAGCCTTGGAGGTGGAAGTCTTCAGGATGTATACAATGCCATACTTTCTGGGAACTTTATCATGGGAGTACTCAGCACAGCTGGAAGGACGGTTACCATAGGGGGCACCCAGCTATTTTTCCCAGACCTTCTACTGCTCTTTTCTCTTTTGGAGAGTGGTAGCGGTTTTAACATAGTATCAAATCCAAAGGTTCTGACTTTGGATAATCAAACTGCGGAGATAAAGGTGGGTCAGGTGGTACCTTACGCATCGGGTGTAAAGTTTGACATAAACGGTATGCCTGTCATTACATATGACTACAAGGAAGTGGGATTAGACCTGGGAGTTACTCCCACCATATCGGGCAAAGACCTCAGGCTTCAGATAAACCTCAAGCTTCAGGACATTGTAGATTACATAAGACCCCAGATAGGAACACTTAGCTACGCAGTTCCCGTCACATCCAACAGACAGGTAAACTCGGATGTGGTGGTAGAAAACGGACAAACCATCATCATAGGCGGTTTGGTAAACACCAAAACACTTACCAGCACACAGGGAGTCCCAGGACTCAAGGACATTCCGGGATTGGGAAGGATCTTCAGAAGGGATACAAAAACGGAGGATAAGGTCTCTCTCTTTATATTTCTGACACCCTATGTTATAGAAAAGCCGGAGGAACTTTCTGAAATAACGCGCCAGCATCAAAAGATGGCTGAGGAGCTTAAAAAACTTATAGAAGAAAGAGAAAAGAAGGGTAATGAGAAAAAGCAGCCTTAAATTTTCTGTTCTTCTTTTTACAAGCTCTGCAATTCTTTTTATCCTTCTTGCTTTTCTGACTCTTCCCAAGTTTCTTCTCCTGGATATGTGGCTCATGTCAAAGGGTATATACCTAACAGCAAACCATGTGCAGGAAGGACTTACTTACCTGAGTTTGAAAGGAGTAAACCTGTACGGCAAAAACTCAAAGGTGGTCAGTTTTGACAGGCTGGACATATCCCTGATAGTGCCTTATCTGCTTTTGAAGGGAGTGTGTGGCGATGGATATTTGACGGCTAAGTTATACCCTTTTGGTAAGGCGCATCTTCAGGGAAAGGATTTTAGATGCTTTGAAGGTTTTTATGTGAAGAGTTTGGACCTTAGCTTAAACGACGGTATAAGAGGGACTGCACAGCTCCTAAATCTTAAGGTAAAGGATACAAAAGTGGATGAGCTTTCGCTGGTATTCAAAGGGAAATCTTTTGATGGAAGGGCATTGGTATCTGACTATACGCTATCAGGCAGTGGCAGTATTGTACTCAGCAGAAAAAATTTTCTGAATTCGCAACTGAATGTTACGGTAAGCGGCAATGGCATAAGCCTGATAATTTACGGAAGCCTTGATAATCCTACTTTGGAGTTCAAAAGGTGATATAATAAAGCTCTATGAAGTACCATGTTGTCATAGTAGGTGGTGGTGCTTCTGGGCTTTCCTGCGCTCTGATGCTGGCTTCTTCAAGAGGTAGAGGTTGGCAGTGGGCAGAAGACAAAAGGTACCTTCTCTTAGACAAGGGAGGCTCTGACCTAAACAAGGCTTATCTTAAAAATGTTCCTGGGCTTGATCCCATTTTGGGCAAGGACCTTTTAGAAAAGATAAGAAAACAGATACAAGATTGGGGTGGGGTGGATATACTGGAGGAAGAAGCCAGAAGTATAAGTCAGGAAAATGGCATGTATACGGTAAATACCTCCTCAGGAAAGAGCTTTACCGCAGAATTTTTAGTCTTGGCTACGGGTTTTCATGGTTTCAACATGGAGGGTTTAGAACTGCAGGTGGTGGAAAACACCAAATCTCCAAAGCCCGGAAGGGTGATGATAAAACACAAAGATTTTGAAGTGCTGCCTAACCTTTTTGTAATTGGCACTTTAGCAGGACTTAGCTCTCATTTTACATCCTGTGCAGGCTCAGGTGTAGAGGTGGCGTGCGAGATCCTCTCACGCATGGCAGGCAAAAGAATAGTTATACACGATATGCCTGAGGAAGATTAAAAATACTGTGATATAATAGTTTATCTTAATTGTTTTTGAAAAGGAGATGGCGGTGAGTTTATTGGTAGAGCTTGCCTTTAAGGCGAGAGAAGAAAGCCAGGTTAGGATATACCAAAAGAATGTTGAGAGAGTTCTGTCTGCCCTTTTAAAAAGCGGTGATTTTTGGGAAGTGGTGGACATGTCAGACCTTCCCGTGCCCGCTGCATCAGGCATAATTAAGGTGCTTATAAGGGAAGGATACGCTTTTATTGATGACGAGGAGAATATAAGGCTCACTCAGAAGGGCTATGACCTTATCAAAGACCTCGGCATAGAACCTTATGTAGATTATGTTTGCCAGGCCTGCGAAGGAAGGGGCATACCTTTTTACACGGATATAGAGTTTTATAGAACCTTTTTACAGCTCACAAAGGACAGACCTAAGGCTATAAGGGATTACGACCAGGGGTCTGTGACGCCCGAAACCACCATCTCAAGAGTCCTCTTTATGGACTCAAGGGGAGACCTCAGAAATAAAGATATAATCGTCTTAGGTGCGGAGGATGACCTTACCGGCCTTGCGGTAGCACTTACAAGAAAAGCTAAGAGTGTTCTTGTTATTGACATAGATAAAAGGCTCATTGATTTTGATAACAGCATCTTTAGGGAGCTTGGTATAGATAATGCGGAAGCGAGAGTTTGGGACCTTAGAAACCCGTTCCCCTCCGAGATTTTGGGATGTTATGATGTTTTTGTATCAGACCCTCCCGAAACCCTGCCTGCTTTTAGAGCCTTCATAGGTAGGGGTATAGCAACCCTCAAAGAGGAGGGTGGTGTAGGATACTTCGGTCTTACTCTGAGGGACTCATCCGTGTTCAGGTGGAGAGACTTCCAGATAGCACTCACATCCGAGTTTGGCGTTGCCATAACCGATATAGTTCAAGACTTCAACGCATACATAACCTGGGATTATCACAGAGAAACCAAGGCTGCACAAGTTGCTCCCGTCAAAAGGGATCCAAAGGGTATATGGTACAGGTCCTCATGGTACAGGATAGAGGCACTGCCAGGCTTTAAAAGATGGAACGATGCCATCTCCGACGATGTTTTTTATCTTGACGAGGAAGGCTCCACTACTTGACAATTCTTTTAAATTTCCGTATAATGTTTCTGAGAAGTTAGCCCCCATCGTCTAGCCCGGTCCAGGACACCGCCCTTTCAAGGCGGAGATCGCGGGTTCGAATCCCGCTGGGGGTGCTTCTCCCAATTGCTTATGGAAATGGAAAGATACCAAGCAGAGGACATAAAAGCTGTTACAGGGCTTGAGCACGTTCGCCTTAGACCTTCCATGTACATAGGTGATGTGGGGGAGAGGGGACTGCATCACTTACTCTGGGAAATTCTTGACAACGCTGTTGATGAGCACGTAGCTGGCTATGCAAAAAACATAAGCGTTGTAATACACGAAGACGGTTCTGTAAGCGTTGAAGATGACGGTAGAGGCATACCCGTAGACCTTCACCCAGATACGGGCATCCCAGCAGTGCAGATGGTATTTACCATGCTGGGGGCTGGTGGGAAGTTTGACAAAAAGGTTTACAGATATTCGGGTGGTCTTCATGGTGTAGGTGCCTCTGTAGTGAACGCTCTATCTGAGTGGTTAGCAGTAGAAGTATACAGGGATGGAAAGATACACAGGCAGGAGTACAGCAGAGGAGAACCATTATACCCTCTGAAGGTGATAGGAAGCACCATAAAAAGAGGCACAAAAGTAACTTTCAAACCAGATGCGGATATATTTGAAACCACCAAGATAAAGCTTGACTTGGTGGAGAGGAGAGTAAGGGAGCTGGCTTACTTAAATCCAGATTGTACCTTCAGACTCCTTGATGAAAGGATTGGCAAAGAGTTTGTTTATAAATTTGACAAAGGCATAGAGGAGCTTGTTAAGTTTTTGTCAACAGGTAAAGAACCACTCTTTGACCAGGTAATAAGAATAAGAGAGGAGAGGGAAGGCGTAGATGTGGATGTGGCATTCCTTTACACAAAAGACTACAGAGAACTTGTAGAGAGTTTTGTTAACAACATAAAGACTGTGGAAGGTGGAACACACATAACAGGATTTAGAAGCGGGCTTACTAAGGCTGTGATGAGATCCTTGCAGATCATAAAGCTTCAAAAGGAGCTAAAAGAAGCTATAACTGGTGAAGACCTGAGGGAGGGGCTTGTGGCGGTGGTGTCTTGCAAAGTGCCAGAGCCTCAATTTGAGGGGCAAACTAAAACCAAGCTGGGAAACCAGAATGTAAAGAGCATAGTAGAGTCTGTGGTTTACGAGCATCTCTCAGAATACTTTGAAGAGAATAAAGAAATTTACAGGAAGATAGTGGAAAAAGCGGTAGAGGCTGCTCTTGCAAGGGAAGCGGCCAAAAAAGCGAAAGAGTTGGTGAGGAGAAAGTCTCCACTGGAAGACACCACCCTGCCGGGTAAGCTGGCGGACTGTTCGGAAAAGGACCCCCAAAAGTGTGAGCTTTTCATAGTGGAAGGAGAATCTGCAGGAGGTTCAGCCAAGCAGGGTAGAGACAGAAGGACGCAGGCTATACTGCCACTGAGAGGAAAGATACTAAATGTGGAGAAGGCAAGGCTTGATAAAGTTTTCTCCAACGAGGAGATAAAAGCCATAGTTAGCTCAATAGGTTGTGGAATAGGTGATGAGCTTGACCTATCAAAGCTCAGGTATCACAAAGTGATCCTTATGACAGATGCGGATGTGGACGGGTCGCACATAAGAACCTTGCTTTTGACCTTCTTCTATAGGTACATGCCGAAGCTCATAGAGGCTGGGCACCTCTATATAGCTCAACCACCCCTTTACAGGCTCAAAAAAGGTAAAACCGTTCTTTATCTCAAGGATGACAGAGAGCTTGAAAACACACTTATGGAATACATAAAAAATCAAGGAACGCTCATAGATGCACAGGGTAGAAAGTACCAGGATGAGGAACTCATGAAGCTTTTGAAGAACCTACGGGAGTTTGAAGAAAACTATAAGTACCTGATCAGAAGAAAAGGTGAGGATGTGCTTTCTGCCCTGCAGCATGTAAAACTCAGCGAAGAAGACCTGAGAGATGAAAAAGCAGTTGAGAAAAAGTTAAGCCTGCTCAGAGAAAATCTCCCGGAGTACACAATAGAAACTAAGTATGACCATATTAATAGCGCCTACGACCTTATACTCACGGATACTAAAACCGGTAAGTGTGTCATCATTGATGTAGACTTTCTCTCTTCATTGGCATACAAGTCAGTGTTTTCAGACTTAGAATTACAACTTCCTGTCACAATAGGACTTGAGAAGAAAAGCAGAACCCTGCACCATGTACACCAGATACTTAGCTCTTTTATGGAGCTTGCAAAAGAGAGCTTTGAAGTGCAAAGATACAAAGGCTTGGGAGAGATGAACCCAGAACAACTCTGGGAAACCACCATGAACCCAGCCACAAGGAGGCTTCTAAAAATAAGTATAGAGGATGCAGCTGAAGCGGACAGGATATTCACCATACTCATGGGAGAAGATGTGGAACCCAGGAGAGAGTTTATAGAGACTTACGCGAGGGAGGTGAGGAACCTGGATGTTTAAGAGGTTGCTGGTAGGAGTGGATGGATCTAAGTCAGGCTGGACATCCTGCAACTACGCCTTTGAGTTTGCCAGCAAGTTGGATATACCTGTAGTGGGCATTCACATAGTGGATGAGAGACTCATAGAGGAGAGCTTTCTTGAAGACCTGGCAGGAGTCCTGGGGTTTACCTTTTACTACGGTGCTTCTTCCAAGGTAAGGGAGTTTTTAGAAGCTCAGGCGGATGAGCTTCTGCATGAGTTTTTAAGCTTGGGAAGGCAGAGAGGATTAAAAGTCTCCTCCTTCCAAACGGTGGGTGTGCCTTACAAGGAGATAGTTTCTCAGGCGGATAAGGAAGACATCATATTCTTAGGAAAAAGGGGTAAAAGACCCATAGAGGGCTTTCTTTTGGGTTCCAATGCGGACATGGTAGCCAGAAGGTCGCCGTGTGCCGTCTTTCTCTCACCCGAGGAGGAGAGAAGCATAAGAAAAGTCTGCGTAGCATACGACGGCAGGCAAATGTCAAAAAAGGCAATGAGTGTAGCACAGTATCTTAAACCCCTCTTTGGCTTTGAACTTGAGGCTATCTATGTAGGTGAGGACAACCTTTCAGAAGACATCTCCCAAAAAGTAGATCACTATGAGCATCTTAAGGGATTTCCCGAAGAGAAGATAGTGGAGTATTGTAAAGGAAACAATATAGACCTTTTGGTTATGGGTGCCTTCTCAAAAGGGAGGTTTAAGGAGTTTTTCTTTGGTAGCGTCACTTCCTTTGTGATGCATCATCTTGACATACCGATGCTTCTGGTGAAGTGAAATGGGGAAGCTTTATGTGGTTGCCACACCCATAGGTAACTTAAAAGACATAACACTAAGAGCCTTAGAAGTGCTCAAAGAAGTGAGTTTTGTAGCCTGCGAAGACACCAGAAGAACCAGCATCCTTCTGAACCACTTTAAGATAGAGGGTAAAAAGCTCCTTTCTTATTACGAACCAAAGGAGAGTGTTCAGGTGCCCAAGATACTAAAGCTCCTTGAGAGGGAAGATGTGGCGCTTGTTACCGATGCCGGAACTCCAAGCATCTCAGACCCAGGATACAAACTGATAAAAGCTTGCATAGACAGAGGTATCCAGGTGGAAGTAATTCCAGGACCAAGCGCAGTCCTGACGGCACTTGTAGGCTCGGGGCTTCCCACCGACAGATTTTTGTTTGTAGGATTTTTACCAAGAAAGGGTCTTGGTGGATTCTTTGAGGACCTCAAAAAATGTGAAGGCACAACTTTTATAGCTTTTGAATCACCAAACCGCTTATTAAAGAGCCTTGAGGTCATGAAAGAGGTCTATGGAGAGGATCTGCCCATATGCGTGGCAAGGGAGCTAACCAAGATGCATGAGGAGTTTCTCAGAGGCAAGCTTGCACAGGTGTATGAGGAGCTCCTTTCAAGGAAGGAGATAAAAGGAGAGGTGGTGATCCTTTGGAGACACTAAAAATGTTTTACATACTGCCATCCAGCAAAAAGCAGTCAAAGATGAAAGGCTCTCAACAAAGCATGCCACATACGGGATTTTTTGAGACAAAAGCTCAAAAACTCGTAAGATGCTTTAGTGTGGGTGATGACCTTCTGCCTGTATTCAGAAGGTTTAAGAATGCCTTCTGGGAGAGCCTTGAGTATTGGGTGCTTCCTCCTGCTGTCCAAAAGCGTATAAAGGAGAGGTCCTTAGTCCTTTCGCCTCTTTTAGGTATCGCTCTGGTGGATAGCCCGACGCCTAAGTATAACTTTGGCTGGGAGGATGAGTGCGAAGGTGTAAAGCTCAGAGACTTTTGGGTTCAAGATATAAAAAACCTCACCAAAAAGCTGTTGGAAGACAAAGTGGTTATACTTTTTGTAGGTAAAAAAGAGGCATCTCTTCTGGACCTTTCTACCGCAAGCAAAGTTATCACCTTTGAGTACTACAAAGCCAACAAGAAAGTAAAAAATCCCATGCCCCACAGAGCCTACACCCTTCGTTATATAGCAGAAAAGAACCTAAACATTTCAAATCTCTTTAAGATAAACTTTTACGACTATACTGTAGAAAGCATACAGGAAAAAGGTAGGTACATAAATGTGTTGCTAAAAAGCGAAGGAAGGTATATATGATTTATACGGAGGTGATAAGATGGATAGCTTTGAGAAGTTTATCATAGATATGGGAGAAAAGGCGCTAAGATATGAGCCTCTCACAAAAGAAGAGGCTCTTGCTGTGCTAAGGCTTCCAGATGAGTACATAGCTCTTCTTGTCTACACAGCCCAGAAGGTGAGAAATGCCTTCTTTTCACCTTCAAAGGTGGAGTTTTGCTCCATAATAAACGCAAAGAGTGGTGCTTGCTCGGAGGATTGTAAGTTTTGCGCCCAGTCTAAATTTTACAAAACACCCATAAACATATACGCCTTGGTGCCCAAAGAGGAGATAATGGAAGGTGCTTACAGAGGTGTTGAGTTTGGTGCCAACAGATACTGTGTGGTTTTGAGCGGAAAGAAAGCTTCCAAGGAGGAGGTGGATAAGATAGCGGATGCGGTAAGGGAGATAAAGCATGTGGAAAAGCTACCTATAAATGTGTGTGTGTCCGCAGGCACTCTTGATGAGGAGGAGCTTGTAAAACTAAAATCTGCAGGAGTCAAAAGGATAAATCACAACCTTGAAACTTCCGAAAGGTTCTTCCCCAGCATAGTCACCACTCACACCTGGAGAGAGCGCTACGAGACTATAAAGCGCATAAAGGCTGTGGGACTTTCCACATGCTGCGGTGGCATATTCGGTATGGGTGAGACGGACGAGGACAGGGTGGCTCTTGCTCTCACTTACAGGGAGCTGGAGGTGGATTCTATACCCCTAAACTTCCTCATGCCTATAGAAGGTACGCCTATGCAGGATGCGCCTGGTGTTGGTCCCCTTCAAGCGCTCAAGATCATAGCCATGTTTAGACTCACCAACCCCAAGGCGGAACTCAGGCTTTGCGGAGGTAGGGAACAGACCCTTAGAGACTTTCACGGTATGGCTGTGCTTATGACCAATGCCATGATGGTGGGAGGTTATCTGACTCGTGCAGGAAGGGACATAAAGAAGGACTATCAGCTACTCAAAGACATAAACGCGGAAAGATTGCAGAGAGTGTTTGAATGATAGAGGTAAGAACTGGCGCAGAAAACATGACCATAGATTGGGAAAATCTGTTAGCCCTTGAAGAAGGGAGGAGGGAGCCAACTAAGAGGATATACATGTGGAGTGAGCCTACCATAAGTATCGGTTATTCCCAAAAGCCAAGAGAGTTTGCACTTCCGGTGATTAGAAGACCTACAGGAGGGGGTGCCCTGGTGCACGGTTGGGACATATCCTTCTCCTTGGTAGATTACAAAGAAGTTTGGGGAAGGAGCTTTACAGACATATACAGAAACTTCAGTGAAAGACTGGTAGACACCTTCAGGAAGATGGGTATAAATGTGGAGCTTCACAAACAGAGAGGCAACCAAACTCACCACTACTTTTGCTTCTTTTATCCCAACTTTGGGGAATTAACAGTAGGAGGAAAAAAGTTCGTCGCTTGTGCCATGAGAACACTAAAAACCGCTTTTTTGGTGCACGGGAGCGTATTCTTAAACTTTGATTATTTCATGCTCAGTCAGATAACACAGGTACCGCAGGAGGAACTGAAAGGTCGCATAGTATGCGCTGAGGAGATGGGGCTTGGTAAAGAGGAGATTTTGCAAGTGCTATGCGAGAGCTTATAATTAATTCTTATGAGCAAAGTAAGATTGCAGGATGTAGCCAAAGAGTTAGGTAAAAGCGTGAAGGATATAAGAGATCTTTTAAAGACTTACGGTATAGAAAAGTCTAACTTTTCACACCTGGAAGAGGAGGAGTTGCAGATCATATATGACAACTTTATCACGGAAAAGGAGGAGGACATACAGCAAAAACCGCAAGAAATGAAAAAGGAAGAAATTAAGGTAGAAAAGAGGGAAGAGAGACCACTCCAGGTGGAAAGCTCCAAAAGGTACAGAAGGGAAGATGCAAGACCCCCGCTTAGAGATAAAAAGGAGGTAAAACCCAAACCACAACAAAAAGCTCCACCACCCCCTCCACCTTTACCCAAAGAACAAAAAGTGGAGGAAAAACCCAAAAGGGAAGCACCGGTGGAGAAAAAGACGAGCAAGGAAGAGGAGCATCTTCTTAAAAAACTTGAGCAGCAAATAGAAAAAAAGAAGAGAGAGGAAAAAAAAGAGGAAGAGGTAAAAATAATTGAAATACCGGAAGTAGTTACCGTAAGGGAGCTTTCTGAAATACTTAAAGTCCCACCAAATCAAATTATGGCAGAGCTTCTCAAGAAGGGTATATTAGCTACCATAAATCAGACAATACCCTCTGATGTGGCTCTATCTATAGCAGAAGACATGGGCTTCCTTGCGGAGATAAAAAAGATAGAAGAGAAAATAGAGGAGGAAGAAGAAAGGGAGGAAGAAAAAAACCTCCAGCCAAGGCCACCGGTTGTGGTAGTTATGGGTCATGTGGATCACGGAAAGACAACACTCCTTGATGCTGTACGTAAAACCAATGTAGCAGAAAGGGAGAAAGGCGGTATAACCCAACAAATAGGTGCTTCGGTGGTTGAGTTGGCAGACGGAAGAAGGATAACCTTCTTAGATACACCCGGTCACGAAGCCTTTACATCTCTGAGAGCAAGAGGTGCGCAAGTTACAGATATAGCGGTTCTGGTGGTGGCTGCGGATGATGGAGTAATGCCACAAACTGTTGAAGCCATAAATCATGCAAGAGCCTTTAATGTACCCATTTTGGTAGCTGTCAACAAGATAGACAAGCCGGGGGCTGACCCTCAGAAAGTCAGAAGGGAACTGTCAGAACTGGGGCTTATACCCGAAGA
Organism: Hydrogenobacter thermophilus TK-6; assembly: GCF_000010785.1. Lineage (GTDB taxonomy): Bacteria > Aquificota > Aquificia > Aquificales > Aquificaceae > Hydrogenobacter > Hydrogenobacter thermophilus. The sequence continues at coordinate 1,155,258 of NC_013799.1, read as the reverse complement.
GTGGGGAGGCGATACCATATTTGTGGATGTCTCTGCAAAAACCGGTAAAAACATAGACCAGCTTCTTGAGTATATACTACTACTGGCTGAAATGCTTGAACTCAAAGCTGACCCTACCAAAAAGGCGAAAGGTACCATCATAGAATCAAGACTGGACAAGCAGAAGGGAGTTGTGGCTACAGTACTGGTGCAAGAAGGTACACTCAAAGTAGGTGATGTATTCGTAGCAGGCATAACCTACGGGAAAGTTAGAGCTATGATGGATGACAAGGGCAGGAGGCTAAAGTCTGCGGGTCCATCCACTCCGGTGGAAGTGCTCGGTTTTGAGGACCTTCCCATGGCTGGTGATACTCTCAAGGTGGTGGATGACGAAAGAACCGCAAGACACATAGCGGAAGCTAGAAAACTGCAGAAAGAACATTTAGAGAAGGTTTCAAAGGGTCTTGCCCTTGAAGAGGTCTTTAGAAAGATCCAGGAAGGAGAAATAAGGGAGCTCAGGCTGATAGTTAAGACGGATACGGTTGGTTCTTTGGAAGCCATAAAGAAGTCCCTGTCGGAAATATCCACGCAGGAGGTAGCTGTCAAAATAATACACGGAGATGTAGGTGGTATAACAGAAAATGACATTATGCTGGCAAAAGCGAGCGGTGCTATAGTGATAGGCTTTAACACAAGACCAGATGTGAAAGCCAAAGAAGCGGCAGAGAGGGAAAAGGTGGATGTGAGATTATACGGCATTATCTACGAAGTGGTGGATGATGTAAAGAAGGCTCTAAAAGGTATGTTAAAGCCCGTAGAGAAGGAGGTAGTTTTAGGTTCTGCAGAGGTCAGGGCTGTCTTTAAGATAAAGTCCGTAGGGAGTGTGGCGGGCTGTTATGTACTTGACGGGAAGATATTGAGGAACGCAAAGGCGAGGCTCATAAGGAATGGTGTAGTTGTGTACGATGGTAAAATAGAAGGCTTAAAGAGGTTCAAGGAGGATGTGCAAGAAGTGGCAAGAGGATATGAGTGTGGCATAAAACTCAAAGACTATAACGACATAAAGGTGGGTGATATAATAGAATGCTACGAAGTGAAGTTAGAACAAGCACAGCTCTGAGCATAAACGAGATATACCCCAGCGTGCAAGGTGAGGGTCTTTTGATAGGAAAGCCCTGTCTTTTTGTGAGGTTTCAGGGATGTAATCTCAGGTGTCCCTGGTGTGATGAGCCGTCCGCTTTATCCTTCAAGAGAGCAAACACAGATCTAAAAGAACTTTTGCAGGAGCTCCAAAAGTATCCTCAAAAACACGTGGTCCTAACAGGTGGTGAACCTTTTGCCGAGCCAAACCTGCACCTTCTGGTGCAGGAGCTTTTGTGCAGAGGGTATTCAGTGCAGATAGAGACCAATGGAACTCTCTGGAATGAAAACTTAAGAGAGGTGGTCTCTCAGGTGCATATAACATGCTCACCTAAGGGTGTGGCGGATTGGTATGTACACCCAGCTGTGCTCTCAAGCGCCAAAGAGTTAAAGTTTGTAGTTGACCATGAGCTTTGCTATAATGTGATAAAAAGGCGTGAGTTTATGCCTTTCTTAGAGGAGGGTTTGGTGGTGCTTCAGCCAGAAGGTAATAAGACTAAATTCCTCCAAAAAGCCCTTGAGCTTCAAAACCTTCTGCTTAGAGAAGGATACACCGTTAGAGTTGTACCTCAAATGCACAAACTCATTGGTTTAAAGTGAGCTTCCTTTCGGTGGGGAAAAAGTAATTGACTATAGCTCTGTATATGGCGTAGGCAAATTTATCCTGAAAGTCTCTGTCCGCCATAAGGGTTGCCTCGTCAGGATTAGTTATAAAACCTGCTTCTACTAAGACGGAGGGTATGCCTGGTGTTTTTAATACAGCAAAGCCAGCCCGCTGGATTCCCTTAAACTCCACCTCCCTGCCCAGCTCTCTTGCAATACTTTTTGCTATCTTCTCACCAAAGGATACACTCTCATAAAGGGTGACATCCATTGCCAAGTCTGCCAGCACTTTCCTCGCATTTATAGGAACATCTGATGCTCCCAAAACTAACTTAGCATAGCTGTCATTGTTTATTATCTGTTGCTTCTTTCTTTTGGCAGCATCGGAGGATATGGCAAACACATAAGTGCCGCTTGCATGCTGAGATATGCCTTGAGGAGATGCGTTGGCGTGAATGCTTATAAACAGGTCCGCCCTGTTCCTTAAAGCTATGTTTGCCCTCTCCTGAAGGGGTATAAAGGTGTCATCTTTTCTTGTCATAATTACCCTAAATCTTCCATCTTTTGAAAGGTATTCCGCCAACTTCTTTGCTATGGCAAGGTTTACATCCTTCTCTTTTATGTTCATATAACCTATGGCGCCAGGGTCGTGTCCACCGTGTCCCGCATCCACCACAATGACTCTCCTCTGCGTCAGGATGGCACCCTTTTTGCGCTCACTTATCACCCGCTCCTTTGTTCCTTCACTGTACTGTATGACCTTTAGGACAGTGGGGTCTAAAATGGCTATGAGAGCATCATCCTCCTTAACCTCTCTATCTTCCTTGCTTGCACTTTTAAACACATCTATGACTATCCTAAAGGGGTCTTCTAAAGAAAAAGCTTTTACACTGGAAAAGTCCTTTTCAAACACGATCCTCGTGCCCCACGGATGCTTTCCCACGCGATAGGCTATACCTTTTGGCACTCTTAGGCTGAAGTCTTTTTCGGATAGTACATCCACCACTATCCTCTTGGGAGCCTCCAGCAAAATAACTCGGTAGTCAACCCTCTGGTCAAAGTCTAAAACTATCCTTTCCTTTTCCTGATAATCGCCGTACCTTACGCTCACCACCTGACCAAAGGAGAGGCAAAAGAGCAGGCTAAAAATTATTAAAATCCTCTGGTACATGCACCTCCTCCTCTACTTCCTCCTTTTTGGTTGCCCAAGGCGGTCTTGGGAACCTGAAGATGATGGGAGTGGGTATATCTGGTTGATACATGATCATGGTGCCTTTTTTTAGCATTATGGCTCTTTGCTTGAAATTTCCGACAAGAAACTCATACTCTTTGCTAAGCACTTCGGAGCTATCCATCCTTCCCACCACCTTCACCGCCGAGTTGGCAATAACTCTCTTTTCTATCTCGCTGGCTGTCTGCTGAGCGCCTATGAGTATAACGCCTAAGCTTCTTCCTCTTTCTGCTATGTCAAGAAGTATGTCCTTTATGGGACTCCAACCCTCCTTGGGCGCATACTTGTTGAGCTCGTCCAGCACCACAAAGAGCTTGGGGTAAGGGTTAGATTGTTCCTCCTTTTCCCTGAAGACTTTCTTGAGGATAGAACCCACCACAAACATCTTGGCTATGCTGTGAAGCCCGCTTATATCTATCACCAACAGCTTGTGGTCCTTCCAGTTTATAGGTGATGAGAGACTCCCTCTCACAAATCTCTTTATGTAGGTAATAGCCCTTTGGAACCTCCTCATAAAGGCGTAGGTTGTTTGGGTATCCGCATTACCAAACCAATCTTTATACAGTTCCGAGTTTTTGTTTTGATACCTGTCCTGAATAGCTTCTTCAAGCACCCTTTCTAAGTCTTCCAAGCTTTCTATGTCTCTGCCGTAGCTGTCTATCAATCTATCCCCTGGGCTTTGCTTGGCAAGACTGTAAAGTTTATTGGCAACCCTGTCTATTGCATAATTTATGTTAGACATGCCTTCCTCACCCTCAACAAACATGAACTTTATAAGCCCCTCCTGCGCAAACTCCCTCATACTCCAGTAAAAAGGTACTACCTTGTCATCAAACCTCTCACACGCCGGGATGTTAGGGTCCCTTTCATCTGGTGGTACATAAAAGACCACCTTTTTAAAGGGTTCTGGTTTAAGTCCAAGCCTTTCAAAGATTTCTCTATCCTCCTGGGAAAGATTACGGTTCTTTTTGTCTATCCACAAAAGGTCTTTGCCCTTTACATTGAAGATCATACCGTGAACACCTTGCTTGAGGTCATCCGCTTTATTCAAAAGGGAGTAAAGCAAAAAGAGAGCATAGGAGGTTTTTGTGGCAATGCCAGACATACCCGATATGCTCACATGAGCGCCCTCTTTGCCATTGAGGAAGTGGTAGTTAATATAAACGGGGTCTCCACTTCTGGTGATGCCGGCAGGGATTTTTACCTTCATCTGGTCGTAGTAAAGCGCCTTATCCAAGTGCCTTCCTGTTGCCTTAAAAACCGGATCCCCGGGGCTTGGTGGAACAAAAAGCTCCGGTTCTATTCTTGTGATGCTTACCTTTGCGGTGTAGGCTATGTTGACAGGTATAATACCACGAGTCACAAGGTGAGCGTCATAAACAGATTCAGCACCTTCCAGAAACTTCTGTACTTCCTGAACTATCCCGTAAAAGGTCACCTTACTATCATTTATTGTAGATTCTACATACACTACATCATCCAGCTGAAGAAGGTGATGCTCCTGAATACCTATCCAGAACTCAAGGGGAGATATAGGTCTTGTCCCAAGCACTATGCCTACGGGGTCCATCCATAAACCTCCTTCAGTATTTGGTCAGCACCCTCTCTGAGAAGGTCATGCGCCAAACTTTTACCTATCTGCTGAGCTTCTTTAGCCTCTCCGCTCCTCATCCCTTCTATAAATTTAATCCCTTCCAAGTCAGATACGAAACCTTTTATAAAGATGGTGTCTCCCTCTATCCAAGAGTAAGCACCTATAGGTACCTGACAGCCGCCCTGAAGCTCTCTCAAAAAAGCCCTCTCACACTCCGCCCTCAGTCTGCTCTCATAGTGGTCAAAACAGCTCACTATCTCTTCCACCGCACTGTCATCCTGCCTTATCTCAATAGCCAAAGAGCCTTGCCCCACCGCTGGAATAAAGTCTTCAAGCACCTGAGTTATCCTATCCTCAAGCCCCATCCTTTTTACGCCCGCATAAGCCAGGATCACCGCATGGTAAAGCCCTTCATCAAGTTTTCTGATGCGTGTATCCACATTACCCCTCAGCATTTCTACTCTAAGGTCCCCCCGCCTTCTTTTTATCTGTACCTGCCTTCTTAAAGAGGATGTACCTACCTTAGCATTTGATGGGAGCTCTTCTAAAGGCAGATGGTCTTTGGATATGAGTACATCAAAGGGATTTTCTCTTTCGGTCACAGCTCCAATCTTTAAACCCTCAGGAAGGTTCATAGGCACGTCTTTAAGTGAGTGAACAGCTAAATCTATCTCCTTCTTCATAAGTGCCTCTTCAATCTCCTTCACAAAAAGACCCTTTCCACCTATCTTGGCAAGAGGAACATCCAAGATTTTGTCTCCCGATGTGGTTATATGCACCAAATCCACCTGATGCCCCATCTTTTCTAACTTTTCTTTAACAAAGTTTGCCTGCCAGAGAGCAAGCTTACTTTTTCTTGTGCCAATTCTTAGCCTCATATTACCATTTTATGCCTTAAATTTTTCTTATGAGCAAAAACAAAGAGATAGCGGAGATCTTTGAAAGGATGGCTGACATACTTGAGTTTTTGGGAGACAATCCTTACAGAATATCCACTTACAGGCGTGTGGCTAACATACTTTCTGAGCTTAATGTGGATGTAGAGGACCTTGTCAAAAGCGGGAAGATACATCACATACCCGGCATAGGTGCATCAAGCGTTGAGAAGATACTGGAGTACCTCAGAACAGGTAAGATATCCAAATACGAGGAATTAAAAGGTAAGGTACCCGAGGACCTTTTGGAACTTATGAATGTTCCCAGCATAGGTCCAAAAACCCTAAAGCTCGCTTACGAGAGGCTTGGCATAAGAACAAAGGATGACTTTATAAGAGCTGTAAGGAGTGGTATGCTGGCTACCCTTCCAGGCTTTGGTGAAAAGAAGCTTCAAAACATCATGAGGGGTATTGAGCTTTGGGAGAAGAGTAAGGAGAGAATGACCCTCATAGAAGCTTTTGAGATAGGACAGGAGTATCTAAGCTACATGAAAAGGCTGGGAGACATCATTGAAAGGATAGAGCTGGCAGGAAGTTTAAGGAGAAGAAAAGAAACTGTGGGAGACATAGACATGCTTGTATCAGCCATGCACGAAAACTGGAGCAAGATACATGAGCACTTTGTAAGCTTCCCTGATGTTAAAGATGTGCTTCTGAAGGGAGAGACCAAATCAAGCGTTGTGCTAAAGAATGCGAGACAGGTGGACCTCAGAACCGTAGAACCTCATCAGTGGGGTGCAGCCCTTCAGTACTTTACAGGCTCAAAGGAACATAACATAAGAGTTAGGGATATAGCAAAGATGAAAGGTCTCAAGGTCAGTGAGTACGGAGTTTTTAGGGCTGACACCGACCAATGGATAGGTGGAAAAAGTGAAGAGGAGGTTTACGCCCTCATAGGTATGCAAACCCCTCCACCCGAGATAAGGGAGAATGCGGGTGAAATAGAGCTGGCTCTTGAAGGAAAACTTCCTAAGCTTCTTTCACTAGAAGATGTAAAGGGTGACTTTCATATACACACCAACTGGAGCGATGGTATAGGTTCTCTGGAGCAGATGGTGGAAACAGCTTACCACATGGGACACAGATATGTGGTGATAGGTGATCACTCTTTATCTTCAAAGGTGGCAAAAGGTCTTGACATGGAAAGATACAAACAGCAGTGGAAGGAGATAGACAGGCTTAGAAAAAGGTACGAACCGCTTGGGTTTTATATACTCAAAGGTTGTGAGGTGGACATTCTCCCTGATGGAAGCCTTGACCTTCCGGACGAGTTTTTAGCTGAGTTTGACTTTGTAGTTGCCTCCATCCACACGAGGTTTTCACAGGACAACACCTACAGGATACTCAAAGCTATAGAAAATCCCTATGTAAACTTAATAGGACATCCTACAGGAAAGTCTTACGGCACGAGGGAAGGTTATCCCTTAGACATGGACAGGGTTATACAGCTCGCCAAGGAGACAGGCACTGCTCTTGAACTCAACACCTTCAGAGCTGACCTATCCCCAGAAAATGTTCGCAAATGTATGCAAAAAGGTGTTTTTATAGCCATAGTTACGGATGCGCATGCTCCTGCTCACCTAAGGTACATAGAACTTGGAGTAGGGCTGGCAAGAAGAGGCTGGGCAATGCCTGAACTTGTCCTGAATACCAAAGATGTGGAAGGCATAAGAGAGTTTGTTTACAAAAAGAGAAAACTTCTGGCAGCTACATGATACTCTCCTTTGCCTTTATCATGGCCGTAATGGCTTGATTAACAGGTGTTTTTATGCCTACCTCCCTTGCCAAACTCACTATGGAGCCATTTAGAGCATCTATCTCCGTTTTTCCCCTCCTTATATCTTCAAGCATGGAAGGATAGTGCTCCGCCGTAGGGGGTATAAGCTCCTGGTAAAAGTGCTTCCTGTACTCCTGCGGAGAAGCATAAAAGGTTTGAATTTTGTAAGCTTTTAAAACCTCATAGGCTTCATCTATTATGCTGTCCATGATCTCCCTTGTGTGAGGATTTTCTGCCAGCTGTCCGTACTTTGCCTCCAGCAAAGCACCAAGCGGGTTTAAAGCACAGTTGTATAGTATCTTGTCCCACAGGTATTTATAAACATCCCTGTCGTATCTTGTAGGTATACCAGATGCGTTTAATGTGTCTGCCAGCCTTCTCAAAAAAGCCTCATCTATGCTACTGTATGGGCTTCCCAGAACCACATGGTCAGCACACACTGTTACTCTTACCCTTCCCCACTCCAAAAGCTTTGCTCCGAAGATGATCCTTGAAAGGATCACCCTGTCTTTTCCAAAAAGATTTATGGCTTTTTCGTAATTTCCGTAGCCGTTCTGTGCCATCAAAAGGTAAGAGCCTTTTTCTACCAGCCGAGATACCTCCTTTAAAGCACTTTCTGTATCGTAGCTTTTTACCGAGACAATAATAACATCAGGAAGATAATCCAAACGGGATATGTCATCTACTACCATTACCTCCTGATCAAATTCACCCCATATGCCTTCTACCTTTATCCTTTCGAGATGCCTGCCGGGTTTAACAAGCCCTATGGCTTGGTGCTTGGCTCTTGAAAGGAATGACAAAAATACGCTTCCTACCGCACCCACACCAACTACCAGAAACTTCATTCTCTTTCCTCAAGTTTTATGTAAGGCATAATGTCTGCAAGGTCTATGTATCTGTCGCACGCATTTACAAGCTCAACAGATGAGCTTTCCTTTGTGGACACGCAGATAACCTCCTTGCTAAAGTCCCTTAGAACCCATACGAGCCTTTCAAAATCGCTATCTCCCGAGCACAGCACTGCAACATCGTAATTGTCCTTTGTAAGCAGGACATCAAGAGCCATATCCACATCAAGGCTTCCTTTATAAGTCCCGTCCTTGAGCTGTTTTATGGGCTTTTTCACCACCGTTATACCGCTAAAAGCCAGAAGCTTTATAAAGTTCTCCTGCTTTTCGTCCCCCTCTCTGTAGGCAAGGTAGAAAAAAGTGTTGTATATGGTATAATCCCGTTTAAAGTACTCTACCAGCTTTATAAGGTCTATCTTCTGATGGAGTATGTGCTTCTGTATAAAGTAAAAGTTGGCACCGTCTATGAATATACCTGCTCTCTTTTTCATGGTGTTATGTTATCTCCTCTTCCTGCACGGATACTATAACTTTTGCAGGTCTGAGCACTCTATCGTGGATCATGTATCCTTTCCTTATGACCTTAATAACAGTGTTGGGAGGCACATCTGAAGTGTAATCTTTTTCTACAGCTTCCGCAAGGTAAGGGTCAAACTCTTTGCCTTCCAGCTCCATCTCTCTTATACCGTACTTTTCCAGCACTCTTTTGAGTTCCCTGTATATGAGCTGAAAACCCGTCATATAAGTGGAAAGCTCTTCCGATGCGCTTGCAAAAGCCCTTTCAAAGTTATCTACTATTTCAAGAAGGTCCAGAGCTAATTTTTCGTATCCGTACTTTCTCTGCTCCTCCAAATCTCTACGGTACCTCTCTTTGAAAAGCTCCATTTCCCTTTGAAGGTCCACATACCTCTGATTGGCAACTCTGGCTATATGTTCCAGCTTAGAGACCTTCTCTTCAAGTTCCCTTATCTTCTTCTCTTCCTCTCTCAATTCCTCTCTGACTTCCTCTACTTGATGTACCAATTCCTCTTGATTTTCTTTTTCTTGCATTCCTTTACCACCTCCGAAAAGTAATATATATTTAAATCTACCATGAGAACGGTTTTTGACAAAGAGCTTATACAGAAATACGACAAACCAGGACCCAGGTACACCAGCTACCCACCTGCTACGGAATTTCACGACGGTGTTAAAGAAGGAGACTATATCAAAAAGCTTCTTGAGAGCAACGAAAGAAAGAGACCTCTCTCCTTATACTTTCATATACCTTTCTGTGAAAGTGCTTGCTGGTTTTGCGGATGCAATGTTATTATCTCTCACAGAAAGGATGTAAGCAGGAGGTATCTTGAATACATATACAGAGAGATGGATATGCTAAAGTCCTACATAGACCCTTCCAGAAGTGTAGTTCAGCTCCACTGGGGAGGAGGAACACCCAACTTTTTAACCAACCAAGAGATAAGGGAGCTGTTTGGTAAGATAAGGGAAAACTTCAGCTTTGACTCCTCTGCAGAAGTAAGCACCGAAATAGACCCAAGATACCTCTCAGAAGGTCAGCTGGAGACTCTTGCGGATGTAGGTTTTAACAGGGTCAGTATGGGACTTCAGGACCTTGACGAGGATGTCCAAAAGGCTATAAACAGGATACAGCCCGAAAGCCTCATGAGGGAGGTTATGAAACAACTCAGAAGTCTTGGCTTTAAGAGCATAAACATAGACCTCATTTACGGACTGCCTTATCAGACGCCAGAAAAGTTTAAAAGGACCATAGAGAAGACCATAGAGCTTGACCCCGATAGGGTGGCAGTTTTTAACTTTGCCTATGTTCCTTGGATAAAGCCCCTTCAGAGGAAGATGGATGCCTCTACTCTGCCCCCACCCGAGGACAAGCTCAAGATGCTGGAGATGACAATAGAACTCTTTCAGTCCGCCGGGTATGTCTTTATAGGCATGGACCACTTTGCCAAACCTGACGACGAATTAGCTAAAGCTCAAAAGGAAGGCACTCTTTGGAGAAACTTTCAGGGATACACCACCAAGAAGGGTGTTGACCTCATAGGTATAGGAGCCACCTCCATAGGCATGCTCTACGACGGATACTTCCAAAATTACAAGACTATAAGGGATTACTATATGGCTCTTGATGGCAAGAAGCTTCCTGTCATGAGGGGTTATCTTCTTACTTATGAGGACCTCATAAGAAGGGAGGTCATTATGGACCTTATGTGCAACTTTACCTGCTCCTTTGAGAAGATAGAGTCCATGTTCGGCATAGTCTTTGAAATACACTTTGAAAGAGAACTCAGTGAGCTAAAGGATATGGAAAAGGACGGTCTTTTGGAGATAAAAGACAGAAGGATCAGCGTCCTACCGGAGGGAAGACTGCTTATCAGGAACATAGCCATGGTTTTTGACGAACACATAAGAAACAAAAAGGAGCTTAGGTTTTCAAGAACTATATGAGTAAACTTCTTGAAGTTTCCTCCCTAAGTAAGGTTTATAAAGTCAGCAGAGGGCTTTTCAGGTGGGTAGCCCATACTGCAGTAAAAGGGGTGAGCTTTAGCATAAATGAAAGTGAGGTCTTCGCGCTGGTGGGAGAGAGTGGCTCTGGTAAAACCACCATAGGAAAGATAATTCTCAGGCTTGAAAAACCAACGGAGGGAAGCATAAAAATCAAAGGCATAGACATAACAAAGATGGGAAAGGAATACACCAGAAGGGTATCCGCTGTCTTTCAAGACCCTTTTTCCTCTCTCAATCCTTACATGAAAGTAAGGCATATAATTGAAGAGCCTCTGGTGGTTCACCATATAAAGGACAGAGAAAAAAGGGTGAAAGAGGTGGCTCATATGGTTAGACTACCAGAGAGCCTCTTGGATAGAAAACCACAGCATCTTTCGGGAGGTCAAAGGCAGAGGGTTGCCATCGCAAGGGCAGTTTCTCTCTTTCCTGACCTTATCGTTGCGGACGAGCCAACTGCTTCTTTGGATGCCACCGTCAGAAAGGAGATACTTGACCTCTTTGTGGAACTAAAGAATACAGGCATAAGCACACTGCTTATAACCCACGATATAAGAGCGGTTGAGAGGATAGCGGACACGGTAGGTGTCATTTACGCAGGCAGACTTATGGAAATGGGAAGCAAAGATCAGCTGCTAAAAGATCCCAAGCATCCTTATACCAAGTACCTGCTGGAAAATGTACCGGCAAAGCATCCCAAACACAGAAAGGCTGATGTTATTCAGAAGGAAGTTTATAAAGATGAGTATCACGAAGGATGTCCCTTTTACTGGCTATGCCCCGAAAGGATGGAGGTTTGCAAAGAGAGCATAAGGGAGGTTTTGTCCAATGGAAGGCTCGTCACATGTAACCTTTACTGACCTTGCCCTTCTTTCATTCCTTCTGTTCCTTTCTGGGTTCTTTTCCTCTTCTGAGGTGGTTTTTTTGGAGCCAACAGGTATCTTCTTAAAAGGTACACCACAAGTAGAGTTTATCGTCTTTTGGGAAAGCTTCTTTCTAAGCCAAGGGAACTGCTCCTTTCTGTACTCATAGGCAACGAGCTGGTAAATGTGCTCATATCTTCTTATGGGACTAAGATGTTTGTAGATACTTTTGGTACAAAAGGTGCCACTCTTTCGGTGGTGGTTATGAGCATACTCATATTTGTATTTGGTGAAGTTATACCAAAGAATCTTGTCCTCCCATTTACTACAAGGCTTTCTTTGATTTATGCACCCATCTTTTACCTTTTTCACACCGCCTTTTTGCCTCTCAGACTCCTTTTAGGTACACAGCTGGAGAAGCTTCTAAGGTCCTTTGATATAAAGATGGATGCAGAGAAGAAGTTAGACCAGGTCTTCTGGGATATATTTGAGATGGGCTACTCTGCGGGGCTCTTTACTGTGGAGGAGAGAGAGATAACAGAAAGAGCCATGTCCCTTGACGACCTTTTGGTGAAAGAGATTATGGTACCAAGGCCTGACATATTTGCCCTTGATGAGGACCTTACCGTAGAAGAAGCTTACGAGAGGATAATAGAGAAAAAACACTCTCGGATACCTGTCTATAAGGACCATATGGATAACATAACGGGTATAGTTTATGTGAAGGACCTTATACCTGCTTACGAGAACGGAAAGAGAAAGCTCAGAGAGTTCAAAAGGGAAGCGCTTTTTGTACCCGAGATCTTAAACATCACCAATCTTCTAAAAGAGATGAAAACATCGGGTGTGCAAATGGCTCTTGTGGTAGGAGAGCACGGAGAGGTGGCGGGACTTGTCACCCTTCATGATATACTCAAAAGGCTTTTGGGGAGTCTGCCGGAAGTTTGGGAAGAGGATACGGTTAAGATATCAAAAAACACATACAAAGTTTATGGCTGGGCTGACATAGAAAAGGTGGCAAAGACTGTAGGCTTTAGCCTTCCTGAAGAGTATGAGTATGACACGGTGGGAGGTTTTGTTATGGCAAACCTCTCAAAAGTGCCAGAAGAAGGTGACGAATTTGAGTACGACGGCTTTAAGTTCGTAGTGGATAAGATGGATGGCAACAGGATAGTAAGCCTATACATAATGGCATATGATGGGGAAAAGGCTTAAATTATTATACTGCTCATGGTAAGAGGCGAGCTCAAAACAACTGTCAAACCCAAGCTAAGCCTTTCAGTGCTTCTAAAGCAAGATGTGGAGCTGTTAAATAAGAACTCTGAGCAGTTGGAGCAGATACTTGAGGAGGAGGAAAAACAAAATCCTTATATAACTCATGTAGTCAAGCGCACACCCAGGTGGTTCTTTCAAGAGCAAGATAAGAAACCAAAAGAGGCTGTAGCAAGAAATAGCCTAATGGAGGAAATTTCAAAACAGATAAGCCTTGAATTTGACCATATTGATAAGGAGATAGCTCTTGAGATCTTATACAGATGCGATGAGAACGGATTTTTCAAAGATTCCATAGAAGAGATAGCAAGGCTTTATGGAGTAAGTAGCGAGTATGTGGAAGACATAAGGGAGTTTATCATGACGGAAATAGAGCCTGTGGGTGTTGCCTCCAGAAATTTGGAAGAGTTTATAAAGGTGCAATTGCAAGAGATGTATCCTAAGCAAGTGGAATTTCATGAGCGTGTGCTAAATGCCATAAAAACAGGAAAGCTGGATGAAGATGTGAAAGAGGCAATCTCCCATCTGAGGTTAAAGCCCATAGAAGACGAAGGCTCGGCTTCGGCGGTAGCAAGAGTAGACCTACTTTTGGAGCATGACGGGGAAAACTGGTACATTTTCATACAGGAAGACTTTTTAGAGTTGCAGATAGAAGAAGATGCACATCCGCAGGATGATATTGAAAAAGAAAAACTCAGAAGAGCCAAAAACATAAAGCTTATTCTTGACATAAGAAGGAGGGTGCTCCGACACATAGGTGAGGCTATTGTAAAAAGGCAGGAAGGTTTCTTGCTAAGAAACGAACCTCTCAAGACGCTCACGGTGAAAGAAGTGGCAGAAAGTTCACAAGTGAGCATGTCAACGGTAAGCAGGATTATCAATTCCAGATACGCCAAAACACCCGCAGGCATCTACCCACTGCGGTTCTTTTTTGTGAAGGAGAGTAAAGTAGGTATGAGCAAAGAGGAGCTGATGAGAGCCATAAAGGAGGTGCTTCAGGAGAATACATCCATCAGTGACGGCAAAGTGGCGCAGATGCTAAAAGGTAGAGGGATAGACATAGCGAGAAGGACGGTAGCCAAGTATAGAAAGCTTTTGGGACTAAGATGAGACTGGAGAAGGTAAAGCATCTTCTCAAAGAGAAGGGTCTTGATGCCTTTTTGATAAGTTCACAGTCCAATGTGTTCTATCTTACGGGCTTCAGGTCAAGCCATGCGTACGTAGTCATAACTGCCCAAAGTCATCATCTCCTTACAGATGCAAGGTATTACGAGAGGGCAAAGGCTCAGCTTCCTGATTGGGATGTAAGGCTCATAGAGCAGAATGCTGTAAGGTACATAAAGAACTTCTTAAAAGAGCTGGGTGCAGAGAAGGTAGGCTATGAAAAGGACAAGGTAAGTTGTGAGTTTCAGAGGATGCTCAGAACCAGAGGAGTAAAGTGGGTGGGATTTTCTGGCTTTCTAAAGGAACTTAGAGCTATAAAGACTAAGGAAGAGATAAGTATCATGCGTGAAGGGGTAAAAAAGAGCGATGCTATATACAGAAGGCTCCTTGAGTTTATAAAGCCGGGCATGAGGGAGATGGACATGAGGGCTTTTATAGTGCAGGAGATATTCAGAGAGGGTGCAAGCGGGGAGAGCTTTCCTGCCATAGTAGCCAGCGGTGAAGGATCTTCTGTGCCTCACTGGGAGACATCTCAAAAACAGATAGAAGCAGGTAAAAATCTCCTCATAGACATGGGTTTGGTCTGGAAAGGTTACTGCACAGACTTTACAAGAACCATATTCATCGGGAGAGCTCATGAGGAGTTTAAAAAGGTGTATCAAACGGTAAAAGATGCTCATCTTTTTGCTCTGGATAAAGTTAAAGTTGGTAACACACTGGGAGAGGTGGACAGAGCTGCGAGAAAACACATAGAGAAAAAGGGCTTTAAAGGGCTTTTTACTCATTCTACTGGGCACGGCATAGGCATAGACATACACGAGTACCCCAGGGTTTACTACAAGGGCAAAGACAGCAAAAGGGTTATAGAGGAGGGTATGGTCTTTACTGTAGAGCCTGGCATATACATACCGGGAAAGTTTGGAGTAAGACTTGAAAACATAGTGGTGGTGGAAAGAGGCTCGGGAAGTCCCCTTTCGGAAGTTAGCCTTGACCTTATAGAGCTGTAGTATAATATTATCTCAATGACGCGGGGTGGAGCAGCCTGGTAGCTCGTCGGGCTCATAACCCGAAGGTCGCGGGTTCAAATCCCGCCCCCGCAACTTAAATAGGCAGGAGAGGTGGCCGAGAGGCCGAAGGCGGCTCCCTGCTAAGGAGTTGTAGGGCTAAATACCCTACCGCGGGTTCGAATCCCGCCCTCTCCGTTGGAAAAGGCTATGAAGAGAGCTATACTTGCCCTTGAAGACGGTACCTGTTTTGTAGGATACTCTTTTGGAGCTGAGGGGGAAGCTCAAGGAGAGGTAGTCTTTAACACATCCATGACAGGTTACCAGGAGATACTAACAGACCCATCTTACAAAGGTCAGATAGTGGTTATGACATACCCACACATAGGCAACTACGGTGTCAATGACGAAGATATAGAATCCAGCCGAGTGCAGGTAAATGGCTTTGTGGTAAAAGAGCTTTCCAACTTTTACAGTAGCTGGAGAGCCAAAAAGAGCCTTGAAGAGTATTTGAAAGATCATGGTGTGGTGGGCATACAAGGTATAGATACCAGAGCTTTAGTAAAAAGGATAAGGGAAAAGGGAACGCTGAGAGGCATCATATCAACTGTAGACCATGACTTTAAGAGTCTTGTACAGAGGGCAAGAAGTTTAAGGGATATCTCTGAGCTGGACCTGGTCAAAGAGGTAGCCACACATGAGGTTTACTATTGGAAGGAAGGAGATTGGGACCTTTACAGAGGCTATATAACAAAAGAGAGCGATAAACCACTTGTAGCTGTTGTAGATTTTGGCGTCAAGCGTAATATACTCAGAAGGCTTGTAAGCGAAGGTGCAAAAGTAGTAGTTTTACCTTCTTATAATGCTTCTGAGATTATAAAAAAAATCAACCCTGACGCTATTTTGCTCAGCAACGGTCCAGGTGATCCTGCAAGAGTCTTGGAAGGCATAAGGCTGGTTAGGGAGTTTATGGAGGAAAAACCTATAATGGGTATATGCTTGGGTCATCAAATAATAGGTCTTGCCTTGGGAGGAAAAACTTACAAACTCAAGTTCGGTCATCATGGAGGAAATCATCCGGTTAAGGATTTAAGAAGCGGGCATATAGAGATAACCGCTCAAAACCACAACTTTGCGGTAGACCCAGAAAGCCTGAAAGATGTGGAAATCACCCACATAAACCTTTTGGATGGGACCTTGGAAGGCTTTAGACACAAATACCTGCCCATATATTGCCTTCAGTACCATCCAGAAGCATCACCGGGACCTCACGACGCAAAGGGAGTCTTTAAGGAGTTCCTCCAGCTCTGTTATGCGAGAGCCTAAGAAGGAGAATGCAAAGGTCATTTTTCTGTCTCTTTTGATCTTTATTGGCTTTCTTATACTTCTTACGCGCATAGCATACCTTCAACTCATAGGTAGGACAGAGTATGTGGAGAAAGTAGTAGAAAAGTTTCCCAAACTTGCGCTGGTGGAGATACCCTCCTACAGGGGATCCATAAAAGATAGAAACGGTAATGAATTGGCTTTGAGCCTTCCTACCATTTCTGTTTACGCCTTTCCTAAGTATACACAAAACAAGGAGGAACTTGCCAGCAGACTCTCTGCCGCTGTGCATGTATCCGAAAAAGCCATCCTTGAAAGTTTGAATAAAGACAGAAAGTTCGTATGGCTAATAAGAAGGGCTGACAAGGAGCTACTCCCTTACATAAGAGGAGTTATAAGGGATACGGATAATACTAAGTCTGTAGGTATTCAAGAGGACTTTAAAAGGTTTTATCCACACGGGCATTTAGCCAGCAATCTGCTGGGCTTTTGTGGAGACGATGGCAGGGGTCTTGAGGGGCTAGAATACATGCTTAACAGTTTCCTTGATGAGAAAGGTAAAAAGGTGCCATTTCTCCTGTCTGCGGGAGCCGGCAAGTTAGCGCTGGAGCCGCTATCCAGCGAGCAAGTGCTAAATTCAAAGACCGTATACACCACCATAGATTTGGGTGTCCAGAGCATACTGGAGGACATAAGAGACCAGATAGTAAAAGACTGGAGACCCAAAAAGGTATCCATACTGCTTATGGATGTAAAAACGGGGGATATACTGGGCATGACTACATACCCCTATTACGACCCCAACAATTACCAGAAGTACAGCACTTGGGAAAGGAGAAACTTTGTGGTCACAGATATTTTTGAGCCGGGTTCTGTCATGAAGCCCTTCTTTCTGGGTATGGCTCTTGAAAGAGGTTATATATCAGAGAATTATGTGGTGAGTGGAGAAGGAGGAAAGACGGAAGTTTACGGGAGAATAGTAAGAGATGTACACCCTTATGGCAATCTTACGCTGGACCAGGTGCTTATAAAATCTTCCAATGTGGGCATGGTGAAGATAGCCAAGTTTTTATCAAGAAAGGATGTGGAGGACTTGATGGAAAGGATACACTTTAAAAGCACTTTTGGGGTTTTGCTCGGAGAGACAAAGCCAAAGCTCCCAGACTATAAATATCCTGCTAATATAGTTTACTCCAGCATAGGGCAGGGTTTATCTGCAAACCTTCTTAATCTGTGCAGTGCCTTTTCTTTACTTGCCACAGGGAAAATGGTAAAGCCAAGAGTTATCCTGTATGTGGAGGATGCGGAAGGAAGAAGAACCTATTACCAGCCTGAGGTGCTAAGAGACCACCTTTTTTCCCAGCGTGTTATGAACTGGCTTCACAAGAATCTCATCAAGGTTGTGGAAGAAGGCACCGCCAGGTTAGCCAGGTCAGACTACTTTACCATAGCAGGTAAAACTGGCACATCCCAAAAGTTTGACTTCAAAACAGGAAGCTACTCAAGAGATAAAGTTGTTGCTTACTTTGTAGGATACTTTCCCGCGACAGATCCTAAGTTTGTGGCTGGCATATCCGTGGATGAACCAAAAGGAGGTCCAGCATACGGTGGGACTGTTGCAGCACCTTACTTTAAGCAGATGGTGGAAAGGGTGGCAGCTTATTACAGATTAGAGCCCGATAAGGTTCAGAAGAGCATTCCTGATGTCAGGAGGAAGCAATAACCCGCTTACCCTTGGCACCTCAAGAGGCTTAATGCCCGTAAGCTCCTCCACTATGCGTGGATTGGTTTTTTCTGAGACATCTCTTCCCTCAAACCCGTTCATAACTATGCCCAGCACCCTCAAACCCATGCTTTTGGCGTAAAAGACAGATAAGAAAGTGTGGTTTATGGTGCCAAGTCCAGCTCTTGCCACTATAAGCACCGGAAGGTTCCAGTCCTTTGCCAACTTGGCATAGTCATAGTCTCTCTTTATAGGCACTGCAATGCCTCCTGCACCTTCTACCATAAGAACGGTATATCTTTCTTGCATCCTCCTCATTTGAGCGTAAAGCTCCTGCAGAGAGAAGTCTTTGCCTTCTTCCAGAATACCCGCATAAGGTGAAAGAGGTAGCGAGTAGGTGATGGGTACAGCCTCCTTTATCTCCTGCCCAGTTATGCTGCAGAGCAAAGAGCCATCCGCAGGCAGGTCTCTGACATCTGTTTCTACCGGCTTTAGGTATCCCACTTTTATACCCTTTTCCTTGAGAGCATATGCCAAATTATAGGCTATGAAGGTCTTTCCAACTCCCGTATCTGTGCCCGTGATGAGAAAAGCTCTCATAAAGTTTATGATATAATAAGAGGCACTCATGCGCTGGAGTACTTACTTTTGGTACACCTCAAAAGAAGAGCCTGCGGATGCAGAAGCTCCATCTCACAAGTACCTGCTAAAGGGTGGCTTTATAAAGCAGGTAGCCTCCGGCATATACGCCTTTACTCCTGCTGGCTACAGGGTTTTGAAGAAGATAGAAAACATAGTAAGGAAGGAGATGGACAGAAGCGGTGCGCAGGAGCTACTCCTTACAGTTTTAAACCCGGCAGAACTCTGGAGAGAGACAGGAAGGTGGGACCTCTACGGCAGAGAGCTATTTACCCTTAAAGACAGGCACGGAAGAGACTACTGCCTTGGACCTACCCACGAGGAGGAAATAACGGATATGGTAAGGACCTTTGTAAACTCGTACAGACAGCTACCCTTTATACTCTACCAGATACAGGTAAAGTTCAGAGACGAAAAAAGACCCAGATTTGGACTCATAAGGGGCAGAGAGTTTATAATGAAGGATGCCTATTCTTTTGACACCGATGAGTTTTCCGCGCTCATGTCTTACGAGACTATGAAGTTTGCCTACGAGCGCATATTCAAAAAGTTAAGACTAAAAACGCTGATGGTGGAGGCAAGCGTAGGTGCTATAGGGGGGATGAGCTCTCATGAGTTTGTCATTCTTACAGATTACGGAGAGGCAAGAGTGGCTTACTGTGAAAGTTGCGGATACTCAGCAAACGCCGAAATAGTTAAGCTAAACAAAGGGAAGGAAGAAGAGGAGGAGGAAAGACAGCTGACTCGTGTGCACACACCCAACACCAGAACCATAGAAGAGCTATCAAGCTTTTTAAAGGTGCCTCCAAGAAAGATACTAAAGTCGGTGCTATACATAGTTAACGGAGAGCCTCTTTTGGTGGTCATAAGGGGAGATAGAGAGATAGATGAGAACAAACTGGAAGCTCTCTTAAACACAGAAAACTTCAGGCTTGCTACGGATGAAGAGGTTTATGCGCTCTTTAAAACCCAGAGGGGCTACATTGGTCCCTTTAACATACCAAAAGATGTAAGAGTCATCTGGGATAACTCAGTCTATGGGATAAAGAACGCAGTGGTTGCTTTCAACGAGCCAGATTATCACTACATAAACGCAAATCCTGGTAGGGACTTTAGTTATGGGGAGTTTTTTGATGTGGCGCAGGTGGTGGAGAAGGACCCATGTCCCAAGTGCGGAGCGCCACTTAAGGTAAGCAAAGGCTTGGAGCTTGGTCATATATTCCTTCTTGGCACAAGGTACTCTTTGCCTATGAAAGCTTTCTACAAAGACCAGCAAGGTGAGGACAAACCTATATACATGGGTTGTTATGGTATAGGTATATCCAGGTGTATGTCTGCCATAGTTGAGCAGTACAGCGATGAGCTTGGCATAAAGTGGCCTACTGTGGTAGCTCCCTTTGAACTGAATGTAATATGTTTGAACCCATCGGATGCGGAACAAAAGACTGTTGCAGAAAAGATTTACTACCAAGCCCAAGAGATGGGTTTAGATGTTATATACGACGATAGAGAAGCCAGCGCAGGCTTTAAGTTTGCAGATGCGGACCTCTGTGGCTTCCCTTACAGGATAGTGGTTGGTAAAAAGACAAAGGAGGGTAAGGTGGAGCTACAAAAAAGACACACAGGGGAAAAGTTAGATGTCCCCATAGAGGATGCGGTGAGGATAGTTAAAGAGTTTGTAGACAAGGATAAAGAGTAGAAGGTTAGTCTTGGTCTAAAATCTCCTGTCCGTCCATTGTATAATAGGGTTTTTCGTAAGTAGAGTAGTAGTAAGGCGTGTAAGCAACAAACTCACCTGCGCATGTGTCCACACCTTTAAAAGCGGGAAGTACCCTAAGGCTTTCTCTTAAAGCCCTTACCTCTTCTTCCCTTTTGCCCACAAGTTTAGCTATCTCAAAGTCAGAGTACCCGAGTTCTTTTGCCTGCCTTAGTTTTTCTTCATCAAGAACTCCTTGAGCAAGTGTGCTTTCAAAGTCTACTATCTGTTTTATCTGATACAAAAACCACCTGTCTACCTTGGTGTAATGGTAAACCTCATCCACCGAGTACCCTCTTCTGAAAGCCGAGGCTATATACCATATCCTCTCAGGGTTGGGGATCCTGAGATTTCTCACAAGCACATCATCAGAAACATGGTCAAAGGAGGGATGTAAAAGGCCATAGGTGTCTATCTCAAGACTTCTTATGGCTTTAAGGAAGGCTTCCTTGAAAGTCCTGCCTATTGCCATTACCTCACCTACGGACTTCATCATGGTGGTGAGGGTTCTGTCCGTTTGTGGAAATTTTGCAAAGTCAAAGCGGGGTATTTTTACTACCACATAATCTATTGAAGGCTCAAAAGATGCCGGTGTATGTTTGGTTATGTCGTTTCTAAGCTCGTCAAGGGTGTAGCCCACCGCCAGTTTTGCGGCAACTTTGGCTATGGGAAAGCCTGTAGCTTTTGAAGCCAGCGCGGATGACCTTGAAACTCTCGGGTTCATCTCTATCACATAAAAGTCCCCGTTTTCGGGATTTACCGCAAACTGTATATTGGAGCCTCCCGTATCAACGCCCACCTCCCTCATAACTTCTATACAGGCATCTCTGAGTATCTGGTACTCCTTGTCCGTGAGTGTCTGAGCCGGTGCCACCGTAATGGAATCTCCCGTATGCACACCCATTGGGTCAAAATTCTCTATGCTACAGACTATTATTACGTTATCCTTTGAGTCTCTTATGACTTCAAACTCAAACTCCTTCCAGCCAATCAAGGACTTGTCCATCAAAACCTGATGTATTGGTGATGTTTTTAGAGCCACTTCAAGCTTTTCTTTGAATTCCTCAATGTTGTATGCTATGGCTCCTCCAGTTCCTCCCAAGGTAAAGGCAGGTCTGAGTATGGTAGGAAAGCCTATGCTTTTTATAACACTCATCCCCTCTTCTAAAGAAGACACCACAGCACTTTCGGGAACCTTTAAACCTATCTTTTTCATGGACTCTCTAAAAAGCTCCCTGTCTTCTCCCTTCTTTATGGCTTGATAGCTGGCACCTATTAGCTCAACGCCATACCTTTCCAGAATGCCCTCCTCGTAGAGCTTTACCGCCAGGTTGAGAGCTGTCTGTCCCCCAAGGGTGGGAAGGAGTGCATCTGGTCTTTCTGCTTTTATTATTTCTTCGAGCACCTCAACAGTCAAAGGTTCTATGTATGTTCTGTCCGCCACGCTTGGGTCCGTCATTATGGTGGCAGGGTTAGAGTTGACCAGCACCACACTGTAGCCCTCTTCTTTGAGAGCTCTGCAAGCCTGAGTGCCCGAGTAGTCAAACTCAGCAGCCTGACCTATAACTATAGGACCCGAGCCTATGATGAGTATCTTTTTTATATCACTCCTCTTTGGCATTCTGTCTGTTAAAATTATACATCATTGCTTTAGGATTCTTAAACAGAGTGCTATGATACTAAAAATTAAACTGACAGGTGAGGGGCTTATAAGACTTCCCAAGAGCTACAACCATCTGCTTCAGGCTTTTTTCTACAAAAACACGGACCCAGTGCTCTCTAAATTCCTCCACGAGATAGGCTTTGTTTACAACAGAAGGAGGTTTAAACTATTTACCTTTTCAAAGATCATAGGCAAATTGGCTTCCAGACAGGGCAATCTCGTTTTCTTCGAGCCACAGATAACGGTTTACTTTGCCTCACCTTTGATGGATATAGTATCTTCCGCGGTGAATGTTTTCCTAAAGCGGGAAAATTTATTCCTCGGTGAAAACAGATTAAGACTGGAGTCTGTAGAGCTTATTAAACCAACTGTGCGGGAAGATGTAAATGTCAGATGTCTATCACCCATAACGGTTTATCGCACTCCAGAAGGTGAAACTAAAAAGCAGTTTTTTAGTCCATGGCAAGAGGAGTTTTACGAGCTTATCAAGAACAATTTGATAAAAAAATACCAACTTATCTACGGCAAGAGCTATAAGGAAGAGCTGGAGCTAAAACCCCTCAGGATAAGTCAAAGATACAAGAAAAAGATAGTTTATAAAGGATCACTGATAGAAGCGTGGGAAGGTTATTATAATATAAGGGGTAGCACTCAGATAGTAAAGTTAGCCTTAGAGGCGGGTCTTGGGGCAAAGAATCCTCAGGGCTTTGGCATGGTGGAGGTAGTGGACAGTGTTGAAGGCGATTAGAGATATAGGTAGAGATATAGGTGAGCTATTTGGGGGTGTAAAGCTTTACGATGAAGTAGAAAAAGCTGATAGAGTTCTTGTCCTTGAGTTTGATGAAAAGGGGGAGTTTGTAAAAACTGATCTTGAGGATTTTTTTGAAGGCAAGCAAGAAAAGTATTTATATAAAAAAGCAAAGGGAAGCAATCCTCCAACACTCACACCCACTATCATACTTCAAAGAGGTAAAAAGAAACCCGATGATAAGAAATCTCCTGTGATGAGAACCTTGGATAATTTAGAAAAAGTTCTCAACAAAATTCAGTTTGAAAAGATAGCAAGACCGACCTTGGATAAGAAAAAGTTGGAGGAGGAAATATACAGGATTACTGAGATAATACCGGCTAAAGAGAAGATACTACTCACTATTAAAATAGGTGGTAAATATGTGGGAGAGATAGAAGATTTTATAAAAGCTTTGAAAAAAGAGCTTGAGGAGGAGGGTAGGGAAAGTAGAGGAACGGGAATTTGCTCTGTCTGTCTTCAGGAAAAGGAAGTGAGCGGAGATATCGCTCCCTTTAAGTTTTATACGATTGACAAACCTGGCTATATAACCGGAGGATTCAAAAAAGAAATTGCCTTTAAAAATTTTCCCCTGTGTTATGAGTGTAGAGATTACATAAAGAGAGGGAGAGAAGAAATATTAGAAAAAAAATTAAAGTTTAAAATTGGCGGAGTAATAACTTACTATTTAATACCGGAGTTCATATTGGGAAGAGACAAAATAAAAAAGGAAACTTTTGATATTCTCTTTCCCCGTAATCCCGAAGTTAGGAAAATAATGTTAAGCTCAAGGGAGCATAAATCTCTTATGGCTGATGAAGAGGAAATACTTGAGATCTTAAGTGATGAAAGAGACGTCCTTACTTTGAATTTCTTATTCCTTGAATCCGAGCTTTCAGCCGAAAGGATTTTACTTTTAATACAGGATGTTTATCCCTCAAGGCTAAGGGAACTGTTTGAGGCTAAAAGGAAAGTAGAAAAGCTCTTTAGTTCAAACGGATTTAGTTATACTTTTAATTACTATACTATTTACAAGTTCTTTTCCAAAAGTGACTCAACCAAGAAAGAACCAGACCTCAGAAAGTATTTCTTGGAAGTTCTTGATAAGACCTTTAGGGGTGTCAAAATAGACGAAAAGTTTCTGTTAAACTTTCTCATGAAGGGGATAAGGGATGCTATAAAGAAGGAAGAAGGCTACAAAAATTTAATAAAAGACGCCTTTAGTGTGTTTGTCTTTGTAAAACTTACAACAAAGGAGGTTGACATGGAGGTAAAAGATGTTAACAGCCTTGAAGAGTTTCTGGAAAGTTTGCCTACACTTAACAACGACCTTAAAAAAGGCTTATTTTTATTAGGTGCTTTGACAGAGAGACTATTACGAGTTCAGGAAAGCGAAAGGGGAAGTAAACCTTTCCTAAAGAAGTTAAAGGGATTAAAGATGAATGAAAACGATCTTAAGGGGCTTTTACCAGAAGTTAGAAATAAGTTAGAAGAGTACGATAAATTTCGTGCTGGTGAAATGAAGCTCTTTAACCTTACCTCAGAGTATTTTTCAAAGGCTCCAGCAGTTTGGAATATGAGCATAGAAGAGCTTAACTTTTACTTCTCACTTGGTATGGGTATGTTTGATAAAGCTGCTGGGTATATATATTCCAAAAAGGAGGTAAGCAATGAAGAGCAGGCGTGAGTTTCTGTTTATTTACGATGTTTCGTGGGCAAATCCAAATGGCGACACTATGGACGAGAACAAGCCGAGAATCGATGAAGAGACCGGGATTAACTATGTTACAGATGTAAGGCTTAAAAGAACAGTCAGGGATCAGCTTGCAGAAATGGGTCATGAAGTCTTCATCAAGGAAGAAAGGACTGATGACGGAAACCTAAAGACCAAAGAGAGTATATTTGCAAAGTACGGGAATGATTACAACCAAGTGTTAGAAAAATGTATAGACATCAGGCTTTTTGGGGGGACCTTTGCTATCAAGAACCAGCAAAGGTGCTTCACAGGTCCTGTCCAGTTCAAGTTTGGTAAATCCTTGCACAGGGTAAAGATGGAATTTGTTAAGGGGACCACTGTCATGCCTTCTGCAGAACAGAAAGCACAGGGGACCATGACTGAGATGTACGTTGTTCCTTACTCTTTGATAGTTTTTTACGGAATTGCCAATGAAAATGCAGCAAAGGAAACGAAACTTAAGGATGAAGATATAGACATAATGCTTAAGGCTCTATGGGTTGGGCATAAAAGTTCAACAGATGTGATTTCCCGCTCAAAATTTGGACACGAGCCAAGGCTACTAATTGAGATTATTTACAAAGAGGGCACACTCACCCACATGGGAGAGTTAGACAAACTGGTGAGGATAAATACCGACAAGAGGGATGAGGAGATAAGAGACATAGAGGAGGTGGAGATAGACCTAAGCAGACTAAAGGAAAAAGTGCAAAAGTATAAAGACAAGATAGAGAAAGTTAATTACATAATCAACGATAGAATCAGAATAGAACCATCCTTGAAGGAGGTTTTTAGTGGGATCGCTATTGAAGAATTTAAATGGGCTAAGGAGGTTTAACAGGGCGTGAAGGTTTTGGTCTTTGACCTCTTTGGCGATTTAGGACATTTCAGAAAGTTTTACACCACCTCTTCACCCTTGACTTTTCCTTTTCCACCACAGCCCACAATAAGGGGAATTATAGGAGCTATCATGGGGTTCGGTAAGGAAGAGTATCTTGATAAGACAAAAGATATCTACGTGGGAGTTAAGATAGTCAATCCCATAAAAAAGCTGAGAACAGGCTTAAACCTTATATTCACCAAGGGAAGCTCAGGGGAATTTGACCCAACTTTAGATCCTTCAAGAAAAGGTGATGCCAACAAAACATTAAGGACCCAGGTAAAATTTGAATTTGTCAAAGACCCTCGTTATAGAATATACATCTCTGCGAGTGAAGAATTTCTGAAAAAACTTACGGATATGGTGAAAAATCACAAAACCTACTACACCGTTTCTCTCGGTCTTTCGGAGCTCTTGGCGGATTTTAGCTTTGTAGGAGTCTTTGATAGTCATCCCATAGATGTTTCGGACAGAGCAGACAGCGTAATACCTTCAAGAATTATAAGGGAGATTGATATTGGAAAGGTTCAGAAAATAGGAAAGGAAAGAATACCTGTCGTCATGGACAGTAATAGGATGGTAAAAATGTACGAAGATGTAGTTTTCAGTGTGGAAGGAGGAGCCATATACGGAAAGTTTACCGATCTGATTAAGCTCGGTAACGGAGAGGTAATATACTTATGGAAACAAAGTCAGGAATCTACTCCCATCCAGGAATCTTTATAGAGGACCATATTAACAGGTGTTTAGAGCTTTTGAGTTTTTACCTTCAGAGGGAGCTCCCACTGATAAGTGATGAGTTTGTTCTGTCTGCAACGCTTTCAGTTGCCCTTCATGACTTTGGAAAATGTACTAAATATTTTCAGGATTACATAACAGGTAAAGGGCGCAGATCAGAATTCAGCAAGCATTCCCTTCTCTCTGCAGTTTATACATATTACTGTGCAAAAAAGCTTATAAGCGACCCGAAATTACTCTCTTTCTCCTTCGTGGCATGTAAAAGCCACCACACCGACCCTGAGTCTTTTACCAGCGAGTTTACATTTGATAAAGATGAAATTGAGCGTTTAAAGATACAGATTGAAAGCATAGATCAAGAAAAGACAAATATATTTATTTCAAACTTGAATTTACCGGAAAATGTGAAAAAAAGCCTCTTTTTGAACAAGGAAGAGTTTAAGAACAAGCTTACTGAAATAGAAAAAGAGATTAAAAGTTTCCGGAAGTCCTTTCACAAATGTGAGTCAAAAATAGAGGACTTTGTTAAGTTTCAGTACCTTTTCTCTCTTCTGCTTGATTCTGACAAAACCGAGACTGGTGCAAAATCCTTTAGACCTAAGCGAGTGAGCTGTATTCCCTTACATGTGGTGAGCCGATACAAAGCTAATAACCTTCCCAAAAGCAGAGAAATAGACCATCTTAGGGAGGAAGCTTACAAAGAGATCCTGAGCAAGGAAGTTGACCTCTCTAAAAGGATTTATTCAATAACACTTCCCACAGGTATGGGTAAAACGCTTACTGGCTTTGCCTTTGCTCTGAAGCTAAGAGAGTTGATTAAGAACGAAAAAGGCACCACGCCAAGGATTATTTATTCACTTCCCTTTGTTAGCATAATTGACCAGAATGCAGAGGTACTTATAAAGGTTCTAAAAACGGAATTCCATGAGATAGAGGGTAGAATACTCATTAAACATCATCATCTTTCCGAACCCAGATTTGAAGAGTATGAGTTCAGCGAGGCAAGGCTTCTTACTGAGGGATGGAATTCAGAGATAGTAATTACCACCTTTGTTCAGCTCTTCCATACTCTAATATCTGCAAGAAACTCCGAGTTTCGCAGGTTTAATAAACTCGCAAACTCCATTTTGCTCATAGACGAGGTCCAAGCGCTTCCTACAAAATACTGGCATCTAATACGGGAAGTTCTCAGGGAAGTTTCTAAGAATCTTGATGTATATATAATTTTGATGACAGCTACGCAGCCCTACTTACTTGAAGAAGCTGTAGAGTTGGCGGACCCCCATGTGTTCCGAAAAAGGTTGGACAGAATAAGGGTTTTCATAAATCTTGAGGGTGTTAGTTTAGGTCAATTTGTAAATTCCTTAGAATTTAAGAAAGATAAAACATACCTATTTATCACCAACACAATAAGTTCTTCAAAGGAGCTTTATAGATTGCTTAAAGAGCGTATGAATGAGAAAATTTGCTACCTTTCTACTTCAGTTTTGCCTTACGAGAGGCTAAGAAGGATAGAGGAGATAAAGAAAGGAAAATATCGCTTTGTCGTTAGCACCCAGCTTGTGGAGGCTGGGGTTGATATTGACTTTGACGAAGTCTATAGAGATTTTGCGCCTTTTGATTCTCTGAATCAATCCGCAGGTAGATGCAATCGTAATATGGAAAGGGGGAAAGGAAACTTTTATGTGATTAAACTTACAGATTCAGAAGGAAAACCCTTTTATTCAAGAATATACGATTCTGTTCTCTGTAACATAACGGAGGAAATGCTTAAAGGAGTGAAAGAGTTATCGGAGCCAGAACTTACCAACCTGATAGAAGAGTACTTTTGTAAAGTATGGGAGAAAACCACCCCCGACAAGTCAAAGAAAATTCTGGAGGCTGTGAAGTGCTTCAGCTTCTCTTCGGGTGATATTTCAATACGGAACTTTGAGCTTATGGAGGATGATAGATATAAGAAAGATGTCTTTGTGGAGATAAACGATGAGGCTTCCGAGGTGTGGAGTAGAGCTAAGTCAATAATTGAGGATTTAAAGAAGAAGAAGATAGACATTTTTAAAGCTAAGGAAGAGTTTGAGAAGCTCAAACCCGACTTTTATAAGTTTGTAGTCACGGTAAATATCAAGGAAAACGAGCCCTCTTATGACCAAGAGCTTAAAACGTTCTTCGTAAGCCAGGATATGCTGGAAAGATACTATAACTCTGAGACAGGCTTTATAGAGAAAGGGGAGGCTTTCTTTGAGGTATGAAGACAGAATCTCTATTGGAGGGACTCTGGTCTGGTACTACTACATCTGCAAAAGGGAGGTGTGGCTAATAGGGCATGGGATAGAAGCTGAGCAGGAGAACGACTATATCCTTCTGGGAAGGTACATTCAGGAGATCTTCTACACCCGAAAGAGGAAAGAGATTATGATAGACAACACGATAAAAATAGATATCCTCCCAGGAAGGAAGGTGATCGGAGAGATAAAGAAAAGCTCAAAGTTCTTAGAGAGCGCCAAGATGCAGGTTGTCTTCTACCTTTACTATATGAAACGGGAAAAGGGTATTGACATGGAGGGAGTCTTACTTATTCCCGAGGAGAGGAAGCGGATCAAGGTTTCTCTTACTCCAGAGCTGGAAAGGGAGATTGAAGAGGTGATAGAGGATATCGGAAGAATTCTGAAGCTTGAAAAACCCCCAAAGGCGGTAAAGATACCTTACTGCAAAAAGTGTGCTTACAGGAGTATGTGCTGGGCATGAAAAAACCTCTATACATATTTTCCAGCGGGAGGCTTGAAAGAAGAGAAAACACACTCTCCCTTGAGACGCAAGAGGGGAGGAAAGTTATACCCATAAACAGCGTTTCGGAAATAAAGGTTTTCGGGGAGCTGGATATAAACAAGAGGGCGTTGGAGTTCCTGACCAGAAACCAGATACCTGTCCACTTCTTTAACCACTACGGCTACTACATAGGAAGCTTCTATCCGAGGGAAGCTTTAAACTCGGGCTTTATAATCCTGAAACAAGCAGAACACTATCTTGACAGAGAAAAACGCATGTATCTGGCAAAGGGCTTTGTTGCCGGTGCAGTAAACAACATCTTAAAGAATCTTGAATACTATAGAAGAAAAGGCAAAGACCTAAAGGAGACGATAAGCTCCATAGAGGAAAAGTTTAAAGCTGTATCAAGTGTGGATTCTATAGCAGAGCTAATGCAGGTAGAAGGTGAGATAAGGAAAACCTATTACGAGTCTTTCAACCTCATAATTCAAGTAGAAGGCTTTTATTTTGATAAAAGAACAAAGAGACCTCCGGAAAATCCAATAAATGCCTTGATAAGCTTTGGTAACTCTTTGCTCTACACCACAGTACTTAGTGAGATATACAGAACACACCTTGACCCTAGGATAGGATATCTACACGAAACAAACCAGAGGAGCTTCAGTCTGAACCTTGATATTTCAGAAGTTTTTAAGCCGGTTATAGTAGATAGAGTTATATTTTCTCTTCTTAACAAAGGACAGATGCAGCTCAAGCATTTTGACAGCGATGTGGGTTTTTCTTATCTAAACGATAAAGGTAGAAGTATTTTTGTTAAGGAATTTGAGGACAAGCTCAACACTACAATCAAGCATAGAAACTTAGGCAATGTTTCTTACCGCAGACTCATGCGTATAGAGTGTTATAAGCTTTACAAGCATTTTATGGACGAGGAGATTTATAAACCTTTTGTAGGAGAATGGTAGATGTTTGTAATACTCGTTTACGATGTAAAGGAAGAACGAGTGGCGAAAGCACTAAAAATTTGCAGAAAGTATCTTACTTGGGTTCAAAACTCGGTATTTGAAGGCGAAATAACGGAAGCAAAGCTCAGGATGCTCAAAGACGAACTAAAAGGCATTATGGATGAAACCTACGACTCGGTGATAATCTACAAGTTCAGGACAAAGCAGTATTACGAAAGAGAAACCCTCGGGATAGAGAAGCCTTCCCACGAGGACTTTATAGTCTAAGCCTTCCAATACTTTGTCTATCCCCCGGAATTTTTGCAAGATTGGAGGTGGACAGAAAAATAACCCCACTTGACTAACTTGCCACTAGGGTTTATAATACACATGCAAGCTTACTACACCAAAAGCTTTTTGACAACTGAATATGGGTTTGTTCCTAACAAGTTTATTAGGTGCCTATAAGGGATTGAAACTTAATCCGTCAATAAGTTCCTCGCTTGCTTCCGGAAGTTTATTAGGTGCCTATAAGGGATTGAAACTCCAGTTCCCGTTATCATCCCGCTCTCCACCAAGAACGTTTATTAGGTGCCTATAAGGGATTGAAACTGCAAAATTCCAAAAACTGGAAAAATGCATAATTCTTGTTTATTAGGTGCCTATAAGGGATTGAAACTGAAGAACAGCAGGGCAAAAGGGAAAAGGGTGGAATAGTTTATTAGGTGCCTATAAGGGATTGAAACTGTATATATAAGTGAAGGTCCCCTTTAAACCCCCGGGGTTTATTAGGTGCCTATAAGGGATTGAAACGATTTTTGGTCCTGAAATTTCTCTCTCAAGTATACCCGTTTATTAGGTGCCTATAAGGGATTGAAACGGAAAGTTTGGATAGAAGGCGAGCTGTTTTCTTCTGTGTTTATTAGGTGCCTATAAGGGATTGAAACTCTACCACGCCTACGAAAAACAAAAAAAGATATTCATGTTTATTAGGTGCCTATAAGGGATTGAAACGGCGGTAAAGTAGATATCCCCTTCGTCAATGCCTATGGTTTATTAGGTGCCTATAAGGGATTGAAACGCATATATCATCAAAAACGCTATGATCAATAAGGAGTGTTTATTAGGTGCCTATAAGGGATTGAAACTGTTCCACATCTCTTTTGGTTGCCTCTCAAGGATTTGGTTTATTAGGTGCCTATAAGGGATTGAAACAGGCTTGCAAAGTCTTTAAAATTACCTCTTCTGTGTGTATGTTTATTAGGTGCCTATAAGGGATTGAAACTCCCTGTAGGTATTCCAAACTCTTTGAAAATGTGAAGAGTTTATTAGGTGCCTATAAGGGATTGAAACAGGCTTGCAAAGTCTTTAAAATTACCTCTTCTGTGTGTATGTTTATTAGGTGCCTATAAGGGATTGAAACTCCCTGTAGGTATTCCAAACTCTTTGAAAATGTGAAGAGTTTATTAGGTGCCTATAAGGGATTGAAACCTGGGATTGCGCTGGATGCAAATGACAGTGTTGCAGGAGTTTATTAGGTGCCTATAAGGGATTGAAACTGTATATCCCCCCCCTGCCTCAAAGAAAAGTGTATTGTTTATTAGGTGCCTATAAGGGATTGAAACGAAAGTATTAGAACTTGATACTCAAAGCTTTGAACAGTTTATTAGGTGCCTATAAGGGATTGAAACGCTGTTTGGTTGTACGAGCCTTTGTCTTCCGAGCACGTTTATTAGGTGCCTATAAGGGATTGAAACGCGATATCAGGAAAATAAGAAAGAACACGAGAAAGAAGTTTATTAGGTGCCTATAAGGGATTGAAACTCGTCAAGGCTACCCAAGAAAAGCTAAACATACTCTGTTTATTAGGTGCCTATAAGGGATTGAAACCTAAATGTGGCTCGCTGGAAAATCCTTGCAGCTCATGCGTTTATTAGGTGCCTATAAGGGATTGAAACTCCAGTTCCCGTTATCATCCCGCTCTCCACCAAGAACGTTTATTAGGTGCCTATAAGGGATTGAAACTTAAATGTGGCTCGCTATTCATTTGGCGGCGCTTCACGTTTATTAGGTGCCTATAAGGGATTGAAACACCTCAAAGGCGCTGACTGCCTTTCTTGGAAGGTGTGTTTATTAGGTGCCTATAAGGGATTGAAACTGAACTTTGCCTCCTGTAGCTGCTCTACATATCTCAGTTTATTAGGTGCCTATAAGGGATTGAAACTTATATCAACACTTACTCGCTTATGCCTATGTTAAATGTTTATTAGGTGCCTATAAGGGATTGAAACTGAACTTTGCCTCCTGTAGCTGCTCTACATATCTCAGTTTATTAGGTGCCTATAAGGGATTGAAACTTATATCAACACTTACTCGCTTATGCCTATGTTAAATGTTTATTAGGTGCCTATAAGGGATTGAAACCGGAGACCCATATTTATACCCTGTTTTATTGGAGGCGGTTTATTAGGTGCCTATAAGGGATTGAAACGGGCACCCACAACAAGGGAGAAAATAGCAGACATAAAGTTTATTAGGTGCCTATAAGGGATTGAAACTTATATCAACACTTACTCGCTTATGCCTATGTTAAATGTTTATTAGGTGCCTATAAGGGATTGAAACCGGAGACCCATATTTATACCCTGTTTTATTGGAGGCGGTTTATTAGGTGCCTATAAGGGATTGAAACGGGCACCCACAACAAGGGAGAAAATAGCAGACATAAAGTTTATTAGGTGCCTATAAGGGATTGAAACGATGCGTGTAAAAAAGGCGTTTGGTCCACCGGGGACGTTTATTAGGTGCCTATAAGGGTCCTTATCTCCTGATTGCTGATCCTCGCTTCCTCCTTTTTACCGAACATAGTATAAGCTACAATATATGTCAAGAATTAAGGATGAGTAAAAAGCAGTTAGGTGAATATACAAGGAGAAGCATAATCCTAACAGCAAAAAGACTCTTCGTAGAGAAAGGGTACTTCAACACAAGCATGAGAGACATAGCAAAAGAAGCTGGAGTCAGCACGGGAGCTTTATACCATCACTTTAAAAGTAAAGAGGAGATAGCAAGTGAGATATACAGAGAAACTGTAGAAAAGATAAAAGAAAGACTTGAAACAGCTCTCCGTAAAGGAAAAGGAACAAAAGAGAAGATAACAGGTATAATCAGGGAACTTCTTATACTTGCAGAAGAAGACAGGTACACAATGGAGTATGCTCTGTATGTTAAACATAGGGAAATTTTAGATGTTCCTGTTTGTTCCACAGAGCCGATGGAACTTCTCAAGAAATTTTGTAGAAAAGAGATAAATAAAGGAAGAATAAGGGATATTGACCCAGAGCTTTGCGCCGTATGTATAACCGCTGCTCCTGTTCGTCTCATGCAGCTAAAATGGGACGGTGTTATAAAGGATCCATTAACCTCATACGCCGGTAGTCTTGGGGAGTGCGTATGGAGGTCCCTTTCCCCTTAAAAAAACTTCTTGACATACCGAACGATCGGTATTATTTTACTCTAATAAAGGAGGTGGAAGATGAAAACTATGGCTATGGTTGTGAGGCAAGATGCTTACGACCTGGTTTTAACCCCGCTCGCCTTCGCTTACTTGGGTGTGGCATACTACGACGAGATAAACATCCTTTTCGTAAACTGGGCTGTCAGGCTTCTCTCCAAGCAAGGTGTTGAAGCTATAAAACCCTCTGCAGATCACGCCGGAACGCCAGTAGAAATGATAGAAGAGAGGGTAAAAGCAGCAGGACTTCCAGCAGACCTTCATGAGATTTTCAAGAAACTCAAAGAAACGGGGAAGGTACATTTATACGCCTGTAGTCTCGCAGCTCAGATATTCGGCGTTGAGGAGAGGGACCTTATCCCTGAAGCGGATGGGATAGTAGGGGCTACATGGTTTCTCACGGAAAAGGCGGAACCGGCGACTATATTTATGCAGTACTGATGGACAGTAAGAACTAAGCTCCTTTGTTAAGCTTTGTAATGAGTATTCTTACCTCCTCCAGAAATTCGTTAAGGTCAAAACCATGCTCTTTTGCCACCTCCTCAAGCGTCCTGTGTCCTCCACA
The DNA here is from genome assembly GCF_000010785.1 of Hydrogenobacter thermophilus TK-6. Taxonomy (GTDB): domain Bacteria; phylum Aquificota; class Aquificia; order Aquificales; family Aquificaceae; genus Hydrogenobacter; species Hydrogenobacter thermophilus. Next base: position 1,121,289 of record NC_013799.1, on the reverse strand, counting down.
GCAATAGTCTATGTAGTACTTTTCAAGGAGAGCTTGTACCTGAGGATAGCTTCTGAGTAGCTCGTTTACCGTCATACTTTTGTCTATCATGCTTCTCCTCCTTTTTTAAGGTGCGGGTGCTATCGTGGCAACTACTATCATAGGGGTGCTTGCCTTCATACCGTGAGGTTCCAAAGGCTCACAGGCTACCACATCACCTTCTTCTACCGCTATCCAATCTTTACCTTTTAGAAATTCACCACTTCCCTTTGCACAGTACAGGAGCACTCTTGAGGGGCTTGTGTGAGGAGGCACTTCACTTCCCGGTGGCATGGAAAAAACCACCAACCTCGCCTCCTTGGAGTCATACGCAAGGGTGTGCCTGGTCCTTGACTCATCAAAGGGCACTTTCAGAAGATTTACTTTCATAGCTTCACCTCCACTTCATGCTTTTTAGAATGTTAAAAAGGTACATAACAATGGATGCAAAAAGTAACAAAGACCCAAAACTTTTAAAGAGTATCCTATCTGTCAAGAATCCCCAAACTTGGATTAAGAGTCCTGCATTCAAAAGAGCTGTGTGTAAGTATCCAAGCTTAAAGCTGTTTATCTTTCCCCTACTTAGCATAGGCACTATGTGATAGGTAACGCCAACGATCATCTGGGTGACAAAGCCCACAAGCTGTAGATGAGCATGAGCAAGGGTAGGAGAGCCACCCATGGAAAACAGAGAACTCGCAGTTTGCTTATATCCCAGCATTAGCCCAAGAAGACTTCCCAATAAGAGGTAGAGAAAGCTGAGAAGAAGGTTCACTTTTGTAAGTGAATTCATACTTATATATTTTAGGTGGATGATCTCATTACTTAAATGATTACCATCATATGCTTATCAGGAGTGTATGCTCACAGGTCTGTAGAAGGTGTCTCTTTCCACAGGTATCTTTTGAGCATCTTTTATGAGCTTTATAAGTCTTTCCCTTGAGTGTCCGTATGCGGATTTTGTACCTGCGGAGTGCACGATCTTTTCTTCCTCTATGGTGCCATCTATATCATCCGCTCCAAAGTTGAGAGCTATCTGAGCAACTTTCTCGCCAAGCGTTACCCAATATGCCTTTATGTGCTCAAAGTTATCAAGGAAAAGTCTTGATATGGCTATGGTTTTAAGGTCATCTACCGAAGATGTTCTCTTACCACCCAGCTTAGTTCCCTCTGGCCAGTAAGCTAAGGGTATAAAAACTTGAAAACCTCCCGTCTCGTCCTGAAGTTCTCTGAGTTTTAGCATATGCTCCACTCTCTCTTCGTAAGTCTCCACATGACCGTAAAGCATGGTGGCGTTAGTGGGTATGCCAAGTTTATGGGCTGTTCTGTGTACCTCAAGATACTCCTGTGCGTTTGCCTTGTATGGTGCTATTATGCTTCTTACCCTCTCGGAGAATATCTCCGCACCGCCTCCTGGCAGGACCTCAACGCCCGCATCCTTTAGCTCTTTGAGGATGTCCTCATAAGACCTTCCAGATATTTTTGACATATGGTGTATCTCTATGGCAGTCCAAGCTTTTACCGTGATTTCTGGAAAGGCTCTCTTAACTTCTCTGACAAGCCTTACATAGTCTTCTGCCTTCCAGTGGTGAGGAATACCTCCCACTATGTGCACCTCCCTTCCACCTTGTGCGTAAGTTTCCCCTACCTTCTTAAGTATATCTTCAAGGCTCATTTCGTAAGCTCTTGGGTCCGATTTAGTGACACCAAAAGCACAAAAACTGCACTGGTATATGCACACATTGGTGGGATTTATCTGCCTGTTTACTATAAAGTAAGCAAACATGCCGTTTTTCTTCCTGTTTATGTATTCGGATAGAGCTCCTATATAGGCAAGTTCCGATGAGTAAAAGAGGTAAATAGCATCTTCTGGGGAGAGCCTTTCACCCTTTAAGACCTTCTCACCTATGCGCCTTAAGTTTTTATCCTGCACCTTCTCTACAAGTCCTACTATATTCATTTTGCTCCTCCTTAGAAACTTCCCTTATCCTTTCCACCACAGAGTTTATGATCCAATCAGGTGTGGATGCGCCCGCAGTTATTCCTACCCTTTTGACCCCAATAAACCACTCAGGCTTTATATCATCCGCAGTCTCTATATGGTAGCTATTGAGGTTTAAACTTCTGGATATTTCATAAAGCCTCCTTGTGTTTCCACTGTTTTTACCACCTATTATGATCATTACATCAACTTCCGGAGCAAGCTTATAAACATCTTCCTGTCTCTCGGAAGTTGCATTGCATATGGTGTTTATTACTTTTACCTCTTTTGCCCAGATGGCTATCTCTCCAACCACCTCCTTAAAAAACTGTTCGTTTTGGGTTGTCTGTGCCACTATGCCTACCTTGTCTTTACCCAGAACTGCTTTTAGGTCATCAAAACTTTCCACCACAGTGCCTTTTCCGCCAGATTCCTCAAGATAACCCAACGTGCCTATCACTTCAGGATGGCTCTTTTCTCCCACCAGCACCACAAAATAACCCTCTTGAGAGAGTTTTACCACCGCATCATGGACTGCTTTCACATAGGGGCATGTGGCATCCATCACATTAAGACCGAGCTCTTTTAACTGTCTTTCCTTTTTGGGGGGTATGCCGTGAGACCTTATTATGACGGTATCTCCGCTTTTGAGTGCATCTTCAGTATATAAAAGCTCAACACCCTTTTTTCTCAGCCTTTCTACTTCCTGTGGGTTGTGTATGAGGGGTCCCATGGTGAAGACCCTTTTGCCCTGTTTGGAAAGCTCGGAAGATTGCTCTGCAATACTTATAGCTCTTTTAACTCCAAAGCAAAAACCTGCATGCTCTGCCACCACTATTTCTACCATGGATAAAAATATAAACCTTTGGTGTATAATGTGTGTTAATGTGCAAACGGTTAATGAGCTTTATCATTGCCCTTGGGTTATTCTCCTGTACAGGAAAAGGTACTTATAAGGAGGCTACCAATAGCTGGTGTCCAAAGGGTGTCAGCTTTAGCGGTATTACCAGCATAACTGTTGAGGGTATAGTGGATTACGAAGAGCTAAACTGGTGCAAGGTGGTTATTACCAGCGGAGATATGAGGTCCGAAATATACTTTACTCAGGATGGGTCAAGGCAGAGATGGGTCCAATACAAAGGAGGGACCATAAGGTCAGAAACGCAAATCAGGAAAACAAAAGCCATTATGAGAATATACGACGAGAGAGGCAATCTCATAGAGGAAGTGAGGTCCAAGGAAGCCTTCTGATAGGGTAAAATTTTTTTATGGTTGCTTACAGAGTTTTTTTGAGCGGGATCGTTCAGGGAGTAGGCTTTAGAGCATACACAAAAACCCTTGCGGAGAGTTATGGTCTTGATGGATGGGTTAGAAACATGCCCGATGGAAGGGTTGAGGTTTTTGTTCAGGGGGACAAAGACACAGTGTGGGACTTTTTTAAAAAACTCTCCGAAGGTCCACCCCTTTCTAAGGTGGAACTCATGGAGATAAGAAAGGAGGTAATAAGAGATGAAGAGAGAGGTTTTAGCGTTAGGTATTAGTGTATTGTTGGGTTTTGCGTATGCCAAAGAGTGCGAATACTACAAAATTCAAAAAGGTGACACATTAACAGGCATAGCTAAGAAAAAAGGTGTGAGCGTAGAAGATATACTGAGCCATAACAAGCACCTTGACCCTAACAGGGTAAAGGTTGGTGAAAAGATATGCATACCTACGGGTTATGTAAAGTCAGTGAGGGCAAAAACTAAGGAGTATGATTACTATGTGGTGGAAAGAGGAGGAAGGCTTGAGCATGTAGCCAAAAGGTTAGGACTGCCTGTAAAAGAGTTAGAGGAGCTAAATCCAAAGTATAAGGGTGCTTGGCTTGAAAAAGGCACAAAGGTAAAAGTACCAAAGGGAGTTTTAAAAGCCGAGCAAACCAAAGAAGCAACCACAAGAGCAAAACAAGATTACGACTACTATGTGATGCAGAAAGGAGGGAAGCTTGAACATGTAGCTAAAAGGTTGGGTGTGCCTCTAAAAGAGTTAGAAGCTTTAAATCCAGAATACAAGGGTAAATTTTTGAGCAAAGGTACTAAGGTAAAGGTGCCTAAAGGAGAAGAAAAAGAGGAGAAGAAAGTTGCAGAAGAAAGCTACGACTTTTACACCGTTGAGCGTGGTGCAAAACTTGAGCACATATCCAAAAAACTTGGCATATCGCTAAAAACCTTAGAAAAGTTAAATCCAGAGTACAAAGGTGTCTGGCTCAAAAAAGGTACAAGAGTAAAGATACCCAAGGGAACGGCAAAAAGCGAGGAAATACCGGGGGGGAAAACTAAAGTAAGCTATGTCAAACACAGGGTAAGAAGGGGAGAGACCATTAGCTCTATAGCAGAGAAGTATGGCGTGTCCACAAAGGAGGTCATGAGAGTAAATCATTTAAAAAGCAAAAAGCTGCATGTGGGTATGGTGTTAAAAATTCCAGTCTCAGCGGTAGCAAAGGAGGAAAAAACTCCAAAACTCGGTGAGAAAAACACGGCAAGCATTCCCGAAGAGAGACAGGCACCACCAACAGAGATAAAGGTCTCAAAGGGCAGTATACCCATGCCTGTTGACGGCAAGGTGGTAAAATCTACGAGGGGTGTGGACATTATAACCAACTGTGGAGAAGCTGTAAGAAGCGTTGACGACGGAAAGGTTATATACAGCGGTGATGACCTTCAAGCATACGGCAACATGGTGATAATAGAACACGGAGATTTTATATCACTTTACGCATACAACTCCAAAAATATGGTAAAAAGGGGTGAAACAGTCAGTAAGGGACAGCAAATAGCAACCGCAGGTACAAAAAACAACTCGGGGGAGTGCATGCTTCACTTTGAGCTTAGAACAAAAGATGGTGTGCCACTTGATCCCACCGAATATCTCAGGAATGCTCAGTGATCTTCTGTAAACTCCTTTATCCTTACGATGGTTTTCTGCTCACCCTTTATCACCTTCTTGATGGTTCTTATTTCGTATATCTGATGGTCGTTTTTTATAACGCCTGCTCTTTCCAGTATATCCCAAAGACTTTTTAGCATGTTGTCTATATCCCTCTTTCTGTTGTTGGGAAGCACCAGCACCACATCCATAGACAGCTTTCCCTCAAGAGGCTTTCCGCTATACTGTTGGGATATTTCCCATAAGGCTCTTACCTCCCAATTTTTTACCCTTGGGGGTTTGAAGACCTTACCACCTTTTCTGCGTACATAACGATTGCTTTTGGGTACCGGCACCTGCGAAAGCACAATTTCTATCATCTTTTTAAAAGTAAAAGGCAGAAAACGAAGACCAGAAGAAGGCTCAGGACATTAAGAACCATTGATATGCCGTGCCACCTCATAAAAGCTTGATAGTCTATAAGCTTGAGCTGATGCGACAGGGGAAGAACGTAAAACTCCTGAAAGGCAAGCACCAAAAGATTGATAAGCGCCAAAAGTGCCAACCACCTGCCAAGCTTAAGGCTTAAAACCAAAGATACTAAGGCTATCACTAATCCGACCCCAAAGTAGGCGGGGAAGACCTTCTCTACAACTCTGCCTGCCTGCTCTTTTTCCAGTACTCTAAAGAGGGTGGGTGCCACATAAAAACTGAAAAAGGTTCCCAAACCCAGGTAAAAGGAGTTTAAGAAGAGTAATAGCTTTAACATTTTACTCCCTCACAACGGGAAGGTTGTATTTTTTGAGGGTTTCTATAAGCTTTCTCTCATTTTCTGGTTTCATCTCACAGAGTGGTAGCCTAAACTCCTTTTCGCACATACCCAGTGCCCAGCAGGCGGTTTTTACGGGAATGGGATTTGTTTCTATAAAGAGTATCTTAAAGAGGTCAAAAAGGTAGTAGTGAAGCTCCATTGCCTTCTTAAAATCCCCTCTTAGTGCGTAATCCACCATATTTTTTACTTCTCTTGGCATTATGTTGTTGGCTACTGATATAACCCCTTTGGCACCCAGTGCCATCATAGGAAGGGTGAGAGAATCATCACCGGAAAGTATCGTAAAGTTATCTCCCAGAAGTTTTATCAGCTCGGATATCCTGTCCATGTTGGGAGTGGATTCCTTGGAGCCTACTATGTTAGGACAGTCTTTTGCCAGCCTGTATATGGTCTCGGGAGCTATCTCTACACCCGTTCTGGAAGGTATGTTGTATATGATGATGGGAATGTCCACCTCATCCGCTATTGTCTTAAAGTGTCTGTATATGCCTTCCTGCGTAGGTTTGTTGTAGTAAGGAACCACCGAAAGGCATGCATCGGCTCCCACGCGCTTTGCATGAGTGGTAAGCTCTATAGCTTCGTGGGTGGCGTTAGCTCCCGTTCCTGCTATCACCTTTATCCTTCCACCGGCTTTTTTGACTACATACTCAACCACCTTTTCGTGCTCTTCAAAAGTAAGGGTTGCAGACTCGCCCGTGGTACCGCACACCACCAAGGCATCTGTATGATTGTTTATGTGAAACTCTATAAGCTGGTCCAGAGAAGCGTAATCCACCTCACCGTCTTTAAAGGGTGTTATAAGTGCCACCATTGAACCCTGAAACATAGTGCTTAAAATTATAACATGAGAATCCTGAAGGCTTTGGAAATGTCTCAGATAGACTCGTTAGCCATAAAGGATATAGGCATCCCTTCCCTTCTGCTTATGGAGAATGCAGGGCTAAGGCTGGTAGAAGTTATAAGGAAGGAGTTTCCCCATGTCAAAAAATTGCTCTTTTTTATAGGCAAGGGCAACAACGGAGGGGACGGGCTTGTAGCAGTTAGACACCTTCATCTTTTGGGATACAAAGCAGATTACTTTTTAGTTTTTGGAGAGGATCTAAAGGGCGATGCCAGATTAAACCTTGAAGTTTTAAAGCGTCTTGGATGTGAGCCTCTCAAAGACAAACCCTCAGATGATTATCACCTTGTGGTGGATGCCATATTTGGAACTGGCTTTGAGCCTCCCGTTAGGGGTGAAGCTCGTCGCTGGATAGAGTTTATAAACTCCCTCGGCAAGCCTGTGGTGGCTGTGGATATTCCCTCCGGGCTTTGTGCAGACAGCGGGCAAGACTACGAGCCAAGCGTCAGGGCTAACCTTACCATAACCTTCCAGTTTCCCAAAGTGTGCCATGTGCTTTATCCTTCTGCCAAAAGATGCGGGAAGGTTTATGTGGCTAACATAGGCATACCTGAGTCTCTTGCTAAGCACATAAACAGACATGTACTGGAAAAGGTCAAACCGTTAAAGAGGGAGCCAGATGTACACAAAGGGAATATGGGGCATGTGCTTCTTGTAGGTTCAAGCGTAGGAAAGACTGGCGCTCTTATAATGTCGGCAAGGGCTGCCACCAGGACAGGCTCTGGACTTGTCAGCGTAGGTGTCCCAGAGAGCCTGAACCATATCTTTGAAATTTCACTAATAGAGGAGATGAGTTTGCCACTTGAGGGAGAGGAGAGGCTAAAGGAAAAAAGTGCAGACACTATAATTAGTGTGCAGGAGAATTTTACGGCGATAGGTGTTGGCATGGGCATGGGAAGGTATGAGGAGGGAAGAGTCATTATTAAAAAACTTCTTCTGGGCATTAAAAAACCCCTGCTTCTGGATGCTGATGGCATTAACAACCTTGCGGACACGGGAGACCTTAGTATTCTAAAAGAGAGAGAACACCCAACAGTGCTTACACCTCATGTGGGTGAGTTTGCAAGGCTCAGCGGATACGACAAGACACACATAATCCACCATCTTATAGATGTGGCTCAGGAGTTTTCTCAAAAGTGGAACTGCTTTTTGGTGCTAAAGTCCTCAAGAACCGTCATATCAACGCCTGATGGAGAAGCTTTTGTATCGTTAAGGGGCAGTCCTGCCATGGCAAAGGGGGGTACGGGAGATGTCCTTTCGGGCATCCTAACATCACTAATAGGCAGAAAAATTCCCATACTTGAAGCACTAAAAATAGGTGTGTTTTTGCACGGACTTTGTGGTGAGATAGCCCAGTCAAAGAGGCACACAGAGAGTGTAAAAGCGCTTGACCTTGTGGAGGAGATCCCAGAGGCTTATAATCAGATGGAGAATGAAAGCTATCCTCCTGTTTTTTGCACTCTTTTTTAGCGGGTGCGGGCTTATCCATATAGAGCTAAGAGACATCACTCCCCAGGAAAAGAAAACGCCCAAACCTGAGGAAAAACGGATGCCCAAAAGGAAGGAGGAAGAGAAGGAGCATGGCACTCCTCTTAGCGTCAAAATGCCCGTAAGGGGGACTCCTATAAAGACCAAAAGAGGGTATTTTATAAAGACTTCCTGCGATGAGTTTTTCAGATCTCCAGAGAGCGGGAGGGTGCTATACGCAGGTGATGACCTCAAAAGCTATGGCTGGCTTGTTATGATTGATACGGGGCAGTACATAGCTGTTTATGGGAAAGCTCAAAAGCTCTTTGTAAGAAAGGGAGAAAGGGTTAGAAGTTGGCAGGTGCTGGGCAAGGTGGGAAAGCAAGGGGATGTATGCGGTATTATGTTGGAGCTGAGGGACAAAGACGGTGCACCTCTTAGCTTTGAGCTGGAAAGGTGATGTTTTTTACAAACTCTATGGCTTCCTCTTTGGTTCTCACAGCGCCTTCTATCTGTGCCTCTTCCAAAGCTCTCTTTACATAACCTACCATTGGTCCCTCTGGTATACCAAGGATATCCATTATTTCCCTTCCACTCAAAAGAGCCTTTGTGGGTAGTTTATCGTATCTTTCCCTTTTGTACCTTACAAGCTCCTTTATGGTTTTTAGAAGGTCATCTATCTCTTCCTTACTATCACCGCTACCTATGGCATCGGCAATGGCATGAAGAAAAAGATGTGCCGCTATATCAGAGCACTCCCTCCAGAACTTGGCTTTGCCCCTGTCGGTAAGCTGTCCCTTTTTCAAAGATTCTCTCAAATAAAAAGGTCTTAGGTGGTGCTCCACTATTTTGGAAACAAACTCCGTAGCATCATCACCCCATTTGAGCCTCTTTCCTATATCCCTTACTATACTGGCACCTAACTTATCATGGTTATAAAAGGTCACCTTGCCATTTTTTAGCTCAAAGGTGTGAGGCTTTGCTATGTCGTGAAAGAGAGCTGAGAGCTTCAAAAGTTCTATATCAGAAAACTCTCCATGCACATGCATACTTCCAAACTCTTTCAAAAGGTCCGCATCAAGGTATCTCTCCCTCTCTTGAATAACTTGGTCTATACTCTCTACAACTCTAAGGGTGTGCTCATCAAGAGGGTAAAGGTGATGGTCTCCCTGAAAGTTTACCTCTCTCAGCTTTTCTATCTCTGGAAAGATGGCTTCCAAAATCCCATGATTATACAGGTCTCTTATCACCTTTCCGCTACGGCGGTGTCTTAGTATTTTCAAAAGCTCAAGGGTTATCCTTTCTGCAGGTGCCTTCTTTATGAGGTGTCCCTTTCTTTTGACAAAGTCGTAAAAATCCTCAGTTAGACTAAGGTCCTTCTCCACAGAGAGCCTAAAGCCTCTTAGCATCCTTACAGGATCATCTTCCAGATTCTTCAAAGATACTGGTCTTAAAAGCCCTCTTTCCAAGTCCTCTATACCCTTTGCAGGGTCATATATGATGGTTTGCTTTGCACCTATACTTAGGACATCATCTATGCTTACCGCCATGGCATTTGCGGTAAAGTCCCTTGAGAGAAGGTCTTCTATTAGAGCCTTTTCAAGGTCTTTACCTTTTATCTGGGCAAAGTCAAAGCGGTACTTGTATGGTGGGAGTCTGAGGATCACAGTAGCTATGGTGGGTCTCTTTATAAGGAGCCCCTTCTTCTCAAACTCAAAGTAAGCGCCTCCTACCAGGTTAGCAAAATCCCTCGCCACCTTGGTAGGATCGCAGCTCACCAAAAGGTCCACATCTATGTGATAACCCACAGGCTCACCCAACAGTCTGTCCCTTACCCATCCACCCACCACAAAGCAAAACTCATCCCTTGGTAAAACTCTTGCTATGTCGTCAAAGTAAGAAAGGTAAAAGTTAAGCCCGTGAGCGGTGTGCTTTATGCCCTTTTCAAAAATAACCTCCTGCATGGATATAAAATATATAAGTTTGTCATGAGGCTGGAAGATTTTGATTTTGAGTTGCCACCTGAACTTATAGCCAAGTATCCCCTTAAAGAGCGCCATATGGCAAGGCTTATGGTATTAAACAGAAAGGACAAATCCATAAAGCACGACATTTTTTGGAACCTGCCCCTTTACTTGGAGGAGGGAGACCTCCTTGTCTTTAACAACACAAAAGTAATTCCTGCAAGGCTCTACGGCAAGAAGCCAACAGGTGGAAGGGTGGAGATACTCCTCACCGATATGCTAAAAGAACACCTATGGTATGCTTTAGTTAGTGGTAAAAACATAAGGGAAGGGCTCTGTGTTTATATTGCTCAGGATTTGAGTGTTAACATACTAAAGCACATAAGCGAGGGAAAGTTTTTGGTAGAACTCCTATCCCAAGACCCTATAAAAGCTCTATATACATACGGGCACATACCCATACCTCCTTACTTAGAAAGGGAAGAAGAGCATATAGACAGAGTTTATTACCAAACAGTCTTTGCTCAAAAGGAAGGATCTGTGGCTGCACCTACTGCATCTTTACACTTTTCTGAGGAGCTCCTAAACAGGCTTGACGAGTATGGCATAAGAAAAGCCTTCATCACTCTGCATGTTTCGTATGGTACTTTCAAACCCATTAAGGTGTCGGATATAAGGGAGCACAAAGTGGATGAAGAGTATATGGAGGTGCCTGAGGAGACGGTGGAGCTAATTAAAAAAGTAAAGCAAGAGGGAAAAAAAGTGGTTGCGGTTGGAACAACAGTTGTTAGGGCTCTGGAGACAAAACCTTTCTCACCCTTTAGCGGTAAAACTGACCTTTACATATATCCAGGATACACCTTTAAAGTGGTGGATGCTATGATCACCAACTTTCACCTGCCAAGGTCCTCCCTGCTTTTGCTGGTTTCAGCCTTTGCAGGCAGAGAGTTTATATTATCAGCTTACCAAATTGCCATAAAAGAAAGATACAGATTTTACAGCTACGGCGATGGTATGCTTATACTCTGATTACTCGTACTTTTCCTTCTTTATCCTCTCTTTAGGAACTCCTAAATCCACCAGCATGGAGGTAATATCGTCAACAAACTTGGGGGGACCACACAGGTAATAAAGGTTAAGAGGTATATCGTCCACCTCTTTGAGGATCATGTCTGGATTTATCCTTCCCGTGTAGCCCCTCCATCCTTCTGGCACAGACCTTGTCAAAGTATGCACCACTTTTATGTTTGAGTGTCTTTCCATCTTTTCCAGCTCCTCCCTATATATGATCTCTTCGTAAGAGGTGTTGGAGTAAAGCAGAGTAGCCTTTACATGGTGCAAGTTAGCATCTATTATGTATCTGAGCATGCACATGAGAGGCACTATACCGCTCCCAGCACCTATGAAAACCACCTTATCAGACATCTCGGGTAGCCAGATGAACTTCCCGTAAGGACCCTTTATCTTAAAGACATCTCCAACTTTTACCTGCTCTGTAAGTATCACAGAAGCTTTACCGTTGGGCGTTCTCTTTATGGTAAGCTCAAGGACACCCTTTTTTAGCGGCGAGTTAGCTATGGAATAAGCTCTCTTTAGCACCTCACCTGTGGTGGGATATGGCACTTCCAGCATCACATACTGACCCGGATAAAAATCCAGGTCCACACCCTTTATATCAAAAACGAGCGTTTTGGTGGTAGGCGTTTCGGTTATTATCTCTATAACAGGTGCGGAAAGTTCAAGGATGGGCTTTTTATCAATCATGTTAGTCATTATAACCCAAGAACATACTGCTCAAAATTTAAGCTCCACTTGCTAATTAAGTGAGCATCTTTGGAATCACCACCACCTTTTAGCATAGGTAAATCCTTGTTTTTAAAGTCCTCCTTAATGGCACGCTCTTTGCAAAAGAATAGGAAAAACTTCTACGGAGGTGAAGCATGAAGAGAGTAGCGGGAGCGGTTTTACTCTCAGCAGTTATGGCGGTCCCCAGTTATGCCATTAAGCTCAGGGATGCAGACATTGACTTTGGCATCCAGTACAGGGTCATGTACAACAACTCCAACATCCAGTCCAACAATCAGTATGACTTCTTCAGGCAGAGGTTCAGGCTAAACTTTGATGTCAAAACGGAAAGTGGAGTAGGGGGCTTTTTCCAGCTTGAGTACAGAGGCGGATGGGGTGGCTCTTCACCTGCGGCAAGCGACCCGAGAGGGGTTTATGCGGTGAATGCCTTCAACAGGCTTCAGGCAAGGGGTGTGAGGTACGGATACCTGTACTTCCCGGTTGGTCCTGGTACGGTGTTGGCTGGTATCCTGCCTGCCAACGATCAGGTGGACCAGATGCTCTTTTCTGCAGACTGGGACCTCAATGTAGGAGGTATAGCTTACGCCGGGAATGTGGGAAATCTTGACTGGAGGCTCGCCTATGTGAGGCTTGTGGAGGGTGTATTCTACAGAAACACAGCAGTAAAGGACAAGGACCAGCATTTCTTTGTTGCTGACCTCAACACTAAGCTTGGCATAGCCCATGTGGGACTTCACTACTATGGAACTTATGGGAAGATATGTTATCCCAACAATCCCAACTATCCCAATAACTGCACACCCGCGGACTTTTTAAGGCTTGAGCAGACATGGATAGGACCTCACGCAACGGTAAAGTTTGACCCCATTACACTGCACGGTGTGGTTCTGGCAAATACAGGTAAAAGATCCTTTGACGGTGTAAGCGTGAGAAGCAACAGCGGGTGGCTTGCAAGACTTGAAGGTTCTACCAAGCTGGGTCCTGCAGGCGTAAGCCTTCTGGGCATTTACTCCTCTGGTAAACAAAACGGAAGAGGATTCCAAACAGTTCATGGTCTTCTTGGTACAGGTGGTTACTGGGCATATACTTACATATTCACACCACACGGACCCTCCGATGTGAACGACTTTGGGCTTGAGCCGGGCAACAGAGGGTACGGTCTTACCACTCTGCAGGCAAAGGTGGACCTGCCAATAATAGAGAAGAAGCTTTCTGTCCAAGGGGTAGTAGGCACCTTTAGGTCTAACAAAGACATGGGAGGCAATGGTAAAAACCTCGGTACGGAAGCAGGAGTGACCTTCACCGCAAACCTTGGTAAACACATGAACCTTGAATTAAGAATAGAGCTTCCTTGGCTATTCTGCAAAGCCCCTCTTTGGGTATGCAACCCCTGTTTAGACATGTACCTCCCAGCTTATCCCCCTCCACAAGAGCGGTCTTGAGTTTGTTCATAGCTAAATGAAGAGCGGTGGTAAAACCACAATTCAAATATGCACTCTTCCTTTTTCTGCGCTTGGCACTGAGTTTCCTTACAGTCCCACTCTTTACCTGTTAGCTCCTCAAAGCATCCTGCAAGAGCGCCCTGCAACGGTATGCACACAGGTTTGGAGCTTTCCTGCTCTTCCGCAAAAACAGAGTTTTTTGCGTAGATTTTTACCTGCTTCTCCTGATTTTCCCAACGGGTTATCTCGCATATGCCCGCCTCGCTGAGAAAAACCCTCAAATATAATTCTATCTCTTCAATACTGGGTTCGTGATTCCCTATGAGTTCCTTTATGATCTGTCCAGCTATATTGCCTGCCTTCCTTCCAGACATGTTGAGAATTCCACCAACCCCAAAGCCCGAAAGCTTTATTATGCTTGAATAGAACTCCTGCACAGGCTTCTTAGGCACTATAAAACCCTCGTCCTTTAAAAACACCCTTATCTTTGAAACCGCTTCAAGCTCGTCCATGGTCTGCGCCTCCTGCTGTCCTTTACCTTTTTTATGCAAAAAAGATACCATATGGTGGGGAGCGTTGAAATAAAGGGATTAAGGATTTTTTACCCTTAGAAAGGTGCTAAAAATTTTGCACCCTTGCTCATAAATTGAGCATACCATCTGTAGTTCCTTAGAAGGCTTTTTCCCCAAGCCTGTTTAGAAAATCTTGACACATTGAGGGAAAAAGGGTAGAAAAAAGAAGAATGAGAAAGAAGAAAAACAAACAACTGATAAAACTCATTTTAGCCAAAAGCAAGGAAATATGCAAGAGCATAAGCAAAAGCCAGAACACCAAAAGAGGAAGACCTAAAGTGTATGAAGACTACATAATAATCTCTGCACTGCTTATCAAAACCAAAGTCCCAGTTTATGGTTCTTGTGGAGCTCCTTTTGTTTTACCTTTTTGCCGTGGTGTGTTTATGAGCGTTCAAAATCAAACATTTGGGATTTTTTAGACAGGCTCATTCCCCCTTGACAGTTGCAAAAATTTTGCATATAATAAATAATAGTAAAACTTTTTAAGGAGGTTTAGCCATGAAGAGTTTAGCAGGTACCAAGACCCTTGAGTGCCTTAAGCACGCCTTTGCGGGCGAATCTCAAGCCAACAGGAGGTACCTCTACTTTGCCAGAAAGGCAGATATAGAAGGGTACCCTGACATAGCCAATGTCTTCAGAGAGACCGCAGAAGGAGAGACTGGACACGCCTTTGGTCATCTTGAGTTTCTTGAAAAGTACGGAGGTGGAGACCCTGCTACAGGCAAGCCTATTGGCAGTATGGAGCAGAACCTTGAAGCTGCAATAGCGGGAGAGACTTACGAGTACACGGAGATGTATCCGGGATTTGCCAAGACAGCAAGGGAAGAAGGTTTTGACGACATAGCCGAATGGTTTGAGACTCTCGCAAGGGCAGAAAAGTCCCACGCAGGCAGATTCCAAAAGGCTCTTGAGAGCCTAAAAGCCTAAAGCTTGAGCCCGGCTCTGCCGGGTCTTTAGACCATTTGGGGGTGGAAAGGTGAAGAAGATAAGCTTTGATGAGATACTCAACATATACGAGTACGAAAAGGTAAGGGAAGAGAGGAAAAGAGAAATTATAGAACTCAAGAAGAACAGAAGGGTATTTTTGGGTGATCTGGTTCATCTTGTTTTTGAAAACAGACAAACTGTATGGTTCCAGATACAGGAGATGATAAGAGCTGAGAGGATGGTAAAGGACGAAGAGATAATGCAGGAAATAGAAGTTTACAACGAGCTTGTTCCGGATAAAAACCAGCTTTCCGTGACCATGTTCATAGAGATACCGGACGAGGAGGAGAGGAAGAGGCTTCTTCCGAAGCTGGTTGGCATACATGACCATCTTTATCTTCACATAGGCAACAAGCACACAGTGAGAGCTATTGCGGATGAGAGGAGCAAAGAAGACTACGAGTATGGCAAGGCAGCGGTGGTGCACTTTTTAAAGTTCAACCTGACAGACCAGCAGGTGGAGGACCTTAAAAATCTACCTCTCAAGCTGGAGATAAACCACCCTAATTACAAGACTATGGCAGACATTCCAGAAAATGTAAAAGCTGAGCTGATAAAGGACTTAGAAAGCTAAAGTTAGCTTGCCTCCTCCATTATCTCTTTCATCAGCTTTTCCACCTCCTCCACCAGGGCTTTTTCTTCTGGCATGTTAAACATGTCAAGCACTGCGGTTGGAGCTATGGTGCTGAGAATTCTCCTGTCTCCTTGGTCTATCACGGCTATCCTGCAAGGCATGGCTGTAGATACATAAGGATTCTTTTGAAGCATAGTGCTTGCATGCTTTGGAGAGCATACTTCAATTATCAGACACTGGTAGTTTATGGGTACCCCCTTACTTTCCAGTATCTTTGTAACTTCATGAATAGCCATGACGCCAAAGCCCTTTGATTTGGCTTTTTCCTCTATGGCACTTCTGATCTCTTCTACACTCTTCTTGCTCTCAACATTTATAAGCATGTTAGTACCTCCTCTTAAAGTACTGGACAAACTCTATGTATATTATACCAAGAGCGTCATCAATGGCTTGCCTCCTTGGTAGGTCTCCAAGACCGCCCGTTGGCAAGCTGTAGGGTACCGTAAAGGAAAAATCCCTTTCCTCCTTCTTGTCTTTGATAGCTACGGTTAATGTCAAGTTGTATGCACTTACCCTTTGATAGGGTGTGTAGGCTATAGGGACCTCTCTGAGTTCTTTTACCAGCGGGAGTATATCTATGGAATCCTTCCCACACTTCAGACTGTGGCCACTTTCAAGAACTGCACTTTCTACTCTTTTTTGCAGAGCGTAATTCAGGTATGGTTCATTGTAAGGATTCTCAACGGGTTTTATACAAAACTCGGCGGCAAAGGCTAAACTAACCCAGAGAAGGAGAAGTATCATGTTATAATTATATTACGGAGGTTAGATCTAATGGCTAAGGTGAAGATGAAAAGCAACAGGTCCGCTAAGAAGAGGTTTAAGATAACTGCAAAAGGAAAGATAAAGAGGTGGCACGCAGGAGGTTCTCACTACAACACTAAAAAGGCTAAGGATAGGAAGAGGAGACTCAGGAAGCCCACGCTGGTAAATAGCGGTTGGGAGGATAAGATAAGAGGTCTTTTGAAGGAATGATAGAGTATGAAAAGATACCAATTTTGAAAAAGGGTGTAGTGCTACGAGAGACAGCAAACAGAAAGCTACTTCTTATACCCGAAGGCTACATAGAATTAGACGATGTGTCTTGGGACATACTCAGAAGGTGCGATGGAACAAAAAAGCTCGGCGAGATTATTGAGGAATTAAAAAGTGTTTATACGGGTGATCCCAAAATCATTGAGGAGGATACTCTACAGCTCCTTATGGAACTCAAAAAGGAGTGCCTATTGGACTTTTTCTCCTCATGAAAACAAAAAGAATGATACATACAAGGATAACGCAAAGAAGAGTCATCCATATGCCTAAGTACCTATGTATCAATGCTCCAATCATAAAACTTAAGGGTTGAGAGCCAATAAAGATGGATGTGTATAGGCTCAATATCCTTCCTTTTATATGTCTAGGAGAAGCTATCTGTACTTGAGCATTTGCGCACGCATAAAATAGAGACAAGCCAAAGCCATTTAAGAATATACCTAAGCCCAATAAAGGGTAAAAGTAAAGGGATGCAAACCACAGGGATGTTCCAAAAGCGTATAAAAGTATCCCCAATTTCATAAGAGTGTATGCATACACATTTTTTAGTGCCAGTGGTAAGAGAGAGCCAAGTACAGAACCAACACCTGACAGAGAAGTTAAATAGCCATAAGCGGATGGAGGCAAATTTAAAATTTTGTAAATGTATTCTGGCAATAGCACATAGAAGAACCATCCGAATATACCCACTGTGAATACAAAGACAAAGATATTCCTCACATCTTTCCTTTGTAATAGAAAACTTATAGCGCTAAAAACATTACCCGAAGTGGGGGTTTTACCACCACTTTTTATATGTTCTTTTAAGAGGCTCAGAAGAAACACATTGGGAATAAGAAGCAATGCGGATATTAAGAAGCCAGACCTTACACTAAAAATAGACACAGTTATACCAAAAAGGAAAGGACCTATAAATCTTGAGAAATTAACTATTGTAGAGTAAAAGGATGTAGCATTTCTGAGCTTATCCGTGCTTACAAGGTGTGCCATAACAGTCTGTCTTAGGGGTATATCAAGGGTCTTTAAAATACCCATGGGCACAACTACACAAAATACATTGAGCAGCGTACTATTGATATCATCCTTTGCAACTGAGTAAAGCAGGAAGGATAAAATCATTAAGGTAAATTGGGTAAATAAAAGCATCCTGTATTTGTCAAATTTGTCTATAAGTATACCTCCGAAAAGAGGTAAAAATAGAAGTGGCAAGTACTGTAAAAACTGTACAATACCCACGCTTAAAGTAGATCCAGCCTTTGAATATACATAAAAGTTTAGGGTAGTATTTTGTAACCAGTTACTTGCTTGGTAAAGAGATAAACTTACGAAGAAAAGTGCAGTGCTTTTCCTCATAATAACTAAATAGAAAGTTCCATACCGTCATAAGCAACAATAATACCCGCACTCAAAATACTCATATACTCCTGGGAAGTGGGATCGTTAATGGGATTCGTGTTATTTATGTGCGTATAAATTTTATATTTTGCTTTGCAGCTTTTTAAGATGTCAAGGCTTTCCTTCACAGTTATATGTCCTATTTCCTTTGATCTTTTTCCTTTAGGATCATACTTAAGTAACTCCTCTTCTTCCCAGAAGGTCCCATCAAATATAACGCAATCACTTTCATCCATAAGTTTTCTAAGCTCCTCTGTTACAGTTCTTACAACGGTAGCATAGAGTAAGCTTTTTCCTTTGTCGGATCTTATGAAAAGTGCCACAGATGTACCCTCTTCTTCGTGCCAGTGATAGGTAGGCGGTTTACCAGGTATGGGGAGAGGAAATACCTGTAAGCCTAATCTTTTTCCCCGAACATCCACTATGTCATTCCATGTATTTAGCTCCAAAGTGTGCCATTTTACTTTTATTATGCTGTGAGCTTTAAAGTAATCTCTCAGAAGCCTTTCTGTAGCTTCTGTTGAGTAAAGTGTAAGATATGCATCTGTATGTGTAGTTGGGCCTCTAAAGGTGAACATGCCGAGCATATGATTTATATCTGTATGTGTTAAGAACAGAGATACGATTGGAGTCTCTCTTACATGGGCAGGAGCAAGTACCTCATATCTTGTGATCAGCGAACCCGCAGCTGGAGGCATATCTACAAGGATCCAACTGTTTCCATCCACCGACAGTGCAACACAGCACTCTTCCCTTTTTGGAATGCTTCCCCTTCTTGCTTTGTTACAGTATGGACAGTTACAGTTCCATTGAGGAAGACCACCACCCCCAGCGGTTCCAAGAAACAGAACTTCCATATTGTGTGCCTCCTAAGAGCTTTAATCGTAAGGCGTTTTTCCGTCATTTTTCAAAATGTATTCATAATAAACTGCATCAAGTAAAGACCATAGAAGATCAAGCTTAAAAGAGAGTGCTTCTATACACTCCATTTGATCTTTCGGGCTTTTAACATGACTTTTCAATATGTTAATTGTACCTGAGAAATCTTCACTTATTCCTTTTTGCGACAATCTCCACTCAAAATACTCAAAGCCTTCTGGCTTAATCCAAGGATATTTATCTTTCAGGGCTACTATCCTTTCCTCTATAGCTTGAGGAGCAAAAAGTTCAGTAAGCGTGGTTGCAACTCCATATATCCAGCTTCTATGTTTACACAAGTTAAGGTAAGTATCTACGGCAAACCTTACCGCTGGTAGTACATTTCCCTCCACAATCTGCTCTCTATTTAGTCCAACTGCTTCACCGAGCTTTATCCACATCTCTATACCATAGTTATCGTGGTTGAGTATTCTCTTTATCCATATGCGTCTTACTTCTGGAAAGGGGCAGTTGGATATGATGGCAGCATCCTTCATGGGCAAGATCCTTTGGTAATAAAACCTGTTTACCACCCATGCCCTTATCTGTCCTGGCGTTAGTTTGCCCTCCACCATCAATCTGTGAAAAGGATGATGGATATGGTACTTATCCTTACCAAAATCTTTCAAGGTGTTTATAAACTCCTCGAAGGGTAAAAGAGAGCTTCCTAACTCAATCATTTTATAATACCTCTTTTTACTGGTGACATATAGCGCTCTTTTGCTTCTTGTATAAGCTTATCCACCAAGTACCTGTGGGGTGATAATTCACAGCTTGGATCTGTAGCATCTGCCATTCCTGTTAATAGATATGCAAAACATCTACAACCACCAAAATCTTTTTCTTTCTCTGGACAACTCTTGCAGGGTTCCTTCATCCATGCGAAACCTCTAAAAGCATTAAAGGATTCTGAATTATGCCATATTTCATATAGGCTTTTATCTCGTATATTCTCAAAGGTTAAGGTTTTTATAACCTTTGCTCCATGGCATGGAAGCACCTCTCCAATGGGATTTATTACCATGTACTTGTTTCCCCAGCCATAAGTACAAGGTTTTGGCCTGCCTTCATATATATCAAGAGCAACCATAGTTATGTTCATTTCTCCCATAAACTTTTCTTTATACTTCTGGGCTATCCTATAAGCTCTTTCAACACTCTCCCTGCTCGGTATAAGCGAAAGCCTATTCTTCCAATCCCATCCACCAAATTGGAGCATGGCTATCTCAAACCTTGGTATTCCAAGATTATAAACAAATTGGATGACTTCCTCTATGTAATCTATATTCCATCGATGAAGGACAATATTTATAGTTAAAAATACCCCTGTTTCTTTAAGCCATGATAATATTTTTAACTTTTTTTCATAAGTCTTTACTTCCCCAATTAGATCATTCAAATCTTTTGTGTGTGCCTGAAAGCTAACTTGTACATGATCAACTCCCTTTTTGACAAGTTCTTCCCAATATTTCTTATCGTACAGAGTTATATTTGTTATAAGATTAACATACAGCCCACAATTTTTAGCTTCTTGTACTATATTAGGTAAATCCTGTCTTATTGTAGGTTCCCCACCTGTTATGTGAATGTGAATTATACCAAGTTCTGCAGCTTCTCTAATGACTTTTCTCCATTCATCTGTGGTAAGTTCTTTTTGAGGGGCGTATTCGTTGAGATCCTGTGGATTGTAACAGTACCAACAGTGCATATTGCATCTATATGTCAGCTCAGCTACCAATACTTCAGGCTCTTTTATCTCATTCATAATCCCTTCTCCCATTAATTACGTACTCCATGTATAGAGCATCTAGCATGTTCCAAAGTACGGCTGTTTTAAAAATGAGAGCCTCTATGCATCTTTCCTTTTCATCCTCTGTCTTTATGTATTCTTTAAGTATATTGAGAGCCATATGACTATCCTCTGGTCCCTCTTTAAGTCTCCACTCAAAGTACTCAAAACCATTTGGTTTTATCCACTCATAATGCTTTCTCATGTGTTCAAGTCTTTCCATGTGTGCATTGGGAGCTACAAGTGTTGTAAGAGAAGAAGCTATTCCTTCAAGCCACGATCTGTTTTTACAGAAATCCAGATACGCATCACAGGCAAGTTTTACTCCCGGTAATACGGCACCTTCCAATAAGTCACTTCTGCTAAGACCTACCGCTTCACCGAGCTTTATCCACATCTCTATACCATAGTTATCGTGGTTGAGTATTCTCTTTATCCATATGCGTCTTACTTCTGGAAAGGGGCAGTTGGATATGATGGCAGCATCCTTCATGGGCAAGATCCTTTGGTAATAAAACCTGTTTACCACCCATGCCCTTATCTGCCCTGGCGTTAGTTTGCCCTCTACCATCAATCTGTGAAAAGGATGATGGATATGGTACCTTTTATATCCTTCAAGCTTCAGAACCTCTACAAAATCTTGAAAAGTATCACTTGAAGACACAGCACACCTCCTTAAGCTTAACAAGCCCGCATGCCCCTCTTTTGGACATGCGGGATAGAAGAAAGATACTTATACTTTGACCATAGAGTAAGCGCTGTACTCTGAGCCAACGCTTACCTTCTTGAGGGTGGGTTTGCGCCACTCTCTCCTCATGGCTATCACCTCCTTTAAAGATATTAAGTTTTAATTAGTAATAATAATTAAAGAAAGTATTTTGTCAAGTGATTATGATCACAATCATAAACATCCTTAAACATTCTTTTATTGAAAATTATAACGACTTGGAATTTTTATGTCAAGTTCTTTGGGAGCCTGTTTAAAAATCCTTAAATTCTTGTATATCAACAGCTTGAAAGCTAACACGCCTCCAAGAGCTTTCCGCACAGTAAGTTTAGTTTTACAATACTCCGCATGCTAACCCTTCAATGCAAGCTAATACTTGATAAAAAAGACAAAAAGAAACTCCTTGACATTATGAGAGTCCAATCTTCAGCAGTAAGATACGCTTACAATAGACTGCTGGAGAGTAATAACCCAAAGTCCTTACACACCTTCAACACCATCACAAAAGAGCTCCAAGAAACCTTTAAGCTATTAGAGGAAGAGAGTTATTTGAGAAGCTATAAAGAAGACGCATAAAGGGAAGCCTGTGAGTCAGAGAGAGTGTCAGAGCCTCTGGAAGGAACAAACAGGGTTAGCTCGCTGTCAGTATGGGCGGGCGGGCAAAGTGTTGTTAATCAACGCTTTGGGATTTTTTAAACACGCTGGCACTGGCGGGTAATGCTCTGGAGATATTAAACACACTAAAGTATAATAAAAGTCCTGATGAAGGAAACCCGTATAGTGAAGTATATAAAGTCTCTTATAAGGAATCACAAATATTTAACAGTGGAGGATATAATGCTTTTGCTAGAAAGGTATTATGGGCTTCCTGTAAGGGTACCGTCTGTATATTACAAATACAAAGGTATCATAAAGGAGTGTAGGAAAGAAGTTTATAAAGAGAGGAGAAGGAAGGGATGAGGTTTGACCTTGTTATAGTTGGGGCTGGAAGTGGCGGTTATGAGGCTGGTCTTTATGCTCACAGGAGAGGTATGAAGGTGGCTTTAGTGGAGCTTTCTCCCGAAAGCGTTGGTGGAAATTGCCTAAATAGAGGGTGTATTCCTTCCAAATACATGAGGCACGGAGCTTACCTTCTAGAAAAGTTCCAAAAGATGCCAAGCTACGGAATACTTCCCAAGGGTTATGACCTGGACATGAAGAAGCTCAGAGAAGGAAGGGATCATGTGGTGGTGAGCATAAGAGAGGGTTTTAAGAAGTTTGCACAGCAACTTAAGATACCTATTTTTTACGGAAGGGGAGTTATCAAAGATGAAAGGACTGTTTATGTGGAGGGTGAGGATATAGAGCTAAAGACTGGCTTTATTC
The DNA here is from genome assembly GCF_000010785.1 of Hydrogenobacter thermophilus TK-6. Lineage (GTDB taxonomy): Bacteria > Aquificota > Aquificia > Aquificales > Aquificaceae > Hydrogenobacter > Hydrogenobacter thermophilus. Next base: position 1,098,549 of record NC_013799.1, on the reverse strand, counting down.
TTCTTGCTACAGGTTCTTCGACAACCAGCTTGGGCAACTTGGTGCCTGATGGTAGGTATATATACGACACGGACCAGATATGGAACCTGGAGAGCTTTCCCAAAAGGATGCTGATCGTAGGGGGCGGAGCTGTGGGTGTTGAGTTTGCATACATATTCAAAATGTATGGGTGTGATGTGGTTCTGGTAGAGATAAAGGATAGGCTTTTGCCGTCCAATGACATACCAGAGGAGTCTTCCAGGTACTTGGCAAGAAAGTTAAAAAGGCTTGGCGTTGACATAAGGCTAAAAACATCTGTTGAGAGTTGGGAAAGGAAGGGGGAAAGCTTAAATATAAAGCTTTCTGATGGTTCGGAGGTTATAGTGGATGCTGTGCTACTTGGGGTGGGAAGAAAGCCCAACACGGAAGGGATAGGGCTTGAGAATGTTGGTATAAAAAAAGACCAGAGAGGGTTTTTATTAGTCAATGAGTATTGCCAGACATGTGTAGAAAACATATACGCCTGTGGTGATATAACTTCTCCGCTTATGCTTGCCCACAAGTCCATGTATGAGGGTAGGGTGGCGGTGAGCCACATGCTGGGTGATAGGGACCTCAAAAGGGACGAAAGGATAGTTCCTAAGATTATATACTCTGCGTACGAGATAGCATCGGTGGGACTCACAGAGGAGCAAGCGGAGGAGATGGGTTATGAGGTCAAGGTAGGTGTGGTGTCTTTTGTGCCAAATCCAAAGGCTATGGATGACGGGGAGAACGAAGGTTTTGTGAGGCTTGTGGTGGATGCGGAGAATGGGGGTATTCTGGGTTGCCACATACTTGGACCTTATGCAGGTGAGCTTATACATCAGGTGGTGCATCTTATGAAGGCAGGCAAAGATGTGGAGTTTCTCTCCAAATCCATGTATGCACACCCATCTCTCTCGGAAGCTATAGGTCAGTCAGCTATGGAAGTTCATTTTGGTCCATTAACTTGGGCAAAGAGGCACTAAAATATGGTAAGCTATGAAGTAAGGGGGAAGAGATATGGTTAGGTTCTTTGTGCTTTTTTATGCCCTTTTGTCCTTCGCTTACAGCTCAGATAAGCTGGACCCTGTGCTGAGAAAAATGCTCTCCTATGGCGAGAGAGACCTTGCTTCCAAGTCTTATATGTCCCTTCAAAAGGTGAAGGTGCTAAGAAGTGATGGCAAGGTTGAGCTGGTAGACCTTTCAAACACAGATATTAAGCATCTTCAAATGGACCAAAAAGTTCTCTACATAGAAGCACCCAAAAAGCTCAGGCTGCTTGACGATATAAGTAGCAACTCCTCTTATGTCTTGTGGGGGCGTGGAAACACCTCGGTGAGCGTAAGCTACAACAAGCCCTTCTATGGTTATATATTTGGGGGAAATGTCAGCGGTCAAGGATGTACACAAAGCTCCATCTTTTTTCAATGCAGCTCTGCTACAGATTTAAGCATTACCGCACTAAGTGATTACAGGCTCATACTCTACGCACCTGATATGAATGCTTCTGATATAAGCGGGGGTGAAAGGAAGTACCTGGTAGGCACAAGGGCAAGTGCCAGCCAAAGCACCGGCAGGGGCGTAATAGTGGGCATAATAGATTCGGGCATAAACTTCTGCCATCCAGCTTTCAGAAATCCCGACGGCACTACAAGAGTGCTATTTTACAAAGATCACATGGGTATAGAATTTAACGAGGCGCAGATAAACGACAGGATAAATATAGGGAACTGCAATTATGATAATGAAGGGCACGGAACCGCAGTAGCAGGTATTGCTGGAGGTTATTGGTCTGCAAGTAGATACAACAGCGTAGCTAAGGATGTGAAGTTTATAGTGTATAAAACTAACCTTTACGACACGGATGTGATGGCGGGGCTTGATTACATTAAATCAAAGGCTCAAAGTCTTGGAATGCCTGTGGTTGTGAATTTATCCTTAGGTGGACACCTTGACCCTCATGACGGCACGGGTCTTTTAGATAGGTATATAGACCAGTTATCAGGTCCGGGATTTATAGTGGTTGTATCTGCGGGCAACGAAGGAAGCGACAAAATACACGCCAGACTAACTTCAGATATGGGGGATATACACATGTCTGTTTCTTCAAGTGTGGCTATAGATGGCTGGTACACAAGGGGTGCTTCCTATAGGGTGCGGGTGTGTGATGAAACTGGGATAAACTGCATAGGCGCTGAGCCGGGTAATGTCTCTCAGGGACAAGTTAGCACCACATCCTGCTATGTCTATATTGACAACAGGACGCTCTCATCTCCTGTAAACGGTGATGGTGAGATATACGCAGAGGTCTCCTGCCTTAGTCAGACCAACCTGATACTCAGACTTACAAGGCTAAGTGGTGGTGGGACTGTAGATTTATGGATCTCTGGGGATGGTGAGTTTACAGATGGTCAGGTTAGCGATGGGTTTGGAGGTTTTTCTTACACAGTTTCCTCACCAGGAACTGCCAGAAGTGTTATAACGGTAGGAGCCATAGGAGCCAGCTACATAAGTCAGTCGCGTTTTGACAACTATGGTCGCATAGCCTTCTTCTCCTCAAGAGGTCCCACAAGGGACGGTAGGATAAAGCCGGATGTGGTGGCGGATGGCTTCTTCCAGTGCACCGCAAACCCTAATTTTTCTGGAAGCACTGACCCCAATCTGTGCGGACCGCCAGGTAGTGGAGCTTACTATATGGCAATAGCAGGAACATCCTTCTCCGCGCCGGTGGTTACATCCCTAGTAGCCATTTACTTGCAAAGTCATCCATCCGCAGACCCATCACAAATCAAAAACTGGCTTACCAGCAATGCTTTTTACGATACGGAAGGGACACCTCCCAATGTGGCTTACGGATATGGTAAAGCGGTATGGAAGGACTCTGCCTCTGCTACCTCACCTCAGTCATCAGGCGGTGGAGGTGGATGCAGTATGGTTTCCTCCTCACCTTCCAGTGTTCTACCTTACGCCTTTCTGATGCTATTAGTGTTAATCAAGAAGCTACGGAGGTTGCAGTGCTTGACATTTCAGCATGTTTTGACAAGGCTTCCTACGAGACGGGGGTGAATAGAAAACTCCTTGTAGTTATAGCCTATGTAGAGAGCGGACTAAGAAGCGATGCCTTAAACAGAAACAGCAACGGAACTTACGACATAGGCTTGATGCAAATAAACTCCTCCAACATACCCAAGTTAAAAAGGATGGGTATCATACAAAAGGAGGAGGACCTCTGGGATACATGTACTAACATAAGAGCTGGTGCATATTTGCTCAAAGAGTGCATAGCCATTTATGACCTCAGCTGGAGAGCGGTAGATTGTTACAATAAGGGAAGTAAGGCAAAGGATATAAGTAAGTATGTGTGGAAGGTTTACAAAGTGCTTAGCACAGTCAGGTGATCATCTCTCCCTTTCTATCACTGAAAGTACAAGAGTCTCTAAGACTTTTGCATTATTTTCTCCCATCAACTGACGGAGTTCTTTGAGTGCTTCTTCTATGTACATCCTTGCCATCTGGTAAGTCTTTTTTACACCACCCAGCTGTATCACCTTTTCCCTTATCCAAGCAGTGTCTGAGTTTCTCAGGGAGCTTTTGACTGCCTCTGTATCTAAGTTTTCCATTACGCTTATGAGGGGATAGGTGCATTTGCCCTCTCTAAGGTCATTCCCTACAGGTTTGCCAAGCTTTTCCTCCGACCCTGAGTAATCTAAAGCATCATCCACCAGCTGAAAGGCTCTCCCCACCTTTAAACCCATTTGGTAAAACCTTTCATAATCCTCTCTGCCTGCCATCAAAGCTCCCACAGCCATACTTGCTCCAAAAAGCACGCCCGTCTTTCTGTCTATTATGCTAAAGTAAGTTTCTTGGTCTATAATGTCCCCTATGCTTTTTAGTTCCAGCACCTGCCCCTGAGCCATGTCCATAACAGCCCTGCTTACTATTTCTATACTTTTTATATCACCATAGCGAGAGTAAAGCCAGAGAGCTTTTGCATACATGTAATCACCCGTCAGTACGCAAAGGTCGTTTCCAAAAACCAAATTGGCGGAGAGCCTCCCTCTCCTTCTGTCCGCACCGTCTACCACATCATCGTGAAGCAGTGAAGCAACATGTATATACTCTATGCCTACAGCAAGAGGTAAAACCTTTCTTTCATCCCCTCCCAAAGCTTTGCATGTGAGCAAACTAAGAACAGGTCTCATTCTTTTGCCACCTGAGGATATTATGTAGCTACCCACCTCCAAAATAGCCTTTACTTCAGGCTCCAGGTGCCTGAGTAGCTCTTCCTCTAAAAGACGCACCGCATAATCCACCACATGCATCTAAATAAGTATACTTTAATACTTATGCTAAGGCTGGAAGATATTCTGTCCGCACCTGAAAAAACTGGCGTTTATATAATTAAAAACTCCAGCAAGGTAATATACATAGGAAAGGCAAAGAATATAAGGGAAAGACTCTTACAGCACTACAGACAGAAGGAGACGGATGCCAAAGAGAGAGCTATAATGTCAGAAGCTCGGCACCTTGAGTGGATCATTACCAGAAATGAGTTTGAAGCTCTCACCTTAGAGATAGACCTCATCCAGCTACACAAACCTAAGTACAATGTGCTTTATAAGTACGGAGGAGGTTATCCTCTCCTGCTTATCACACAAGACGCATACCCTACGCTTAAAGTGGTAAGAGGCCACTCAGAAGGCATGGTATTTGGTCCCTTCTTTAGCACAGGCAAGGCAAAGAAGGTAAAAAGACTCCTTCACAGGCTTTTCAGGCTTAGAACCTGCGACCCTATGCCCCAGAGGAAAGAGCCGTGTATGGATTATCACTTAGGGCTCTGCTCTGCTCCCTGCTGTGGATACATAAGCAGAGAGGAGTACGAGCTTAGTGTAAGGTCTGCCATCAGCCTGCTGTCGGGTGATGTTTCTTCTGTGCTTCCTGAGCTTTATAAAGCTATAGATAGGTACTCTCAGGAGCTAAAGTTTGAAAAGTGCGCTCAGATAAGGGATCAGATAATAGCTCTTGAGAACCTTGCAAAGGGGCAAAAGGTGTCCAACATTCCCATCCATAGCGCTGACATATTTTATTCCATGGGTAGGCTTTTGGGCATATTCCTGATAAGGTCTTCCAAGCTGGTGGATAAAGAGGTCATACTTCTTGAGGATGAGCAGCAAAAAGAGGAAGTCATCTTAGGTTTTTATTACTCAAATCCCCTTCCACAGCATCTAATTACCAACTTTGACCTTCCTGATGAGGTGTTAAAGTGGCTTAGCCAACGCGGTAGGGTAAGCTTTGACACTCTCAAAGACAGAGAGCTTGAAAACATCATAAAAGAAAATATGGGCGACCATGTGGACCTGGCGCTGCTGGAGAGAGAGTTTAAAGAGAAGCTGGGTGTTGAGTCTTTACACATAATAGAAGGTTTTGATGTGTCTCACTTTTACGGTGAGCATCTGGTAGGCTCTTGTGTGGTGTGGGAAAGAGGATATATGAACAAGAGGCGCTACAGAAGATATAAGATAAAAAGTGTAAAAAAGGTGGATGATTACGCATCTCTTAGGGAAGTCTTAGAAAGAAGAGCAAAAAAGTTAAAAAGCGGTGAGGAAGTGATGCCTGATGCTTGGCTCATAGACGGAGGCTATGGACAGCTAAGGGTTGCCATAGAGGTAAAGAGAAGAATGTCTCTCCCTGTTTTGGTGTTTGCACTGGCAAAGCAGGAGGAGATACTTCTGTGTGAAGATGGCAAAGAAATACCTCTTAAGGAACATCCCATCCTTTACAGGGTTTTTGGACTCATAAGGGATGAAGCTCACCGCTTTGCGCTATCTTATAGCAGAAGGCTAAAGATAAGGGAAGATACTACGCATGTGCTTGATTATATAAAAGGCGTAGGTGAGGTCAAAAGGCGTATCATATACAGAAACTTTGAAAATCTCTACGAGCTTTTGGTGGCGGATGATGAGAGGCTAAAAAGGCTTGGCATAAGCCCACAGATAAAGCAGGAGGTCAGAAGGTATCTTGAAGGTGATTAAGAATGTTAACTTTCCAAGTTATGTCTTTTCCTCTTTCGTAGCAGGCTATGTGATGATGGCTGTGGATATGATAATGGACGGCTTTTTGGGTCTTTTTGGCACTTACAGGGAGTACCTGCAGATGGTAAGGCAGTTTGGAATTTTCCAGGGCTTTGAGGGTATAGCTTTGGTGGTGGGTCACACGATAAATTCCTTAGTTTTAGCTCTTTTCTTCGTTGATGTGAGAGTTTACAATAGAATACCGCTGAGAGGGGGTTTGGCAAAGGGTATTTTCTTTGGAGCTGTGTGGCATGTGTGGGTGTTGGTTTTTCTCCTCTTTGCCTCCATAGGTGGCTCTAAATTTGCAATAAGTATGCTACATTCGCCTTACACAAGCCACATTTCTCTATTCCTCCTTCACCTTATTTGGGGTGGCACGCTTGGACTTTTGTATACACCAAAAGAGCTTTAAAATTTTATCACATGTTGGAACTTTGGAAATCCCAAATAGAAAGCAGGTTAAGGGAGCTTTTAAAGCCCTTTGAGCCACGCATCCTTTACGATGCCATGTCTTACTATGTCTTTCAGGAAGGCAAAAGGATAAGACCTCTATTTTTGTGTGCTGTATCTAACGCTTTGGGAGGTAATCTGCAGGACGCTATAACTGTGGGATGTGCCATTGAGTTTATACACAATTACTCTCTGGTGCACGACGACCTTCCTGCTTTAGACAATGACGATTTTAGGAGAGGTAAACCTTCCTGTCATGTACTCTTCGGTGAGGACATGGCTATACTTGCCGGTGACGCTCTTTTGAACCTTGCCTTTGAGACCCTTTCCAACAGAGAAAACTTCATCTCCTTGAGCGAAAAAGACCTTATTTACATAATAAGACTTGTATCAGAAAGTTCTGGTTTTCAAGGCATGGTAGGTGGACAGGTTATGGATGTAAAAAAGTTGGGAGACCCCTGGAGCATAAGCCTCAAAAAGACAGCCTCCATGTTTTCTGCGGTTTTTGCGTGCGGCGGGATAATCTCAAAAAAGTATGAGCGTGTGGAGTATCTTAGCAAAGCCGGCACTCAAGTAGGTCTCCTTTTCCAGTTAATTGACGATTATAAAGACAAAGACGGTTTTTATCTGTTATACGGTGATGACATAACGCGCCTAGTAGAAGAAAAGCACGCAGAGTGCATAAATATGTTAGAAAGCATGGGCATACTAACACCTTTTATAAGCTCTCTAATAAGAGCAGTCATATCACCCCTTGAGACTGTCTGAGGGTGTGGAAAGCTCCAGCACCATCTGATAAGCGCTCTCACCGTCCGAATAATACTTAGGTCTTTCGCTGATTATCTTAAAGCCTAAGGACTTATACAACCTTATGGCGCGCATGTTGGACTTTCTGACATCCAAATGTATAGCGCTCACCTTATCCTTAAAGTTCTCTATTAGATAGGTGAGTAATTTTTTCCCGTAGCCCTTCCCCCAATATTCTTTTTTCACCGCAAAGTTCATCAGAGTTGCTGTATCGTACACGGTCCAGGCTATAAGGTATCCTATTACGCTACCGTTAAGTTCAAGCACATACTTATGAGAGTAATTTAGGCTAAACTCCCTTTCAAAAGCGCTTTTGCTCCAGGCGTCAGAAGTAAAGCATTCTCTGTTTATTTCCACCACCGCATCCATATCTTCCTTTTCCATAGGTCTTATGACAAGTACGCTATCTTGGATATTCACACTTGCCTTGCACTATCAAACTCCATATTAAGAAGGCAACAGGCTCGGGCACTATAACCGTCTTTCTGTTACCGCTTTGGCTTAGGATCTCGTGAAGCTCCGTTCTAAGCACCGCATCCCCAGTAAGCTCAAAAAGCACATCTATGGCGTCCTCAAGGGATCTGAGCATGTCCCTTGCATCCCTGTAATAAGCTATTCCCCTTTCCTTTGCTATCTTCACACTTTCTAAGTTCTCCTTAGGCTCAGCAACTGCAATGATCTTAACGCTGTCAGCGCTCACTCCAAGAAGCGCCTCAAGAAATTGACTGCCTACTCTGCCAAGACCAGCTATAGCCACATTAACACGCCTCACCTTCTAACCTCCTGAGATATAATAGTATAAATGATAAGGAATTTTGTGGATCTGTGGGAGATTACTCCTGACGAAGGATGGGCTATTTTGCTGGATGCGGAGAGCATAAAAACTGGTAGGGATAATCAAAAGTATCTTTTGGGGAAAAATGTGGGGCTTTTTTTCACAAAACCCTCTACAAGGACAAGGGTATCTTTTGAGGTGGCAGTCCATCAGCTGGGAGGAAATGCCATATATCTTGCGGAGCAGAGCTTGCAGGTTTCAAGAGGTGAAGACCTAAAGGATACTTCAAGGACTCTTTCCAGATACCTGGACTGTATAGTGATAAGAACAGACTCCCACAGAAAGTTGGAAGAGTATGCTAGATACTCCACGGTGCCGGTGATAAACGCTTTAACGGATATGTCGCATCCCTGTCAGGTGCTCAGTGATGTTTTTACCCTTTATGAGACCTTCCAAGAGGACTTGAGGAATATAAAGATAGCTTATGTAGGTGATGGAAACAATGTTTGCAACACTTGGCTTGTGGCCGCTGGTCTTTTTGGTCTTAACCTCTTTGTGGCAACTCCCGAAGGTTATGAACCCAGCAGTTATTACTACCAAGCCGGCGAAGACCTCTGTAAGATTACAGGTGGAAGCATATACTTGACTACCAATCCAGTGGAAGCTGTAAAAGACGCGCATGTAGTTTATACGGATGTTTGGGTGAGTATGAATCAGGAGAGGGACGAGGAGAAGCTAAACCTGTTAAAGCCTTATCAGGTAAACCAAAAGCTGCTGTCTTATGCAAGGAGCGATGTTAAGGTGATGCACTGTCTTCCTGCCAGAAAGGGTGAGGAGATAACGGAGGATGTTTTTGAAGCTCATGCGGATTTCATATTCAGGCAGGCGGAAAACAGATTACATGCACAAAAGGCACTTTTAAAGTTTTTGCTGGTATAATTTACTTAAATGAAGGAGTTTTGGTATTGGGCTGAAAATTACGATAAGAAGCTCATAACCACTGCCATTGAATCCGGAGCTACCACAATACTTCTGCAAGACCCTTCCAAAAAGGAGGAGGTCAAAAGGCTGGGAAGGGTAAGTATAGTATCCCAAAACGGGGACTTAAAGCTGGGTGAAGATGTGGTTTATGTGCTTATAAAAGGCAAAGAAGATGAAGAAAGGGCTGCCAAGTATCCTCCTAAGGTGAAGGTGATAGTGGAAACCACTGACTGGACCATAATTCCCCTTGAGAATCTCATAGCCCAGAGGGAGGAGCTTTATGCCGTTGTAAAAAATGAGGAAGAGGCAAAAACCGCCTTAAGGATATTAGAAAAGGGCGTTAAAGGTATAGTTTTAAAAAGTCAAGATGTAAACACCATAAAGAGGGTGGGAAGAGTCCTTGAAGAGGGAGAGGAAGAGCTCCATCTCTCCGTTGTCAAAATCACGCGCATACTTCCCCTTGGTTTGGGGGACAGGGTGTGTGTAGATACCATCTCCTTGCTTGACAGAGGTGAGGGTATGCTGGTGGGAAACTCTTCGGGTGGTATGTTTTTGGTGCATGCGGAGACGGAAGAGAACCCCTATGTGGCATCAAGACCCTTTAGAGTAAATGCGGGAGCGGTTCACATGTATATAAGAGTGCCGGGCAATAAAACCAAGTATCTTTGCGAGCTTTCTTCGTCAGATGCGGTGATGGTTTATGACTACAAGGGAAGAGGAAGGGTGGTGTATGTGGGAAGGGCTAAGGTGGAGAGGCGCCCCATGATTCTGGTGGAAGGGAAAGTGGAGAACAAAAAGGTGAGTGCGGTACTTCAAAATGCGGAAACCATAAGGCTTACAAGACCAGATGGAACACCAGTATCTGTGGTGGAGTTAAAAGAAGGGGATGAAGTGTTAGGGTACATAGAGGAGGCAGGAAGACACTTTGGCATGAAGGTGGAAGAAACCATCACAGAAAAATGAAGCTTTTTGAAGATGTCAAAGGCATTACCGATAACTCCAAAGAGGTGAAGGAAGGTTATATATTCGTAGCTATAAAGGGTTCTCAAAATGATGGACATAACTTTGTAAAAGAAGCGCTCAGCAGAGGTGCCAAGTGGGTGCTGGTGGAAAAGGATGTAGGCATAACAGATAACAGGATCGTAAAAGTAAAAGACACTCGGGAAGCTCTTGGAGAGCTTGTCAGTGCCTTTTACGGAAAGCCTTCCAAGAAGCTCAAAGTTATAGGCATAACAGGCACCAACGGTAAGACTACCACCACTCACATAGTGGAAGCATTGCTTAACGCAGGTGGTATAAAAACTGGTCTTGTAGGCACTATATACTACAGGCTCATGGACAAGATATACGAGTATGAGGGTAGAACAACTCCACACCCTGCTGTGTGGCATGCAACGCTTAAAAAAATGCTCGAAGACGGTGCGCAGGCTCTGGTGGCAGAGGTATCATCTCATGCTCTTGATCAGAAGAGAATCTGGGCAACGCACTTTCACATAGTGGGCTTTACAAATCTATCTCACGACCACCTTGATTATCACAAAAGCATGGAGGAATACTTTAAAGCAAAGCTAAGACTCTTCAAAGAGTACACTTACGAGTATGCAGTTGTGAATTCTGACGATGAGTATGGAAAGAGGATAGTAAGGGAGCTCAAAGGCAGAGCTATAACTTATGGAAGGGAAGGAGATTTTAAGATACTGGATTTTGACACCGGCTTTGAAGGGTCAAAACTGAAAGTAGCGTATGAGGGAAAAACTTACAAATTTTACTCTAACTTAGTTGGAGACTTTCAGGCATACAATCTGGCGCTTGGTATTTTGTGTTGCATGCTTGTTGGGATAGAGGTGCAAGCCATTGAGGAAGGTCTAAAAAAGGTTTATGTACCGGGAAGGTTTGAAACATACAGGGGAGATGGGTTTTTAGTTATTGTGGATTATGCACACACGCCTGACGCCCTTGAAAATGTGCTAAAAAGTATAAGAAGGCTCTCTACGGGGAGGGTTATAACCCTCTTTGGTGCAGGAGGCAACAGAGACAGAACAAAAAGACCCATCATGGGAAGCGTTGCAGAAAAGTGGTCAGACCTTCTGGTTATCACATCTGACAATCCCAGAGACGAGGACCCCATGGACATAATAAGGGATATACTTCAAGGAGTAAAAGACACCTCCAAGGTGCTTGTAGAGGAAGACAGGAAAAAAGCCATAAAAATGGCCATAAGCCTTGCAGAGGAAGGTGATACAGTTCTCATTGCAGGTAAAGGACACGAGGACTATCAGGAGATAAAAGGTGTTAAATACCCCTTTAAGGACTCAGATGTGGTGAAGGAGGTTTTGAGTGTGCGACTTTGACAGCCTTTACTATCATCTCAAGGATGAGCTTCTGAGGATTTACAAGGAAGCGGAAGTACCTCAACCTCGTATAAAGATAGAGGACCTTCAGAGTGCCAAAATATGCGGGCTTTCTAACCTTGCCAAGCTCATCCTTTACCTTGAGAGGGAAGGCTACCTTACGGTTCTTAACAAAGACGAGAGCTTCAAGCGCTGGGAGGTGCAGATAGAGGCAGGCATACTTGATCTGATGTTTGGCTATGGGTAAAAATACTCTTTTGGAGGAGGAAAAGTCATGTTTCCTGTTTTAATTGAGGTCTTTGGTATCAAGATATACACCTATGGCGTGCTTGTTGCAACAGGTGCGCTTTTGGCTTACTTTCTAAGTCTTAGGCTTGCAAAAAGGGAGGGTCTAAATACTTCCCAAATAGAGAATACATTACTCTTTGCTTTACTGCTGGGAGTGATTGGTGGAAGGCTTGCCTATGTGATAGAGCATCCCGAGCAGATGAGGAATTTTATAGACGTATTTGCCATATGGAACGGTGGCATGGATTTTTTTGGAGGGCTTGTAGGAGGTGTTTTGGGTGCCATTTTAGCCATAATGTGGTATAAGCTCCCTGTCTGGAAGGTGGCCGATATGGCAGTGCTGTCTTTGACGATAGCACACGCAGTGGGAAGGCTCGGATGCACTTCTGCAGGGTGCTGCTACGGTCAACCGTTTCCAACACAGGGTGTATCTACCCCTGGCATACACTTCTCCCATAAGTTTCCCTTCTTTTATGTAGTCTTTCCTGAAGGTGCGGTAGCACCACCTTACACGCCACTCTACCCTACACAACTTATGGAGTTTATCGGGCTTATCTTTATCTTTTCTCTTCTGCTTTTGGCACACAGGAAAAAACCTTTTGATGGTTTTGTCTTTTCCTTGTACATGCTTCTTTACGGTGTTCTCAGGTTCTTTCTTGAGTTTTACAGAGGAGTTACACCTCCCATCCCGGGTTTGGGTCTTACATGGAATCAAGTGGTTTCATTGCTTATGATAGTCCTCTCACCTGTGCTGATGTTTTTACTAAGAGGAAATAGGAAGGCTCAAACTGTATAGACTTTTAGAAGCTCTCTGAGAACTTTGTTTACCAACTGTGGATTTGCCTTACCTCCGGCTGCCTTCATCACCTGACCTACAAGAAATCCAATGACCTTCTCCTCACCTTTTAGATACCTTTCCACCTCTTTGGGATGATTTTTAAGCACTTCCTCTACAAGCTTTTTTATACTCTCCTCGTCGCTGACCTGCTTTAGCCCTCTCTCCTCTATGATGAGCTCTGGGTCTTTCCCTGTTTCTACCATGAGCTTTAGCACCTCTTTGGCAAGCTTTGAGGAAAGTGTCCCATCTTTTATAAAGTTTATAAGCTTTGCAAGATGCGCGGGACTTACCAAAGATTCCTCTATGCTCTTGCCCGCTTCGTTTAAAAGCCCAAGAAGGTCGTTCAAAAGCCAGTTGGATAAGAGTTTAGGCTCCTGACAGAGTTTTACTGCTTTCTCAAAGAAATCACCCACAGCCTTCAGGTCAGTCATAACTTTGGCTTCATAAGGACTAAGACCGTAAAACTCCACGAGCTTTTTCCTTCTTTCTGATGGAAGTTCTGGCATGTTCCTTTTTATCTCCTCTATCCACTCGCTGGAAATTATCAGAGGCAAAAGGTCTGGGTCTGGAAAGTATCTGTAATCCTCCGCCTCCTCTTTTGTCCTCATAGGGTGAGTCAGGCCTGTTGCCGGGTCAAAGGTTCTGGTCTCTTGCTTTATCTCTCCACCCGAGGATAGTATCTTTATCTGCCTTTGGACCTCACTCTCTATAGCCTTTTGCACAAATCTAAAGGAGTTTACGTTCTTTATCTCCACCCTCGTGCCGAGTGTGTTGGAGCCTTTTGGTTTTACGGAAACATTTATATCACACCTTAGCTGTCCCTTTTCCATATCAGCCTTTGACACACCTGTATATCTCATGATATTTCTAAGCTCTTCTAAAAAGAGCCTTGCCAGCTCCGGCGAGTTTATATCTGGCTCTGTAACTATCTCCATCAGCGGAGTGCCTGCTCTGTTGAGGTCCACATAAGTTTTATTTCCTTCGTGTATATTCTTACCTGCATCCTCCTCTATATGAAGTCTCCTTATTCTTATCTTCCTTCCTTCTATCTCAAGCCATCCGTTTACCGCAAGAGGTTCTTCGTACTGAGATATCTGATAACCTTTTGGAAGGTCAGGGTAAAAGTAATTTTTTCTTGCCAGCAAGCTTTTCTGCCTTATCTCGCAGTTAAGAGCAAGGGCAGCTCTTATGGCATATTCCACAGCTTTTTTATTCAGAACGGGAAGGCTTCCGGGAAGGGCAAGACATACAGGACACACCTTAGTGTTGGGTTCTGCGCCAAACTCCACAGGACAAGAACAAAACATCTTAGTTTGTGTGTCCATCTGCACATGTATTTCAAGACCTATAACAGGCTCAAACTCCATAGCACCAATTTTATCACACAAGCTATAATTTAAACATTATGAAAAAGTTAGCGTTATTTATAACATGGTTAGCTCTTCTGATTTTTGCTCCATCCTGCCAGAAAAAACACGAGTTTTACGGCTTTGTGTATGACCAGCCTGCTTACGACTTTAAGCTAACCGACCAAGAAGGAAGGCAGGTGAGCCTCTCCGATTACACAAGGCAAGGTAAGATAGTAGTCATATTTTTTGGTTATACTCACTGTCCGGATGTTTGTCCCACAGCTCTTACTACCCTTGCCAGCATGATGAAAAACCTCAAGGAGGATGAGAGGAATAAGGTTCAGGTGCTTTTTATAAGCGTTGATCCCGAAAGGGACACTCCCAGCGTCCTAAAGGGTTATGTCCCCTTTTTTTACCCTACCTTTGTGGGGCTCACAGGTAGCCAAGATGAGATAAAAAAGGTGGCAAAAGAGTATAAGGTGTTTTACAGAAAAGTCAAAGGCGAATCCGCCGCAGGCTATCTTATTGATCACACCGCCACCATATATGTGGTGACACCCGACATGAAAATAAAACTCCTCTACACACCCACAAAGCAAAGCCCTGAAAAGATGGCTAAAGATATGGAGTATCTTTTAAAGAGTTGATAGAAGATATCTTCAAAAGAAACGGATTTGACCTATCTGACCAACAGGTAGAGCTTTTTTACACCTACATGCAGGAGCTAAAAAAGTGGAACAAGGTCCACAGGCTCACGGCTATTGAAGAAGAGGAGCAAATAGTCATAAGACACTTTGTTGATTCTCTTACTTTGGCACTGTGCTTTGAGCAAAAAGGATTGGATGTGAAAGGCAAAAGCGTGTGCGATGTAGGTTCGGGGGGAGGCTTTCCGGGAGTGCCTCTCAAGATATACTACGGTCCCCAGATAAACTTGACGCTTGTAGAGTCCGTTTCAAAAAAGTGCGCCTTCCTTGAGTATGTAAAAGCAAAACTCGGTCTTGATTACAGAGTTTTGTGTAAGAGGGCAGAGCAGCTCAGAGAAAATAGCTTTGACATAGTTGTGTGTAGAGCCTTAGGAAAGCTTGAAGATATAGTCCCCATGCTTATCAGACTCTCTCGGGAATTTGTCTTTATTATGAAGGGCAAAGAACTTCCCAAAGGGTATGAATACTGCAAGATAAACACCTACGACATAAAAGACAGCTATATCCTCTTCCTTCCAAAGAGAAGGTAAGCGGTATGGGCAGGCATCTGGTCTTCTGGTCTGAGCCTCTCTGGATTGGTTTTGTAATGCCTCTGAAGCATCTCCAGCACCTCAAGGTCTGTAAATAGGTTTGCCATAGAGGAGAGAAGTCTGCTCACCTGATTGGTGGTGGGAATCACAAAAGCGCAGGTTTTTCCTCTTTTTAGCACCCTCCAAACCTTTTCTAAGTATTCCCAAGGCTCTTTTACATCCACAAGGCACGCATCAAAAAACTCATCCTCCAGAGGCGCATCTGCAAAGTTCATATTAAAAGCTTTTACATTGCTACAAAGACCAAAGGTCTCCCAGTTTTTGAGGGCAATCTTATAAAATCGTTCTGAGACTTCGTAGGTCCACACCTCACCCGCCAGAAGAGAGAGGACAGCAGTCATAGCACCGCTTCCAGTTCCAAACTCCAGCACCCTATCAGTGTGCCTGATATCTAGCTTGAAAGCTGTGTAAAAGGCATCCTTTGGATAAATTACCTGTGTTCCCCTTTTGAAACCCAAAAGCAAAATGTCTTCCAGAGAAGGCTTTAGCACAAAAAACTCCCCTATCTTTTGTCCCTCCTGCTTGCCCAGTATATCCTGAAAGCTTATGGCATGACCTCTTACACTCAGGTGCAAACCCTTTACGAGCCTTTTTAGGTACTTCCTGTCTTTGTATAGTATAAGAACATGTTCACCCTCTTTGAAGCTCATCTCAGCTCCAGTATAGCCCTTCCCAAAAGGTAAGATGCTTGAGAGTATCTTAATGCGTATTCGTAATCTTTCACTCTGATGTTTTCCTTTGCCACCTGATAAAAGAGCAGCTGGTAAGAGTATAAGTTGCTGTGTTTATCTTTGTACTTTCTTGAAGCATTTAGAGTATAAAGGGCATTTCTTAACCTTTTCTGCACCACTACATTAAGGAGTTTTTTATCTTCGGGAAGTCTTGCGTCATTTACTTTGAGAACCTCAAGTGCAGAGAGGATCTTATCCGCAGAACGCTGAAGCTTTTTGTTTCCTGTAGAGCATCCATCTTTTATAAGCTTATCCGCTTCACTCATAAGCTCCTCGTATATGGCATCCTTCTCAAGAGCTGTATATCTTGACATAAGGGATGCACAATCTTGAGCATAAGCTACAAGGCACAGTATTAGCACAAGGAAAAACACACTATTATTATAATAATTCTTGACGCTGAGGACAGCTTGCCTTATCTTTTGCCAATAACTTTAAAATGGTGGAGGTTTAAAGATGCTACCTGCGGACCTTGTGGAGCTGATGAGAAGTATGGGTGTATTTCCCGCTGTGCTTGGCACTGCCAACAAAGATGGAGAGGTGCATATGACTTTTATAACATGGGTTTATCCCATCAGCGAAAAGGTGCTTCGATTTGCCTTAAGCAGTGGCTCCAAAAGTGCAAAAAATCTTCAAGAGAGAGCTGCTGCGTGCTTGATGTTTTTCTCCTTGGGCAAAGCTCTTGCCTGTTATGGTGATGTGCGAATGGTCGTTGAAAGGATAGAGGATATAAAGTTTCCGGTATCTGTGTTTGAGATGCAAATAAACAGGGTGGAGGATAACCTGTTTCCGGGTGGTACGGTTACGGGCACCATACCTTTTGCGCATACTGGCAATCTGGAAAAGATGGTGGAGCTTGATGGTTTGGTTATAAGGGCTATGAAAGGACAATGAACAAAGCGGTTCAGGTTGAAAACCTCTATTTGAGTATAAACGGCAGACAGATACTCAAAGACATAAGTTTTGAAGTTTTTGAGGGGGAAGTCTTTACAATAGTGGGGGGTAGCGGGAGTGGGAAGACTTCCATTACCAAGTGCATAGTGGGTTTATGGAAGCCCACCAGCGGTAAGGTGGCGGTGTTTGGAAAGGACATAAACACACTTAGCATCATAGAGCTGGACAAGCTGAGAAAAAATATAGGTTATGTCTTTCAGGGCGCTGCTCTCTTTGACAGTCTGCGAGTTTGGGAAAATGTAGGTTTTTACTACTTAGAGCGCACAGATATAAGTAAAGATGAGATAAAAAAGCTGGCTCTTGAAAAACTCAAACTGGTTGGTTTGGATGAAGATGTCCTGGAGCTTTATCCCTCGGAACTCTCAGGCGGTATGAGAAAGAGAGTAGGTATAGCCAGAGCTATAGCAACAAACCCTAAGTTAATTATATACGATGAACCTACATCAGGGCTTGATCCCATCACCAGCAGGACGATAGATAATCTCATAGTCTCCCTGAGGGAAAAGACTGGCAGCACTTCTATAGTGGTCTCTCACGACCTGGTTTCAGCCTTTGGCATATCCGACAGGCTTATGGTACTAAAGGATGGTCAGGTAGTGCAGATAGGGACTCCTCAGGAGATACTCTCCTCGGACATAAGCTTTGTAAGGGAGTTTATAAAAAACGGTCTTGGTGATATCAAGACGAGGATTGAAGCCTTCTAAACTGGTTTTCCATCACCAGCATAAAGGCGGAAGGTAGCATGGACACATCCCTTATCTTTATACCTGTTTTATCAAAGTATTCCTCCACGAAGTTTTTAGTCTCACCTACACCTATGCCTACAATAGGAAACCTCGCTTTTAGCTCCCTTATGAGGTCCTTGAGAGCTTCTCCCTTAAGACCTCTTGTAGGCTCACCATCGGAAAAAACCAGCATAACACCCTTTATCCCTTGCTTTCTACAGAAGATTTGAAGGTCCTCGCCAGATACAAGCAGAGCCTTCTCTATGTTGGTGCCTCCTCCAAGCATCTTGTTTAGCTCCAGTATCCTTGCCTTTGCACTCATGTAATCCTCTTCAAAGGACTTTATGCTAAAAATCCTCTCGGCGAAGGCATCTATGGAAAAGGGCATTTTCATCTCACTTAGCACCTGACTAAAGAGCAGAAGAGACTTTATGGCATTCTCTATCTTGTCCTCCCTCTTCATGGAAGAAGATACATCTAGAAGGAGCTTAAAGGCAAGCTGTTTTTTTTCTGGAATAACCCTCCTTTGGTATATGCGACCGCGTTTTGTGGGTATTTCTATATGCATTTTTCTGTAATCTACACGCCTTCCGTGAGTGTATCCCCAGAGCCAACCCTCCTCTTCCTCTGGCATAAGCCTTTTGAACTTTCTTTTCATAGACTCAACAAAGGGCATTATGCCTCTCATGAGAAGCTGATACCTTCTGAACTCCTCCTGATCAAGCCCATACTCCCTTTTATACTTCCTGTCGATGGGGGACTCTTCGGAGCTTTTAGCGTCTTTTTGAGAAAGTCCAGAACCCTCGGAGGAAGTCTCCTCCCACCCCTTTATTAAAAAGGACACAAACCCCCTGTGCTCTACCTCCGTTTGCAGAGTTTTGGGAAGAAAGTAGGAGATAAATTCCAAATCCCTTTCAAGAAGGCTCATATAGGACATCTGCTTTATGTAATCTTTCATCCAGTCTGGAAGGTTTTTTAACCTTTTTAATATATCCCTTCTTAACTCCTCTGGAACCTGCCGGGAAGATTTAAAGCTACTCATTAAATGTTGGTATTCTTCTGGTAGTTTTTTCAGTATGTCCGTCATTATTCTGCCTTTATGCCCCTGTTTTGTCTTTCCCAGAGCTTCCTCAATGAGCATATCTATGTAATTGAACTCTAAGGAATCTTCAATACAAGCCCTGTACTTGCCAAAGGCTTCTTCCATAAGAAGCAAGTATGCCCTCTGACTGTCCGCTTTTATATATTCTTTGAAAAAGTCCTCAAGGGAGAGAACCTGCCTACGAACACTTGTGTCTATCTCCTCCGGTTTTGAGAGCCAGAGCCTAAGAAAACCTAAGGCAAACTCGTGATAAGGGTATGTATTCTTTAAATTTGCAAGCACCTCCTCGTACCTGCGTCTAAGAGTGTATGCACTGTTGAGATACTGCTCAAGAATGCGCTCATCCGCTCTTATGGATTCCAGCACAGTGTAAAGAACAAGAAAGGCAGTAGGCTGGTAGCCAAATCTGAAAAACTCCCTCTGCCCCATTTTCCAGAGAGGCAGGTCCGCGCTCAGCAGGTAGCTTATCTCGTGCCTTATGGCATTTATTATGTATTCCTCACTCTTTCTGACCAGATCCGGTATGCCAAATACAACACCCACAGGTCTTTTAATGTTAGAAGGTATATCTTGCACCTCCCCCCTTGCCCACATCTCCACAAGAGGCAAAACCTTAGGGTCGTAGCCGGCACCCCACCCTTCATAACTTCCCTGAACCTGAATATCATACTCTCCTTCTAAAAGACTAGCTATAGCCTTCCACTTTTCCTTCACTCTTTATATAATAGGCTTTATCCACTGAACCTGCTTAAAAAATCTTACCACCGGTTGAAAAAGTGTTATAATATAAGAACATGTCAACTTTTAACCTCAGAGCACAGGTGTATAAAGCTTTCATTACAGCCTTTGCCTTTACACTTGCAGGAACTCTGTGCCAGTGGTAAACTTTATCAAGTATCTCTCTTACAAGGTTTAGCACGCTCATATCTTAATTCTACCCCTCCTTTCTGGAGGGATCCCTCTTTAAAAAGTTGACATCCTCTATCTACGCTCCGATTATTTTTTTCTTTTTTGTTAGGAAGCACAGGTTCAGAGCTTCTCCCTCAAACCAGCCTATAAAAGGTCTTGCGCTTCTGGGCTGTCTTCCCTTTGTCTCCCTTACCGATACACCGAGGTCGGCACTCAAAAGCTCCTCCAGAAAGCGAAGCCCATCCGACCTGAAAAACCCGAGAAACTTATGCTCCTCCTTAGTTATGAGTTCGTTGTATAACTCCTCAAACCCCCTCATGAAGATAAATTATACTTCCCTCAGCAGGATTATATTTAAATACTACCATGATACCAAGAGTTTACATAGGTGCAGAATGGATAGGCATAGAGAGGATACTTGCTCATTACCAGACTCCGCATGATTGCGGTGCAAGTCTGACATTTTTAGGTATAGCCAGGTCCGCTCCGGAAGATGGTGATGTGAGAGAGCTACACTACGAGGCTTTTCCTGAGATGGCTCTTAAAGTTATGCAGCAGATAAGAGAGGAAGCAATAAAGCTTTTCTCCGTTAAGGAGATCTTTGTTCACCACAGGTTGGGGGTTGTAAAGGTTGGAGAGCCTTCCTTCCTCGTGTGCGTATTTGGCGGGCACAGGGACGAGACTTTCAGAGCCTGTAGGTATGTGGTGGATGAAGTGAAAAAGAGAGCTCCCATATGGAAGAAGGAAGTTTTTTCTGATGGCAGAGGACAGTGGGTGCTTGGAGCATGATAAAAGATACCTACGGAAGAGAGCTTCATGACCTTAGGGTGTCGGTAACCGATAGGTGCAACTTCAGGTGTCAGTTTTGCATGCCGGAAAATCAGGATTACGAGTTTTATTCAAGGTCAGAGATACTTACCTTTGAGGAGATAGAGCGCATAGTGAGGGTCAGCACGAAGCTGGGAGTAAGGAAGGTTAGAATAACCGGTGGCGAACCTCTTGTGAGAAAGCACATTGAAAATCTCATACACCTGCTTTCGCATGTGGATGGTCTGCATGACATTAGCATGACTACTAACGGCTTTTTACTCTCTCAGAAGGCAAAGCTTCTAAAGGATGCAGGACTCAAAAGGATAACCGTCAGTTTCCATTCCCTAAAAGATGAGGTGTTTTCTAAGGTAGTTGGTAAAGATGTAAAGGTTTCTGATATACTCAAGGGAATAGAGACTGCTATTGATGTTGGTTTTCATCCTGTCAAAGTAAATGTGTGTGTTGTGAGAGGGCTTAATGACAGTGAAGTGCTGGACATAGCTAAGTTTTTTAAAAGTATGGGTGTGGTGGTGAGGTTTATTGAGTTTATGGATGTGGGCAACATAAACGGATGGTCTTTGGAGAGAGTAGTTTCCGCAAAAGATATAGTAAATATCATATCCAAAGAGTTTGATATAGAGCCAGTGGAGAAGAGCTACAGAGGTGAGGTAGCAGACAGATACAGATACAAGGATGATGGGCTTGAGTTTGGTGTTATATCATCCATCACTCAACCCTTCTGTGGTGATTGTAACAGACTTAGGCTCACAGCTGACGGGAAGCTTCTCACATGTTTGTTTGCAACGGATGGCTATGACATTAAAAGGCTCATCAGAAGCGGTGCCAGTGACGAGAAATTACAAGAGTTTATAAGAGGTGTGTGGCAATCAAGGAAGGACAGGTATTCGGAAGAGAGGCTTGAAAGGATAAGGCGTGGTGAAATATTGAGAAAGGTAGAAATGTTCAAGGTGGGCGGGTGAGGCATAGAAAAACAAGGTTTTAGGCGTCTGTAGCCAAACAAACCTGTTTTTCCATCCGCCCTGCAGGGACTAAACTTCCCTGCTTACTACTCCCTATCCATAAGGACTCGGGAGATACTTTCACAGCGCTTTTAATTATAACCATACGGGTATGTTTTGTCAAGTTTATTCAAAAAACTTTGCTATATAATAAAACCTATGGCTCTTGAGGAGATGCAGGTTGAGTTCCTTATCAATCCCTTAAAAAACAGAGTCTGGGCGGTGAGCATGCCTGATGGGGAACTTATGGACGACATTATCTCCATAAAGAGAGCTGTCTTCTGTCTTGAGAGCAATGAACAGTATTGGCTAAATCCCTTTGGCGGTTCCTACATGTGGACTACAAAGATGTCAGAGCCGTATGAGGAGGAGTTTGTAAAATTCAAAAAGGAAGCACAGCAATACATGTGTATATTTGACCTTAGCATCTCGGACCTTCAGTACATGGATTTCTCGCCCGTGGATGGCACGCTTCTTTTTGATGAGGAAGAGCTAAGAAAGAAGCTAAGTGGAGATGACTACAGAGAGTTTGTGAGCTTAATGAAAGAGCTTTGGGAGTATGTGAAGGAAGATTAAGATGGTAGATGAAGAGCTTTTAAAAATACTCGCCTGTCCCAAGTGTAAAAAGGAGCTCTTTTATAACAGAGAGAGAGATGTGCTTATATGTGAAAACTGCCAGGTGTTTTATCCCATTGAGGATGGCATACCCATCTTGCTTACAGATGCATCAAAGCCTCTTGAAGAGCTAAGATAAGCTCCTTGGGAGTATGTGCAGTTTTTACGCCATCTATATTCACATTTTTACCAAAGTGTATGTACTCAGCTGGCTTTTCATACATCTTCTTATAATACATTACCATCTCCCAGTCCGCTTTGCTATCACCCACATACACACATCCAGAAAGGTTCATGCTTTCAATACACAGGTGAAGGGCGAAAGGGTGAGGTTTTTTCAGCTCAGGGTCGGGAATGTAGTCGTCGTCAAGTATAAAGTCAAAGTATTCAAAAAGTCCAAATCTTTCAAAGGTGTACTCAATATCCTCCCGCGGTCTTCCCGTTATTATTCCAAGTGGATAACCTAAGGCTTTTATCTTTTTAAAAAATCCGCGATCAAGGATTAGCTCCTCTTTATCTCTTAACAACCTGTAAGCTTGGTTAAACTTCTCAACAACTTGGTGAAGCTCTGCCTTACCACCGTATTCCTTTATAACTTCAAGAGTTACAAGCCAGTCGTTGTTTATGCCTCTTGAGAACTTTATACGCCTTACCTCCTCTATGGGGATCTCAATACCCAAAAACTCCTCAGCGGTGCGCTTTATGGCATAGTGATAAGAGTTTTTGACATCCACTATTACGCCATCCACATCAAACAGCATACCCTTCATACGGCTATCTCTTTCTCTGACTTGGAGAGTAAGAACCTTATGAACCTTCCTGCCAAAAAGCTAAGTTTGGCATTCTCGGGATATATAATGTAGTACCATCTTCTTGCACTAAAGCCCTTTATCTTCACCTGAACTACGCTACCTTCTTGCAGGTCTCTTTCCAAAAGACCTCTTGAAAGGAAGGAAGAGCCATAACCGCTTCTTATCATACTCAGTATGGACCTACCACAATTTATCTCCACCTTTATATTGAGCTTTTCAAAAATTATGCCAAGTCTCTCAAGCTCTTCTTTCACGATCTTCCTGGTGCCAGAACTGACTTCCCTAAAGATAATATCAGTATCGTAGAGTCTCTCAGGCTCTATCTCGCCTTCTCTGGCAAAGGGATGCTCGGGATGGGTGACATATAGTATCTCGTCCATGAACCATTTGATGGAATGAAATCTCTCTGACGGCGTCCTCTCTATTATGCCAACATTGAGAACGCCTGCCAGTAAGTTTTCCTCTACCTGCTGGGAATTTTCCACAAACACCCTGATGGATACGCCAGGCATCTGAGAGTGGAACTCTGCTATAAGCTCGGGAACTTTATATTCGCTTAGCGTGGTGCTTATTCCAACAAAGAGAGTATCTTTAAAATCCTTCTTTATCTTTGCCATCTCCTCCATCAGGTTTTCGTAATCGCTCAAAAGGGATCTGGCTATATCGTAAATTCTCCTTCCTTCGTTGGTAAGCACTATTTTCCCACCCTGCCTCTGAAAGAGCTTTGCACCTACTATCTTCTCAAGGGCTTTTATCTGTTGAGTAACTGCCGGTTGTGTTATGTAGAGTATCTCTGATGCCTTTGAAAAACTCCCAAGGTCCGCAACAGCTATAAAGGTTTTTAGCTTAGTGATGTCTATCATTCTCTTTTAAATTATATGTATAAAAACACCTTATGACAAGTATAAGTTTACCTTATTTTAAACAGAGAACTTATATTCTCTTCTATCTGATCCCTGAGCTTTCTAAGGGCTTGCAAATTGCTTAAATCCTTTACATCCTCCAAAACCCAATGTTCTCTCCTTTTGTGTGAATACATATATGGGCTTTTGTCCCTTGCTTCAGCGGAGAGTGTTATTATTATGTCTGCATCTTCGTATGGGATCTCCTGCAGAGATCTTGGCTTTGCAGTTTCTACCAGGTAGCCCTTCTCTTTGAGCACCTCTATTACCTGCTGTGGAATGGCGTCAAGTGGCTCTACGCCAGCGGAAAAGATCTCCATGAGAAGCAGTGCGTCTTTGGACATTTTTTTTGCTATAGCTTCTGCCATAACACTCCTCACGGCACCTGCCGTGGATATAAAACAAAGTCTCATAGAGTAAAATATTAAACTATGAAGGATTGGAAAATTTATGAAAAGAAGCTGGGGGAACTAAAAGATTACCTTGAGAAGAACTATGCTACAAACCCAGATGTTGAAGTGCGCCTACTTTTGCCTTACGAAGAGGGATTCTACCACGACAGAGAGGTGCCATACATATTAGTGAAGTACTACATAGATGAAGAGCGTTTTCACGAAAGGAAGATAGAGCTTTTTGATTACTATCTTGACAAAGATACAAAAGAAATAATAAACATGCTGACAGCCATGATAGAGGAGTTCATCATGGAGATTGAGCAGTCCGAGTATGGCGGTGGTTGATGTATAATATTATATCTTAGGAGGTATAGAGATGGCATTACCAAAGGAGAGAAAGCAGGAGATAATAAGCAGCTTTCAAAGACACGAAAAGGATACGGGTTCTCCGGAAGTACAGATAGCGGTGCTTACTGAAAGGATAAACAGACTTACAGAGCATCTAAAAAACAACAAGAAGGATGTTCACTCAAGGAGAGGTCTTATAGCTATGATACACGCAAGAAGAAGGCACTTGGAGTACCTTAAAAACACCAATTATAAAAGGTATTTGGAAGTGGTCCAAAGGTTGGGTCTTAAGGTAAGATGATGCATAAGGTGATAGCCAATTTGGGGGATAAAGACCCTATAATTATAGAAACGGGGCACTATGCCAAACTTTCTGACGGTGCGGTAGTTGTAAGACAGGGTGATACTGCCGTCTTGGTTACTGCGGTAGTCTCAGAGGAGCCTTTGCAGGACATAGACTTTATGCCTCTGTCTGTTGATTATAGAGAGCAATCGTCAGCCTGGGGGAAGATACCAGGGGGTTTTGTAAAGCGGGAGGGCAAACCTACAGACAGGGAAGTGCTTGTGTCAAGAGTTATAGACAGACCTATAAGACCTCTCTTTCCTGAAGGCTTTTTTCATGATGTGGTTATAACGGCACTTACTCTCTCCGCAGATGACAAGTATGATCCTGATGTGCTTGCCATAACTGGTGCATCTGCGGCTCTCCACATTTCCAGGATACCCTTTGAAGGTCCCATAGCGGGGCTCAGGGTATGCAGGATTGAGGGGAAGTTTGTGGCAAACCCCACATACGAAGAGAGACAGAAGGCTGACCTTGAAATCATCTTAGCTGTAAGTAAAGACAGCATAATTATGGTAGAGGGTGGTGCAAAGGAGGTGGATGAGGAGGTCTTTGCCAACGCTCTATACTTTGGCTTAGAGGCTGGAAAAGAGCTCATATCCGCTCAGGAAGAGTTGAGGGAAAAAGTAGGCGTTCCAAAGATGAGCTTTGAAGGCATCCATCTTCCTCAAGAGATAAAGGATCTTATGGAAGAGTTCTGCACAGAAAGAATTCTTAAAACCTTTGAGATACAGGACAAGCGGGAAAGGAAGGAAAACACATCCGCTATTTTGAGGGAGTTTATAGAAAGGCATCAGATACCAGAGGAGCTTCACTTTAAGGTGGGTTATCACTACAAAAAGCTCATAAGTAAGCTGATGAGACAAAAGGTGCTAAACGAAGGTGTAAGAATAGACGGCAGGAAACCCGAAGAGATAAGGCCTATAAGCATAGAGATAAAGCCTTTTGAAAGACCTCACGGTAGCGCCATATTCACCAGAGGACAGACGCAAGCTTTTGCAACCGTTACCCTCGGCTCTCCTCACGAAGCGCAGCTGGTAGAGAGCATATACGAGGGGGAGGTTTTCAAAAGATTCATGCTCCACTACAACTTCCCTCCCTTTTCTACAGGTGAGGCAAAACCATGGGGACCACCCAGAAGGAGAGAAATAGGTCATGGAGCGCTGGCAGAAAGAGCCATAGAACCACTGATTCCTCCAGAGGAAGAGTTTCCTTACATCATAAGGATCGTATCCAACATACTGGAGTCTAACGGCTCTACATCTATGGCTACCGTGTGCGCAGGTTCTTTAGCTCTGTTTGATGCAGGAGTTCCCATAAAGAAGCATGTGGCTGGCATAGCCATGGGTCTCATAATGGAAGGAGAAAGATATGTGATACTTTCTGACATATTAGGTGACGAGGATCAGCTGGGAGATATGGACTTTAAAGTTGCAGGCACAAAGGACGGAATAACCAGCGTGCAGATGGACATAAAGATAAAGGGACTAAAGAAAGAGATTATGATAGAATCCCTTATGCAGGCAAAAAGGGGAAGGCTCTATATACTGGAGAAGATGTACGAGGCAATACCAGAGCCGAGGAAGGAGCTTTCACCTTATGCACCAAGGATAGAAATCATAACAGTACCAGAGGAGAAAGCTATGCTGATAATAGGTCCGGGTGGTAAAACGGTTAAGGACATAAAGGAGAAGACAGGCACCACTGTTTGGGTGCTGGAGGGTGGAAAAGTTTCTCTGACCGCACCCTCCAAATCAGCCATAGATGCCGCTAAAGAGATTATAGAGAATCTCATAAGGGATGTGGAGGTGGGTAAGGTATACGAAGGGAAGGTGACAAGAGTGGAGCCTTACGGTGTCTTTGTGGAGATCCTCCCCGGCAAGGTAGGTCTTTTGCATGTTAGTAAGATGGAGGGCTATGTGAAGGATGTGAGGGCTGTCTTTAGTGTAGGGGATACTCTAAAGGTCAAGGTGCTGGAGGTGGACGAGCAAGGGAGAGCAAAACTCACCAATATGGGCTTGGATGATAGCCGGCGTAGCTCAGCGGCAGAGCGAGGCACTCGTAATGCCTAGGTCGTGGGTTCAAGTCCCACCGCCGGCTCTGTAGAGCTATGAATATAAGGATAAAAAGACTACCCCATGGAAAGGGACTACCACTTCCGTCTTATGCTACTCCGGGCTCTTCTGGATTAGACCTTCTGGCTGCTGTGGAGCAGCCCGTAACTTTAAAACCTATGGAGAGGAGGCTCATTCCCACAGGTATCGCTATTGAGCTTCCAGAAGGCTTTGAAGCCCAGATAAGACCAAGAAGTGGTTTGGCTCTAAACTACGGTATCACATTGCTTAACTCACCGGGGACAATAGATGCGGACTACAGAGGAGAGATAAAGGTCCTGCTTATAAACTTAGGAGAAAAGGAATTTGTTATAAGACGAGGAGATAAAATAGCTCAGATGGTAATATGCCCTGTGCAGAAGGTGAATTTGCACGAGACAGAAGATTTATCTCCAACTAGGAGAGGCTCTGACGGCTTTGGTTCAACGGGAGTGTAAGATGAACAGCTTGCTTCAGGCAAAAAAGAGACTGGAGGAGCTCGGTTATGAAAATATCTATCTTTGGGAGGATGCTCCTGGCACCTACTACGGATGGCACACCCATGCTGAAGATGAAGTAAGGATGGTGCTGGAGGGCTCTATCACTATAGGCACAGAAGAAAAGGTTTATCATCTCAAGCCTGGAGATATTTTAGAAGTGCCAGCCGGCACGCGCCATTGGGCAAAGACAGAGGAAGGTGTAAAGTATCTCTGCGGAACTAGGAAGAAGTAAATGGAGCTACACACTGTATTTCTATACCTTGCCATCATTCTCTTCCTTGCACGCACAGTGGGTGATACCTTTTCCAAGATAGGTATTCCTTCTGTTCTGGGAGAGATACTCGTAGGAGTATTGCTGGGTCAGAGTATTTTGGGCATGGTGGAGCCTAACCAGATCCTCAGACTTCTTGCGGAGATAGGAGTTATACTCCTTCTCTTTCAGGTTGGTTTGGAGGCTGATGTACATAAGCTTAAAGAAGTAGGTATATCCGCTTTTGTAGTGGCTTTTGTAGGCGCTTCCCTTCCCATGATTTTTGGCGTTGCGGTTTCGTATTATCTTCTTGAACTTCCTCTGACTGTGAGCCTCTTTATTGGTGGAACGCTTACAGCCACCAGCATAGGCATAACGGTGAAGGTGCTGGAAGACCTGGGTAAGATGAAGCAAAGATTTGCTCAGATAGTGCTTGGTGCTGCGGTGCTTGATGACATATTTGGAGTTGTGCTGCTTGCGGCGCTTTACGAGTTTTCAAAAGAAGGTGTAGTGCACTTTGAAGCCATCACCACCCTTATACTGTATATAGCTACTTTTTTTATACTCTCTCCCATAATAGCACAGGCGCTTGCAAAGATCATACAGCACTTGTCAAAAGCACTTGGTACGGAAGACTTTATACCCCCCACTGTTGTGGCAGTTATCTTCCTCTTTGCTTACTTGGCTCATCAGGTGGGATCTCCAGAGATATTGGGAGCTTTTACCGCTGGCCTTGCCCTCTCAAGGAGATTTGCCCTGCCCTTTGCAGTCTTTTTAAGAACTGACGAGAAGATGGCGCACAAGGTGGAGCAAACCATCATGCCTTTAGTTTGGGTACTGACCCCTCTCTTTTTTGTTTATGTTGGGCTTGAGCTAAATCTTAAAGTTATAGACTTTACATCCGGTAAGTTTTGGCTTATGTCCACCATTCTGATTTTTGTAGCCATTGCAGGTAAAGTAGCATCGGGTTTTTTCGTGAAGGGAAACCTCAAGGAAAAGCTTCTTATAGGTTTTTCCATGCTACCGCGCGGTGAAGTGGGGCTTATATTTGCAGAATTTGGAAGGCAGGCAAAACTCTTTGACGAGCTAACTTATGCGGTGGTAATATTTGCAGTTGCAATAACTACCTTTTTGGCACCCATTAGCCTCAAACTCCTATCAAGATGAGCCGAAAACACCATCTATAACTTTTCCACAGCTGGGACATTTACCATCTTTCAGATGCATCTTTACTCTTTCACCCAGATAGCCACTCCTCTCTATCACTTTGTATCCACACGAAGGACAGAAAGTAGACTCCAGGTCCTCCAAAGGATAATTTCCTATATAAACATAACTCAGTCCTTCTTCCTTTCCTATCTCGTAAGCCCTTATAAGCTTATTTATTGGTGTGGGTGGTATGTGTGTCATCCTGTAAGCTGGGAAAAAGCGGGAGATGTGCCAGGGTATGTTTTCTGAAATACTCTTTATAAACCTAGCAATATCTCTTATCTCCTCGGGTGAGTCGTTTAGTCCAGGTATAAGCAACGTGGTTATCTCCATCCATATTCCTTTCTTGTATGCGTACTCTATAGTTTTTAAAACTGACTTTAACCTTGCCCCACATACCTCTCTATAAAACTTGTCTGAGAAGGATTTTAGGTCCACATTCATTGCGGAAAGGTAAGGGAGGGATGCATCAATTACCTCCTCCGTTTCGTACCCGCTCGTAACGAAGATGTTTTTTATTCCTTCGCTGTAAGCCATCTTCATGATATCAAAGGCAAACTCAAAGAATATGACAGGTTCGTTGTAGGTATAGGATATGGAGGGTGTTTTGTATGTTTTTGCCATTCTTACTATCTCCTCAGGTGATAGATCTTCACCAAAGGTTTTGTAGTTGTGCGTTTGTGGATACTGCGATATCTCCCAATTTTGGCAAAAAAGGCACGAGAAGTTGCATCCTACTGTTCCTATAGAAAGGGTGTAGGTGCCAGGAAGAAAGTGGTAAAGGGGCTTTTTCTCCACGGGGTCTATGTTGTAGGATGCTACTTTTGCATAAACTGTCAATAAAAGCTCACCATCCTTGTTTACTCTCACGCCACACTTTCCATATTCACCTTCCTTCAAAAGGCACCTTTGATGACAGGCTTTACACAGCACTTTACCATTCCTTTTCTCACTCATCCAAGCAAGGCTTTCCATAAGAATTAATTTACTTCCTCTGAGCTATAATATATTCTGAAAGCATGGTTTTTTCTTACAAAGGTCTTTACAACGGAAGTTTAGTGGAAGGTCTTCTTGAAGCCGATACAAAAGCCGAGGCTGTATCAAAACTGAAGGCACAGAATATTAAGGTGATAAGCCTGAAGGAGGTGAGCCTCAAAGAGTCCCGCAAAGATACTAAGTTTCTTGAGAGGTTTACATCCAACCTACTCCAGCTCTTAAAGTCAGGTCTGACGGTGGATAAGGCTCTCCTCTTTATAGCGGAAAGGGAAAGGAAGTATCACCAAAAGCTCTTAAAAGTTTACGAAGAGATAAGGTCAGGAAGTACACTCAGCATGGCTCTGCGCCTTTCTAACCTCTTTCCCGACTTTTATGTGCAGATGATAAGGTCCGCAGAGGAGAGTGGTAGCTTAGAAGAGACGCTAAGTCTCATACTGGACTTTATAAAGGAAGAGAATGAATTAAAGAGTAGCATAATAACCGCTATGCTTTATCCCTCCTTTGTTTTTGGCGTTTCCCTATTTTCACTGCTCATCATTTCTTCATATGTAGTTCCCAAGTTCAGGCTGGTGTTTCAAAGTACGGATGTAAAACTCCCATTACTGACAAGAGCCATGTTTTTTTTGACGGACATTATAAACTACCTCATAGTGGGTGCGCTTGTGGTTCTTCTGCTCCTCTTTGTTTACTTAAGGTATGCCCTCAGAAAAAGGCACCAAAGACTGAAGCTGGAGAGCTTTCTTTATAAGCTACCGCTTTTAGGAAAACTCCTTTTAAACACGGAGCTAATAAGAACTTTCCAAACCCTTTACACGCTTATTAAGGGAGGGGTAACTCTCAACCACGCCCTGGACCTGGCCGGTAATGTGCCTATTACCCTCAGGATGAAGGATGCCATAAGAGCTGTGAGAAACGATGTGGTCAAAGGCTCATCTCTTTCAAAAGCTATGAAGTCTCATCAGCTATTTCCAGACATGGTAACAGAAATGGTTGCTGTGGGAGAGCAAACTGGGGAGCTGGCAGGAGCCTTCTATCAGATTTATACCACCTACAACGAAGAGTTTAAAACATCAGTAAAGAGGTTTGTGAGCCTCCTTGAGCCTGCAATAATTCTTTTCATGGGTCTTATAGTGGGCATTATAGTCTTTTCCATGATTCTGGCTGTATTTAGTCTTTCGGAGGGGCTCTGATGGAAATAAGGCCTTACAGGGAGGGTGATGAAGACGGTATAAGGGAACTCTTTAGATTAGTATTTGGCAAAGAGATGAGCAGAGAGCTTTGGCACTGGAAGTACAAGGCGCACCGCTTGGGAACCATGGTTTATGTGGTAGAGCACGAGGGAAGAATAATCGCTCACTACGGTGCTATCCCAAGAAGATGCTTTTACTTGGGAAGGGAAGTTATCTCCGCGGTTATATCAGACAGCATGGTACATCCCAACTACAGAGCTATCTTTAGAAAGGAAAACATCTTTTACAGGCTTGCTAAAGAGTACATACTTCACCATGCTCCAATAGAGGGAGAAAGAAAAATATACTTTGGCTATGGTTTTCCTATGGAAAGGGCGAGAAGGTTGGCAATAAAGCTTGGGCTTTATGAGGATGTAGAAAAGGTCAAGGAAGTTGTGATAAAGCAGGGAAGTAGAAAGTTTTACGAAAGGTTAGAACAGGTAAAAGACCCTTCTTTGGCAAGCTTTCTGTGGAACAAGATGAAGAGAAATGACCTTATCTTAAATGTTAGAGATAGGGCTGTCTTGGAGTGGCGCTCTTCCATGCCTGATGCTAAATTCTCTTTTTTCATGTATGGCTCCCTCTTTACTCCAAAGGCTCTCCTCCTTTTGAGGACAGACACAGACCCACCCAAACTGTACGATTATGTGGGAAAGCTAAAGTACATGGGCAGGGCTCTTTCGGCACTTTCCAAGCAGGTGGGTGCTTTTTTTGTCAAGATGCCACCGTGGGCAGTAAAGCTGTTAAAGCATGTGAGCTTTGAGGAGCTACCAAGTGAGACCTACCTTGTAGCTAATAGGCTCACAGGACCAAGAGCGGAGGAGATAAAGGGTAAGTTTTTTTACATGCTGGGCGATGAGGACACTTAAGCAAGTCTGTAATAAGCACCTATTCTTCTGAGCTTACCCAGAAGTTCATACTCTGTGAGCTTAGCGGTGAGCTCTTTCGCATCAAGTCCAGAAAGGATAGCAAGTTCATCAAAGGTCTTAGGAGTCGTCAGTAAGTTAAGCAGAAAGTCTTCCTGAGCCTCTTGAAGAGAAAACCCTCCCAAAACATCTTTTACATCTCTGAAGAACTTTGCCTTACCTTCGTTAAGAAGCTTTACGCATCCGTCCCACCTCTGGCTTTTTCCCACACCTATGTGGACATAAACTTCTCTTCCTTGCTTGTGAGCATACTCTGCAGTGATGAGTGCACCACTATTTATACCCGCCTCCAGTATAAAAACCATACGGGAAAGACCGCTTATGATTCTGTTCCTTCTTGGAAAAGTAAAAGCATTTGGCTCTTCATCAGGAAGAAACTCTGATAGCAAGGTGCCACCCTTTGCTACCAAGCTCTCAAGATGAGAAGGTACTTGCAAAATCCCCATACCAAGCACGCATACCGTGTATCCACCCAGCTCAACAGAGTAGCTGTGGGAAAGAAAATCTATTCCTCTTGCTCCACCCGAGACAACTCCAAAAGAGAGCTCTATAAGCTGTTTTACCACATGCTTGGTAAAGCTGACACTGTAATAATCAGGTCTTCTTGTGCCTATCACTGCCACAAGGGGCTTAGACTTTACCTCACCTCTGTAAAATAGCACTGGTGGAGGGTCTTCTATTTGTCTCAGCAGGTCCGGATAACTTCCGTCTGAGAGGGTGAGAGTGCTTATGCCTTCTCTTTCTACTCTGTAAAGTACCTTTTGAGGGTCAAAGGAAAGCTCCTTTCTTTTTAGTCTTTCCGCTTTTTCTCTTCCTATTAAAGCCTTGAGCTCCTCTACGCTGGCTTCTAAGATAAGAGAGGGGTCTTTGTACACAGCGTATAGCTTCTTTATACTCTTCTCTCCTAATCCTTTTACAGCTTTTAACAAAAGCCAGTCATAGATGCTACTCATCTACCCAAGTTCCCAACAGGTGTCCAAAGTTTTCAAAAAATGCCAACACAACCTCCTTTGAAGGTTCAATGTAAACACAAGTTTTTCCATCTTGGTCTTTGCCTATGATTACACCTTTTCTTACACTGGAGGGAAACAAGCTAAAAAGTGTCTGGTTTATAACTGTGCCAAGCGCATAAAACTCCTCCTTTAACTTTAGTTCCTCTGTGGATATCAAAAGCTGGTAGTTCTGGCTCTTTTGAGTTAGTATCTGGTCTGGCTGTAGCTTTTGAAGATGTTTGGTTATTAGCTCTAAGACCTCACCTTCTGCCTGCACCAATACCCTTTTCCCCTTGAGAGTTTTACCCCACTGGGACTTACCACCGGACTTTTCCAAGAGTTTTATTTCCTCTATGGTCATGCCATCGTCAAGCCCTTTACACATGTCGTATATGGTAAGCAGTGCAACACTTACAGCCGTAAGAGCTTCCATCTCGTAGCCTGTCCTCTCTATGCCTTTTACGAAGGAAAAGGCTTCTATGCCGTCCTCTCTTACTTGGAGGTCCACCTCTACATGCTGAAAGCCCAGAGGATGACAGAAGGGTAAGAGCTGGGAGGTGTTTTTTGCACCCATTATGCCTGCCAATCTGCTTGCCTGAAGCACATCCCCCTTGGGAACTTTTCCTTCCAAGATGGCTTTGAGCGTCTGTGGCTTTAGCCTTATTCTACCATAAGCTCTTGCAGTCCTGAGAGTAAGAGGCTTTGAACTCACATCCACAGTGCGCATGATAACATTATAAGCTGTAAAACATCCACATATGGTTCAGGGGACCGTGTCCGTGCCCCAGAGGAAGACCATGCTCTATTGCTCCTTGCACATACTCCTTTGCTCTTTTTATAGCCTCTATAGGGTCCTCACCCTTTGCCAGAAAGGCTGTTATGGCTGAGGAGAAAGTGCAACCAGTGCCGTGCGTATTCTTGGTAAGCACATGCTTGCCCTCCAAGTGGTAAAAGCTCTTACCATCGTACAGCACATCCACCTTTTTATCTCCTTCAAGATGTCCACCTTTGACCACCACATACTTGGGTCCCAAGGAGTGTATTACTCGGCACGCCTCCTCCATGTCTTTCAAGCTGTTTATCTTAAACCCACACATCTCCTGAGCTTCCGGAAGGTTAGGTGTTACTATCAAAGCTAAAGGTAAAAGCTCTTCCATGAGAGCCTTCCTTGCAGACTCTTTTAGAAGCGGGTCCCCTGACTTTGCCCTCATCACAGGGTCCACCACCAGGTTTCTTAGACGAAACTCTCTTACAGCCTCTGCTACAGCCTTTACTATATCTTCAGAGGATAGCATACCTGTCTTTACCGCATCAACTCCTATATCCTCAACCACCACCTTTATCTGACTGTAAACGGCATCGGGTGGAAGGTCGTAAACTCCAAAGACACCGATGGTGTTTTGAACAGTTATGGATGTTATGGCGCTCATACCATAAACACCTAAAGCGGTAAAAGTCTTGAGATCCCCCTGAATACCAGCACCACCACCACTATCAGAGCCTGCAATGGTTAAAGCTCTCGGTATCATCAGAAAAATACCCCCAGCACAAAGTGGAGCTTGCTTCTTGAGGTATCGCCTGGTACCTTTTTAGTCTTGAAAGCCCAATCAAGCTTTATAGGAGCAAAGGGAGTTATGAACCTTATACCTACACCAAAACCTTCACGGAAGTTTTGGGGTTTGAAGTCCTTCCAGCTGTTGGCACCCAAGCCAGTATCGTAAAAAACAGCGCCATAAAGAATATTCTTGTATATTGGGTAGTTAAGCTCAGCGGAAAGTATAAGCTCCCTGCTCGCGCCTATGGGGTCATTAGTATTGGGATCAAGAGGTCCCGCATAACCGTATTTATAACCCCTTATGGTAAAATCACCACCCACGAAGAACCTCTCATCAAGGGGAACGGTTTTCCCACCGTAAGGCTCTGCCATTCCCACTACACCCTTCAAGGATAAGATAAGCCCTGTATCAAAGAGCGTATCTTTCATAAACATCTGGTGGGATAAGGTTACTTTGTTAAATCTTTCTGTACCTCCCAAAACAGGAACCGCCACTGAATAGCTAAGCTCTGTGAGAGCTCCCTTTGTTGGAAACAGGTAGTTGTCTCTTGTATCCCTTGTTATGCCAAAAAGCAGCTTCCTTGACTGCCTTGTCCCAGCTTCCTGCCTTATTGCTGCTGATGCATCTGAGGATATGTTGGAATATCTCACCCTTTGTATGCTAAAGCCACCGCTTACTCTCCAGAATTCCGCCAGCTCCCGAGAGAGAATAAAGTCAAGCCCTGTTCTGGATACGGTGTAGGTAGTGTAATCTATGCGCCTATCGTAAAGTGACCCAGTAAGGTCCATAGGTTTGTTGAGAAACCACTTTTTTGTATAAGAGAGAGAGTTATCCTTGTAATTGCTTCCATATGAGACCGATATGCCCGCAATATCACCCGTACCTAAGAAATTACCTTTCCTCACAGAGACAAAGCCTGCCACTTTTGTGACCTGGTTGTAGCCCAAACCTACAGAAAACTGACCGGTAAATCTCTCCCTGACTTTCACCTCCAAGTCCCACCTTCTGCCCTCCGACGGCAGAGGTTCTATAGATACATCTTCGTAATAACCAAGGTTGAATATCCTTGTTCTTGAACGCTCTATCTCTCTTTCGTTGGCAAGCTCCCCTTCTTGAACCCTCATCTCCCTTCTTATCACATAATCGCGTGACTCATAATTTCCCCTTACTTGCACCCTGTCTATGTAAACAGGCTCTCCTTCGTTCACTTTAAGAGTCAGGCTTACCTTCTTCCCTTCACTGTCTATTTTTTCATCCTTAACTACAGAAACATTTAAAAAGCCTATGGTAGAATACTGCCTCTTTATGTTGCTGATGATTTGGTCTATCACCTCCTCCCTATAGTATCCACCTTTGTTTTTCTTTAAGAATGCTCCAACAAGTTCGTCGTAAGAGAAAAGCGTATTGCCTTCTATTTTCAGGCTCTCTAATTTGTACCTCTTGCCTTCATCTATGTCTATCTCTATGCTGTACTTGGCATCTTTTTTTTCTATCTTATAGGACACCTTTGCATCAAGAAAGCCCTCTGACACGTAAAAATCCCTAAGTCTTGTCATATCATCCTTCAAAACATCTTCGCTGAAAGGTGGACGGAGTCTGAGAGCCAGAAGGCTTGGCGGTTTTGTCTCCATGTGGTCAAGGAGTTTACCAGCTCGGAAGGTTTTATTGCCTTTGAAATGTATTGATGATACATACTCGGGACTTCCCTCAAAGATATGGTAAACGATCTTGGAAGCTCCCTTTTTGGGAACAAGCTCGTAGTCAACCTTTACATTAGGATAACCTTCTTTGGCATAAGCTTCAACAATTTTTCTCTTTATGTATTCCATCTCCTCCCTGCTTAGCACTCTTCCCAATTTGAGCTTTCTTTGGATCTCCACCTTCTCCTCTATAGCAGGAGAGGAGGTATAGCCCTTTGTAAGCTCTTCCACATCAATTTTGCCTACCTCAGTCTCTATGCCTATTTTCTTCTCCAAGTCTTCAGACTTTATCTTTCTGTTGCCCGTAAACTCTATCTTGTATATGATGGGAAGGTCCACAACATCGTAGTAGAGGATTACCCCACCATCTTTCCTCTCCTCGTAAACCTCCACCCTGTCAAAGAAGCCGGTCCTGTATAACCTCCTTATGTCCTCTCTCACCAGGTCGGGTGTGTAAGTTAGACCTTCCCTTGCTTTTATGAGAGCCTTTATAACTTCGTCAGGCACATACTTAGCCCCCATTATTTCCACCTTCTGTATAACCTGACCAAAGGATAAAGACACAAAGATGGCAGAAGACAAAAGCACCTTTTTAAACAAGCAGGACATCTCTTTTACCCTCCTCTATGTACCCACACACAAAGGCATCCTTAACAAGGTCCCTCACCTTTTTAACATCTTCCTTTCCCACCACCAGAACAAAGCCCAATCCCATGTTGAAGGTCTTATACATCTCCTCCTCTTCTATATTGCCAAGCTCCTTTATCCAGTAAAAAATCTCGTTTCTTGGTATTAGAGACTTCTCCACCACAGCCCTTACACCCTCTGGCAGAATTCTTATAAGATTCCCCCTTATGCCTCCGCCAGTTATGTGTGCCATACCCTTTATGCTAACTTTGCCTCTGAGCTTTCTTATGTCCTCAGCGTATATGCGCGTAGGCTCAAGAAGTATCTCGTATACACTTTTCCCAAATTCTTCTATCCTTTCCTTGTAATCTATACCCCTTTGCGCCAGCACCTTCCTTATGAGAGAGTACCCGTTGGAGTGAAAACCGGAGGAGGGAAGACCCACCAAAACATCTCCTTCTTTTATGTCCTCACCGGTTATAAGCTGACCTTTTTCACAAACTCCTACGCAAAAACCGGCAAGGTCATAAACACCTTCTGGATAAAAGTCAGGCATTTCTGCCGTCTCTCCCCCCACCAAAGGCACATGAGCTTTTTTACACCCATCAATTATGCCATCCATCACCCTCTTGAGAACTTCAAGCTCTATCTTTCCAGTAGCTATGTAATCAAGAAAAGCTATAGGCTCTGCGCCTGAGGTTATCACATCGTTTACATTCATGGCAACAAGGTCAATGCCTATGCTGTCGTGAATGCCTACATGCTGAGCCACCTTCAGCTTAGTACCAACGCCGTCAGCGGACATCATAATCACAGGCTGTTTGTATCCTTTTATTTCAAGACCGCTTGAAAATGCTCCCCACAGCAAAACGCTTTTTGAAAGGTGCTTTACTTTATCCTTTATGTAATCTACAAACTCTTCAGCCTTCTGCACGTCCACACCTGCAGACCTATATGTGAGCCTATCCATAAAAGTAAAACTCCTCCAAGATAGTATATACGGGACCTACTGAGCTCAGCGAGCTTTTAACCAAGGCTATACGATCAACAGTATCCTCTCCAAAATTTGTGTTTTCGTGCTGTTTTAGAAGCTCTCTAAGCTTTCTGCGATCAAACTCCTTTATCCTGCATAGGGTAACATGAGGATGAAAGGGTTTGCCCTCCTCCCTTATGCCTGACCTTCTGTTGGCTTTAGTTATCTCTCTGGCAAGGTCTTTAAGATGGTTAGCACCCTCTGCAACACCCACCCAAAGCACTCTTGCCTTGTCCAAGGAAGGAAATACGCCCAAAGATTTATACCTTACATGTATGGGTTTGTATTTTTGTACGATGGTTTGCATATTTTTGATAATGTCC
The DNA here is from genome assembly GCF_000010785.1 of Hydrogenobacter thermophilus TK-6. GTDB lineage: Bacteria > Aquificota > Aquificia > Aquificales > Aquificaceae > Hydrogenobacter > Hydrogenobacter thermophilus. The sequence continues at coordinate 1,060,243 of NC_013799.1, read as the reverse complement.
ATAAGTTTTTCCTCCTCAACATCACCTAAGAATTGAAAAGTCATATGAAGATTTTGCGGTTCTACCCACTTGCCCCTTATAAAATGCTCTGTCTGTTTTTCAAGCTTTTCCACATGCTCTTGCAATCTCTTTGTGGTAAAAAAACCCACGAAGGCTCTGATCATCTGAAGGAAATTATAAACCAAAAGCATTTGCCTTTTGGTGCTTTATGTTCTATTATTATTTGATGTGAAGATACATGAGCTGACGCACCAACAGAAGGAGTTCCTAAAGAGGATTCTTGATGTGGAAGAGCTGCCCGAGGAGGAAGATGTGGCATCCTTCCTCAGCTCAAAGGGTTTTACCCTTTACGAATGCGTAAGCTGTAAGAAGCTTGTCTTCCACGACAATTACGAGTTTTGGAACTTAAGCGAGTGCTGTGATGATAACTCCAAGCTAACCAAAGAAGGTCTCCTTTGCGAAGTGTGCTACTCAAGGAGCCCTGAAAACCTAAAAGACTGGATACTCTTTAAACCCTCTTGGGTAAAGAATGTAGACTTTAAAAGAGGGGTATGAAGACATGCCCTTAATAAAGGACATGGAGGAGGTCAAGGAGTTTATAAAAAGTACATCAGAGAGAACTGCTGTATATGTGGGTTGTGATTCAAGACAAGTGAGGGAAAAGACTGTTTTTGTTACCGTTGTGGTGGTACATATAGATTCGTGCAGAGGAGCAAAGATTTTCTGGCGTACAGAAAGAGTCAAAAGGATAAGATCCTTACGGCAGAGGCTGATGGAGGAAGTAAGCAGAGCGGTTTTTATGGCTCTTGAGATTTCAGAAGTTATAGGAAATAGACCCTTTGAGGTGCATTTAGACATAAATCCCAATCCTGAACACAACTCAAGCGTAATACTCAAAGAAGCTATAGGTTATGTGTTAGCTCAAGGACTAAAACCTGTTGTCAAACCCAGGTCCATTGCGGCAACTACTGTAGCTGATTACATAACTGGCATGGCCAGCTTAGGATAGTCTATAATCTTTTTTTAAGAGAGCCGGAGTGGCGGAACTGGCAGACGCAGGGGATTCAAAATCCCCCGCCCGAAAGGGCGTGCGGGTTCGACTCCCGCCTCCGGCATAAGGTAAAAATGAAGAGTGTACTGGTGCTACTTTCTGGAGGAATGGACAGCGCCACTCTCTTGTGGCTTTCCAAGAAAGAGTTTGATAAGATTTATGCCATCTCCTTTGATTACGGTCAGAGGCACAGAGTGGAGATAAAGTACGCAAAGGACCTTGCAAAAATGGCGCAGGTGGAAGAACATTTTATAGTTGAGGTGCCTCATTACAGTGTCCTAAAGGGATCAGCCCTCTTAGACCAAGAGGCATCCATACCGAAGGGAGAGTATCCTCAAGAAGAGCCTCCCATCACCACAGTACCTATGAGAAACCTCACCTTTATATCTATAGCAGCTTCTTTTGCGGACACCTTAGAGATAGACCACATAGGTATAGGCGTTCATGCCCTTGATAGTCCTTACCCTGACTGCAGGCCAGAATTCATAACCTCAGCAGAAGCAGCCGTTAATGCCTCTTCCATCTTTGTGGCAAAGACCAAAAAAAGAATACACATCTACGCACCCTTTTTGGGAATGTCCAAAAGAGACATAGCCCTTATTGGTAGAGACCTGGGAGTGCCTTTTGAAAAAACTTACTCGTGCTATGTAGGAACAGAGCCTCCCTGCGGTGAGTGTGCAGCATGTCTGCAGAGAAAACAGGCACTTTCCTTCCTGTAAAAAGAGATTATTATTACTTCCATTATGGTTAAAGAGTCCTTAGACCGGCGGGAGCTTCAGTTCCAGTTTGCCAAAAGATACTTTGAGGAGTTTATCTCCCAAAGACTTCACCTTCAGCCTTACCTAAAGCCCCAAGAAACCCCCCTCTTGCTTCTGGACCTTGAAGGTATAAAGCGCAGGTATAAAGAGATAGAGCTTTACATGCCCAACTTCAGAATATACTATGCGGTGAAAGCTAACGACCATACGAGTGTAATAAAAGCGCTATCAGAGAAAGGTTCAGGTTTTGAGGTAGCATCTTTGGAGGAGCTAAAAAAGGTGCTTAGCCTGAAAGTTGAGCCTGAAAGGATCATCTCCAGCAATCCTGTAAAGTCAGAGGAGTTTATAGATTACGCTTACTCTGTCCATGTAAATCGTTTCGCGGTGGATTCCTTTACAGAGGTGGAAAAAATAGCTAAGGTGGCAAAGCGGGCAAGGGTGTATGTTAGGTTAGTAGTTCCCAACGAGGGTAGTGATTGGCCACTCTCTAAGAAGTTTGGTGTTGATGTGGATACTGCCATTGATATACTTGAGTATGCGAGGGAGAAAGGGCTTGTACCTTACGGCATTACCTTTCATGTAGGCTCTCAGTGCAACAACTACAGAAACTGGTTTATAGCCATAAGAAAATCTGCGGAGCTTTGGGAAAAGGCAAAAAGGAGAGGCTTTAGGCTTCAGATGCTCAACATGGGTGGGGGCATACCTGTCAAGTACACTTATGAAGCCCTCAGGATAGAGGACATAGCTTATTACATAAAGGGGCTTTTACAAAAGTTCTTCCCAAACCCCCCTCACGAACTGCAGATAGAACCAGGTAGAGGGATAGTGGGCGATCAAGGCATCATGATAACAAGGATCATAGGAAAGGCTAAGAGAAATGATGAGAATTGGCTTTATGTGGATACGGGTGTCTTCAACGGTCTGGCAGAGGCTCTTGGGGGTATAAGGTATCCCTTCTATATAGACAGGGAAGGAGAGCTAAAAGAGTGGACAATAGGAGGTGTGTCGTGCGACAGTATGGATGTTATAGCCAAAATGGTAGCTCTTCCAGAGCCTGAGGTGGGTGATCACCTCTACATCCTCTCCGCAGGAGCATACACTACTGTCTACGCTTCCAACTTTAACGGTTTCCCAATGCCTAAGGTGCTGTGTTTGTAATGGCAATACTTAGCTTTCCATCATCGGATGGACCAACCTTTATAACAGACCTAACCAATTTCTTATGTCTCTCAAAGCTTTTTAAAACAGCTTCCTCACTCATGTAAGGTGAGTGAAATATTACCAGAGTATTCAGGTCCACCACATTTATTATGTGAAGGACCTCTTCCGCCAGAAGGATCTCCCTGTAGCTTACATACACTATGTCTGGATTGACATAAGCTACATCTCTGAGTCCTTCTTCAAAGGTAGGCGTATCCAAACCTACCTCTCTCTGTATAACCAAGGACTTGTCGTGCTTGAGAAGGAATGAAAGGGGTTTTTCAAGAACGAGGATGATCTTTTGGTAGTTTCTGGATATGTGTTGAAGGAAAGAGTATACAAAGGTACTCACTCTTGCATGGCTATTACCAAGTACAAGCACAATGCCAGAAGTGTAAAGTCTTATCAGCTCATCTATGTGCTGAACTGTCTTGGGGTCTTGACACACATTTTCTAAAAGCGGTACTTGATAAGGGATTTTAACTATGTTTACCACATAACTTCCTCGCTGGGTTACATAACTCACCCTCAACCTTCCTACATTTTGTATGCCAAAAGAGAAGGTGCCTTCACTTCCCAGAGGACCCAAAAGGGGGGATGCATAGCTTTTCAAGGCTAAAAGAGTGTCCCTTACATCCTCAGGAGTAAACACATTGTCCGTTATCTTTATGAGCTTACCATCTTTCTTATCAACAGGTGGAGCCTTGGGAACAAGGTATATTTCGGTTATATCAGGTGTACTACTTATGTAGCTTAGGATCTGGGATACATAATTCATAGCCTTTCCCCAGTTGATTTGATTATTCTCATATCAACCTTCACAAAATAAATTATATTTCAAAATAAGGAGGATAGCATGGCAGTAAAGGACATAATGGACGCCCTGAGGGAAGCGAGCGTAGACAACACTAAACTGACTGAACTGATAAAGGACATTAAACTCATAGGCTCTTCCCTTGAGGTAGTCTACAGGCTCCCCAAAAAGGAGCTTGAGGAGGAAATAAGGCGAAAAACCTATCAAGCCCTTGAAAACTTGCCAGATGTAAAAAATGTAAACATAAGGTTTGTGGAGGGTGTCCCTGAAGTGCCACCAGCTTTTGGACAGCCAGCATTTACAAGAAGAAGAGTTGAAGGCGTTAAACACCTCATAGCGGTAGGCAGTGGAAAGGGAGGAGTTGGTAAGTCAACAGTGGCAGCTAACTTGGCGGTAGCTCTCTCAAAACTTGGATACCAAGTTGGTCTTCTGGATGCGGATATATACGGTCCCAGCATCCCCACCCTCTTTGGTGTAAAAGGTGAGAGAGTACATGTAGATGAAAGAAACAGGCTAATACCCATAGAAAAATACGGTATAAAGATACTCTCCATAGGCTTTCTATTGCCTTCGGAAGACACGCCCGTTATCTGGAGAGGTCCCATGCTCATGAAAGCTCTTACGCAATTTCTCTTTGATGTAAACTGGGGAAACCTTGACTATCTTGTTCTTGACCTTCCTCCGGGAACAGGAGATGTACAATTGACGCTTGCCCAGAATGTGGATATGACGGGAGCCATAGTAGTTACCACACCTCAGGATGTAGCTCTGGCTGATGTGAAAAAGGCAACAGCCATGTTTAAGGAGGTAAATGTGCCGGTGCTTGGTGTTATAGAAAACATGGCTTACTTTATCTGTCCAGAAAGCGGCAACAAATACTATGTTTTTGGTAAGGGTAAGGTTTTGGAGTTTGTCAGAGCGTACCAGCTGCAGGTTCTTGGCTCTATACCCATGGACCCACAGGTGGCAGAAACATCCGATACAGGTATGCCTATTACTCTTACCAATCCTGAGTCAGAAGTTTCCAAAGCTTTTTATGCCATAGCAAAGCTTGTTTCAGAGAGAATTTTAAGGAGGTAAAGCATGTTTATAAAAAAGGTAGGTCAGAGGGTAGTTTATCTTGACCACATTGCTACCACACCTGTTGCACAGGAAGTTCTGGAGGCTATGCTTCCTTACTTTAGAGAGCATTTTGGAAATCCCACATCCCTTCACAGCTTTGGTCAGGTCACCAAAAAAGCTATAAACTCTGCGAGGGAAAAGATAGCAACGCTCATAAATGCCAATAGCCCTGAAGAAATAGTTTTCACCTCGGGTGGTATAGAAGCCAACAACTTGGCAATAAAGGGAATAGCGGAAGCTTACGAAAAGAAGGGCAGACACATAGTATCCACCGAGATAGAGCACCACTCAGTTTTGCACCCTCTAAAAACCTTAGAGAGAAAGGGCTGGGAAGTTACCTACCTAAAGCCAGATAGATACGGTCTCATACATCCGGATCAGGTAAGCGAGGCAGTAAGGACAGACACAGTCCTTGTGAGTATAGGCCACTCCAACAGAGAGATAGGCACTGTTCAGGATATAAAGAGTCTTGTTCAGGCAGCAAAGTCTAAGAATCCCAAAGTTATATTCCATACGGATGCCGCACCAACGCTCGGACATTATCCTGTAGATGTAAAGGACTGGGGTGTGGATGCTGCATCTTTTACCGCACACCTCATGTATGGACCCAAGGGCGTGGGTGCTCTGTGGACAAGAAAGGGAGTGAAAATAAGACCCTTAATAGAAGGTGGTACGCAGGAAAGAGGTGTAAGGGCCGGTACGGAAAACGTACCAGGTATAGTAGGCTTTGGTGCCGCCGCAGAGCTAACCATGAAGGAACTCCAGGATAGGATGACAAGACTTTCCCATTACAGGGATAAGTTAAGAAAAGCTCTTGAAGAAAGGCTTGATTACATTGAATTTACGGGACATCCAACTCAAAGGCTTCCACATCACCTATCTCTGATAGTGCATTTGATTGAAGGCGAGGCTATGCTTTTAAGACTTGACCTTATGGGTATAGAAACCGCTTCAGGTTCCGCTTGCGTCTCTTTGGCACTCAAGCAATCGCATGTACTTTTTGCAGTAGGTGTGCCAAAGGAGGTAGCCAACGGATCGCTGGTTTTTAGCTTTGGCAGGGACAATACGGAAGAGGATGTGGACTATGTAATAGAAGAATTTCCCAAGATTATAAAGCTTCTTAGACAGATCTCACCCTTTACACCCGAGAATTGGGAGCAGTATGTAAAAAGTAAGAAGTGATACAGGCGTAGGGTTTGAGGTTGTTTTTAAGACTTTGGGCAAAGAGCTTTATGGGCTGTCCTAAAGTGGGGTGAATGAGGTTTTCGTCCAGCTCAAGGAGAGGGAAAAGTACAAAGTCCCTCTCCAGCATATACGGATGGGGTATCCTTAAAAAACTGAGCATTAAAATATAGCCATCGTAAAGTAAAATATCCAAATCAATCTCTCTGGGACCCCATCTGTAGCGTTCCTTTCTTCCTATGTACCTTTCTATCTCCTTTAGCTCCTTCAGAAGTCTTATAGGCCCAAGGTTGGTATTTAACTTTAGAACGCCATTTAAGAAAGGTGGCTGGTTTTCTATACCCCATGGCAGACTCTCATATACAGTGGATACAGCCTCCAGATTTCCCAAATTTGCCACTAAAGAGATAGCTTTTAGTATGTTCTGCACTCTATCTCCCCAATTGCTTCCAAAGGAAATGTAGCAAACAGGCATACACTTTTCCCTCACCTTTTGTATAATAATACCATTGAGGGCGATTAGCTCAGAGGTAGAGCGCCATCCTCACACGATGGAGGTCGGAGGTTCAAGTCCTCCATCGCCCATTTTATAAGTCTTTATCTGCAAAATGACTCAGCTTTAAAAGACCTTCTATTACCTGTGCTGGTTCAGGAGGACAGCCTGGTACATGTACATGTACAGGCAAGTGTTTTGATACAGGACCCTCTACTGCGTAAGAATCTTTGAAGTAGGGGCATTCAGCGGTGCAGTCCCCAACGGTCAATACAAACTTCGGAGCGGGAGCATTTTCATAAGCTTTTATCATAGGTATCAACATGTTTCTTGTAACGCATCCTGTTATGAGCAAAACATCGGCATGTTTGGGTGAGGCGACAAACTTTATGCCAAATCTTTCTACATCGTAGTATGGGTTGTTAAGATTTGCTACTTCAATCTCGCAAGCATTACACGAACCTGTATCCACTTCTCTTATAAATAGACTAATGACCTTTTTATGTTTCACCTTTAAATCTTCTGTCTTCACCCGGAAGGATCTTTTCAAAAGAAAAAACACGCTTCACCTCCTTAAAGATCGTTCCCCGAATAAGAGAGGTTCATACTTTTATTTACAAGAGGAAAGTCTGCTATTATATCCCCAAGAACTGCATACTGTATAGCAGGCCAATTTCTAAAAGATGGGTCTGTGTACTTTAACCTGTATATATTACCTTTCTCATCAAGCATCACAAAGAAAAAGGCATTACCTCTTGGGGTTTCAGCGTTGCCCACACTCCATGAGTAAGGAAAAAGTAAGTTTTGCTTCTCTGCATTATCATTGGGAAGATTTTCTAAAAAGCCTCTTATAAGATTTACCGATTGGTAAATTTCCTCAACCCTTATCATAAACCTTGCCATAACATCACCTTGCTCGCTTATAGGTACATTTACATCAAAATCTTTGTACGCTAAATAGGGTAACTCCACTCTTGTGTCCCTTTTTAAGCCTGATGCTCTGGCACAAACTCCACACAAAGATAATTCCATCGCCGTTTTTCTGAAAATCCTACCGGTTGTTTCAAATCTATCTCTAACCGATGGTGTTTCTATGGCAAACCTTTCAACCTCTTTTGTTTCTTTCTCCACCAGTGTAAGCATTTTATCTATCAATCTCTTCTCTTCATCTTCTATTTTTACATTCACACCACCTATAGAGAAGGCGTCAAACATAAACCTGTGTCCAGTAATTACCTTGTTCAATCTCATAAGCTGTTCTTGAATGGAAAATAAGTGCTGGGCTGGTAGAGGAAAGCCTATGTCCATAAATAGCCAACCTAAATCCCTAACATGGTTCCAGATTCTTTCAAGCTCTGCAAGGACACATCTTAGATAACTCACTCTTTGGGAAAGCTTTATACCCAAAAGGGTTTCCACCGCATTCAAGTATGCGAGGGATATATTGACCGCGTTGTCCCCAGATATACGGCTGACTATCCTAAGGGCCTCTTCTGGATTTTTCCCCTCACATACCTTTTCTACACCTCTGTGTTTCCAAAAGTGTCTTATCTCCAGCTGTAGTATGGCTTCGCCAGCGAGGGAAAATCTAAAGTGTCCTGGCTCGATGATACCTGCATGTATAGGACCTACGAGAACTTTGTTAATGCCTTCACCAAAAACCTCTTTATATCTATATATGCCGTATTTCTTAAACTCAGGTTTTTTACCATCGTAATCCTTCCGTAGAGGGTGTATGGAGGGGTCCCAGTTCTCTGGATATAGCATAAGACTCCTACTGTCAGGATGTCCTTCTGGCACCAATCCAAACATATCCCTTATTTCCCTCTCGTAGTTTTTAGCAGCTGGGCATAAAGAAGTTATGGATGGAAATTTAGTTCCTACGCAAAGTTTCAAAACCTTAATTCCCTCCTCCCTGAAGAAGTATCTTATAACAAAATCTTCTCCTAAAGCCCTCTCGTCGCTACAAACTATGCTAAGCAGATATCCACCTTTTTTTATAATGCTTTCAACCTTGCCATAAATTTCCGTCTCGGATATCTCTTCCTCCAGATACATTTTTCAAAACTATTTTAGCACGATTTTGTGGTACAATATAAAAAAATGGAAGAAAGCTTACCTAAGAAGATATTGTCTGTTCTTATTTATAGCCCTTTATTTACCTCACTGCTTATGCTGCTTTTCATACTTACCCTCCCCAATTACTTTACAGTACCTCTTGGCTTTTTATCCTTCTCCTTCAGGCTTGAAAGCATCCCTCTTTACTTTTCCTGCATACTTCTTTTTGTATCCTTTTACATCTCTTTATACACGCTGTCTTATGGGAAGGCGTTCCAAGATAAACCTCACTTTTTCTTATTTCTTTCCGTGTTCATGCTATCCATGTTTTTTACCATCTTCAGTAACGATGTTATAAGCTTTCTGTTTTTTTGGGAGCTTATGTCTCTATCTTCCTTCCTGTTAGTTATCAGTGAAGAGAAAGAAGAAGTTCTAAAGGCTGGCTTTCTTTACCTTTTTATGACTCATTTGGGAACAGCTTTTATAATCCTTGCCTTTTTCTTGCTTTATGCAAAAACTGCATCTTTTAGCTTTGATAGTTTTAAGGGGATGGCAGATGCGCTTACACTTTTCCTCGCCCTTACAGGTTTTTTTGTGAAGGCGGGTATAGTTCCCTTTCATGTGTGGCTTCCTCACGCTCATCCTATAGCACCTTCTAATGTGTCCGCTCTTATGTCGGGTGTTATGCTAAATGTGGCTATTTATGGTATGTTTAAATTTCTCTTTGATTTCTCATCCCAACAGTATGCATTCATAAGCTTCTTACTCATCTTCTTAGGAAGCCTCTCTCTTTTTTATGGTGCTCTTTACGCCTTTATCGATAAGGATATTAAAAGATTCCTTGCCTATTCAAGCATAGAGAATGTGGGCGCCATTACCATAGGCATGGGTGTGGCCTATTTTGCTTTGCAGAAACAGCTTCAACCTATATACTCTTTGGCTGTATCCTTTGTGCTTTTGCATCTTTTGAATCATTCTCTTTTAAAAAGTTCCCTTTTTATGGGTGCGGGCATTGTGGTAAAGATGACACATGAGTATAGTATGAATAAACTCGGTGGCTTATATAAAGTAAGTCCTGGACTTTTTCTTCTTATTCTTGTAGCCTCTCTTTATATGTCAGCCCTACCACCCTCTAACATGTTCCTCAGTGAGCTTCTTCTCTACAAAGCTCTCTTCTCAGCACTTCAAGTGAAGGGAGATATGATGAGTCATGCTTTTGTTCTCCTTATTGCAGTCCTTGCCCTTTCTGGCGTTTTTATAGGAGCTACTTTTGTCAAGTTTCTTGGGCTTGTGTTCTTGGGGAAATCCAGAGGTACAAAAGCAACAGACAAGCCAAACCCTCTTGAACTGTTGAGTATAAGCATTCCTGTTGTATTTTCCATCCTCGTGGGTACATATCCCTACTTTCTGTCCAGATTATACCCATACAATTATCCACTTTATCTAAAAGATTTGTCTTACACACCCCTTTCTTTTTCCTTAATCCTGTTTCTAACTCTCCTAATTGCTTTCTATTTCCTTAGAACTAAGAATATTAGAGTATATGAGACATGGATGTGCGGCTTAGATGAGGAAAATCCTTCGGCACAGGCAACTGTCATGTCTCAAACTTACAGCATAAGGAGACTATTTTCTATGTTTTACTCCTCATTATCAGAGGTGAGCTTTGATGAAGATGTTAAAAAGTATTTCAGGAGAAGTGTACTCTATAAAGAAGAGCTTAAAGATGTTTTTGAAGACAGGGTGTACAAACCATTAGTCTATTCTGTGATAGAAGCTTCAAACTATGTAAGAAAGTTCCTTCAGACGGGTAACATAAACCTTTACATAAGTTACATATTTTTGACTTTAGCTCTTTGCTTTCTGTTTTACATACTTTTTATCGGAGTGAGACCATGAACTTAGCTTTTGGTATATTGCAGGGGCTTATGGTGCTTATTTTGGCTCCTTTTTTTGCTGGTTTTGTTCACAGACTAAAGCAGAGAGCAAGAGGTCAGAAAGGTGTAAGCCCCTTCCAGTACTACAGAAATCTATATAAGCTACTTAAGAAGGAGACAGTACTTTCAAAGGATGCAACATTAGTCTCTTATCTCGCCCCTTTTATGTATCTTTTGCCTCATATACTTCTCGGTTTTATGATGCCTTTCTTTTACGGCAAGCCTCTTTTGGCTCCCACCAATCCTATACTGATCACTTACCTAATGGCGCTGGCTGTATTTTTTTTGACCCTTTATGCCCTTGATCAGGCAAGTTCTTTTGGTGGGCTGGGTTCAAGTAGAGAATGGTTCCTTAGCAGTTTGTCAGAACCTGCTTTTCTCTTACTGCTTTTTTCCGTGTGCCTGTACTCCAAAGAGTGGGACCTCAGCATCGCCTTTTTAAAGCTGGGGCAAGAGGTTCAATCGCTGATATTAGGTTACACACAACACTTTTCTGTAAGCATTCCATTCCTTCTTATAATTAGCCTTTTTGTACTAATGCTTGCAGAGAATGCTCGTATACCCTTTGACAATCCAGAAACGCATCTGGAGCTTACTATGATACACGAAGCAAATATACTTGAGGCAAGTGGCAGGCATCTTTTACTTTTTGAGTATGCATCTCACTTAAGGCTTACTGTATTCTTGAGTTTAATTTCCATATTAATATTTCCCTACATAGCACAAGAGCCTTTTTACTTTTTGCTTGCCTTTGCTCTTTACTTTCTAAAAATGCTCCTTTTAGGTTCTGTATTAGCTTTTGTTGAATCTATAAATGCTAAGATGAGGCTTTTCAGATTACCTAATATACTGTCGGTTGCCTTTGTGCTATCTCTTCTGACCTTAATTCTTTCTATGGGGGTGTGATGTGGAACAGTTAGCCAGTTTCTTTGCCCTTATGGTACTTGTACTATCCATACTGAATGTAGCTTCCCCTTTTCTAAAGTTTGCTGTAAATTTAAATATGCTTCAATCCTGGATGCTTTCATTGTACATACTTTTAGTAGCTATCAATTCAGGTGTTTTTCACCTTTACCTTTCCTTTTTTGCTACGCTGGTTTTTAAGGGGCTGATTGTACCTATACTGCTTTTTAGGGTCTTAAGAAGGATAGGTAAGGAGAGGGAAATAGACATGGTTGTAAGTATACCGTCAGCCATTGTGATGTCGGGCATGTTTGTGTTAGTATCATCAATATTATCTACAAAACTAACAGGGCTTGAGTTCCTCTTTGGAAGGTTTGTCTTTGTATCATCTCTGTCAACGCTACTTATAGGTGGAATGCTTTTGGTTATTAGGAAAATACTTTTCTCCCAGATACTTGGACTTTTAATAATGGAAAATGCCATCTTCCTTGCGGCAAACAGTGCAGCAACCGGTATGCCCCTTATTGTGGAATTAGGTGTACTTTTTGATATACTCATAAGTGTGTTGATATCCTCCGTTCTTCTGCTTCGTATAAGGAGAAGCTTTGAAGACATACAGGTTGAATCCTTAGAGGTGTTAAAGGAATGATGTACATGCCTTTTCTGTTATCGGGTTTAGGAATAATACTCTCACTCTCCTTTGATGTTTTCAAGATGTCGTACCTTCAAATACTTTTGTCTGTAGGGATATTCGTCTCCGGTATATATATATTCCTTCAGGATGGTTACTTAACCTATATGTACGGTATATTTTTCACGGATCCAATAAACTGTCTAATGCTGTTAACTGTCTCTTTCCTTGAGCTTTTTGTATCTTTATACTCTTTCGGTTATATAAGGACGGAGACAGCACAAGGAGTGCCAAAAAGGCGGTTTAGATACTATTACTTTTGGAAAAATGCCTTTATACTCAGCATGTTCGTGTCCATACTCTCAAACAATCTCGGTGTTTATTGGGTAGGGCTTGAAGCTACTACATTGGCAACAGCCTTCCTTATAGCTTTTTATAGAAGTAAAGAATCTTACGAGGCTTCTTGGAAGTATGTGATGATGTGCTCCATCGGTATAACCCTCGGTCTCTTTGCAGTGGTTCTTTTGTACTACGCTACTGCTAAATTATATGGAGAAAGCCTTAGCTCCCTTTCTTTTGTGAATATAATATCAGTTGCCAATAGTCTTGATAAAAAATTGTTGTTTTTATCCTTCATATTAGCCCTTGTGGGTTTTGGTACAAAGGCAGGCTTTGTTCCCATGCATAACTGGCTCCCCGATGCTCATTCGCAAGCGCCAAGTCCTATAAGTGCTTTACTTTCAGGCGTTTTACTAAATACGGCACTGCTTGGTGTAATAAGATTCTACCAGATAAACCAGAAAGCAGGCATTGTTTATGCAGGTAAATTTTTACTATTTTTCGGCACACTTACTTTATTCCTTGCAAGCCTCCTCATGCTGAAACAAAGTGAGTACAAAAGGCTATTTGCTTACTCATCCATGGAGAACATGGGTGTGATATCTTTGGGTTTAAGTATGGGTGGTCTTGCTACCTTCGGTGCTTTGATTCATATACTTTTTCATGCTCTAAGTAAGGGAGTACTTTTTATGGCTGCAGGAAATATACTTTCCGTTTTGCACAAAAGAAAGATAAATGAGGTGAAAGCCTTGTTTAAAGGCATGAAAAGGTCTGCCTTTATTCTCACTTTCGGTTTGGCTAGTATATCGGGTTTCCCTCCTTTTTCTACCTTTTTAAGCAAGATGTACACTATAGTAGGCACTGTGCAAAAAAGTCCGCTGTTGGGTGTGGTGATGCTCTTATCCATATCCTTAGCTTTTGCAGGGCTCTTTTATCAAATGCTTCCCATGCTGTTTGGCGAAGAAAGCAAAGAGAAGGAAAAGAATCTGCATCCTCTCATGTTGCTTGTCCCAGCCACTATGTTAATAACACTTCTTGTATTTACTTTCTATCTTCCGCAGGATTTTCTCAAAAGGGTTTGGGATGCTGTTCATGAAATAGAATATTGAGGGGCAGTAGTTTAAAAACTCCCAAAGCGTATGCCTTGCCACAAGTTCCTTCCCTTTGCTCCTCGTAAAGATTCCCTCTTCTCCTTTCTTTCCAAAGTGTTCTTAGTAGAGGCGATCAAGAGCCTTGCTGAGGTGCTTTACCGCTCTGTAGAGTTTTACCAGTGTTCTTAGCTCCGGGGCATCTTCGGGCTTCCAGCTTTTTAATGTCTTGCTTTTCAGCTTTCCGTCTTTTGTCAGGTAGCCTTTGAGCTGTAAGCATCTGTACGCCTTGCCTCTCCTTACCACATGAGTTTCCACCACGCTCAGGCTAAGGTTTGGGAGAATTTTATCACTAACCTGCTGGTTTTTCATATTTGCTACCTCCTGAGGTTTCAAACTATTTTAGCAAATCTCTAAGATGCTCGGGGAGTTTTTCCTTAGGGTAGGTTCCTTGCTTTATCTCCTGAAGATTGTGCCACCACATGTTGGGATACTTTTTTTCTGCCTTGTAATCGTCGGGAGGTACCCACTCAAGGACTTTTTTTAAAAACTGCCTATCTAACTTTTTAACCTCAGGGTGGTCGTCAAGCCCAAGCTCATGTATCTGGTCCCTAAGGTCATAAAACATCCAGCCACCGTAGACGAATACATAGGGGTATTTTGTATTGGGGTAGGAAAGCAGAGCATCGTACTCTTCTATAAGATCCTCAATATCGCTGAACTGAGGGTTTGGACTCTTCTCTTTATCCATTCGTCCTCGATTCTGTAAAAGCTCAGTATAGATAAATTATCATCTGAGGTGGTTACCATCAAGTCCACTTTGAAAAACATGTAGTATGTCCCTGCGGCGTTTCTCTTCACATACACCCTGTTGGGGTTTCTTACTATCTCGTAAGCCATTTTCCTGTATTCTTTTACAGTTTTAGTCTTTACTATTGTATGCATACCTTACGGCTGATGATTGCACCCTCATAAGGTTAAGTAGTAGCTTACATTGGAGTGTGATTAACATCATAATTTTATTGCAGTCAGTCATTAAATTAAGCCCAGTTATGGGGAAAAGGGGATTATATATCATTTTATTTTCATATTTGTGAGTACAGTATTAGCCATCCAGAAGGAGCGTGTTGAGAAGAGATACTCTGCTCATATAGATCCAGATGGAATCCAGCGAGTTAACATAAAGGCGGGTTCCTACTATTTTGATCCCAATTACATAGTGGTTAAGGTGAATACCCCTGTTGAACTTAATATAGTTAAGGAAGGTGGTATTATACCACATAACTTTGTCCTTGAAATTAACGGCACCCACATTAAAGAGGAGATTAAGAAAGAGGGTACGAAAATAAGCTTTACGCCAATGCAAATAGGCAAGTTTGAATTTTACTGTGATAAGAAGCTTCCTTTTCTCCCGAGCCATAGAGATGAAGGTATGTGGGGAATAATAGAGGTTGTCAAGTGAGGTGCTTTCTTTTGCTTCTCTTTATAAGTTATATCTCCTTTGCAAACCCTCTTGATGACGCCATACAAAAATTTGAAAAGGAGTACAGGTCTTACTCGTATGTTATGAAGGTGAACGATGGTATGGTACTTAGGTATTACTATGCAACTCCTGGGTATGTGAGAATGGACATAATAGAACCTTATAAAGGCGTTACGCTAGTGTATGACCCCAATATGGATAAAGTTTTTGTACGCCCCTTTAAAAGTATGAAAAATCTGATCCTAGAGCTTTCCCCAGACAATCCTATAGTTAAAAGCTCTAAGGGTCATCGTATGGATGAATCGGATGTGTTAACTTTACTCAGGACTGTAAAAGAGTTAGAAGGTAATGGGAAGATGCTTACAGAGGACAGAGGATCCTCATACTATATTGATGTAAGGGGGAGAGGTGGTGTCGCGGTGAGGAAAGTTATAACGAGGTTTACCCTTCTTTTAGATAAAGAGTCACTCTTTCCCCGCTACGCGGCATCTTACAACAGGGAGGGGCAACTTATAGAGGAGGTGTTCTTTGAAGACATTTTAATAAATACAGGTTTTTCAAAAGATATCTTTATACTTCGTTAGATCTTCTCTTTACTATCTGTAAGAGCCTTCCTTAGCCACGGTGGTGGATTTGTGTTTAGTGTATCCACCAACTTCTCAAGCATTTCTTCTATAGGTGTTGGTTCATTTACTTTTACGGGATGTATTCTTGCCTTTACTATTCTTGCAGCTGCTGTGGCACCTATGGCGATTACATATACAATAGTACAGTCTTTTATCCCTTCAACCTTGTAAGCTATTTTATCATATTCCTCATCAGGGATATCTTCAAAGTGTCTGTATTCTATGAATTTGTAACCCGTTTCATCTACCTCGTAAATAGCCATAGTTTTTGCATGCCCAAAGTGATCGTCAATTTTATCAAGACTCTTTGTAGCAAAAGCCACCTTCATGTTGACCTCCTTGTTATATGCTCTGGAATTTTGTAAGACTCTTCCTCATCCCTTCCCATAAGTAAGTTTGCAAGATCAAACACCAAATTAATGCTTCCTTCGTATCCTACAAAGCCTTTTAAAAAGTGCCCTAACCTATCAAACACAGGGATGCCCATTCTGTAATGAGGTACTTTAAGTTTTTTTGCTATATGCCTCATATTAGTGTTGCCTATTGCTATATCCACACACTTTCCCTCTTTTAATAAAAGCATATCTTCAAGGTCACCTATAATGATCTCATCAAAAGGTAGTTGTTTTAAATACTCCGCATATGTTGATGCAACGGCTAACGAAACCTCCATACCAATCTCTCTTACTAAAAAATCAGAAATTCCGTACAAAGTGTCAGGTTCTGCGGCAATTGCTATCTTCTTGCCAGTTAGGTAAAAATGAGAGTCCAGCATAGCATCAAGCAGTCTGCTTCTCCATTTTTTTAGCTTTTCGTCAGGTTCTTCCCCACTTAGATTCATCAAAAGCCTTATAAATCTATCAAAGTTCTTAAGACCGTATAGGCTTTCAAAGTAAAATGCGGGAATCATAAATTTACTTTCTAAGTACTCTCCAGCTTCTTTTGTACTTTCTCCTACAGTTATAGTGATTGCTGATGCGGACATAAACTCTATTTCTTCAACATCCGTCCCACCAGCTGTTATACTGGAAAAGCCTTTAGAACCTCCATCTAAGGAAGAGGAAAAATTTGGAAGTATAATGGGTTTTAACCCAAAGCTTTCTATGACTTCCTTTATTGTATCCACATCCTTTGCTGTAAGAGAGTAACTTAAAAGCACATTTATCCGTTTAGTTTTTTTGCTGTACGCTCTTCTTACGAGGGTTTTTACTGTAGATAGTATAGCCTTTTTGTATCCATCATGAAAAGAACCCTCGTAATCCGGTGTGGAAACATAAATAAGCTTTTTGTAAACATAATCTGGATAAAGTTCCTTAAATCTCTTTATTGAACCTTCTACGTCATCCCCTTTTGTTTCACTCACTCCAGTTGATACTATACCAATAAGTTCAGGATTGTATCTTTCTATTATGTTTTTAAGGGCTATATGCAAATTGTCATCTCCTCCCATGACAGTTGCTATTTCGGATAGGGCAGTTGTTTGCATAGGGATGTTTTCTGAAAAATTTCTTGTGAGAAAGGTCTTTGCAAAAGCTGCGCATCCTTGTGAACCATGCATTAAGGGTATAGAGCCCTTAATACCTAAGAAAAAGTAAACAGCACCAAGTGGTTGGCTGAGCTTTAAAGGATAGACCGAGCACGCTTTGTTTGATTTCCTTAATACTGCCATGGTGGAGGCTCCTTGTACAGATCAAATACAGGGCTGTATATGGTTCTAACAAGTTCTTGAGCCAAAACAATCATACCATCATATCCTGCATAAGGTTTTATCCTCTCTTGATTTGTATCAAGGAAAGGAATACCTTCTTTAATAGCAACAAATTTACTCCTACCACCTGCCATAAGCACATCTACCTTATGCTCTCTGCAAAGTTTAACAAGCTCCTTTGGGTTAGGATCATCTATTAGTTTCCCATCATCCCCTAACAACTTAAACATTCTTTCTTTGTCTTCTTTAGTGCTTTTTTTAGAACTTGTTCCAACAACTACCATCCCAAGTTCTTGCACCTGAGAAACCATAGACCAACTCTTTACACCACCCGTATTTATGAGAACCTTCTTGCCTTTGAGTTTTTCTATATAAGGTTTAAGTTTCTGTCTTGTCTCCTCTTCCTTCTTTGCTATTAATTTCTCAGTTTTTTCTATTAATTCTTCGCTGCCTAAGAGTTTTGCAAAGTTTCTTAGCGCCTCGCTAGTATTCTTTATTCCATAAAAAGAACCTTCAAAGTAAGGTATGCCATATTTTTCTTCCATTTTCCTCGCAAGGCTAAGAAGAGCTTTTGAACATACAACCATATTTACCTTAGCTCTGTGTGCAGCTGCCACATCCTCATACTTAGCATCCCCACTTATACAGGCAAGCACCCTAATGCCGAGTTCTTGGAACAAGGGCATAATCTGCCACAATTCCCCTGCTATGTTATACTCACCTAAGAGATTAATATCATAAGGTGTAGTGTACTTTGGCTCTCTTGTGCCTATAACATATCTAAATAGAGCATCACCAGCCAACTTGTTGCCCAAATTTTTACTTCCTGCAAAGCCCGGTGAATCCACAGGAATAACAGGTAATCCAAGTTCTTCCGAGGCCCTTTTACATACGCTTACTATGTCATCCCCTATCATGGCGGGAACACAGGTCTGATACACAAACACGGCAGGCGGTTTATACTTATCTGCAGCTTCTTTTATAGCATCCAGCAGCTTTTCTTCACCTCCATATATAACGTTAATTTCATTTAGATCTGTTGTAAAACCCATCCTATAATAATCGGATGATGAAGAGCGCGTACCTCTGTTGTCCCAAGAATTTCCAGCGCACGCAATGGGACCGTGAACTATATGGACAGCATCCGCTATAGGGAGCAATGTTATTTGTGCACCATCAAAAGCACAGCCACCGGAAGCGCTTCCAGGTTGAGGTTTAGAGCAACCTTTCTTTCTCTCCTTCTCTGTCTTCTCTCCGTTGTGGCTACACCCAGGCTCCAAGAAAAAATCTTCTAAGTTTCTCATGTTTTACCTCCTAATGGTCTATACTACCGGCACCAACTTGTACGACATGCTCCTTTAATCTCTCACACACAAAGTAAACATCTTCGTCCGTAATATCTTCATGAATAGGCAGAAGGAGAGCACGCGTTCCAACTTCGTGAGCTATGTGGAGATAAGAAATTTTTCTACCTTCTATTATGTCCTGAGATATGGGATACTCTCTAACCTCTATTCCATCGTCAGCGAGAAGTTCTCTTATTAACTCTCTTGCATTGTCAGCATATCTTTTCCCAAGATGGATACAAAAGTAGGACCAACACATTTTTGAGACATACTTGGGATGGAACTGTGGCTTAAGACCTTCTATATTTATGAGGAGTTGAGAATACAAACCTGCTAATTCGCTCCTTATTTTTAATTTTTCATCTAAGTGTTTAGTCTGCGATAAGATTAACGCAGATGTTATATCGTCCATAAGCTCCACATTTTCTCTTAACCTGTGGTAAAGAAGTTTATCATCAGTCAGGATAATTCCTCCATGTCCGGTTATTATTGAGCTATCAGAAAAGCCGAGTAAAGATATGTATCCAAAGGAGCCTGCTGGTTTCCCCTTGTACTCTGTGAAAATGGTTTCCCTTGAATCCTCTATTAAGATTCTATCTTTTATAAGCTTCATTATTGCATCCCAATCGGCCGGAATGCCCAAAGAGTTGTTTACGATAAGAACCTTCATATCCTCAGTCAGTACTTGTGGCATCCTTTTTACATCCAAATTGAGAAACCATCTTTCTACATCAGCGTAAGTAGGTTCATATCCAGCAATCCTGAGGTATGGTGAGAAATGTTTAAAGTAAGAAAGAGGAGAAAGCACGACCTTTGAACCCTTACCTATCCCTATATAGTCAAGCACTTCTAGCAAGGGCGTTATAAACTCTTTTACCGCTAAAGCGTATCTTCTACCAGTTTTTTGACAGAAAAAGTCCTCAAGCTCACGCCTTATAAGTCCAGAAAAGAAGTATGGATGGCTCATAGCCTCCACAGCGGATGCCATCTCTTCCTTAGAATATCCATAAGGTTTAAAAGGGATCATCATAGCCTTGCTACCTCTTCGTACTTTTCAAGCAGCTGCGTAGCCTTTTCTATCATCTTCAACCCCTGCTTTGCCATATCCTCAAGGGACTTAAAGCCAAACCTATTTGCATCTCTTATGGTCTTATTTACAAGGACAAGCCTTCCCGAGTAGACTATAACATTGCCGTTTCCCTCATCGTCCATGTTTATGACCGTAGAGGTCAGGATGTTAGAACGTCTTTCTATAACAACCCCTAAAGCCTTGAAGTAGGCATATATCTTTAGCATCGCCTTTGGGTCAACTGCACAGTGCCCGCCGAAGTTAAAAGATGCAGGCTTGTTCGTTTCCCCCTTCAAGAACTCCTTGAGCAGGTCCTCGTCGCCCCTTTTTTCCCAAGTGCCGTATGTGTCGTAAGCTCTTACTTGATTTACCACTTCCTTCATAAACTCTTCTGCTGTCCTTTCATCAACTACCATAGCCTGACCCTCCTGCTTTCTTGTTTTTGTATCCTACTCATTGTCCTTACTACATTCTCGTAGCTAAGCCCCGTTATACCTGCTATTTGTTTCCTCTTTATTATGAGATTTGTTTTCTTCTCTTCGACAATCTTCGCTAACAAACTCAGAAAACTCCTTATCCTGTCTTTAGCTTTGGGTTTACGTAAAGTTGCCAAAACCTCATATAGGTAAGCCTGTTTTGATAGAGCTAAAGAAAAGATGTCAAGAACGAGGATAGGATTTTCGTTTCCGAGCCTTTTAAGTTGTCCATATTAACATAAAACAAGCTAACGCTTGTGAGAGCAATGACTGTAAAATTTTTCATAAGGCTGATATCAGACATAAAGCCAAAGATATCGCCCGGAAGCATAATATCAAGGGTTCTCTTAGAAACTTTACTTTTTATGCAAAGTTCCGCAACTCCATTAGAGATTATGCAAAGGCCCTCCCCGCAAAACTTACTTGGTAGTATATTTTCTTTTGCACTATACTTGCGTTCCTCTACATAACCTGCAGGTAGATACCTTCTTAGCTTCTCCAAGGCATCCATGACATCACCTTATAAGATCAAAGCTATAGTCAGTTTCTGCTATATGTATGGTTTTTCTATCTATCTCATCTAAGATGGTGTTAACTATCCACACTAATAAGTTTAAGGCTCCTCTGTAAAAGAGTATTCCATACCTGTGAAGATGGTGTCGGTCAAATATTGGATATCCTATCCTTATGAGAGGTGTTCCTGTATCTCTCCAAAGAAACTTTCCATAAGAGGTGCCTATCATGTAGTCCACTGGTTCAGTAAAGAGAAGGCTTCTCATATGCCAAAGGTCTTTACCGGGAAAAATCTGAGCATACTTTCCGTTGTCAAACTTAGAACATAATTCTTTTATCTCTTCTGCCCATTCTTCGTTTCCGTTGGTGCAGAGAATGTGAGCTGGTTCCGCTCCAAGCTCTAGCAAGAAGGATGTTATTCCGTAAACAAAGTCCGGATCTCCCCATAGAGCGAACCTTTTACCGTGTATCCAGTAGTAAGAGTCTGCCATGGCATCAAGGAGCTTTTGTCTTTCTTTAATTAGACTTTCTGGTATAGGTTTCTCTGTTAGGTTTGAGATAAGCTGTAAAAACTCGTCCGTTCCTTGTACTCCGTAAGGTCTAACTACATAGGTGGGGTGTTTCCAAACCTTTTCTATATACTCTCTCGTTTTTTCTGTAGAATACTTTTGGAAGGCAATAGTAGCAAGGGACAATTTGGCTTTGTATATATCCTTTAGTGAAGTACCACCGTTGTAAAGGTTGTATTCTCCTTTTAGCCCAGAGTCAAGATTTTCTGATGGGTCGGAGAGAATAATGCAGTCTTCTCCAAACTCGCTCACTATCCTTTTGACTTCTTTATAGTCATCCAGGTATGTATGAAAACCCAATATAAAGTTCAAGACACCCATTTTACTCACCTCCTTTTGAACTGTTCTGTTTAAGCCATGTTAAAAGCCCGCCTTGCTCGTAAAACTCACCCTCATCTGGGTCATACTTATCTACATTGTCTACGCCATACTTCTCAAAGTACTCAGTCATGTACTGAAGAATGCCCTTCATCTGGTTGTCATACCCGGTAATATGAGAACCAACGAAGGAAGGTGTATGGGCAAAAGGTATAGGAAAGTCCACAGGTATTAACCCTTTCTCTTTTGCATTATTTATAAAGCTGTTTAGATCATCCCCTATCACCTCAGCCATACAGGTTGTGTTTACTGCTATCATCTTTGGTTTGTACAGGGCTATGGCATTCTGAAGTCCTTCATGCAGGTTGTTCTGACCTCCAAACACAGCAGCATCCTCCGTCATAGATGTGGATACCATAGGTATGGGTTCCTTAAAGTGTCTCGCCATATGTGTCCTGAAGTATGCCACACATCCCTGTGAACCATGAGAAAAGGGCAAGGTTTTTTCAAAGCCAAGGGCACAGAGGAGTGCCCCAAGAGGCTGACATGCCTTAGCGGGATTTATAGATATAGCTTCCCTCTTGAAGTTCAGCTCCCTATATTCCCAGCTTTTTGTCCATTCTGCTACCTCTCTGACCTTCTCTTCACCTACCCAGTTCTCGAAGTTTTTCCTTTTATTCTGTATCATTTCCTTAAATTCATCATTCCTGAAGCACTCAAGATGATCCTTTATGTTCAGCTCATGATGTATACCCATAGCTTTTACCTCCTTTTTACTGTTCCCAAGGAGCCTTTAAAAACTTCCACACGTTACCATTTATCGCCATATCCACATCCCTTGCGAATATTTCAAAACCCTCTATGCCATGATATGGTCCGCTGTAATCCCAACTGTGCATCTGCCTGAAGGGTACACCCATCTTCTGTGCTTGATACTTTTCCTTTATACCCGAGGCTACCAGATCGGGTCTTAGCTTTCTGGTAAGCTCTTCTATCTCGTAAGCGGTAGCATCGTCTACTATTATGGTAGTGTTTCTGTCTATGTAGTGAAGTGTCCTCTGATAGTCATCTTGGTGGGCAAACTCGTATCCTGTAGCTACCACGTTCATGCCCAGGTCCTCAAAGGCGGTAATTATATGCCTCGGTCTTAAACCGCCTACATAAAGAAGCACCGTTTTGCCCTCAAGCCTCGGCCTGTACTTTTCTATAACTTTGTCCAGTCTCGGTTTGTAAACTTTCTCTATGAGCTCTTCTGTCCTTTCCTGCACTCTCTCATCAAAGAGCTTGGCTATCTTTCTCATAGATGCAATGTGTGGGTCCGAAGAAGTTATATTCTATCCAAGGAATACCAAACTTTTCTTCAAAGTATCTTGCCAAGTAATTAGAAGACCTGTAGCAGTGAACCAGTATGTACTTAGCTCTCACGGCATTTGCCACCTCGCTAAGCGTTCCATCCCCCGACCACTGAGTAACAACCCTAAGTCCCATAGCTTCTAAGATTTTCCTTGAAGCCCACGCATCGCCACCTATGTTATAATCTCCCCATATGGCGACATCGTATGGACTTGGTTCTATATCCTTCCCTTTTACACCCTTTTCGTAAATCCAGTCTCTCATAGAGTCATTAGCTATGTGGTGACCAAGAGACTGAGAAACCCCTCTGAAGCCTTCACATCTCACTGGTACAACTACCTTACCTATCTCCTTCGATGTCTTTCTTGCAACTGCCTCAATGTCATCCCCTATCAAACCTATGGGACATTCGGATTGTATCGTTATGCCCTTGTTTAGAGGGAAGAGCTGATTTAGCTCGTATATAGCTTTCTCAAGTTTTTTGTCACCGCCAAAGACTATATCTCTCTCCTGAAAGTCAGTAGTAAAGTGGGGAGTTACAAAGGTATCAACTCCCGTGGTTCCTATGTAGTAGTTTCTCCTTCCAGCTCTTGAGTAATATCCGCAGCCAACGGGACCGTGGGATATGTGTATCATGTCCTTCACAGGACCCCAAACAACACCCTTGGAGCCTGCATAAGCGCATCCTCTTATAGTCATCACCCCAGGTCTTGTCTTTACGTTGGACTTAGGAACACACCCTTCCTCTCCGGGATCAGCCACAGCAATGTGTTTTGCTCTATCTTTCCTTGCCTTTGCTGGATAATGACTGAGTATCTCTTCCACTAACTTTAAGGCTGTCTCCTTGTCTACAACTATACCCATGATAAACCTCCTTAAGCCACCTCTTCCGGCTTCATGATACCGTATTCAACCAAAAGTTGTTCTAATTCATCCATAGTCAAGGGTGTAGGGATGGAGAGCTTTCTGTTTTCCTCTATCTTTTTGGCAAGTGTTCTGTACTCGTCAGCCATAGGATGGTCTGGTGCATACTCTATAACTGTCATTCTTCTCAGTTCCGCCTCCTGAACTATGTTGTTTCTTGGTAAAAAGTGTATCATTTGAGTTCCGAGCTTTTCCGCTAAAGCCTCTATAAGCTCTCGTTCGTTATCCACATTTCTACTGTTGCATATGAGACCACCAAGCCTCACACCTCCGCTGTGCGCATACTTTAGAATACCCTTTGATATGTTATTAGCTGCGTACATTGCCATCATCTCTCCGGAAGTAACTATGTATATCTCTTGAGCCTTACCCTCCCTTATAGGCATAGCAAAACCACCACACACGACGTCACCAAGAACATCGTAAAAGACATAATCAAGATCGTCATCAAAAGCTCCATTCTCTTCAAGGAAGTTGATGGCAGTTATGACACCTCTTCCCGCACAACCGACGCCTGGCTCAGGACCGCCAGATTCTACACACTTAATACCACCAAAACCAACTAACATGACTTCGTCCAAGTCAAGGTCTTCCACAGCACCCCTTTCCGCTGCTAAATGCATTACGGTGCTTTGAGCTTTGACATGCAGAATTAACCTTGTGGAGTCAGCTTTTGGATCACAGCCAACTATAAAGCATTTCCTGCCGGCCTCAGCAAGAGCTGCAACCGTATTTTGTGTCGTGGTGGACTTTCCTATTCCACCCTTTCCGTAAATAGCTATCTGTCTCATGTCTATACCTCCTTTCAACGTTTTCTAACCTATTTTCTGCAAAAACCGTGCCAAAGAAGGGACTTTCAATAAAATGCAGATCCATCAAGGCTTTACTTTCTTTTTTGGTTTTGTAATCTTTGATTCAAACCTTACAAAGCTTTGTAACAAAGATAGCAGATTTTGCTGTGTTATATTTTCTTTATTTCTATGCCGTATTTCTTTATCCTGTAATTGAGCTGTCTTACAGTCATACCGAGCAGTCTTGCAGCTTTTGCCTGAACATATCCAACTCTTTCAAGGACCTCTATTATTTTGGTCTTTTCGTCTTTTGGAATCTCTTTCTCTTCATGCTTCGTTTTTTCCTCTACTACATGATTATCTTTGTCAGCATAACTATACTTTATCAGATGGGAAAAGCATACGCCTGAGCCTATGCAGGATATGTCATCAGGCTGTATAATACCCGTACTTGAGGATATAGCAGCTCTTGTAAGACAGCTGATAAGTTCTCTTACATTTCCAGGAAAATCGCAAGAAGTCAGTATTCCTAAGGCATCCTTATTTATTCTTAACTTCTTTCCCATCATACTGCCTATCTGTTTTATGCAGTATTCAACCAGCATGGGAATGTCCTCTTTCCTTTCTCTCAAGGGAGGTATGTATATGGGGTAGACGGCTATTCTGTAGTAAAGGTCTTCTCTAAACTCACCATTAGTTACCATATCCTCAAGGTTTTTGTTAGTAGCGACTATTATTCTTACATCAGACTTGATAGTCCTGTTACTTCCTAACCTTTCAAACTCCTTTGTCTGCATAAATCTTAAAAGCTTTGCCTGAAGCGTCAAATTTAGATCTCCTATCTCATCAAAGAAGAGCGTCCCACCATTTGCTATCTCCACTTTACCCATTTTGGTGGTGTAAGCACCAGTAAAAGCTCCCTTTTCGTAACCAAAAAGCTCCGCTTCAAGAAGTTCAGTAGGTATCGCTGAACAATTAATTTCTATAAATGGTTTGTTTTTTCTAGGTGAAAGGTAGTGTATGACCTTTGCTAAAGTAGTTTTCCCAGTTCCGGATTCTCCCCTTATCATCACAGTTACATCAAGCTCCGCTATCTTCAAAACTTGCTTTATGATGCTGTAATAGGCTTTACTTACGCCCACAAACCCTTCAAGTTTGAATTTTTTCATCAATTCGCTTCTAAGGGCGGCTATCTCCTCTTTGAAAACATCCTCCCTTTCTTTTAGCCTTATGTAGGTGTATATATAACTTCCAATAAGGTTTGATACCATAACCAAAAGGTCAACTAGATTCGCTGTGGCAACAAAACCTTTATTCACATCTACAGTTATAACTCCTACAGCTCTATCCTCGTATTTTATAGGAACACCTATAAAGTTCACATCACTTAAATCCGCTCTTTTAATTTTGTTAAGAAACAATGGTTCTTCAGCTAAGTTTTTGATTACAACCGGATATCCTTGTTTGAAGATAAAACCCACCACACCTTCCCTTTTGCTAAGTCTTATGCTTTTTTCCTCTACGCCTACGCTGGAGACCAAGGATATCTTTGATTGGTCACTTTCGGCAACATAGAAAGCTATTCTTTCTATACCTTCTATGTCGCTTAGCATACGCACCACATCAAGTATAAGCTGTTCGGGATGTGTCTCTACTCTAACGAATCTTTTAGATAAGTTGTAAAGAAGATTGATTTCGGTCCTCATAAATTTTTTTAGGGTTTCATCTGTACTCATTGTAATAACCTTCGCTTGTATTCATTACAGTAATAATATATGCAACTTTTGTGCCTATAAGGGTCCCTCCGCTTTTGTAAGAATAATTACAATTTTTGTCACAAAGATTACAAATTGAGTATCAAAAGATTAGGCATAAAAATTGCGTAATTATAAATTGCTATGATGGTAAGGCTGTTGGGTTACTTAGGGTATATAGCCGGAGAGCAGATTGTAAAGATCGGTGAGGTAACTTCTGTTAGAGAAGTTCTGAATGAAGTTGCAAAGCGTAAAGGTATTGGTAATCCACTCTACAGCGGAGACGGGATATGGGAAGGTATACTTTTCATACTGAACGGAAGAGTAATTCAAAATTTAGAGGAACCTGTCAGTGAGGATGACGAACTGGTTATAACCTTTCCCACAGCAGGGGAGTGAACATGATAAAAGTAAACCTCAATCTATGTTCTGGTTGTAAAAGGTGCATGTTAGCATGTTCTTTCTACAAAACGGGAGGTTTTAACCCCAGATATTCTTCAATAGAGATTGTAACGGATATAGGTAATAAACCAGTAGCTTACAGATCAAGGTTTTGCATGACCTGTACGGATTTTTACTGCCTTGATTTTTGTAAGTTAAGTGCGCTGGAGGTTTCATCATGAGTTGGTGGGGAAAGTACCTTTTTATAAACCTTACGGAGAGGAAATGGGATGCTTATCATGTAAACGAGGACATTGTAAGAAAATACTTGGGGGGAAACGGTATAGGTGCTTATCTTTTGTATAAATTGTGCAAAGAAAGTGTTGACCCACTATCCGGAGAGAACCCCTTAATTATAAATACGGGTCCTGCAAATGGTACCCTCGTCCCTATGGCTTCCAAATTCTGCGTTGTTTCTAAATCACCTCAAACAGATGGTTTTACAAAAGGATTTTGTGGTGGAGAGTTTGGACAGGAACTAAAGTTCGCAGGATGGGATGGGCTTATAATAGTTGGCTCTTCTCAAGAGTGGATACACATCCATATAGAAAATGACAAGGTTTACTTATTAAATGCTGAAAACTTAAGAGGATCTTTGACGAGTGTAACACAACAAAAACTCAAAGAGAAGCTCGGTGAAGACATAAAAACCCTTGTTATAGGTCCAGCGGGTGAAAATCTTGTCAGGTATGCTTGTATTATATCAGATTTGAGAGCTGTAGGCACAGGAGGCATGGGGGCTGTTCTTGGATCAAAGAAGGTCAAGGCTATAACCATCAGAGGTAGTAAAGTGGTAAGACCTCTCAATCCGGAAAGACTTATAAACTTCGTTAAAGCCTTTGAAAAGTCGGTTTACGAACATCCTGGCGTCAAAAACCTTATCAAGTTTGGAACAGCAGCGGGTGTTATGCATCTTCAATATCTCGGCGCTTTGCCATCTTATAACTGGCAGAAGGAAACCTTTGATCCTGCAAAAAACATTAGTGGCGAAGCTTTAAGAGAAAAGGTGGTAAAGGATGTGTCTTGCTTTGGATGTATAGTTCCCTGCGGCAAGTACTCTGTAAGTAAAGATACTTTTACTGTTGGACCTGAATACGAGGGCATATTTGCTATGGGGACTCTAATAGGAAACGGAAACTTGAACGAACTTATAAGCTTGGATAGGTTAACAGACGAGTTAGGACTCGGACAGATTCAGACAGGTGGTGTTGTGGCTTGGGCTATGGAGTGTTATGAAAGGGGAATTTTAAACAGGGAAGACTTTGACGGCCTTGACCTTCGCTTTGGAAACACTCGTGACGTAAAAAGATTGCTCAAAAAGATAGCTTTTAGGGAGGGGATAGGAAACATACTAGCGGAGGGTTCTGAAAGGGCTAGCCAAATACTCGGTGTAGGTGGGGACTTTCTTATGACAGTAAAGGGCATGGAGATAGCTGGACACTCGCCGAGGGCTGTAAAAACGCAGGCTTTGGGTTATGCTGTTTCTAACCGTGGTCCCGTTCACTGCGATATAAGACCTGGCATCGAAGAAAACAACATAATACCGTTTGCAAACCCGAAGGATAAAGGGAAGATTAGCAAAGACCTTGCCGTTTGGACGAGTGTGGTAAACAGCATAATATACTGCCTTAGCGCAGAGAGGGTCGTAGGACTAAAGCTCAATGAAAAGATTTTAGAAATGGTAAACGCAGTCATGGATTGGGAACTGCAGATGGAAGATCTATACAGAATAGGAGAAAGAATCTACACACTTGAAAGACTTTTCAATGTAAGGGAGGGCTTCACCAGAGAGAAGGATGCGCTACCGAATAGAATAAAGAAGGAAGCTTCGGAAAGAGGATACATAACCACCCAGGAAGAGCTGAATGAGATGCTTGACGAATTTTACGAAGCCTTTGGCTGGGACAAAGATGGTAAACAAAAAAAAGAAACACTTATCAAACTTTCTATGGGGGAGCTGGTCTATGATGTTTGATCCCAATTCTTCAAAACCCTTTCCCCAGGTGATGGAGGAATTATCCCAGTTTCTGTTATACTTTTTTGTAAACCCCTCGGGCTTAAACGCACTTTCAACAAAATCAAAGGAATTACTCGTCAGATCGAGGGGAGCAGTTGCGGAGTTCCTGGGGATTAATAGTTCGGAGGTTTTGTTTACATCAAGCTCTACAGAAAGTAACAACCTTGCTATAAAAGGGTATCTTTCCAGTAAGAGGGGAAGCGTAATAACAACCGACTTCGAACATCCCTCTATAACTCACCCCCTAAAAACTTTAGAAAAGGAAGGCCTGAATGTTCTATACCTTACCACTGACAGATATGGCTGGATAGATCCAGAACTGATAAGAGAGCATGTGAAAGAAGATACATTGATGGTTACTATGGGAGCAGTGTGCAGAGAAACTGCAGCTCTCAGGGACATAGTAGGGATAGTAAAGGTAGTAAAAGAAACCAATCCAAAAACACTCTGTCACTTTGACTTTTGGGGACTTTACTATCCAGATATGGTGGTAGATGTAGAACTTCTTGATATGGCAAGCTTTGACGGACCGTCCCTCCTTGGACCTCAGGGAGTAGGGATCCTTTATCTTAAAAAAGGCATAAGGCTAAAGCCTATCATAGAGGGTGGAACCCAAGAGAGGGGACTGAGGGCAGGGGAAGAAAACCTCTTTGGAATATATGCCATGTCCCAATCGATAAAAATCCTCTCCGAATGGCGGAGGGCTATAGAGGAAAACATCACTGCCTGTGATGGTTATGTAGAAGGCATGATCTTTCCACAACCTATTTTTAAGAAGGGGTGGAAGGCACCAGGTTTATTTTCCTTCGGTCTTAATGGACTTGAGGCGGAGATGATCATGTCCTTTATGGAAAAGAAGGGCTTTTTCTTAGGCTATTCTTCCCCCTGTATTGCAAACAGGATAAAAGACAGGCTAAAGCACAAAACGGGCTTTGACGATATCCTTTCCTTTAGGATACAACCTTTTACCTCTTTGAAGGAGATAAAAACCTTTATAGGGGCTGTGAAAAGTATTCTTGCAAGTGTGGAGAGTGCGCTATGAGAGTCTTTATCACAGATACTACTCTAAGAAAAGGTATGCAGTCAGCTTCGCTAGAACTCACCTACGAAAAAAGAAAGGAGCTTTTCTTCTTACTGTCTTCAACGGGTATCCACGAGCTGGAAGTGGGCGTTCCTGCTCACAGCGAAGAAGAGAGGGATTATATAAAATACCTTGCCAGAAGCCAGCATGGTGATAAGGTGATCGTTTGGAACAGGGCTAACATAAGGGATGTGGAAGCGTCCTTAGAGTGCAGCGTTAAAAAACTGGAGATTGCCATTCCTGTTTCAGATTTCATGATAAAGGAAAAGCTAAATAAGGACAGGGACTACATTGTAAGGCTTCTAAAGGAAATAATTCCCTATGTAAAGTCCAAAAAACTCTATCTTTCCGTAGGTTTTGAGGATGTCTCTCGTGCTGATAGAGAATTCGTTATAAAGCTCCTTGAATGCATAAGAGAAGAAGGTGCTGATAGAGTAAGACTTTCGGACACAGTGGGTGTGTTAAACCCATTACAGACCAACGAACTAGTAAAGACCGCTTCCTCCTTTTTGGACGTGGAGGTACACTTTCACAACGATTTTGGTATGGCAACGGCAAACTCCATTACCGCCTTCCTTTCGGGGGCTAAGTACATAAACGCGTCCTTGCTCGGTTTGGGTGAAAGGTGTGGTATAACCCCGCTTGAGGAAGTAGTCTTTTACCTTCAGCTAATACAAGGAGTTCACACTGGCATAAATGTAAAAAGATTGTACGAAATTGTGAACTATTTTATAGACATGACAAACATCCATCTGGCACCCAATAAACCGCTGATAGGCAAGAATGCCTTCACAAACAAGTCAAGCATACATATAGATGGTCTTACAAAATCAAAAAGGACTTACCTACCCTTTGACCCTGAGGTTGTAGGTTCAAAAGCTGCCTTAGCTTTTGGTCTTTATTCGGAAAAGGCTAACAAACTCTGTAAGAAATAGCACAAAGACTGTAATAAACAATACTAAAAATACTTAAAAACTTTTGGCATAAATATTGCATAAAGATGAAAAGGAGGTTAAACATGTGCGACCAAAGGATACTGATGGAAAAGAGTTGTGCAGGAGCTTGCAAGGAAGGTGCGGATGTGAGCATTCAGATGTCTATATGCCACCCTGAAGAGGAAAGGCTTAGATCCATGAGCTTAGAGGAGCTGAAGGAAGAGGTGAAGAAACTGAGAATGCTTGCGGTAAAGTCCGCTACCACGCTCCACGACCTTGCGGAGGAAGGACTACCCCACAGATGGGAGGAAATACCCAAGGTTGCTCAGGATGTTTACGAAGTCCACAGGCTTTATCACAAAGCTAAAAAAATACTTGAAGAGAGGAGCAAGACATGAGGGTATTTACAACAAGGGGCGGTAAGGAGTGGATACCGAGATATGTATTTAGCATAGATAAAGATAACTGCATAGGCTGTGGGAGATGTTATAAGGTTTGTGGTAGAGATGTTCTCTCTTTGGTTGAACAGGATGAAGACAACGATGAGGACATAAAGCCTTACATGGATATAGCCAACCCGGATAACTGCATAGGTTGTGAAGCATGTTCAAGGGTGTGTCCCAAAAAGTGCTTTACGCATATGGAGGTTCAGGCATGAAGATGTTTGTGGATAAGGATACATGTACAGGCTGCGAGGTCTTGAAACTCTGTACTGAGTTAGCTCCTGATATTTTCATTATAAAGAAGGGAATCGCGGTGGTTTTAAACAGCAGTCCTGATGAAACTCACAGGGAAGTAGTCTTAAAAGCTGTTGAAGCATGCCCCAGCAGTTCCATAGTGGTAGAAGAGTAAGAAAGCCCTATCTTTTAAACAGATATGCGTTGCCCTTTTCTATTAACACATAAACCTTATCGCCCATTTTTAAACCCCATTCGTCAACGGTAGTTCTCGGGATGATCATTCTGACCTCCATGTTCCGAAATTTTACCGCAACATCCGCAAAGAACTCCCCCACATCAAGCTCTACAATTGTTCCTTTAAACATTACCTGCTTCCTGTTCATTTACTGTCTCCAGTTCGTGTTCAAGGCATCCTACAAAAATCCCTAATCTTGGAAAATAGACTGTGTAGATAGTTTTAGTTAACAAAAATAAGCCTACATCTACAATAACACCTTCCTCCCCTTTATCAAGTATCTTAGCATCCCACGGTAGTCCCGGGAAAGTACCATCATTTTTTATCCTTTTCCTTGTTTTTACAATATCTCCCACATTAAACTTTCTTTCCATCATCTCTTAAAGGCATGGTATCTTTGTGAACTTTGAAGACTCTCTCCTTTATGGGGTTTGAAGTTAAAAAGGTTTCGTAGGCTTTTTTAAGACCCTCTTTTAACATTATGCGAAGCTTTTCGTCGTCCAGCTCCTTTTGAGATTCAAAAATCTCCTTAACATATAGGCTGAACTTCTTAAGTATGTGAAGTCTGTAAGGCTTAACCACCCGTTCGTCGTAGTCTATACCAAAATAGTCAAAAAAGTCCTCAGCATCTTTTAGCCTTTGTAGTTCTTCTAAAATGCCCATTTGTTCTCCTCCAGCCTTGTTATACATCCGTCTACAGGGCATACCGCAACACACTGGGGTTCTTCGTAAAAGCCTTCGCACTCTACGCATGTATAAGGGTCTATCTCAAATTTTCCGTCCTCGTCGTAACTTATTGCTTTCGTAGGACATTCCTGCTCACAGGCATAGCAGGATATGCATTTTTCCTTGTCTATTTGCATAGCCATTTTAAGCCTCCACTACTTCCTTCTTCATTATGTACTTTTCGTAATATCTTGCCAGAGCTTCCGGTATGGGTAAGTATGCGAATTCATCGATACATTGTATACCCCTTGGTTCTAAGATATCCTTAGGCTCAAACCCTATCTTGGCAGCAATTATTGCCTTACAGTCGGAAATTTTGGATATGGTATCCTCAAGTATATTCTCCCCATCAAGGCAGGATATAGAACCGTGACAGTAAGGTGTAACTTTCCTGTGATGTATAAACTTTATACCTTTTGTCGTAAATCAGAAATTCCTTCGCAGTTCCAAAGTGTTCATTCACCAGCATGTTGCCCTTGCTTGCAACTGCCACGAGCACTTTTTTATCGCCTTCTTCCTGAAAGCGGAGCATCTCCCTCGCCTTTCTCACCTTTTCCCTCTCTTTTTCTATCTCCCCGTGTATAGCCTTCCTGAATTCTGGATCGTATCTTATCTCAAACTTACTTATCTTATCCTTTGTAAATTCCTGCCCTCTGTCTTCACCCAAAAGGCCTACTGCGTCCGCCCTGCACTGCCTACAGTGTCTCATAAGAGACATATAGTTCTCGATCTTCTCCTGAATTTCTTTAAGCTGGTAAGGTGTTGGAGGTTTTATCCCCATCTTTTGAAAAGCGGTTCCGTCACCTTCCACATAGGGCATTATGTTGTGAAGAAAGGCACTCATATTTTTAACTTTTTTGGATAACTCTTCTATATCTTCTCCGTTTATCTCGGGAACAAAAACGGTGTTTATCTTTACGAGGATATTCCTTTCCACACAGGCTTTTAACCCTTCATACTGGCGCTCAAGAAGTATTTTTGCAGCATCAATACCTTTATACCTTTTGTGGTTGTAAAAAATCCAAGGGTATATTTTGGAAGCAGTTTCAGGGCTTATTGCGTTTATAGTTATAGTTACATGATCTACATTCAATTCCTTTATCCTGTCCACATAGTCAAGTAGGTTAAGACCGTTTGTTGAAAGGCACAACTTTATATCCGGCGCCTTTTCTTTTATAAGTTCAAAAGTTTTAAATGTTTTATCAGGATTTGCTAAAGGATCGCCAGGTCCGGCGATACCTACAACGGTCATCTGTGGTATTTCCATGGCTACTGCCAAAACTTTCTTTGCAGCTTCTTCTGGGGTCAAAAGTTCGCTCACAACACCTGGCCTTGATTCATTAGCGCAATCGTACTTTCTATTGCAATAGTTACATTGTATATTACATGCAGGAGCCACTGCGACATGCATTCTAGCATAAAAGTAGTGTGCCTCTTGAGAATAACATGGGTGATTTTCCACTTTTTTCCTCACTGATTCTGGTAAAAAAGATAACTCATCACTTCCAACTCCACATTGCTTTGAGTGACATCCGCTCATGATAACACCTCCTTACTGGTCTACTTTTTTAACTTCTAAGGTTATGGGGAACCTCGGCTCAATGTCAAAAGGTGCTACCTTTATCACCCATCCATTAGAGAGCTTAAATGTACCACCCCACACGCCCTCTTTTTCAATTTCTTCTAAAACCAATGCTTCAACATCCTTTTTGGGTATGTAAACCTCAAGCGTCCCATTGCTATTCTTTCTAAAAATAGCTTTCATCACTCACCTCCTAAAGTTCTCTCTTCCCCGTTCTGACAGTTATTGCTTCCTCTACAGGCATCACAAATATCTTTCCATCTCCTATATTTCCTGTCCTGTTGACCCTCACTATGGTTTCTACAACTTCTTCAACCTTTTCGTCCGGAACGATCATCACCAACAATCTTTTGGGAATATAAACTACTGGTTTTGTAAGAGTAGCGCCCTCTGTAGCAAAACTAGAGGGGGTAGGTACGAGTTTTGGTGCGTTGGTTGCGTAAGTTGCTATCTCACCTTCTATGTCAGACATAACGAAACCTTTTTGTTTACCTCTGCCCCACACAGAATGTATACTCATGGCCCCGCATCCTATGGTATCTAAAGCCCTTTTTGTCTCTGCATACTTTTCTCTTCTGATAATAGCCCAGATCTCCTTCATGTCTCCACCTCTCCAGTTCTTACGGTTATAGCTCTTTCAATGTGGCTTACGAATATCTTCCCATCTCCTATGTTTCCTGTCCTTGCTCTGTCCAGTATAATATTTACAACTTCATCAACCTCCTCATCCTTCACCGCTATCAACAGCAGAGTTTTAGGAAGTTCCTCATACACAACATTTCCTATCTTCAGCCCCTTCTGTTTACCCCTACCCATAGCAGACATCTTTGTAAGAGCTGGAAAACCGGCACCCTCAAGAGCGAGGACTATATCCTGTTCCTTTTCCGGTCTTATAAAGGCTCTAACCAACTTCATTTTCTTACCTCCTTCTAACATTCTTTATTGCAAAAAAGATGCCAGCATAGGTGTAAAGAATTTTGGGGGAAAAGTGTAAGAAATATTACAAAAGAGTACACACACTGTAGTAAATTAAACATTAGTTTGCCTAGTTCTCAAAAGCCCTTCCATATAAACAAGCTTTACTTTTCCGTTTACCTTTATCTTCATTTTGAATAATGACTTTCTTGAAGCTCTTAAAGTTGCGAAGCTTCATTTGATATCCTTTACGCCAGTGATCTTTCCTCTGTATGGTTTACCTACAATTTTACCGGTTTCTTTTACGCTCTCAAGTATATCATCTGGTCTGAGCCCATCGTCAGAAAGTGTGATGAATTTAGTTATATTCTTTTCAAAATCTATATCGCTTGCCTTTACATCTTTTATCCCTCTCAACCTCAAAAGACCCTTTCTGACAGCTACAGGACACATTTCACAGTCAGTGCCGTAAACATCAAGAAAGTAAAGTTTATCCGCAATGGAAAATCCTACCATAAATAGTATACCAATGATCACCTTATTCATGGAAGCTCCACTATATCTTCATCTTTATAGTAAAAGAGTGCCTTTTTTACCCATCTTCCATCCTGAAAGACAGGTACTTTATGAACTTTTACATCCGCAACGCTCAACTTACCACCTTCATTTTTCAAAAAGATATCTATATCATAAAGTTTATCTCCGGGACCATCTACTGGACGAAAATCAGCACAGGCAAAGTACAAACCCTTCTTTGGAAATTTTCTGACAGGATCGTGTATAGCAACGAGTTCAAGCTTTACATCCTCGCCTGTTGTTGGATCCTTAATTATAAAAGCTTTATCTTTACTTACTTTATCAGCTATGTATTCGTGAATTGCGGCTTTTACAGCCCATGCCTTCCAGTCACCCCTCGCAATAGGTTCCCCTCCATGTTCACCAGAAGATTGTTGCCACCACCAAGGTAATGGTTCTACGGTAACCATAAACCACTCACCGCCAACTTTTTCAGGTACCTTGTGTACTTGCACATCCTTTATTACCAGCTTACCACCCTCATTCCTTATCCAGAAGTCTATATCCCACTTTTTATTGTGGTCTTCTTTTTCATGAAAGTAAACATCAACGAAGTATCCATAATTGCGTATATGTCTAAAGATCTCACGAGGTCCTATGAAAATGAGTTCTATATCCTTGCCACTTCTCGGGTCTTTTATAAAAAAGGAACCCTTCTGCGATCTCTCTTTAACAAAGGTGGATATTAACTTATCAAGCTCTTCTTTAGAAACATCCTGTGAAAAAACTACCTTTGTGCAGATAAAAAATAGAATTATTCCTATTATTATATTCACCATGACAAGCACCTTACAACACTTTTTAATATTATTATTCATGATATGATAATATAAAGACCAGCAATATTTAAGTTTATGATAAAGATCATCGGAGATGTTAACTTTTTTTTATTACTTTCTATACCCTCCCAGTTCTTAAAAGCCTTTCCATATAAAGATGTAAGTTATCCAGAGGCACCGTATCTATCTTTTCACCCCTTAAAAATACATCCACAGCAAGCTTTACTTCTCCGTTTACCTTTATCTTCGTCCCCACAAAACCAATATCTCCAGCACCGTGTTGACCACAACCTTTGGCGCAACCAGACCAATGCATTCTAATAGGTTCATATCTTGGCAGGTTTTTAGAAAGGTAATTTGCAAGCCTTATGGCGTCAGGCTTGTTTTCTATAACTCCAAAGGCGCAGGTTTTACTGCCTTGACATGCAATAAGACCTTGAAAGTAAGGTGTGTCTGCTACACTGTATTTTTCAAATATATCGTCAGAGAGAAGTTGGGAAAGGTTTTCTTCTGGTAC
Source organism: Hydrogenobacter thermophilus TK-6 (assembly GCF_000010785.1). Lineage (GTDB taxonomy): Bacteria > Aquificota > Aquificia > Aquificales > Aquificaceae > Hydrogenobacter > Hydrogenobacter thermophilus. Next base: position 1,023,253 of record NC_013799.1, on the reverse strand, counting down.
ATTAATTATATAAAGGTTTTGGTAAACGGAAAGCCTTATCTCACCACTGCCGTATCTTTTTGCAAGGAATGCAATTCTTTCTAGATCTTCTCCCGTAAACATTCCTGCAGGTACCACAAGGCTAACTGCATAAAGTCCATTTCTTTGCTCTATTATCCCTAAGCGTTCGCCCACTTTCTCTACAAGCTCCTCTCCCTTACTCCATAAGTTTTTTAAAACTCTTCTTTCAAGCTCCCTTCTAAAACCTTCTACGCCTAACTCTTTAACCAAAAAGTAGATCCTGTTTTTGTTTCTATCTTCCCTGTCTCCCATATCCGAGTAGAGCTCAAATACCGCTTTGGCTATGTCCACAGCTTCGTAAGGTCTCACAAATACATTTAAGTCAAAGGCAGGAGTAGGTCCACCCGAACCCATCTTACCACCCACGCACACATTAAAACCTGCTGTACCTTCTTTTTTTGCAAGGTAAAAGCACAAGTCATTGTATTTGCAATTTATGGCATCCACCTTTGAACCAAGAAGGGCTAAATTGAGCTTTCTTGGTAAGTCTGCGTACTGCTTTTTCCCTAAAAATACTTCAGTGATCCTCTTTGCTATGGGTATAGTATCTATGATACTATCTTCCACAAGTCCTGATAGGGGGTCTCCCGTGATGTTCCTTATGTTGTCCATACCTGTTTGCAGGGTTGTTAAACCCACTCTCTCTACAGCTTCTAAGACTTCCGGAAGGTCTTTCAGGTCTATCCATCTTAGCTGTATCTGCTGTCTTGAGGTAAGGTCTATCTCGTTCCGCCCGTACTTTTTTGATAGGTGGGCTATTATCCTTGCTTGCTCAGAGGTAAGTTTTCCATGAGTTATTCTTATCCTTACCATGAAGTAGCCAGGTGTCGCTTTCCTATAGAATATACCGTACCACTTAAGTCCCATATCCCTATCTATCTCTGGTATTTCCTGCCAATCTTTCCATTCTTTAAGCTTCCTGAGTAGGTCCCTTTCAAAAGGATGTTTCTCCCTTTTATACTCTTCCACCTTGTTCACTCTTGGAGGTTTTATCTTTACATGCTCTTTGAGTATAGCTTCTATCAATGTGGCACAGCTACCGCAGGAAGTGGAGGCTTTTGTCATCCTTTGTATATCTTCAAGGCTTTTGGCACCTTCTTTAATAGCCCTTAAAATTTCACCATAGCTAACCGCATTGCAATTACAAATCACATCCTTTTCTTTTAGTTCTCTTTTTTCTTCTATCACGAGGTCTTTTATCAAGAGAGTTGGTTCGTCTATCTTCTGACCGGTTTTTAAAAGTTTGAGTAATCTTTCACTACCAGCTAAGTTTCCGTAAAGTATAAAGCCTTTTATACTATCTTTCTCTAAAACCGCCTTTCTGTAATTTTCTCTGTCTTTGTACAGAAGTACCTCATCTCCTTCTCTTTCATGAACATATCCTGCGGACATTAGCCTAACACCGGCAACTTTTAGAATGCTGTATGTTAAAGAGCCTTTGTATCTTTCTACATTACCATAAACTATATTTTTTGCACAAACCCTTACTTGCTCAATTATAGGAGTAAAGAGTCCATAAGTTTTACCTTTATGCTCTATACACTCACCTACCGCATACACATTGGGAACTGATGTTTCAAGAAAGTCGTTCACCAATATACCTCTATTTACCTTAATGTTGCTGTCCAAAGCAAGCTTGATATTTGGTTTTACACCAGTAGCTATAACCACAAAATCGCTCTCTAAAACCTCTCCATCCAAAAATCTCACACCTTCCGCTTTTCTACCACCAAGGACTGCCTGAGTTTGTTTCCTTAAAAAGACTTTTATCCCAAAATCCTCAAGTCTTTTCTTTAACATGTTGCTTGCTGTTTGGTCCAGCCACTGCTCCATAAGCGTGTCAAATATGTGCACTAAATAAACCTCCAAACCTGCATCTCTAAGAGCTTTAGCACATTCTATACCAAGAAGTCCCCCACCTATAACCAACGCCTTCTTTGAAACCCTTGCCATTTCTAATATACAGAAAACATCCTCAAGATTTCTGAAGAAGAAAACGCCTCTTTTGTTCAAACCATCTATAGGTGGTACATTTGGTAAGCTACCTGTAGCTATAACAAGCCTGTCGTAAGAATACATTTTACCCTGTGAAGTTATAAACTTTTTTGATTCAGGAAATATCCTTTCTACGCGCTGTCCCAGGTGAAGCCTAACACCTTCCTCTTCAAATCTTTGATAGCTCTTAAAAAGTAGCTGGCTCGGAAGCTTTTTACCAGACAACACATCCGTTAAGTATATTCTGTTGTAAGGTGGGCTCTTTTCCTCTCCAAAGAGGTGAAGCTCAAGAGAAGGGTCAGTTTTTAAAAGCTCATCCACAAGAGCGCTTCCTGCCATTCCTGTACCTACTATCACAACCTTCATCCTTATACCTCCACTATTCTCTTTGCAACAAGCGTGCCACACCGTTAGTCCTTCTGTGCTTTAAAGGATAAGGCGTTGATGACGGTATGGATAAAGGCATGTTTACATATTTACACTTTTGTTAACAAATTGATAAAAAAGAAAAAGGTGTCCAGTAAAAAAAACATTAATGGATAAGCTTTTGCTAACTGTTTATGTGTGGCACAGAATTTGCATAAACAATGACAGGAGGTGTAAGATGAGTCCAGAGGCAAGGTTGAACATTATTAAGAGTATACCTTTTCTGCAATCATACGGTGAGAGACTAACATCCCGCATGTATGAAATACTCTTTGAAGGAAACCCGGAGCTTAAGAGTATGTTTGAAAGTGATGACTCGACAAAACTTGCCGGTGCTTTGCTTGCTTTTGCGCAGAACTTGGAGAGACTGAATGTGTTAGAGCCTGCATTGAATAAGATGGCATTGTCTCATGTAGAAGCTGGCGTAAAACCCGAGCATTACGAGAAAGTGTGGGATGCTCTCTATAAAGCTATGACCGAGTTTGGCATAAGCAATGAAATCATAGAAGCCTGGAAAGAAGCTTACTACTTCCTCGCTGAACTTCTTATAAAGAAGGAAGAAAAGCTTTACACCTGTTTGGCTACAAGTTCATAAGGAGGTTTAACTGTGAAGGAGTTGATCATCATAGTCAGAAGAGAAAAAGCGAAGGAAGTAAAAAGCCTCCTTTCAAATATGTGTCTTCCTTATGTGTCTAAGACGGTAAAAGGAAGAGGTAAGGAGGGAGGCTTAGGATACAAAACTAATAGGGGAGTAATTATGTCTTTGCTCCCAAAGAGTTTGATCATCACATGGGTAGAAGAGGCGCTTTACGAAGAAGTTATTGAAAAGGTTATGGAAGTGGCACACACGGGTTTTTATGGAGATGGGAAAATCTTTGCCTTAGGAGGTTTGTCATGAAGTTGGTAAAAGCTGTTATAAGACCGGAGAAGCTTTACGATGTCATGAAGGCTTTAGAAAAGGATGGTTTCAAGGGTATAACGGTTATGGATGTGGTAGGAAGAGGTAAGGAAGGGGGCATACAGGTAGGTGATAAAAGCTACGATGAGCTTGCAAAGACCTTAATAATGATAGCCGTTGAAGATAAGCAAGTGGGCAAAGTTGTAGAAATAATTACCAAGTATGCAAACACAGGGATGTTTGGAGATGGAAAGGTCTTTGTGTGCCAGCTTGATGAAGTCTGGACAATAAGGACAAAGAAGAAGGAGTTAGGAGTGGCTTAGCATGACGAGAGAAGAGGTAAGAGACCTTTCACTTAGAAGGAAAGATGAAAAAGGTTTGACCTGGGAAGAACTCGGTAAAGCTATAGGAAAAAGTCCCATATATACTGCAATGCTCCTTTATGGATACGGGCAGGCTACTGAGGAAGAAGCAAAAACCCTGACCAGCATACTTGAATTGCCAGAGGATGCAATAAAAGCCTTAATGAGAGCAGCCTACAGAACTCCTTCACAGCCATGGCCACCAACGGATCCTTTTGTTTATAGGTTTTACGAAATAGTACTTCTTTACATGCCTGCTATAAAGGATGTGGCACACGAACTTTTTGGGGATGGCATTATGAGCGCCATAGATATGTCCATAGACCTTAAAAAAGTAGAAGATCCATCGGGAACAAGGATGCTTATCAGCTTTAACGGTAAGTGGCTTAGCTACAGAAAATTTTAGAACTGGGAGGTAAAGTTATGAAGCACCTGTTAGATGCTTTAAAGATGGGAAATCCCAAAGCTCTTTTTGCCTCCTTCCTATACTTTGACACAGGTTTTAGTATATGGCTTCTCTTGGGTGCCTTGGCACCGTTTATAACTCAGGAGATGAACCTTTCACCTGCTCAAAAGGGTTTTTTGGTAGCTGTCCCTGTGCTTTCAGCAGCCGTTTTTAGGCTTAACTTCGGACACATGTATCAGTCGTTGGATGGTAAAAAGATTGCTCTTGTGGGTATTTTGTTATCATCTATTCCCTCTATCTATGCCCTACTTTTTCCAAATTCGTTGGACTATACTACCTTACTTCTTCTCGGTGTTCTTCTCGGTCTTGGGGGTGCAAGTTTTGCTGTTGCTCTTCCTATGGCTGGAAGCAACTACCCGAAGGAGGTTCAGGGACTTGTACTTGGACTTGCAGCTGCTGGTAATATAGGTGCTGTCCTTGACGGCATCCTATTTCCGCCTCTGGCTAAGGTTTTTGGTTGGAGAGAAACCATGGCTATTGCAGGCATTTTACTAGTAATCACCTTCCTTGTGGTACTTCTTTGGGCAAAGGATAAGGGAGAGAAAGAAGGAAACAAATACTACCCTATAACTGTTTTTGTTACAACCGTGTTTTTCATGCTTTTTGTAGTGCCTGCTCTCTACAATGGATGGCTGTGGATAAAAGGTAAGGAAGCTTTACTACTTCTGCCTTTAATTGGAAGCTCTTTTGTTCTTGCCTTTCTCCCCAACAAGTACAGGAGAGTCTTTCTGGAAAGGGACACTTGGGTAATGATACTTATTTACAGTATAACCTTTGGTGGCTTTGTGGGTATGTCCTCTTATGTAAGCCTCTATCTTATAGACCAGTACGCACTTGATAAGCTAACAGCCGGAGCTTTAATGTCTGCCTTCGCTTTCACCGGAGCTTTTATAAGACCCTTTGGTGGATACATAGCTGATAGGATAAGCGGTGCTACAGCCTTGCTTTTTATACTTTTTGGTATATCTGCCATGTATTTAGTTTTATCATTTCTGAAACTCCCACCTCTTTTAGGTGCTTTATCCTTGCTTGTAATATTTGCCTTCTTTGGCCTTGGGAATGGCGCTACCTTCCAACTTGTTCCTCAAAGGTGGCCAAAGGTAAGAGGTCTTATGACAGGGATAATAGGTGCAGCAGGAGGTTTTGGTGGTTTTTATCTACCTACTGTATTAGGTACGGTAAAGGAAGCAACTGGTTCTTACAGCTCTGGATTTTTTCTGTTTGGCGTAGTGAGTTTAGTAGCTTTAGTCATACTTAAACTCCTACACAACCAGTGGATGGAATGGGCATATGTTAGATACGATTACGAAAGAGAGATGCTTACCGGCATAGCTAAGAACGGTAGGGTGGTTATGGAACTCCTTTATAAGGAGGATTGAGATGGTGCCCTTCCAGTGTCCCTATTGCGGTGTAGGGTGTGGTTTACTTTGGGAGGAGAGGGTGAGGGGGGATAAAAATCACCCTGCAACAAAGGGTGACCTTTGTAAAAAGCCTGTCTATTATCCGAAGGTTATGAAAAAAGGAAGGCTCTTAAAACCACTGTACAGAGAGAAGAAGAATCAACCATTTAGAGAAGTGGACTGGCAGACTGCTTATAAAGTATTGAAACAAAAGATAGAAAACCTTCATGGAGAAGAGCTCTACTTCTATCTTTCTGGTCAGCTTATGACCGAAGATATATATGTAGCTAACAAGCTGGTGAAAGGTTTTTTGAAAACAAACAATATAGATGCAAACTCAAGGTTGTGTATGGCTACGGCCGTATCCGCTTACAAGTTAGCCTTTGGTTCTGATGGTCCACCTTGTAGTTATGAAGATCTTGATGATGCAGATTGCTTTGTTTTTGCAGGCTCAAATGCCCTTTGGACACACCCTGTAATATTTAAGAGGATATTAAAAAGAAAGCTGGAGAAGGAAGATGTAAAAATAGTAGTTATAGACCCCATCAGGACAGAAACTGCCAAGAGAGCAGATATGCATGTACAGTTAAGGGCAGGTACAGATACAGCACTTTTTAACTCCATACTATATATTCTGTATGATAAGGGGTGGGTTAATAAGGAGTTTATAGGTAATTATGTGGAGGGCTTTGAAGAGACTATAGAAGAGTGCTTAAAATATCCACCCACTGTCGCCTCACGCATATGCCAGATAGAAGAAGAACAGATTTACAAGCTTGCCGAGCTTTACGCCTTTAGCAAAAAACTCATATCCCTCTGGTGTCAGGGGCTAAATCAGTCCTCACAGGGAGTGAATAAAAACCTTTCCTTAATAAACCTTCACCTTGCTACTGGTAGGCTTAACGAGAGAGGTTGTCCCTTTTCGCTTACTGGACAGCCAAATGCTATGGGGGGAAGGGAGATGGGGTATCTTTCAAACGGCCTTCCAGGTTATAGAGATGTAAGAAGAGAAGAAGACAGGACCTTTATGGAAGACTTTTGGGGTATAGAAAGGGGTAGCATAAAGCCACAACCCGGACCCACAATAACAGAAGCTATAGACTTAATCCTTAAGGGAGAAATAAAATTCTTATGGGTTGTATGTACAAATCCTGCAGTAACCTTACCAAATCTTAGGAAGGTTTGGGAGGCGTTAGAGAAAGTTTTTCTGGTAGTTCAAGATGCCTACTGGAATGATACATGTACATTTGCAAACCTAATTTTGCCAGCTGCTCAGATGGGAGAGAAGGAAGGGGTTATGACTGCTTCAGACAGGACTTTAACATTATGTAAAAAGTTTTCAGAGCCACCTGAGGAGGCAAAACCAGATTGGGTCATATTCAAAGAGCTTGCAGAGTATCTTGGGTACGAAAAATACTTCTCTTATAAGAGGTCGGAGGATGTGTTTGAAGAGTTAAAACTCTCTACAAAGGGGAAACTGTGCGATATTTCCGGGTTTAATTACCAACAACTTCCCAGGAGACGGGGCAAGAGGTGGCTTTACGAAGAACTCAGCTTCCCTACGGATAGTGGTAAAGCCAAGATGTTCCCAACACCCTATGAGCACAAAGACGCAGACTTTATTCTGATTACCGGTAGAACTAAGAACCAGTGGCATACCATGACAAGGACAGGAAAAAGCGAAGAACTTTTAAAAGGCGAAGAAGAGCCTTATCTCCTTATGAACGAGGAGGATGGACGCAATTTGGGAGTACTTGAAGGAGATTTTGTAGAAGTCATTGTAAGTGATGTGAGTCTCAAGCTAAAGGTAAGACTGGGACAAGTAAAGAGAAAGCACCTTTTTGCCCCATTCGGTTATGGACTTGCCTACGATGCCGTGGTGAATGCTCTGACCAAGGATGTATGTGACCCCGTATCAAAGCAACCTGAGCTGAAATTCACGAGCGTAAACCTTAGGGTGAGAGATAGGAGATTAAGTCTCTATGAAGTTGAAGGGTAAAAGGATAGCTCTATGTATTACACGAAGAGTGGAAGAGGCTATAGAAAGTATAGTAAAACTCGGTGGAAAGCCGTATGTAGAAGATGTGGTCAGAATAGTGGCGTTGCCAGATGAAGTAATAAAGGAAAATATAAAAAACGCAGTATTTGAAGCGCCGGAGATTTTTTACTTTACAACCGGTGAAGGTACAGACGTACTTCTAAAAAAATCCAGAGAAATAGGACTCTACGAACCTCTATTAAAAGGCAAAGTTTTTGCTAGGGGTTATAAGGTGAGGGCAAGACTGATAAACTATGGTTTTAAAAATTTTCAAAGCGTAGAAAGTACTAGGGCTTTTATGAATATGTTAAAAGACATAGAAATACTAAACACTAAGATACTTGTGCAGATGTACGGGGAGGAGATGCATGAACTTGAAGAGTTTTTAAACAATAAGGGGGCAAAAATGCTAAAGCTCTGGCTTTACAGATACGAGACGGATACAGAAAGGCTTGATGCTTTTATAATAAAGCTTTTGGAAGGCTTTTATCACGCTGTGCTTTTCACCTCAGCCTATCAAGTGGATTATATCTTTAAGAGAGCTAAAGAAAAGAATTTAGGTAAAAATCTCTCAAGCTCTCTAAACAATAAGGTATTCACCGTTGCTGTAGGAAGAAAGACGGCGGGTAAGCTTTTTGAGAACGGGGTTCTGAGGGTTTACTATCCAGAAAAGGAGAGACTCACTTACGCTCTGAAAGAGCTGGAGATAGCTTTTAAAGATGGGTAAGGTGTACTTGGTGGGCGCAGGACCTGGAGAGCTGGAGCTTTTAACCCTAAAAGCTTACAGACTCATAAAGTCTGCAGATGTAGTGCTTTACGACAGACTGGTAAATCCAGAGATCCTTCTACTGGCTAAACCAGAATGCCAACTCATCTATGTGGGAAAAGAGGAGGGAAAGCACACCCTAGAGCAGGAGAAGATTAACGAGCTTTTGCTCCACTATGCTCACACAAAAGAGGTTGTGGTAAGGCTAAAGGGTGGAGACCCCTTTGTCTTTGGAAGGGGTGGTGAGGAGGCTCTCTTTTTGGCAGAGCACGGGGTGGAGGTTGAGGTTGTGCCAGGTATAAGCTCAGCCACAGGGGTGCCTGCGTATGCGGGCATACCCATAACCTTTAGAGGATTATCTTCTTCCTTTGCAGTCATCACAGGGCACGAAGACCCAAAGAAGGAAAGAACGAGCATAGATTGGGAGAGCCTGAAAGGTATAAATACCTTAGTCTTTCTGATGGCAGTTTCCAACAGGAAGGAGATAGCCAGGAGGCTCATAGAGGTGGGTAGGGACCCAAAGGAGCCTGTGGCGTTTATAGAGAGAGGCACCACCAGGGAGCAGAGGGTGGTGATAACAGACCTTTATGAGCTTGCCAACTACCCACCTGAGGTAAATCCTCCTGCTGTTATGGTAGTGGGTTGGGTGGTGAAGCTTAAAAAATATCTGACACAAGTCATAAACAAAGGTGCATCTAAGGTTGTATCATGTGTCCTATGAAGACACTAGTACATATATGCTGTGCACCTGATGCTGTGTACTTCTTAAAAAGGCTCAGAGAGGATTACCCAAACTCAAGTATAGTTGGCTTTTTCTACGACCCTAACATACATCCCTACGAAGAGTACAAGCTGAGGCTGATAGAGACGGAAAGAGCCTGTAAAACCTTAGGCATAGAGCTTTACGAAGGTGAGTACGATTTAGAAAACTGGATGATCTCTGTAAAGGGATATGAGGATGAGCCAGAAAGAGGCAATAGATGTAAGATATGCTTTGACTACAGATTGGAAAAGTCCGCAGAGTTTGCCAAAAAGGTAGGGGCTACGCATCTTACCACCACATTGCTGATGAGTCCCAAAAAGGACTTTCTCATGCTAAAGGAGGTGGGAGAGCGGATATGTAAAGCATACGGGCTTGAGTTTTTGCCTCTTGACTACAGGAAGGGAGGAGGAACTCAGGAGATGTTTAAGCTATCAAAGCAGCTGGAGCTTTACCATCAGGACTACTGCGGATGCATTTACGGGCTTTTCAAACAGAAGGGTCAAAACGCTGTGTGGGACCTTGTGTCCTTTGCAGGTAGGAGACCAGGCAGTAAAGAAGAGGCTCTCTTTATAAAGTCTGTAAGGCTTTTTGCAGAAAGCGAGGGTATATCCTGCAAGGAGTGGGAGTTTAGCTTCTTAAACTGGAAGCTTCTTTATGGAAGGTTGCAGGTGAGTGATAAAACTATTCCCTCGCTGGTTGTTCCTTTCTCGCAGTCCATAAAAGGCGTTCTCAAGGCGGATCTGGAGGAGGTGGTGGGAAACACTCTTTATTACAACAAGGGTGGGTTAAAAGTGGTGCTGTCAGATGAACTTTCAGATGAGCCAGTGGAGAGCTTTAAAGGCATCACAGACCCAACCTTCAAAGTTCCCGTAAGATACAAAGACCTTCTTTTACAAAATCGCATAAGGGCGGAGCTTCAGACGGAGTTTTCAACGGATAGTTCTTCGGTGCTTTTGGTGGGTAGCTTGCAGGCAAAAAATCTTTTTAGCGTGCCTGCGGATACATTGCAGGATGGGAAAGGAGTAAGCTTTGAAAGCGTCAAAAAGTTCATAACGGATAATCTATCTAAGATAATAAGAGGAGAAGTAGCTCTGGTGGTATGCGGTGCGGAATCTCTGGGGAGAGCTGGTAGCAATTACTTTACTGAGCGCACTGGAAGGATCACAAAAAACGTATTTTGTCAGCTAAAGGGCTAACTTTATAAATATGCAGGTAAAAGCCAGCATAAAACTCACAAGACCGGACTTTGTTGGTTATATACCCTTTTCCCTTCACCTGCCAGAAAACGCAACCCTTTTGGACATGCTGATAAAGATAAAAGAAGATATGGATCAGAGCCTCTCCTTTAGAAGCATGTGTAGGGCGGGGGTGTGTGGAACATGCGCCATAAAGGTTAATGGAAAGCCTGTTCTGGCTTGCTCCACAAAGGTTTCTATTTTTGGAGAGGAGCTTACAATAGAGCCAATAGACCAGTTCTCGGTAATAAAGGACTTGGTGGTGGATCATGAAGGTATTTACTCCAAGCTCAGGTTATGGAAGGTGTGGATGACATCTTTTGAGGAAAATATAAGATTCCATCAGGAGACTCTAAGAAAGGTGGAAAAAAGTCATGAATGTATTTTGTGTGGTGTTTGCGACAGTGTCTGCCCTGTGTTTACCACAAGTCAGGACTTTGGCGGACCTCTCCTTCTTACAAGATACCAAAAGCTGGTTTTTGACCCGAGGAACGCGGAAAGAGACGAAAAGCTACAAACTCTTAAGAGTCTAAACCCTCAACTCTGTACTCACTGCATGAACTGCTCCTTTGCCTGCCCCAAAAAACTCATGCCGGAAGCTCTCATAAAGGAAGAAGAAAACCTGCTTTATCAAAGGGGGATTTTGCAAAAATCAGAGGGTGGTTTTGAATTTTTGAGTTTTTAGGGGGTAGAAAATGAAGACTTTCTTAGACCTAAATCTCTCCGAAATAGGCGTTGGAACCTACCTGGGCGAGCTGGACGAGAGAACTTCAGAGGGCTACAGGCAGGTGATAAAAGAAGCCATAACCTCACACCACATCAATGTGGTGGATACTGCAATAGTTTACAGATACATGAAGAGCGAAAGGGATATAGGGGCAGTCTTGAAAGAACTTGGAAGGGAGAAGTTTATTATCTCTACAAAGGGCGGATATGTCCCCTACGATGTAGACTCAGGAGAAGACCCAAAGGATTACTTTTACGAGAACTTTATAAACACTGGCATAATAAACCCTCAGGAGATGACACCACAGGGACACTATCTTTCTGCCAAGTTTATAGATTGGTGCTTGAGCAAAAGCCTTGAAAATATGCAAACCAGTTATGTGGATGTATACTTTCTTCACAATCCAGAAGAACAGCTAAACTTCTTTGATCGAGATAGCTTTAACAAAAAACTTTTAGAGTGCTTTGAGTATTTAGAGGCAAAAGCGGAGGAAGGCAAAGTCAGGTATTACGGGCTTGCCACCTGGAGCGGTTTTAGAGTCTCTCCTGCCAGCAGGCAGTACCTTGACCTTTACGAGCTTGTAAAAATGGCGCAAAAAGTGGGGGGGGAGGCTCATCACTTTAGGTTTATCCAGCTCCCTTACAATCTTGGCATGACAGAGGCTTACCTACTAAAAAATCAGGAAGTAAACGGGAAAAAACTTTCCACCATAGAAGCCTGTGCAGAGCTAGGTCTTTATGTTTACACCAGCGCTAGCATATATCAAGCAAAAGTAATAGGGAGAGTGCCACAAGCCCTAAGGGAAAAACTAAAAGTCAATTCAGATGTGCATGCATCTCTTCAGTTTGTGCTTAGCACACCGGGAGTAGGGACAGCTCTCATTGGCATGAGCAAAGTAGAGCACCTGAGGGAAAATGTTGAGATAATGAGGGTCGCGAGATTATCTCCGGAGGAGTTTAAAAGCTCACTGTTTAAAGCATAAATTACGGTGGGAGGATAGGCGGTTTTCGCGCTTCTTCAGGCAGTCTGCCCGTTAAACTTTTGAGAAAAGCAACTATGTACCTTACCTGCTGCTTGCTCAGGTCTTTGCCCAGCTGGACCTTTCCCATTATCCACACCGCTTCTTCAAGGCTTGTGACAGACCCGTCAGGAAAATACGGTGGTGTCATGGCTACATTTCTAAGGGGTGGTACCTTAAAAACATACTTATCTTCTTCCTTTTTAGTAACTGCATACCTTCCTTCGTCTATGCTCTCACTCTTTGTATACTTCCAGTAAGGTTCGTATATGCCAAACTTCTGATACATGGTGCCCCCCACAAGGGTGCCGTTGTGGCAAGAAACACACCCTACTTCTATAAAAGTTTTCAAACCCTTCTTTTCCTCTTCCGTTAGCGCTTTGGTGTTGCCTTTGAGAAACTCGTCAAACCTTGAAGGAGTCACAAGGGTTCTTTCAAAAGCTCCTATAGCTTTTGCTATGTTCTCTGCGGTTATAGGCTCCTTATCCTTTGGAAATGCTTTTTTGAAAAGCTCCACATACGCAGGGATGCTTTTTAGCTTTTCTTCCGCGCTTTCCCTGGAGGGATTTCCCAAGGCGGGTGGTCCGGTCAGGGATTGGAGGGCTTGGTCTTCCACATCCTTCCTGTTGCCTATCCAGTGCTGGACAAACTGTCCCGCTGAGTTGAGCACTGTTGGTGCGTGTCTGGGCTGGAGCTTTAACGCACCCATCTGTTTGGGTGCAGGGGATGCATAATAGTACTCTACAGCGTGGCAGGTGGCGCAGCTTATCATGTCATTAACCGACAGTCTCCTCTCAAAGAAGAGAAGCCTGCCAAGCTTTACCTTCTCAGGGGTTATGGGGTTTTCCTCCGATGGGAAGCTCTTGGGTAGTGGGGAGAAGAACTGCCTTGCCTTCTCCAGAAGGTCTTTATCTGAACCATCTTTTGAATATACACCACTTACAAGAAGTAAAGCCAAAAGGGCTGACTTTCTCATCTTGCACCTCCTCGCAAAGATATTATAATTTCATAATCAGCGGGTGTGGCGGAACTGGCAGACGCGCGGGACTCAGGATCCCGTGGCCTTACGGCCGTGAGGGTTCAACTCCCTCCACCCGCACTCACTTCCGTCTTACCAAACTTGGCAAGCCTGCTCACCATCACACTGCTCACAAAGACCACACCGGAGTGCTTGTTGAGAAATGGCGTTATACCCTCCAGCACAGCCTCCACTATTTTATCCGGCATCACCGACACCACCATCACCAGCGTGTCCTCCTCGTTAAAAAGAAGGTGCCCCTCGTGAAAGCCGTGGCTTCCCTTGCCCGAAAGGTTGTGAAAGATGGTGTATCCGCTCACTCCTGCCTTCTCCAGCAGGTCAAGGACAAACTCCAAGTCTTCCCCTCTGACGATTATCTCTACCTTTTTCATCTCGTGAAGCTTTACGCTGTTCATACTTTCACCTCCTGTTTTTTCTGGTATTCTACCCACGAACCTTTTAAGTATCTGTAAAAGACACCCTTCTGCGGGTCAAAAACCACAACATTTATCCACTCGTTCTGCATAAGGTCTCTTATCTTCCTTATCCTGCTTATGGCCCTCTGGGAAAGTTCCAGAGGAGCTTCTATCACGAGGGTGTATCTGACGGGCACATGGAAAGGCTTTCCTTCCTTCAGAACCGTCTGGGCAGGGAGTCCCGTTCTCAGGTCGCTGTAGTTTCCTGTCATCACGCCTATCCTTCCCACTACGTTGTGGTAAACCTTACTACCGCTACCGTAAACCTCGTTGTCCGTGGTAGAAAAATAGTACTCCATGTTTATCCACTGACCTACCACCGCGGGACCAGCCAGTATGTTCTCAAGTAGAAATCCCTTGGGGTCCACCGTATAATCGTAGGAGTGCAGGAAGACTCTGCCTTCAAGCTCTGAAAGCTTTGTTATATCCCTCCTTCCTATCACGAAGGCGTAGTTGCCAGAAAGTCCCCACTCGGGTCTTACCTCAGACCAGTCGTAGGCTTTTCTGTAGACCTGCTCAGGACTGCCTGCGTCCAGCGCAATAGCTCTCTCCTGCGCAGTAAGCCTTCTTGCCTCTTCAAAATCCCTTCTTATTCTCTCCAGCATGGGTACATATCTGGCGGGGAGGTACTCAAGGTCATAAAGCACAATTTGGTCGGTGGTGGTGTTGTGAATGCCCGGCAGAAAGACCGTTTCCTCAGGAATGTTCAGCCCGTGCTTTTGCTTCATTATCTGCCTAACAGCCGGGTCGTTAGCCATGGTGCAGAATATGCGCGCATTGTATATACCCGACGCACCACCGCAGGCTCCGCAGTCAAGAGCCGACTCGTAGGGGTTGTTCTCAGACCTGCTCTCGTGCCCAAGGACAAAAACTATCGGAGCAAAGTCTTTGACCAGACCTATGCTCTTTAGAGTAGTTGAAACCAGGAAAGCCTGCTCTTCTTTGGTAAAGCCCAAACTTCTGAGCCTTTCTTCAAAGAGCTTTACAAAACCACGCTCTACGCGGTATTTGCTCCTGAGGACTTCAACCACGCTTCTTAGCTCTTCTGGAAGGGAAACCTCCTCCTCAAGGCACGTCTGAAAGAGCAGGTAGGGGTCCGCATCTTTGATACCCATCTCCTCCAGCGCTTTCTTTATGAGGGAAGTGTAGTAATAGGTGGTTATGTCTTCTATCTCCTTTTCGGAGAGCTTGTTTACCATCATGGAGGTCTTTACGCTCTCTTTCCACATGAGGTCTTTGGCTTTTGCGTAGGTATCCGGCAGGAAGGTTTTGCCTATAAAGTCAAATCCAAAAGCAAAGCCCAGCATCTCCACTGCCACGAAGGGTGCCAGTATGTGGTCTTTTACGCCGTGTAGTAGCTGGCTGAGTGCTTTATCTTTTTCAATTCCTTTTCTGGAGTAAGGCATTTCAAAGACTACATTTTTGGGAGTTACTATCACAGGACAGAGAAACTCCTCGTGTCCCTTGCGCAGGTCCACCATGGCAACGGGAATACCAAAAAATCCAGCAACCCCAAAGGTCTGGTAGTTGCCAACGGATTCTAATTTCCTCCTGAACCTTTCTGACCTCACATCTATGCAAAAGAGTGCCTGAGCTAAAGGCTTTTCCTGATTTTTTTCGGGGAGTTTTATACTTTCCACCAACTTCTGTATGTGGGTCTCCTCAAAAGCCCTGAGCCATACGTAGCCTTCTTCCTCTTTGAGAAGATGGTAAAGCCTGAGAAGTTCCAGCACCTCCTGAGCGCTCAGGTCTTCAAGCCTCAGGTCCACCGCTTTCAGCCAGTCGGAAAGAAATCTGTAGTAGCTCTTTGCTTTTATCTGAGCCTTGAGGGTGATATACTCCTGAAGGTGCTTTGCCGGGTTTTTAAGATACTTCCTGTAGTCTTCCGCAACCTGTGGCGGGCAGTTTCTGGAGCTAAACTCATGCATAAGGTAAGCCTTTTCTTTTTCTTTACTCAAAAACTCTTCTATTCCGCGATAGGTGGGTCTGAAGGGAAGGTCCTTTGAGCTTGCATCCAGCACGGACTTGGCAACCAGGAGCCTTATGGCAGCGTAGTCCACCATGTCCACCGGGTGGACCTTCTGCCAGTAGTAGTACTTGTTGTGAGAGCGCCACTTTATGAAACCCGCTATACCTTTGAGTTTTGCAAGCTCAAGGGTTATATAGCCTTCCCACGCAGGCTGGGGAAGCTCGTAAGAGGTAAGCACATACTCTATGGCTTCTTCTGGCTCTTCCAGGTCTTTTAGCATGCTTACAAGGCTCCTTCCCGTCCAGAGAAGGAATCTCAGATTCCTTCTTGCAAGCTCTCTCCAGGCTCTGTAGAGCCCTGCATCTCTGCCGGGCATGTCTATGGTGGACTGACCTTCGTCCAGAAAGTCAAAGGCGGTCTTTATGACAAGCTCGTCTATAAGCCTGCCCGGATCTTTGCCCGTCAGGAGCTTTATAAGGTCCTGCAGG
This sequence comes from Hydrogenobacter thermophilus TK-6, assembly GCF_000010785.1. Taxonomy (GTDB): domain Bacteria; phylum Aquificota; class Aquificia; order Aquificales; family Aquificaceae; genus Hydrogenobacter; species Hydrogenobacter thermophilus. The sequence continues at coordinate 1,007,148 of NC_013799.1, read as the reverse complement.
GTGTTTTTCACTCCTATGGACAGAAAGAGCTCCCTGCACACTTCCGAAGGGTCTTCCATAAAGTACTCTGAGAGAGCCTCCAGAATCTCCTCTTTGGCTTTTCCTCTGTGCAGGAGGTTGTAAGCGGGCTCTGTTATCTTTTGGGTGAGGAGAGCAAAGACGAGCTCCTCGTATGGTAGACTTTCAGAAAGCTCCAGCGAAGAGAGAAACTCTTTTATGCTCTCTCTTAAGAATTCCTCCTTTATGTGCCCCATAGAGTAGAGATGCCTGTAGTCTTCTCTCCTGAGGTAGCCCCTGCCACCAAAGAGAAGCTCGCCTTCCTTTATAGCTTCTCTGAAGGGTAGATCCTCAAGCTCTCTGAGGGGGTTTCTGGTTATAAAGGTCCTCATGGGCCAGTAGTAAGTTATAGGCTCGGACGCTACATTAACCAGAGACCTTATGTATAGCTTTTTCCCAAGTTCCATGCTTTACCTCCTCAAAAGTTGGGATAGTAGAGGTCTTCTTTTGGCTTTCCGTAAAGGATCCTGCAGGCACTGACCACCAGCGCACTTCCAAGGAGAAACCAGCCAGCAAGAAGAAGGGCACCAAGAGAGATATCAGTCTTTAAGAGAGCCTCCCACAGAGAGTAAAAAGTAGGCATGGGAGGAAACATGCAGGCATAAAGAGAGACAACCACAAAGAGGAAGGAAAAGAGGGGCATTTTCTCTAAAAGACCTCCCGCGTAGGTAAAGCTTGCAGTCCCAAGGCTTGCCTTAAGGTAAAGACCAGATAGAAAGAGAAGCAAAAGCGCGGGAACTATCAGAAGAAAGTGCTCTTTTCCGGATAGCCACACAAGGCTCAAAAGCGCAGGGTAAAGCTCCCCAAGAAGCTCACCCATGCTCTGGCTCTGAAAGGCTCTAAGAGAGTGAAACAGAAGCGTCAAAACAGCAAGCGAGTAAAGGACCCTGTCTGAAGGCAGGGGCAGGTTCCACAGAAGCACGAAAGCAATTCCCACAAGAGCAGGCAGGGAGTAAATCCAGAACCTCCTGATGAAATAGGATGTTATGAGGCTCAGAGGAAAGAGAGGGACAAAGAGCGTCAGCAGCAGCACATCAAAAGAAACACCCCTGAGAGAACCCCCATCGTAGTAAAACAGATACAAGGGCACTGCGCCAAAACTGGTAAGGTAAGAGAGCCTTTTAAAGAACCTTCCAACAAGTCTGTATATGTCAGGGAAATACAGCTCGCGCGAGAGGTGAGCATAAAGGCTCAGATGCACCTCCACAGGCTTGTCCTTGCTGGCAAAGTACACCAGCACCCAGCCTACCATCACCAGCAGAAGGCTCAGCAGTATACCTCCAAGGATGAAAGCGGTGTTGGAGGATGCCACCTCCATTATGCGTTCCTGAAGACCCTCATAAGGCATTATGAGGTTCTTGAGGCTCTCTCCTGCAAGCACGTAAACACTAAGAAGGACAAAGAGAGAAAGCACGCCCAGGACTGAGGTAAGAAGAGGCTTTTCTCTACCGAGCCTGAAGAGGTTTATAAGTATCTGAGCGGAGGTAGCCCATCCAAAGAAGAGAAGAACCAGCTGGGTTTTGTATCTCAGAATCTCGTATTCAAACACCGCGTGGGCACCCACCACCAGAAGAAGTGGAACGAGCAGAGTAAGAACTCCGTAGAGAACGACAGGCATCTCCCTCTGGGAAACTTCCTTCCTGACGAGAGCATCGTAAACCTCGTCCCTGGGTATGTTGGTGTCCTTTCTCGCTTCGTGTATCACGCTACCAGAAGATAGAAATAGAGTTGCCTTGAATATGCCGTGAGCCATCATGTGATAAACCGCAAGGGCAAAGGCACCAACGCCTATTTCCATCATCATGTATCCCATCTGTCCCACAGTGGAATAACCCAGAGCCTTCTTTATGTCGTTCTGCATGAGCATGAGCATAGAGCCTAAGATGGCGGTGATTATACCTACCATAAAAGCAAGGTTAAGACCATACTGGTCGTAAGGAAAGAGAAAGGCAAACCTGTTGGCAAGAAAAGCACCCGCGTTGACTATACCTGCGTGCATGAGAGCAGAGACAGGAGTGGGTCCTTCCATACTGTAAACCAGCCACAGATGAAAAGGAATCTGAGCGGACTTGAGAAGACCACTGACAATCACCAGTAGAGAAACCACCCACAGCTCCCCTTTTGGCTCCGCCAGCGTGGCTTTTATCAGCTCGCTTACGCTAAAAGTCCCGTAAGCCTTGTAGAGCATGAGAATAGCCAGAAGCAGTGGCACGTCCGCAAACCTGTGGGTAAAGAGCGCAAAATTCCCGTATTCAAAAGCCTCCAGCCTCCTGTGGTTAAAAGTAAGGAGTATATAGAGCAAAACGCCCATAAGGTGCCAGCAGGCAAAGAGCAAAAGCATATGGTCCGCCAGCACGAGAAGGAGCAAATTAAGCGTCATAATGTCAAGGAGAAAGAAGTACCTTCTGTATCCTTGCTCGTCCTTCATGTAGTTTTCTGAATATTTGTGTATCACAAGGCTGACCAGCAGTATGTAAGAAGCCAGAAGACTTCCAAGCCCGTCAAACCTCAGGAGCGGAATATCTGCCGAGCCTCTTCCCAGCAACAAAATCAGCAGGCTCAGAAGAAAAGAAATGCCTGTAGCAATGGTGCTAAGCCTCGCATAGAGCCTTTTCTCCAGAAAAAGGGAAGATATAGCAGACAGAGCTGGCAGGGAAATAGCTATAGCTTCCAGAAGCATGCGCCTCCTCCTTCAGTTGTCAGATTTTTTGATTACCACCAGGAAGGATTTACCCTGATAGTCGGGAAGTGTCTGGCTAAGGTCCAGACCACCAAAGGCGTAGTTAACCACGAGAGCCTGCGGAACCTCTTTTACTCTTACTACACCTTTAGCTCTGAACACTTCTTTGGGAAAACTCTCCAGCAGGCTCACAAGCTTTTCATACTCCAAAGGCTGGTCAAAGTAAAGGACCTGATGCTCAAGGTGGTGCTGGTGGTAGTCTTCTTCGGGAGCTTCCAGCTTCGCTTTTAGCGCAAAGATGCCCTCAAAGACTTCCACAGGTAGCTTTCCGTAGCTGGTTTTGTAGAGTTTAAAGTCTCTGAATACAGGCTCACCCGTAAAGAGGTTTTTGAGCCTGTAGGAGTGCCATATGCGAACCACTTCCTGCTCTACGCTTTTTAGCTTCTCCTCGTCCACCAGGTCCGTTTTGTTAAGAACCAGCATGTTGGAGCTTCCTATCTGGTGCCTTGTGGTAGGCTCGTGTGAATACTTTTCAAAGTTATAGGCATCTATGAGGCACATTACACCTTCTACGGTGCATCCCAGACTCTGGAGGCTGAGCATCACAGGGAAGGGTTCGGCTGCACCGGAAGTCTCCACCAGAAGCACCTCAGGGTCATACTTCTGTCTTATTTCCCAGAGAGCCTTCTCAAACTCCGCGTGAAGGGTGCAACATATGCAGCCTTCTGGAAGCTCCAGCACCTGAGAGTAAGCGTTTTTTAGTATTTTCCCATCAACTCCTACCTCTCCAAACTCGTTGACTATTATGGCTATCCTTCTGTTTTTCAGGTGCTCCCTTACAGAGTTCATCAGAAGAGTAGTCTTGCCGCTTCCCAGAAAGCCCGTTATCACGAAGGCAGAAAGCATGAGCTACTCTCCGCCGTACTCTACCGAGTCTATCTCCTCCATGAACTGCTGTATCTGGAAGGTTATGAAGTTGGCAAGGTCTTTTACGTCCTTTTCCCAGTACTCCGGGTCTATGTCTATCTCTTTTTCATACACATCATGCCCTTCCACTATGTACCTGACCCTAAGGTAAGGGTACTTTTTGAGCTCGCATCCCTCGTCCGCCTCGCTGGGAAAGCAGAGCTCCATGTCAATATCTGGATTAGCCATGCTCTTTTTGACTTCCTCCGCAAGGTCTCTGAACTTTTCTTCCATCATATCAGTCTCCTGCAGTCACCATAACCATCTGTATGCAGTTTCTTTTGAGGAGGTCAGAACACACATACACACATATGGCACAGCCTTTACATCTGGAGTAATTGACCCAAGCCACATGCTTGGAGTCGTGGTACATAAGCGTGTTAGGCTCAGGACAGAAAAGCACGCACTGCTTGCAGTTATATTTGGCGCAGTCTGTTTCGTTTACATCAGCCACATAGTACATACCTCAGCCAACCTCCTTAAGAAGTGTAAGCCTCTTCCTCTACCCAGCCACGCTCCTCCGCTATCTTAAAGGCTTCTCTTATGACCTGCATGTTCTTTTCAAGTAGCTCCATCTTCTTTTTGAACTTCTTCTCTATGGCGCTGTCAAGGGCTGTGGTACCCCCAGAAGCCACGAAGGTATTACCTAGGAATCTCTCTCTTACAGCCTGCTCTATGTGTTCAAAGCCCACAAGCTTTGTGATGCCAAAGAAGAGACCTATCATAGCCATGTTGGTGGCAAGCTCGGTGCCGGCTATCTCAAGTGCCAGTTTGGTGGCAGGGAACATATGAACCCTTGTGTTTAGGTCATTGAGTATCTTCCAGTCTTCTTCGGGTATTATGTCCGCGTCCGTGTTTATTATCACAAGGCCGTTCTCTTTAAGACCTGAATAAAAGGGCATGGTGTAAGACTTGCCGTGAGTTATAACTTGGGGGTGGTATATCATTATCACGTTGGGGTAGACCACCTCACCCACCTCGTATATGGGCTGGTCTGAGACTCTCACATACGCTTCAACCGGTGCCATTCTCTTTTCAGAGCCGAAAAAGGGGACAAGAGTGGCGTACTTTCCTGCCGCGGACATGGCATTACCAAGAATGTGGGCAGAGGTGACAACTCCCTGCCCACCAACGCCTGCTATTCTTATATTATAGCGTTTCATGTTCTTACCTCCTCTGGCTTCCTTTCTAACTCTTCAAAGTACTCTTTTACCTCATCCGTCATCCACTCGTAGAAACCAAAGTCTTGCTTTTCTCTCTTCCTTGCATCTTCCAGCACCTTTTCGGTGGGTATGGAGTACTCTATGTTGCAGGAGGTGTAGGCGTGGATAAAGGTAGGTCCAAAGTGCCTTGCCGCCAGCACAGCTCTCCTTATGGTCTTGGCTATCCTCTTGGGATTGGTAGGAGCGAGCTTTGCCACATAAACGCATCCAGCTACTTTTGCCAGCTCCACAGCGTTTATCTTGTCAAACTGCTTGCCTTTAGGTGCCATCTTGAGCTGGACTCCCTTAGGAGACATACCGCTTTCCTGTCCACCTGTGTTTCCGTAAACCTCGTTGTCTACCATGATGGTGGTGAACTTCTCGCGCCTGAACCAGGAGTGCATGGTCATGCCAAAGCCTATGTCAATAAGACCACCGTCGCCAGCCATTACCACCACATCCTTGACCTTGTCGGGGAAACGTATGGTGAGAGCTCTCTTGAGTCCGGAGGCCACCGCATTGGTGTCTCCGTAGTTGCCGTATATAAAGGGGACTGCTGCCTGAGAAAGAGCCAGTCTGGCACAGCCTGCTGTGCCTATCACTATTGTATCTTCTGGATTGGGAAGAGCTGCGTAGAACACCCTTATGAAGTAAGCCATGAAGCATCCCGCGCACATGGGATGCTCTTCCACCAGCTCTTTGAACTGACCCAGTTGCTGGACATCCATCTGCCTGCCAAACTGCCCGTACTTGACCAAGTCCACGTAGTCTTTGGGCATGTATCTCTCAAAGCCCGGTGATATCCTTACATATTCCAAACCCATCTTTCTACCTCCTTAAAAGTTTTTATACTACAACCTTCTTTTGTTTCTTTATGCCAAAGGCATCGTAGACCTTCTCCATTATAAGCTCCACCGGCAGGGTCATACCGCCATAGACTCTGGGTCCGCCTATAACCCTGTCGTTGTTGGGCAGGACTGCCTTCACCTCTCTGGCAAGCCAGCCTACTATGTTGTGTTCTGGCACTATGACCGCTTTAGCCTTGGAGAGAGCCTCTCTTATCTCCTTCTCTGGGAATGGTCTTATGGACTTTACTTTCACGAGTCCCACATTGAGACCCTCCATCTGTGCGTAGCGCACCGCTTCCCTTCCTTGCGCTGCAGCACATCCAGAAGCTACCACAAACACCTCCGCGTCGGGGTTTACCACCTCTATGGGTCCACCCAGATACTTGTATATGTACTTCATGGCTCTTATGTTGGAGGACCACACCTCCTGCTGCCACACTGCGTGTATAAGGTAGCTCATGAAGTTGGACTTCTGCACCGGAGCGTCCCTCTGTATCCTTGCGGGTGGTATCTCGCAGTCTGTGGGGGGTACAGGTGCCTTGTAAGGGTCTCTGGGAGGTAGCTTCATATCCTCAGGGGTCATGTTAACATAGCCCTTGGCGTGGGTGACGAAAAAGCCCTCAGTACACACCGCTACTGGTATATACACATCCACCTTCTCGGATATTACAAAGCTTGCTAAGGTAAAGTCAAAAACATCCTGCTGGTTTTCTGCATGAAGCACCACCATACCGCAGTTGAGAAGGTAAGCTATCTCCACATTATCGGGCTGTATGGAGAGGGGTGCGTTGACCACTCTGGTGAGAACTCCCAAAACTGCGGGTATTCTGTGCCCTGGCCAGGAGGCTATAGCTTCAATACCCCTCAAAAGCCCTGGTCCAGAGGTGGCAGAAAAAGCCCTTGCTCCACCTCTAACAGCTCCCGCTATGGCGGACATGGCACCGTACTCTTCTTCAGCCCTGTAGTAGTCCTTGAGATATCCCTGAGCCCATAAATCACCTACTAAGTGCATCACCTCAGACTGAGGAGTAATCGGGTAAGCTATGGCTATGTCCACATTGGCGCGCTTTACAGCCTCCGCCATAGCCTGAGCGCCTGTTATAAACTTCCTCTCTCTTGGTGCTTCTAAGAGAAGATAATCCGCATCTACAACTCTTTGCTCGGGCATGCTACTACCTCCAAAGTTTTATTCACTTTCTGTTATATGCTCTCCCCTTCTGGGTATGAGCAAGTAAGAGTATTCACCGTAATCTACAACGGAAAGGGTTTCGTAGTTTTCTGGTGGCAACGATGGGTTTTCAGGTGGAAGCTTTGGCTCCCACTTGATACCAAGCTCCTCTCTCACCTGAACCAGCACATCTCTGAACCTTCTTATCTCTTCCGCGTGCTGGTCCCTGAGGGAAACCATGGCATCTTCGTGTCCCATCTCCGCGCAGAGAGCTATGGTAAAGCAGTTAGTACCCGCTCTTATCATCCTCAAACTCAGGTTGGCATAGTGACAATGTATACCTACAAATATAGCAGCCTCAATCTTGTTGTGAAGAATGGTGAGGTTGGGATGATTAGGGTTTATCTCCGCCTCCGGGTCTATCTTGGGATATTTGGGTCTGTAGTCGGGCATGGGTATTATCCTGCAGTTGGGTATCTCCATGGCCAGCTCCAGCACCGCTTTTGCCTTCTCCATAGCGCTGGCATTCCATCCCCAGAGAACTAAAGGTCCCGGGAATATGGTGGGATTTCTGCGAGTGAGCATAGCCTTTGCTGCCTCCCTCATTGCGGTCTCTTCGTCCACTATTTTTCCATAAAGAAGAGCCTTACCCGGAGGTGGTAGCTCAACGCCTTCAAAGGCAGGTGGTGTTGGTATATAACCTGCAGGTCCCGGAACTACTTCCATTGACATGCTTTACCTCCTTGCTTCTGAGTTAACAAAAAGTTAGCATGAGACAGTAGGCTGTCAAGTGGAAAAGATATGATATTTATCGTAATGATCTAAATCTGGTAAAATATTGCTTACTTTTTAAATTATTCTTCTGTTAGGAGGTAGCTTATGGCGTTTGATTTGACCATCAAAATAGGTGGTGAAGGTGGTGAAGGTGTTATATCCGCCGGGGATTTTTTGACGGAATCTGCAGCACGGGCTGGTTATTATGTGGTTAACTTTAAGAGCTTCCCCGCGGAGATAAAGGGTGGGTATGCCCAGTCCACCATCAGAGTCTCCAACAAAAAGCTTTACACAACAGGAGATGGCTTTGACATTCTGTGCTGTTTTAATGGTGAGGCTTACGAATTTAACAGGAAGCATTTAAGGCCGGGTACGGTGCTCGTTTATGACTCTTCGGATTTTGAGCCGGAGGAGCACGAGGGTGTGGTCATGTATCCGGTTCCCCTCTCCCATCTGGCAAAGGACATAATGAAGGCTTACATAACAAAGAATGTAATAGCTCTGGGTGTTCTCTGTGGGCTGTTTGATATACCTGTGCAGTCTATAAAAGACTCAATAAAAGCAAAGTTTTTAAGAAAGGGACAGGAGATAATAGAACTAAACTATAAGGCTCTGGAGACGGGTATAAACTATGTCAGGGAGAATATAAAGAAATTGGATGGATACCTTTTCCCTCCTGCAAAGGAACCAAAAGATGTGGTAATCATGGAGGGCAATCAGGCAATAGCCAAGGGTGCGGTGGTGGCAGGCTGTAAGTTTTATGCAGCTTATCCCATAACGCCGGCAACGACGGTAGGAAACTACATAGTAGAAGACCTCATAAGGGTGGGAGGTTGGCTCTATCAAGCTGAGGATGAAATAGCCTCCCTCGGTATGGCTTTAGGGGCTTCTTTTGCAGGCGTAAAAGCTATGACCGCCACCTCCGGACCGGGATTATGCCTTATGACGGAGTTTATCTCTTACGCAGGTATGACGGAGCTTCCCATAGTGATAGTGGATGTGCAGAGGGTAGGACCTGCAACGGGTATGCCTACCAAGCACGAACAGGGAGACCTCTACCACGCCATATACTCAGGGCACGGTGAGATACCAAGGGCAGTGCTTGCTCCCACCAATGTGGAAGAGAGCTTTTACCTTACTGTGGAGGCTTTCAATCTGGCGGAAAAGTATCAGATACCCGTTATAGTTCTGACGGATGCATCCCTTTCTCTGAGAGCGGAAGCCTTCCCTACTCCAAAGGTAAAGGACATTAAGGTGATAAACAGATGGGTCTATAATGCAGAAGATGACCCCGAGGGTAAGTTCAGAAGAGCTGGAAGATTTCTTAGGTATGCCCTTTTTACCGAGGACGGCATAACGCCTATGGGTGTACCCGGAGACCCCAACGCCATACACGCCATAACGGGGCTTGAGCGTCAAGAAAACTCAGACCCAAGAAACAGACCTGACATAAGAACATGGCAGATGGACAAAAGGTTTAAGAAGATGGAAAAGCTCCTGAGGGAAGATGCGGAAAAGTTTTACGAGATGGATGCACCCTTTGAGAAGGCTGACATAGGTATCATATCCTGGGGTCTTACCGCATCCGCTACAAAGGAGGCTGTTGAGAGACTAAGGAGCAAAGGTAGAAAAATAAACGCCTTGTATCCCAAGCTCCTCTGGCCACTCAGGGTGGATATACTGGAAAACTTTGCAAAAAGCTGTAGGAGAATAATCATGCCTGAGAGTAACTACAGCGGTCAGCTTGCAACTGTGCTTAGGGCTGAAACGCGTATAAGACCTATAAGCTACTGCATATACAGGGGAGAACCCTTTATACCGAGGGAGATAGAGGAGTTTATAGAGTATGTACTGGAGAACTCTTACATTGAGGAGGGCAAATTTACACCTGCAAACCTTTACGGCGAAAAGGCTTACGGACTAATTTAAAGGAGGTGTAAGTATGTTAGAAGTTCACTTAAAACCTGCAGACTACAAGAGCGATGTAGAACCCACCTGGTGTTCGGGATGCGGTGATTTTGGTGTGGTGGCGGCTCTAACTAGAGCTTATTCGGAGCTTGGATTAAAGCCTGAAAACATAGTTTCCGTATCCGGTATAGGTTGTTCCTCAAGGCTTCCCCTCTTTGTTAAAAACTACTCGGTGCATTCACTGCACGGAAGAGCTATCCCAGTAGCTGTAGGCATAAAGCTGGCAAGGCCGGACCTTACCGTCATAGTGGAAACGGGCGACGGAGACCTCTTCTCCATAGGCGCGGGACACAACCCACACGCAGCACGCAGAAACATAGACATAACCGTCATATGTATGGACAATCAGGTTTATGGTCTTACCAAAAATCAAGTTTCTCCAACTTCAAGGGAAGGACTTTACGGCTCCCTAACACCTTACGGCTCCATAGACAGACCTGTAAACCCCATAGCCACCATGCTCTCCTACGGTGCCACCTTTGTTGCACAGACTTATGCGGGCAATCTCAAGCACATGACAGAGGTGATAAAGCAAGCTATACAGCATAAAGGCTTTTCCTTTGTAAATGTGATATCTCCCTGCCCCACCTTTAACAAAGTGGACACCTTCCAGTACTATAAGGGTAAGGTGAAGGACATAAACGAGCAGGGACACGACCCATCCGATTACAGAAAGGCTCTTGAACTTGCTTTCCATGACCTTGACCACTATCACGATCCGAACGCTCCAGTACCTATAGGCGTATTTTACAAAGCTGAGCTGGAAACCTACGAAGACAGGATGCAGTCCGTGAAGAGAAGGTACAAACAGGTGGAAGATGTGCAAGAACTCATAGATATGTGTAAGCCAAAAGCTTTATGAACTACGAGAACGTTGACCTCTCCTTCAGAGAGTTTAGAGATTTAGTTCTGGAAGGTGGAAGCTTTTGCGCTTCCACTCTCACCTGTGCCAAATTTGTAGGATGTACCCTAAGAGGCATTAACTTCTCAGATAGCTTTCTGGGGGAAGCGGTTTTTGAAAACTGCATACTTGAAGAATGCACTTTCAACCATGCCAACCTTCAGAGAGCAAAGTTTATAAAGTGTACTCTTACTAAATCTTCCTTTTTCGGAGCTTTTATGGGGCAGGTGCGTTTTCAAGAGTGCCTTATAGATGGATGCGACCTCTCCGATTGCCAGATACCTGACGGTGAGTTCAGGAAAACCATTATATCCAACTCCTCCTTTGAAAGGTCTTTTGTCAAATCCTCCACATTTGAGGATGCACTGCTAAAAAGCGTTAATGTATCACATGCGGACCTCAGGAAGGTGAGCTTTATAAATACCACCTTTGACCACATTAAAGATGAAGGCTCTATATTCTACGGTAAAAAGCCTTGGAGCGGAAAAAGCTCATCTAAATCTTGGGATGAGTTTGAGAGCTATGGCTTTGATTGATCTTTATCTTTAAGCTCCTTCATTCTCTTTTCTCTGAATTCCTCGTATTTGGGAGAGATCCTTTTATAAACTGCATTGGCTAAGAATACTATGATCAAAATTAGTGGAATACCTAGCAGCAGCATCAGCAAAAGGAGTTTTCCCAAGAAGAAAAGCCAGGCTAAAATACTATCCATCTTATTGCATATATTTTACACTATGAGGACGCTTAGTAAGGAAGAGCTAAAGGAGCTGTATGATAAGGACTTTCCACTTTGGGTTGAGATAAACCTGCAGCTTCTTAAGGAGAAAGCTTATGACCTCGTAGACTGGGAGAACCTCTTAGAGGAGATAGAGGATATGGGGAGGTCTGACCTCAAAGCGTGCATAAGCTACTTGGCGGTCATTTTGGAGCACCTTTACAAGTGGGATAACTTTAAAAACTTGGCAGGTGGTGAAGATGTAGGCTCGACTTGGATAAAGAGCATCAGAAACGCAAGAAAGGAGATATTAAAGGTGTTTGATATGTATCCCAGTTTGAGAAGCAAGTTGCCTCTTGAGTTGACTACCGCATGGAAGCATGCCAGACGAGAACTTGAGTATTGGCTTGAAGATAACGACTACGACCCTGAAAAGTTTAACATTCCTGAAAAATGCCCTTACACTTACGAAGAAGCCATGAGTAGAGATTTAAAAAAGGAGCTAAAAGGAAGCTCTTAGAAAAAGCTCATCCATCCTTGACCACCAGATTAAGAAGTTTGTTTTTCACATAGATGACTTTTTTGATCTCTTTGCCGTTTAAAAACTTTCTTACCTTCTCCTCAGAGAGAGCAATGGACTTTACCGTTTCCTCATCCGCTTCTACAGGGATCTTTATAACAGCTCTTAGCTTTCCGTTTATCTGCACGGGTATCTCAATGCTCTCCGTCTTGAGGGCTTCCTCATCAGGCTGTGGGAAAGGATAAAAAGCCATAGACTTTTCGTATCCTAAGGCACTCCAGAGCTCTTCGCATATGTGTGGTGTTATGGGGTAAAGCATGAAAAGAAGTATCTCCACAGCTTCCCTGAGAACTTTATAGTGGCTATCTGTCCGAAGCTTAAAGCCCTCAAGAGTGTTCAAAAGCTCCATAATACCTGCTATAGCTGTGTTAAAGGAGAGGTCCTCCATGTCTGCAAGGTACTTTTTCAGGGTCAGGTGGGTTTTTCTTCTTAATTCTCTTGCTGTTTCATCCAAATGAGCAAGGTCTTCCCTTTTGTAATTTACATTTATCTTTTCAAGGTGCTGGTGGAAGAAGTTCCAGAGCCTTTTTAAAAATCTATAAGCCCCCTGCACGCCTTCATCAGTCCATTCAAAATCCTTCTCCACAGGTGCTGCAAAGAGTATGTAAAGTCTTACCGTATCCGCTCCGTAGGTCTTTATAGCTTCCTCAGGGTCTACCGTGTTGCCCTTAGACTTGGACATCTTGGCAGGCTCACCTATCCTATTCTCTATATCTCTCACATACCTTTCATGGTAAAACCCAAGACTTTCCAGCAAAAGACGGAAGTTGTCCCCAAGGGAAAGCTTGTACTCCCTTAAAAACTCACCAATGTTCATAGCTTTAATTTTAAATCATTCTGCTTATAATTAAAAACCACTATGGCTGTGGACAGGGAAAAGATAAAGCAAGCTGTGAGGCTTTTCTTGGAAGGCATAGGTGAAGACCCCAACAGGGAAGGTCTGAAAGAGACACCCGACAGGGTAGCCCGTATGTGGGAAGAGTTTGACAGCATGAGAGAGTTTGACTTTAAGCTCTTTGAAGAGTTTGGCTCTTACAACGAGATGGTTCTTGTGAAAGACATAAACATATACAGCATCTGCGAGCATCACCTTCTGCCCTTCTTTGGCAAGGCTCATGTTGCCTACATACCCGACGGGATAGTCTGCGGTCTTTCCAAGCTGGTAAGGACTGTAAGAGCCTTTGCTCTAAGACCTCAGCTTCAGGAAAAGCTCACCAACGAGATAGCGGACTTTTTGATGGAGCAACTAAAACCAAAAGGTGTGGCTGTGGTTTTGGAGATGGAACACCTGTGCATGTCCATGAGGGGAGTTATATCTCCGGGGCACCTTACCACCACCTCCGCCTTAAGGGGCATTTTCCTGAGCGACATAAGAACAAGGGAGGAGTTTTTAAAGCTCATAAAAAGGGGAAGGGAATGAAGGTATGTTTAATAGCAGGTTGGGGTGAGCTTCCTGCAATTTTTCAAAAGGAAGCCAGCAAGAAAGGTATAGAGGTCTTTACAGTAGGTGTAAAGGGCATAACTACCGCTTTTGCTGATGAATACCTTCCTCTGGGCCATGTGGGCAAGCTTATAAAACTGCTGGAAAGGGAAGGAATCAAAAAGATAGTGATGCTGGGCAAATTTGAACATAGGCTTATATTTTCGCATTTTTTTACCTTTGACAGTATTGCCCTTAGCATACTTAGAAAGGCAAAAGACAAAAGACCGCAGACAATAATCACGTCCTTCATACAGGAGCTTGAAAAGAGAGGTTTTGAGTTTATAGACCCAAAACCTTACCTTGAGAGCATACTTGCAAAGAGTGGAAAGATAGGTTTTTTGGAACCTTCGCCAGAAGCTATGGAAGATGGCCTTTGGGGTTTTTCTATAGCTAAGGAGATAGCCAGCCTTGACATAGGCCAAACTATAGTGGTGAAGAACAAATCGGTGGTGAGTGTGGAAGCTATGGAGGGAACGCAGGAGGCTATAGAGAGAGCAGGAAAACTTGCCGGAAAGAACTGTAGAGTTATAAAGGTTGCCAGAAGGTCTCAGGACTTTCGCATAGATGTGCCTACTATAGGACCCCTAACGGTACAAGCGGTAAAAAAGATAAAAGGGGATGCCATATTTCTTGAAGCTGGCAAGATATACATGCTTGATATGGAGAAAACCATAAGTCTTGCAAAAGAGAGTGGCATAGCTCTTTACGGGCTCTGAAGAAAGAGCCTTATCACCCCTTCAGGCTCACCCTGAGCTATCAGATAACCTTCCTTAAAAGCCAAAACTCTATCACACATAAGCACATTAGAAAATCTGTGAGCTACCAATATGACCGTCCTATCCTTAAAAAATTCAAAGATGTTTTTTAAAACCATCTCCTCTGTTTTTACATCCATGGCGGAGGTGACCTCGTCAAGAAAGACTATATCAGGATTTTTTAAAAAGAGTCTTGCGAGGGCGAGTCTTTGCATCTCACCCCCGGATAAGTTCCTCCCACCCTCTTCCATAACTTGGTCAAGGCTTTTTACAAAATCACAGAGGGCAAGGTCAAGAGCTTTCCAAAGCTCCTCGTCGCTGGCATTTTCTTTTGCTATAAGCAGGTTTTCCCTTACACTGCCGGCAAAAATAAAAGGTTCTTGTGTGAAAAACCCCACCATCTTTCTAAAGCTTTCTTTTTCTATGTCTTTTAGCTCTTTACCGTCGTATCTTATACTCCCTTCATAAGGCAAAAGCCCTGCAAGAACCCTCAAAAATGTAGTCTTTCCAGAGCCTGTATGACCTATAATGCCCACCTTCTCACCATTTTTTATTTCCAAACTCACACCCTTTATAATCTGCTGGTCCTCCACATTTACCTTAAGGTTCTTTACACTGATACCTTCCTTCAAACCCCTAAAAGTTATGCTTCCAGATGTCTCTTGCGGTATGTGCAAAAGTTCCCTTATCCTACTCAGTATGGGAATGCCGGCTCTTACTTCCATCAAACCCTTTTGGACTTCCGATAAAGGCTGATGAAGTAAAAATAGAGCAGTCAGGTAAGAGACAAAATCACCTGGAGTTAGCCCACCCTGCACCACCCTTATGCCTCCGTACAAAATTATGGCAGAAACTATTATGTATCCAAAGGTGTAATTGAAGATGGAGTTAGCGGTGGAGTACACAACAGACTTCATACTTGCCCTAAAGACCCTCTCGTTAGAAGCATCAAACCACTGGGAGAATTTTCTTTCAGAAGAAAACATCTTTATGTTCTCATATCCTCTCAGGATATGTGCCAAGCTTTGCGTGATGGTGCTTACATTCTCCTGAAGCCTCTTGGCATGCTTACCCTTTTTGCGCCCAAAATACCTTATAGCAAAAGCGAGAAGTGGCAAAAGTACACCCAAAAGCAGAGTAAGTATGAAGTCTCTGTAAAATAGCACGCCCAGAAGCGCCAGCACGGTTAGCGGATCTCTGAAAAGCTTTGGTATGTGATCTCCCAAAAGGGATCTATAGGCCTGCATGTCTGAGAGAAACCTCGCTATCACATCTCCCGATGACCTTCTTAAAAGGAAGCCGTAAGGTGCCAACAGCAGTCTGCCGAAGACTTCTTCTCTTGTTCTCTTGACTTCAAGTTCCGAATAAAGATTTATAAAAATGGAGGCAAGGAGGTTTCCTAGCTGACCAAGAAGAGCAAAAGACAGCAAAAAAAGCACCGATTGGAAAAGTTCACTATAACTTTTTATCAAAAACACATTATCAACCAGTTTTTTTATTACAAGACTTATACCTGCCGTTCCTGCAGACTCAAAAGCAGAGCCAATCAAGGCTAAGAGGATAAAAGGTATATAAGATTTTATCCTAAGAAAAAGCCACTTTACACTTTCCATGCGTGGAAATATTTTAAAATACAAATGGTGAAGTACATAATATACATGCTTGTAGCCTTTTTGATCATAGACCATGTATGGACTCACTACGGTCCCAAGATTATAAACGCGATAGCTTCAGACCTTATGGGGAAGGAGACAAAAGTGGTGGAAGAAGATAGCGAAAGGAAAAGTGTGTTGGACAATGGTATAGAAAGGCTTAACCATCTTAAGGAAAAATTCATAAGGAGGTGAGAGCATGGAAGACTTTAAACTAAGCACCATTGAAGAGGCTATAGAAGATATAAGAGAAGGCAAGATGGTGATAGTGGTGGATGACCCAAGCAGAGAGAACGAGGGAGACCTTGTTATGGCGGCGGAGAAGGTGACCCCAGAAGCCATAAACTTTATGACCAAGTATGGACGTGGGCTCGTATGTCTTACCCTTACGCCCGAAAGGTGCGAGGAGCTGGACCTTTACCCAATGGCTACCAGAAATACAGACCCTAAGGGGACTTACTTTTGCGTATCCATAGATGCTCATCCTAAGTTTGGTACCACTACAGGCATATCTGCATACGATAGAGCCATCACCATAAAGTTAGCTATAAGCCACGGAGCGAAACCATCGGACTTTATAAGACCTGGACATGTATTTCCACTTAAAGCAAAGCCGGGTGGAGTATTAGAAAGAGCTGGACACACAGAAGCTTCTGTAGACCTTGCAAGGCTTGCTGGTCTTTATCCTGCGGGTGTTATATGTGAAATCATGAACGAAGATGGAACAATGGCAAGACTTCCTGACCTTATAGAGTTTGCCAAAAGGTTTAACCTTAAGATAGTGACTATAGCGGATTTAATAAGATACAGATTGAAGAGGGAAAGGCTGGTTATCAGAGAAGCTACTGCAAACCTTCCCACCAGATACGGCTTTTTTAAGATACACGCTTATAGACATGCGCTTACAGGTGAGGAACAGGTAGCTCTTACCATAGGAGAGTGGAAGGAGGACGAGCCTGTACTGGTAAGGGTTCACTCAGAATGCCTCACGGGTGATGTTTTTAGGTCTTTAAGGTGCGACTGCAGGTCTCAGCTGGAAACCGCTATGGAGATCATAGCCAGAGAGGGTAAAGGTGTTTTGGTATACATAATGGGGCATGAAGGAAGGGGCATAGGCATAGTCAACAAAATAAAGGCATATCACCTTCAGGACATGGGTTACGATACTGTAGAAGCCAACGAGAAGATAGGCTATCCTGCGGACCTTAGAGATTATGGTATAGGAGTGCAGATACTGCTTGACCTGGGTGTAAGGAAGATGAGGCTACTCACCAACAATCCAAGAAAAATAGTAGCCTTAGAAGGCTACGGGCTGGAAGTGGCGGAGGTAGTCCCTCTCAGAATAGACCCAAATCCTCACAATAAGCTCTACCTTGAAACCAAGAAGAAAAAGTTAGGTCATATGCTCTGAGGAAGGTAAACTCTGAAAGTGCTACCCTCTCCCTCCTTGCTCTCCACCTCCACCTTTCCGCCATGGGAGAGGGCTATGTGTTTGACTATAGAAAGACCAAGTCCAGTGCCTCCCAACTCCCTTGACCTTGATCTGTCAACCCTGTAAAACCTCTCAAAGATGAAGGGGATGTGCTCCTTGGGAATACCTATGCCTGTATCAGAAACCTCTAAGATAACATAGCCTTTTTCTGTGCGAGCTTTTACCACCACCTTCCCACCCTCTTTGTTATACTTTATGGCGTTGTCTACAAGGTTCAAAAGCAGCAGGTTTAGCTTGTCTTCATCGGCATACACTTTTGTGTTTTCATCAACCTCATTTATAAGCTCCACGTTTATGTTCTGCGCTATCTCTCTTAGCATGTCAAAAACAACACTTACCAGCTCCTTAGCGTTTAACATCTTCTTGTGGAGTTTCTCTTCTCCTGATTCTAATTTGGTGATGATAAGAAGGTCTTCTACTATGTTTCTCAGATCCTCTGTCCTTTTTAAAGCTCTTTCTAAAAGCCTTCTTTTACCTTCGTCCTTCTCTTCCTCAATGATGGTTTCAAGTATGCTCTTTATTATGGCAATGGGGGTTTTGAGCTCGTGGGAGACATTAGCAACAAACTCCTTTTTAGACCTCTCGTACCTTTTAAACTTAGTTATATCTGTAAGTCTCAGAAGCGTTCCGTCACCTGCAGGGAATACATCCGCTTGATATTCAACTTCCTCGTGTTCAAAGGAAGTGGCTATTCTCCTTTTCTCACTTAGTCCCTCAGCCACAGCGGATATGAGGGTTAATACCCTAAAGCATTCGTAATAGGGCTTTCCCTCATACTCCTCCTTTATTATGCCCCTTCTGACCATAAACTCATTAGCATATACAACTCTTCCAGAGGTGGCTATAACAGTGTAGCCTTCGTCAACCTCTTTCAAAAAATCGCTAAGTATGCTCATTTAAACAACCGCATACCTCTCTCTAAACTCCTTTGCTACTTCCACCATGTTTTTGAGGGCTGGTATGACCTCCTCCCATCTTCGGGTTTTGAGTCCGCAGTCAGGATTTACCCACAAAAGCTCCTTGGGTAAAACCTTCATAGACCTCTCTAATACGGATGCTATGCTCTCTTTGGTAGGTACTGCCGGAGAGTGAATATCATAAACACCTATGCCTATCTGTCTATCCCAGTCTTTGAATCTCTCAAAAGCCTCTATTATCTCGCCTTTACTCCTTGAAGCTTCTATGGATATTACATCAAAGTCCATCTGGTATATGTACTCTATAATGTCGTTAAACTCACTGTAGCACATATGGGTGTGTATCTGCACATGAGGTTCTGCTCTTGAGCAGAGTCTAAAAGCCTTTATAGCCCAGTCAAAGTATTCCTTCCAATCCTTCCTCTTTAATGGCACACCTTCTCTAAAGGCCGGCTCGTCTATCTGTATGATCTTTATTCCAGCAGCCTCAAGGTCCTTTACCTCCTCCAAAAGTGCTAAGGCTATCTGATAAGCTATTTCCCTTTTGGGTATGTCTTCCCTGTAGTAGCTCCAGTTAAGGATGGTGACAGGACCTGTTAGCATACCTTTGACGGGTTTTTCTGTAAGAGATTGGGCGTAGCTTATCTCTTCTACTGTCATGGGCGCCGGCCTGTAAACATCTCCGTATATAATGGGTGGCCTATAAACTCTTGAGCCATAAGACAGAACCCATCCGTGCTTAGTAGTTGCAACACCTTCCAATTTTTGAGCAAAGAACTCCACCATATCCGTCCTTTCAAACTCCCCGTGAACCAAAACATCAAGCCCTATGTCCTCCTGAATTTTTATAGCCTGCTGTATCTGTTTTTTTATGAATTCTTTATACTCACTCTCAGATATCTTGCCTGCCACATAGGAAGACCTCATTTTTCTTACTTCCTCCGTTTGGGGGAAGGACCCTATGGTAGTGGTAGGAAATGCCGGAAGCTGCAGCACCCCCTGCTGAAGCTTGCTCCTCTCTCTGTAGGGAACTTTTCTTTCAAAGTCCTCTTCTTTTAGGTTGGCAATTTTTTCTCTCACTTCCTCTCTCACACCAAATGGGACGCTGACCAGATGCTGTATCCTTTCCACCTCCATACGGGCTTGCTGATGGCCTTCTATAGCCTCCTTTATTAGTTTCAGCTCTTTGAGTTTCTCTTTGGCAAAGGCGAGCCTCTCTTTTAAGCTGAGAGTAGGCAAACCCTCTATTTGGACGCTATGAACAGGTAGCTCCTCCTCTGGCTCCACACTAATGGGGAGATGAAAGAGAGGACAAGAGTTGGATATTAAAAGATGAGGAGTGATCTTAAGAAGCTCCTCCACAAGCCTTATCTTTTCTACGAGGTTTGCCCTCCAAACTTGCCTGCCGTTTATTATGCCGGCTATGAGCTTTTTATCCGATGGAAAACCATACTTTCTTATGTTTTCCAGATTTTCTGTGCTGGATACAAGGTCAAAGCCTAAGGCTTTGACAGGAAGCCTCACAAACCTCTCGTAGTCAGACACACTGTCGTAGTAAGTGATGACATAAACATGGACATACTTGCTAAGACAGTTGTACATTTCATAAACGAGGTCCCACTCTTGGGAGTCCATATCGTAGCACAGGGCAGGGTCTTCTATGAGAACTTCCCGAGCACCTTCTTGCTTTAGCTGTTTTAGGACCTCCTCGTACACTGGAAGGATGGCATTAAGGTAATTTTCCATGTCTTGTATCTTCTCTATCTTGGAAAGGTGATAAAAGGGTAAAGAAGAGCCTTCAGACTTTACGAGGGCTTTTGAGAGCTTCAGGAAAGTGTAAGGAGAGATGAGCTTAGGTAATGTATCTATGCCTTTGCTTTTAAAGTAAAGATACTCCTCAAGGGGATAGTTTTTGAGAAGATAAAAGTTTTTGCTTTCCAGTTCGGGCACTATGTAGTGGTAATTGGTGTTAAAGTATTTGCTCATCTCCATAGCCTGTCTTCCGCGTGCCATCTCAAAGTAAGTCTCAATACCTTTGTACTCTCCAAACCTTGATGGCACTGCTCCTACCATCAGGGCAGTATCCAAGATAAAGTCGTAGTAAGAGATTTCGTTGGAAGGAAAGATATCCACGCTTGAGCTGTATGTGTCTGCCATCCAATCTCTGAGGGCGTTCATACCTGTCAGAAACTCAGCTTCCGAAACTTTCCCCTTCCAGAAGCTTTCTAAAAGGCTCTTAAACTCTCTCTTCTCTCCAAGTTTGGGAAACCCATAAGCCAAAGTCTGCATGACTTCCTCCTTTACTTTCCTGAAATTATAGCAAGTTTTAGCTCACACTCAAAGAGAAACTCCAAAGCCTCAAGCCTCATAAGAGCTTGACTTACCTGCTCACCCCAAATATAAACACCGTGAGATTTAAGCAAAAATCCCACAGTATCAGGATGCTCAAACAGGTAATCTTTGAGCTTTCTGGCAAGAAAAGGCATGTCCTGAGAGTTTTCAAAGATGGGAATAACCACCTCACCTTCGTGAGTATCTAAGCCAAAAGCTTTTAAAAGCTCGTAGCCCTTTAAAGGAATCTTGTCATTTACAAGCCTTGATATAACCGTTGCGTTGGGAGAGTGAACGTGCATAACACACTTGGCAGAAGGCACCATGCTGTAAATGGTAAGATGTAAGAGGGTTTCAGCAGAAGGCTTTTTTTGTCCATCTTTCAGATTTCCTTCCAAGTCAACAAGAGCGAAGTCTCTTTCAGTCAGCTTCCCTTTGTGCTTACCAGATGGTGTTATAAAGACGCTATCCTCATCCATCCGCAGGGAGAAGTTTCCACTGGTGGCAGGAAGCCAACCCCTTAAGTAAAGATCCCTTATGACTTCTACAAGCTCCCTTAAAGCTTCCATAATATATTATATACGCCGAGTGAGAAATTCAGAAAGTCTGTGATAATAACAGCCCCCTTATGTAGTTCTTCAGGTGCTCATTCCCCACATAAAAACTGGATTGTAGAGTTCAAAATCACTATCTGGAGTGACAAGTATATACGTGAACTACCAACCACTTATAGAAGTGGTGGCTTCCTGCTTAATCCTGTGATGACTCGTAAACTGCAAGATTTCCTTGCATTCCGCCGTCAGAGCACAGTCCACACATGTGAATTCGGGCTGTTACATCCCTATCCACCTTGAAGAAGATGGAGACTTCTTGATGATTATGTTAAGGAAGTTTCCCCAGCCATCTTCTCTTGGTGAGGCGCTCTATCATGCTTAATTTCTCAGCAGGCGTATAACTCGGGTTATAATAGTAATCCATGGTAAGTGTGGAGATAGTTACGCCTCAGGGTGTTGTGTTTTCACGACAGGTCAATTCGGTCAACATCCCCACTCAAGAGGGAGAGATAGGAGTTTTGGAAAGGCACATGTACCTTATGACGCTTTTAAAGCCCGGGCTTATCTATTTTGACGGAAATCAGAAGGATGGAATAGCTGTCACATACGGGTTTGTTGACATAACACCAGAAAGGGTGATAATCCTTGCAGAAGAAGCCTACACAGTTGGTGAGATTGATGCGGGTAAAGAAAAGGAACTTTTTGACCAAGCGGTCAAGAAACTGGCTACCGCACAGACTATGGAAGAGATGCAAGAGTGGGAAAGGGTAAGGGATAGAGCGAGGACGCTTCTGGAGATACTTGAAAGGTTTGGAAGCTGAAGAATTTGTCTTCTTTGGAGGCAAGGTAAGATTCAAACAGCCAAAAAAGCACAGACTTTCGGTAGTAGAACTGCTCTTTCTTTCTAATCTTAAAGGAGTTAAAAAAAACAGTAAAGTAGTTGATTTGGGAGCGGGATTTGGAACGCTATCCATCCTAACCTCCTTAAAGTACGGTTGTGAAGTGTGGGCAGTTGAAAGGGATGAGACCATGCTGGAACTCCTAAACTACAATGTACGTATAAACCAGCTTGATGGTAAGGTGCATGTGATTGAAGGAGACATACGCTTTATAGAAAGGTTTATGAAAAGAGATTTTTTTGATAATGTCCTTTTGAATCCCCCTTTTTATCCAAGAACTTACAGAAATAAAAACAACTACTTTCACTTTGAGACGGATACGGATCTGGCAGACTTTATTAAAGCCACAAAGTATGTGTTAAAAGATGGAGGAAGAGTAAACTTACTTTACACAGCTTTTAGGTGCATGGAGGCTTTTTTAATCTTAAAAAATAACAATATAAACCCTTATGCTGTGCGTATTTTTTATCCTAAAGCAGAGAAAAACGGCAAATTTATACATATATACGGCATAAAGAATGGTAAAGGATATATGACAATTGAAAAACCTCTCATAATAAACAGGAATGATGGAGAATATACTGACGAAGTAAAGAGCGTACTTTATGGATTTCTATGATATAATAAACACTTCAGGAGGCTTTTATGAGGTTGCCGGAAAAACTTATGGAGAGGATAGCAGATAGAATTATAAAGGAGTTGGGAGAGGAAAAAATTATAGAGGTGGAGGACCCTTACACTTTTAAGAAGAAGATACTGGCAGTTTTTAAAGAAGCTGAGGAAGAAGAGAGGATGCTTGACGAAAAAACTAAAGAGATGTTAAAAGAGAAGCTTGACCTGCTTGAAGAATCAAGTCTTGACTACAGGACGGCCTACAGAGCTGTGAGGGCAAAACTGGCTGAAGAGATGAACATACACACCAGCAGAAGGGAGAGGATGAACCAGATAGCTAACATGATAAAGGACCTTATAATGAAGGATGAAAGCGTAGAGATATATGAAGAGCCTCATCACATAAGAAACAGGATAAGGCAGATACTCATGGACGCTGTAAAGGAGGAGGAGGAGATAGATAGAGAGGTTAGAGAGAGGATAAAGTCTTACTCCAGAAGGATAGTGGAAGGGACCCCCGAGTGGAATCATCTTTATAGAAGGATTTACGAGGATGCTCTAAAGAGGAGAGGTTTACTCTAAGAGGAGTTTACCCGGGTTGAAGAGGTTTTTGGGGTCAAACACCGCTTTTATACCTTTTAGCACCTCTATGCCCACATGGCCTACCTGCCATTTTAAGAACTTTCTCTTGGTGAGTCCAACACCGTGCTCCCCGGTTATTGAGCCACGGTAAGAGAGTGCCAGCTGAAAAACTTCATCCACCGCTCTCTCCGCCCTTTCCTCTTCTTGAGGATCCTTCTTATCGTACAGAAGATTAACATGTAAATTTCCGTCGCCTATGTGTCCAAAAACTACCATAAGAAGGTCATACTTTTTGGCTATATCCCTGAGTTTTGGTATAGCTTCAGAGAGGTAAGTTCTTGGAAAAACTATATCTTCGTTTATCTTGCCAGTTTTGAGGTTGGCAAGAGCGGGTCCCAAATTCTTACGGACTGTCCATAGCTTTTCTGCTGATGCCTCATCCTGTGCCACCTTTACCTCAATACCCATTCTGCTGAGCAATCTTTCAACTGTTTGAAGGTCCTCCTTAACACCTTCAACTGACCCATCCAGTTCCACCAGCAAAATCGCCGCCACGTCCTTAGGAAGCCCTATAGGTTTGTATGCTTCCGCCGCCTTTATGGCATCGGCGTCCATAAACTCTAAGGCTGATGGAAAGACGCCAGATGTCATAATTTCTGTGACTGCCCTTCCGACATCTTCGAGTCTTTCAAAAAGTACCAAAGCTGTCGCCCTCGCTTTAGGTTTGGGTATGAGCTTTAGTATTGCGGAGGTTATAAGTCCCAGCGTGCCTTCAGAGCCCACAAAGAGTTTGGTTATATCATAACCTGCCACATCCTTCAGCACTGGACTTCCCGTCCTTAGCACCTTCCCCTCTCTTATAACCGCGGTAAGTCCAAGCACATATTCTCGCGTAACGCCATACTTTAAACATCTTGGACCTCCTGCATTTTCCGCTATGTTCCCTCCTATGGTGGAGTATTTGAAGGAGGAAGGGTCTGGAGGATAAAAAAGTCCAAGCCCTTCCACAAACTGTTGTAATTCGTAAGTTATCACCCCGGGTTCCACAAAAGCTACCGCATTATCCACATCCACGCTGAACCTCTTCATCTTCTCAAAAGAAACCACAACGCCCTTATCTACTGTAGGGACAGCACCACCAGTAAGCCCAGAACCCGCACCTCTTGGAAAGATAGGTATATCCTCTTGATAACAAACCTGTACCAGCTTCTCCACATCCTCCTGGCTTTCTGGGAAAATTACCGCCGAAGGAATAGCTCTCTCTATGGGTATAGGTGTTGCATCGTAAGAATAGAGCTTCCTTTCTACCAAAGAAACCTTTACCTTTTCTTTCCCAAGCACCTCTACGAGTTTATCAACAGGCTTTTTCTTCAGCAAACCGAGCATAAGAGTGATTATAAGCCTGAGGGTGATTATTGCAAATGATGTAAAGCATCTTCTATAATTGTCATATGGCACTTTTTGTACTTATTACTCTCCTGATGGTTGGTTTTTCTTATGCTAATGTGGTGGCAAAGGTCAACCAAAGGAGTATAACAAGAGAGGAAGTTATTAGCGCTTTCAATGCTTACTGGCGTGGGATAATACATCTGCCCATAGCTCAGGCTACCAAAAGAGATATGCAGGAGTTTCTTGTGGAGTATGTAAGAAGCCTGATAATACAGCAGGAGGCGAAAAAAATGGGCATAAATGTGAAGGAAAGCGAATTTAAAGAATACATAACAAAAAATATAGGAAATGTTCCTCTGAGTGAAACGGTGAGAGAGTTAGTAAAGACTGAGATACTTACCAACAAAATCTTAGACAGGATAGCAAAGGATATAGATGTCAGCGATAGGGAGATAACTGCATACTATTACCTAAATTTGAGAGACTTTAAGCTACCTGCACAGGTGCTAGTAAGGAGAGTTTTGGTGGAGGATCTGGACACAGCCAATGAAGTCTATTACCGCCTATCAAAGGGAGCAGAAAGTTTAGAAGGGCTAAGGGGAGTAAAGGAGGGTGACCCTATGTGGTACTCTATTCAGACGCTTCCAGAAATAGTAAAGCAGCAACTGTATCCCTACGAGGTAGGCAAAACTTCAAAACCGATAGATACAGGCAGTGGGTACCTTATACTTAAGGTCATAGACAGGCGGGGTGATGGCATTTTATCCCTTGAGGAAGCAAAGCCCGTGGTTAAAGAGAAGTTATTAAAGGAGAAGAGACAGGAGGTGTTTAAAAAATGGTTTCAAAAGGTCTCAAAGGAATATCGTGTGGAATTCTTCTTCTGGCAACTTTAGTTGCTTCAGCCTTTGCGCAGAAACTGGTGGATAAGGTAATCGCTTCCGTTAACGGTGAGCCTATCCTTGAGAGCGATGTAAAGCTTGCTGAGCTTTTTTATGGCACCCAGGATAGACATAAGGTTATAAATAAGCTGGTTGATGTGTATCTTCTTGCTCAGTTTTTGGAAAGTAGGGGAGGGCGTGTCCCAGAGGAATACATTAGTGCAACCCTTATGGATATAGCAAAAGCCAACAACACGGACTTGGAGGGACTGGCAAAAGAATTGGCAAAGGAAGAGCTTACTCTTGACGACCTTAAAAGGTTTCTTGAGAAGGAGCTTCTCTCTACGCAAGGTCTGAGCATATACCTTTCTAAGGAGATAAAAGTCTCTGACCTTGATGTGGAACTTGAAAAACTAAAGAGAGGAGAGGTTAAGCTAAGGAGGGACATAGACCTGCTTGTACTTGATAAAAAGGACGGAGAGAAGTTGCTAAAGATGATGGAAGAAAGGAAGACACTTCAGGATATAGCAAGGGCGTTCTCTGCAAAAGTGGAGAGTCTCAGTGTGGAGAAAGGTGATCTGGTGGAACCTCTTGATAAAGAGGTCTGGAAAGCTCCCCTAAACACTCTTGTAGTTGCAGAAGATGGTGAGCACATATATTTGGCTCAGGTAAAAGACCAGAAGGAAATATACAGCGGTGTTTCTGAGGATGAGCTAAGAAAAGAGATACTGGCTAAAAAAATTGAAGAAAAAAGAAGGGAGCTTCTTGAAAACTTAAAGAAGAAGAGCTTTGTAAAGATCTTTTCGGATGCGTATTCTTTCGGTAGTTGATGGGATCGGCTGGGGCGGTACAAAAGAGCAGGTGTACCTGCTGGCTAAGGAGTTTGCCAAGAGGGGTACAGACATCCATTTAGCTTTAGCCTTTGAATATGTCCATATGGTAGAAAAGCTAAAACCTTACCGCGTAAGGTTTCACTTTTTTGAGCACCATAACAAACTCTCAAGATTTAATTTGGCCAACTATTACAGGCTCTGGAAGATAATAAAAGACATTGGCTTTCATGTGGTAATTGCCAACTCACCACACGCCTTTGACTTTGTGAGGATGGTATATCCCTTTCTCAAAAAGAGACCCAAGTTAGTGGCGGTAAAGCGATCAGGCAGGATGCCCAATATTCTGTCTTTGAAGCTCAAGTATGCTTATGCGGACGCTCTTGTGGCAGTGTCTTCTGCCATAAAGGAGAGCCTGGTAAAAGGTGGATTTCCGGAAGAAAAAGTATTCGTTATAGAAAGCGGGATAGACACGGAAAGATTCAGAAAGAATGAAGAAGCCAGATGGCACACAAGAAAAAAGCTCGGACTTTCTGCCGAGGATAAAGTTTTTATAAATGTTGCCAACTGGAACCCAAAGGTAAAGGGACAGGACAAGCTTATACAAGCCTTCTCCAAGATGCGGTGCGACAAGTGTTATTTAGTATTGGTAGGTATAGATACGGACCTTCACGCACCACCTATAGCAAAAGGGTACGGCATAGGAGATAGAGTTTTGGCTCTTGGCTTTAGGGAGGATGTGGAGAACCTTTTAAACGCCTCTGACTTTTTTGTGCTTTCTTCTTACCTTGAAGGTATATCCAATTCTCTACTTCAGGCTATGGCTTGCGGTAAAGTGGTAATATCCACCAGCGCAGGTGGGATAGGGAAAGTTATAAAGGATGGGCAGAATGGTTTTCTTGTGGATGTGGGTGATTTTGAAGGGCTTCTTAAGAAGATGCTCCATGTCCTTAAGCTTTCTGAAGAAGAACTTAGCAAAATATCCCAAAGAGCTTGCATAACGGCTCAGGACTTTTCCATAAGTAAAACGGCAGATGCTTACGAAAAACTCTTTGAGAGGTTGACCTCTTGATACTGGTCTTGCTCTACCACAAGGTTATTAAGTACCCTACCTTTGACCTCTGGTGGAAGACCTTTGACCTTCAGCTTTGCATCATAAAAAGACTCTTTAAAGTCATTACTCTTGATGATGTTGTATACCTTGTAAGTGAAGGAAAACATCCCAAATACCCATCAGTTGCCATCACCTTTGACGATGGATATGCTGACAACTATATTTACGCGTACCCTCTTCTTAAAAAGCATGGACTCAGAGCTACCATTTTTGTTGCATCTTCAAGAGTACTAAAAGAGGAAGGAAAGAGAAAAACCCTTGAGGACTACTGGAAGGCAAAAGCTTCTTTTAGTGAGCTTTACTCTCCCAAAAATATGTGGCAAGCCAATTACGAGTTTCTAAAAGAAGGAAAAAGTCAGGACTTTTTAAGCCAAGAGGAGCTTTGCAGTATGGGAGATGTTTTTGACATAGGCTGGCACTCCAAGTATCATACAAAAGACTTCTGTGAAGAAAGATTGCTGGATTTTTATGACGGCAAAAGCTGGCACTGGTCTCTTCTTCATGCTTATGGAGAAGAGCCCAAGATGGGATTTCCCATATTTCCCATGAAGGGGTCTCTTTCCATAAGAAGGGGCAGGCTTAGGGAGGAAGTGAGAGCTTTCTTAAGGGATTTGCCTTCCGACATCCTTAGGAAAAGAGGGTGGAAAGAGTGGCTAAGGCAAGAGCTTCTTAAGAACTTTGATAAGCTTTTGGAATTTGAGAAAGAAGAAGAGAGGATAAGAAGGGTTGAGAAGGAAATAGATGAGTCTTTAAGAGAGCTTGAGGAAATGACTGGAAAGCGCATAATTCACTCAGCTTATCCTTTTGGAGATTACGATGAGCTTTTAAGAAATATGCTTTCCCAAAGATTTTTATCAGCCTTCACCACCCAAAAGAGAACTATCAAGTATGGGGAAGATAAATACCTTATTCCGAGAGTGACTGTGCCAAAAGACATGTGGTCATTTTTGGTTATCTTGGCAAAGTTTCTAAGAAATCTCTGAGGTCTTTGAGGCTTTCAAAGATAAAGTCCGGGCAAAAGTTTGCCTTTGAAAGCTCTTCCTTTCTATACTTACCTGTTGTCATAAAAATGGTTTTGATGCCAAGGTTTTTGGCGCCAACGAGGTCCGTGTATATGTCATCGCTCACAAGGTAAGTCTCTTCTCCGGGCATGTCCTCTATGGCGTAGTTTATGAACTCTTCCGATGGTTTGCCCAGGTTGGGAACATCCTCTTTGTAGTTGCATGCGTGTACAAGCATCCGTGCTATAGCACCCGCACCAGGAAAGTAAAGACCATCATCATCCTTAACTATCCTGCTTAGGTTAACGGGCAGTATCTTGGCGTTGGACAAAAATACGGCAGATGTTGCGGTTTTTATCTTGTTAAAGTCTAAGTTTCTATCCTGCCCTATTATGACGGCTTGGACAGCGTGGTTTTCCACCACTTGAAAACCTCCTCCTTCAAGGTAAGACTTGAGGTTAGGCGTGCCTATTACGAATAGACGGTAAATGCCGTTTCTTCTTAGATAATGGGGCAGTATGCTAAGAGGTGATACGAACTTTTCTTCTTCAAGAAATATCCCTTTGCCTTTTAGGCTTTCTATCATCTCTCTGGGTGGCTTTGTGGAGTTGTTGGAAACCACCTTGAATGGTACGCCTTTCCTTCTGAGGAAGTTTAAAAAATCGGAAGTATCCGGAAAAGGGTTGAGAGCTTTGTCTCTTACAAGTACGCCATCCAGGTCAAGCAAAAGTCTTATCATATTTTGAAGGGTATGCTGATCCAGAGCTCGTCAAAACCTTCCTTTTCCCTCTTTATATCCACTTCTATCCTTCTTACTTCAAACTGGGGGTACTTGGAAAAAACAGAAACAAGGTCATCTCTGAGCTTTTCCACGAAGTTAGGTGGGAGTCCACGCCTCTCATAAGCCAGCACTAAGGTAAGTCTCTTTCTTGCCTCGTCTTTACTCTTCCCTCTCCCAAACAGAAAATCCAGCAAGTTTTACCTCCCAAACAGCTTTTCTAAGAAGCTCTTTTTTTCACCATGGTACACTATGGGGACATCTTCTCCGAGTACTCTCCTTGCAATATCCAGAAGGGCTTTTGATGCGTTGTAGCTTTCGTCAAGAACTATAGGTTCTCCTCTGTTGGTAAAGTCCACGAGCTTTGGCTCTTCTGGCACAACACCCAGCAGGGGTGCCTTGAGAATGTCCACCACATCCTCAACAGAGAGCATCTCTCCTTTTTTGACCGCATCCCACCTTATGCGATTCACAATCAAAAAGTAATCCTTCTTACCCATATTTTCAAGAAGTCCTATTATCCTGTCCGCATCTCTGACCGATGAAACTTCGGGGTTCACAACCACAAGCGCTGTATCCGCTGGAAGTACTGCTATTTGAAAACCTTGCTCTATACCCGCAGGCGAGTCTATAAACACATAATCATACTCTTGCAAGGCTTTTATGTCTTCTAAAAGTTTTACCCATTTATCTTTATCCACCGCATCCTTATTCTTTGTTTGGTTGGCAGGAAGAAGCCACAGGGGGATTCCCCTCTTGTCCTTGACCAGCGCTTTGGAAAACTCTACCCTACCATCAAGCACATCCAGTATGTCGTAAACTATTCTGTTTTCAAGCCCCAGTATCATGTCAAGATTTCTGAGTCCAATGTCCGCATCCACCGCCAAAACCTTTTTTCCGAGCTTGGCAAGAGCAACTCCCAAGTTTGCAGTGATGGTTGTTTTTCCTACGCCGCCTTTCCCCGATGTAATAACGTATATCTTTGTCATCCTTTCACCTTCTCTAAAACTATTGTACCATTTTCAATTTTTGCAACTTCAGGATAACCCGGAGAGTTTCTGTCTTCGTCGCTGGATATGGCAACCTTCCTCCCTATTCTGAGCTGTTGGGGTTCCATCTGAAGGGCAACTATAACCGCGCTCTCATCACCCAAAGCACCAGCCACCGCTATCCCTCTGAGCTTACCCATCACTATGATGTTTCCTCCAGCTATCACCTGCGCATCTTTGTTGACATTTCCCAAGATAAGCACATCACCACCGTGCTCCACCTTTTGCCCTGACCTCAGATGCCTTTGAACTATCAAGAGTCTGTCACTCTTTCTCTCATCCTTATCCGAGCTGAGCCTTTTTACACTTTTTATCTCTCTGGAATTTAAGAAACTTTCTACTTTTGCCAGGTCCTCTTCGCTCAAAAATCCTCCATCATCTATAAGAAAGTAGCTTCCCTTGAAGAGTTTGGAGGATAACTTTTCGCTCAAATACTCTATAATTTCTTGGTAGCTCAGCTTCCCCTTTACTTTTACAACTACCACAGGTAGCGTTAATCCCCTTATCTCTATCATACTTTTACCTTTTTTTTGGCTCCGGGGGAGGGACTCGAACCCCCAACCAGGTGGTTAACAGCCACCCGCTCTGCCGGTTGAGCTACCCCGGATACCTTAAAAATTATAAACATTTTCTGTAGACTCTTCAACTTTCATCTCTTGTTCATACAAAAGAGTATATTCAAAAGTAAGGAGGTGGAAAGTATGAGAAGGCTAGCAATAACCTTTCTTTTAGTTTTGGGACTTTTATCTGTTTCAACCGCACATGAGAGAGTATTCTTCTCAGTAGGTTTAAACCTTGGCGTTCCCCACTACTGTCCTGACAGAGTAGTTTATGTGGAAAGACCAGTCATATACAGACCTTATTACTATCCTCCCCCAGTTTATTATGTTCCGGTGGAGAGGGTGATTATTATTCACAAACACAAGCACTGGAAGCACTGGAGAGATTGGGACGATTAAGTGTCAGGCAGTTCACCCTTCAGGTACATATCATAGGCGGAGAGGTCAAAGTAGCCGTGCCCGGATAGGTTAAAGAGTATCACCTTCTCTTCTCCTCTTTCTTTGCACTCCAAAGCTATGTCTATGGCTTTTCTTATGGCGTGGGCTGATTCTGGCGCGGGAACTATGCCTTCCGTTCTTGCAAAGGTAATAGCAGCCTCAAAAACAGCTCTCTGCTTATAGGCGGATGCGGATATATAACCTTCATGGTAGAGCAGGCATAAAAGAGGGGCATCTCCGTGATACCGAAGTCCTCCAGCGTGTATAGGTGGGGGAACAAATTCGTGTCCGAGGGTGTGCATCTTGATCAGAGGCGTCAAGCCTACAGTATCTCCGTAGTCGTATCTGTACTCACCCTTTGTTAAGGTAGGGCAGGCTTCTGGCTCTACCGCTATGACCTCAAGGTGGGGCTTTTCACCTGTGAGTTTGTCCTTCAGGAAGGGAAAGGCAAGCCCTGCAAAGTTGCTACCACCACCGACCGCGCCCACCACATAGTCAGGATAGTATCCTGCTTTTTCCATCTGTTTTTTTGCCTCAAGACCTATTACCGTTTGATGCAAAAGCACATGGTTTAGGACGCTACCAAGAGAGTACTTGGTGTCCGAAGAGGTAAGAGCTTTTTCTATAGCTTCACTTATGGCTATACCGAGACTCCCAGGATGCTCTGGGTTCTCTTCGTAAAACTTCCTGCCCGCCCGAGTGTAAGGGCTGGGTGATGGGATTACTTTAGCTCCCCATGTTTCCATAAGTATTCTTCTGAAAGGCTTTTGGTTATAACTTACTCTTACCATATAAACTTCACATTCAAGGTTAAAGAACTGAGTGGCAAAGGCTAAGGAGCTTCCCCACTGACCTGCACCCGTCTCTGTGGTGAGCCTTTTAACTCCTGAAACCTTGTTGTAGTAAGCTTGAGCCACCGCAGTATTTGGCTTGTGGCTTCCGGGTGGTGAGACGCTCTCGTTTTTGTAAAAGATCTTGGCAGGTGTCTGAAGGTACTCTTCAAGGTTCTTTGCCCTGTGAAGGGGTGTTGGTCTCCAGAGGGAGTATACCCTTAGAACATCCTCTGGCACTTCTATCCACTCTTTTTCAGAAACCTCCTGCTCCACTATAGGCTCTGGAAATATGGCAAGGAGTTTGTCCGGACTGACTGGCTCTTTTGTTTGGGGGTCCAGAGGAGGCTCCAGAGGTTTTGGTAAATACGGAGTGATATTAAACCAGCTTTTTGGTATCTCCTCCTCCGATAGCAGTATCTTCATTCCTTACCTCCTCATCTCCATTATACAACAATCTCGTCTCGCAACTGGGATTTACCTTTTTGGTGTTTTTTTCCATATACAAGCTGCCCCACCGATGCAGGGAAAGTAGCACTGTTCTGAGTTCCCTACCTACTGGTGTAAGCGTATACTCCACCTTTGGTGGTATCTGAGGGTAAAGTATCCTCTCTATTATCCCATCCCTTTCAAGCTCTCTGAGCTGTTTGGTGAGCATCCTCTGAGTTATACCCTTTATAGACCTCATGAGCTGAGAAAATCTTTTAGGACCATCCATAAGTTCCTTGATGATGAGAAATTTC
This sequence comes from Hydrogenobacter thermophilus TK-6, assembly GCF_000010785.1. Classification (GTDB taxonomy): domain Bacteria; phylum Aquificota; class Aquificia; order Aquificales; family Aquificaceae; genus Hydrogenobacter; species Hydrogenobacter thermophilus. The sequence goes on along the minus strand of NC_013799.1, from coordinate 974,402 downwards.
CACTTGCCACCTATAACGCTGAGCGTTACTTCAATGGGGCACTTACTCATAGTGCACCTCCTATAGTTCCCTTTTTGTAAGTATATCACAAAACTGTAAGTACTTGACAAAAGATCATCAAGTGGTAAAATAGCCTCAAGCAAGGAGGTAAAAGATGGGTCTTTTCTCTCCCATAACCATCCGCGGGCTCACCATAAAGAACCGTATAGTGGTTTCACCCATGTGCATGTATTCCTCGGAAGATGGCTTTGCCAACGACTGGCATCTGGTGCATCTGGGCTCAAGGGCGGTAGGTGGTGCAGGGCTCATATTCACAGAGGCTACTGCAGTTGAGCCAAGAGGAAGAATATCTCCGGTTGACCTAGGTATATGGAAGGACGAGCATATAGATGCTCTCAGAAGGGTTGTGGACTTTTGCCACTCTTTTGGTGCCAAGATGGGCATACAGCTGGCTCACGCAGGTAGGAAGGCGGAGGATTACCCACCCTGGGAACGAGATGGTATGAAGATAAAAGGCTCAAAGCACGCCATAGCACCCAGCGCGGTACCTTACGGTGCGGACTGGCATACACCCAAGGAAATGACTGAGGAAGATATGCAGAGCGTTCAGAAGGCTTTTGAGGATGCGGCAAAAAGAGCCGTTGAGGCAGGCTTTGATGTTATAGAAGTCCACGCTGCGCACGGATACCTCATTCACGAGTTTCTCTCTCCCATATCCAACAAAAGAACCGACCAGTACGGTGGTAGCATAGAAAACAGGGAGAGGTTCCTCGTAGATGTGGTAAGGAGGGTAAGAAAAGTCATTCCCGACAGCATGCCTCTTTTTGTGAGAATCTCCTGCGTTGACCATATAGAGGGAGGATGGACACTGGAAGATAGTATCCACTTGGCAAAGAGACTCAAAGATGAGGGCTGTGATGTCATAGACTGCTCTTCTGGTGGTATTGTGGAAGATGAAAAAGTTAACGCTTACCCGGGCTTTCAGGTGCCTTACGCGGAGAGGATAAAAAAAGAGGTAGGCATCATGACCATGTGCGTAGGACTCATAACCACTTACGAGCAGGCTCAGGAGATAGTGATGAATTCAAGGGCGGATCTGGTGGCGATGGCAAGGGAGTTTCTGAGAGACCCATACCTTCCCATGAGGTGGGCAAAGACCCACTGGCTAAAACCAGAAGTGCCAAGGCAGTACATAAGAGCGTGGTTATAGGAGGTTTAGCTATGGTGGAGCTTTATATCAACGGAAAGGCTTATAGGGTTAATGTGGAGGAGGAAACTCCTCTTCTCTGGGTCATAAGAGAACATCTGGGGCTCACTGGCACTAAGTTCGGTTGTGGAAAGGGCATATGCGGTGCGTGCACTGTGCTGGTAGAAGACAGTCCCACAAGGTCTTGCATAACACCGGTAAAATCCCTTCAGAAAAAGAGAATAACCACCATAGAAGGCATACCTTCCAACCATCCTGTTAAAGTGGCTTGGAGAGAGCTTCAAGTTCCCCAGTGCGGTTATTGTCAACCGGGACAGATAGTGGAGGCTTATGCACTTCTCAAAAGGAATCCCAAAGCCAGCAAAGAGGAGATAGTTTCCGTTATGTCTTCTCACCTTTGCAGGTGCGGAACTTACGGAAGGATACTTAAAGCAGTGCAAAGAGCTCAAAAACTCATGGGGGTGGCGTCATGATCACAAGAAGAGAGTTGTTAAAGGCTGGAGCTTTAAGCATAGGCGTTTTTTTACTGCCAGATGGCGTAAAGATACTCAAAGCTCAGGAGACAAGCCTAAAACCCGCTCTCTGGGCAAGCATCAGCAGGGACAACTACCTGATGCTGCTGGTTAACAAGTCGGAGATGGGTCAGGGAGTTTATACAGGTCTTGCCATGATAGTGGCGGATGAGCTGAACTTTCCTTGGGAAAGAGTCAGGGTAAAGCCAGCTCCCGCAGGGAGCGTTTACATAGACAGAAAGATGGGGGCGCAGCTCACGGGAGGTAGCACCAGCGTAAGGAACATGTATGAGTTTTTGAGGCTCTTGGGTGCATCCATGAGGGAGATGCTTCTCACAAGCGCCTCTCAGGAGTGGAAAGTGTCAAAGAAAAAGCTCTCTGCTCGCATGGGCTACATAACGGACGGCAAGAGAAAGGCAAGCTACGGAGAGCTTTGGGAAAAGGCTATTAAACTGCCTCTGCCAGAAAACCCAAAGCTCAAAGACCCATCCGAGTTTATATACATAGGCAAAAATGTGTCCAGAATAGACGTGCCGGAGAAGATAGACGGAAAGGCTGTCTTTGGCATAGATGTGAGAGTCAAAGACATGATCTACGCGCTGGTAGAAAGACCCCCATACTTTGGCTCTAAGGTGATGTCCTACGACGCAAACCAGACTAGAAGGGTGAAAGGAGTCATTGACACATTCCCCATATCCACGGGAGTGGCCGTATGCGCCAGTAGTTTTGAGTCCGCCCTTAAAGGCAGGGAAAAACTCCGAGTAGAATGGAGCAAAAGTCCGCTGGAAGGCTTTGACGATGAGAAGCTGGAGCGCTACTACCTTGACATGCTAAAAAGAAAAGGTCTGGTGGCAAGGAGCGATGGGAATGCCCTCAAAAAGATAGAAGCCTCCCCAAAAAAGGTGGAAGCTGTATACCTACTTCCTTACCTTTATCATGCCACAATGGAGCCTATGGCTTGCGTGGCAGATGTGAGAGAGGACAGATGCGTAGTCTACGCACCCCTTCAGGCGCAGACCTGGGCTCTCAAGGTGGCAAAGGAGATTACGGGTTTGCCCGAGGATAAAATAGAAATACACACCACTTATCTTGGAGGAGGGTTTGGCAGAAAATCAAATGTGGAGTTTGTGAGGGAGGCAATAGAAATATCAAAGAAAGTCAAAAGACCCGTGAAGCTCATCTACACCAGAGAGGACGATGTAAAGTCTGGCTGGTACAGACCTATGAACGCCACCTGGCTCAAAGGTGCCATTGACGAAAAGGGCAAGGTAATAGCTCTTTATCACAAGATAGCGGTGCCTGCGGTCTTTGAGTGGGCAGGAAGACCCTCCAGAATTGACAGGGCTGCGGTGGAAGGCATAGAGAACATGTTTTACGAGGTACCTGACCTGCATGTGGAGTTTGTCAAGGTGGACCTTCCCATTCCCGTGTGGTTCTGGAGGTCAGTAGGAAGTTCTCACAATGCCTTCACTCTTGAAACTTTCATTGATAGACTTGCCAAGATGGGCAAAAGGGATCCTGTAGATTTGAGGCTTGAGCTTCTCAAAAACCACGAGAGGGCACAAAAGGTTATAGAAGTTGCTGTAGAAAAGGCAGGATGGGGCAAAAAGCCAAGATACGGGGAGGCTATGGGCATAGCCTACCACTTTTCCTTTGGAAGCCATGTAGCAGAGGTGGCGGAGGTGTCTCTGGACAGAAAGAGCGGACAGGTAAGAGTCCACAGGGTGGTGTGCGCCATAGACCTGGGACCTATGGTGGTGCATCCAGACCTGGTGGTCTCTCAGATGGAGAGTGCCATAAACATGGGACTGAGCGCCGCGCTCAAAGAAAAGGTGAGGTTTTCAAAGAACGGTCCTGCCAGCACCAACTTTGACACTTACTCACTCCTTACTATGGCTGAAGCTCCTCAGATAGAGGTGCACATAGTAAGAGGGGAGGGACCCATGGGTGGTGTTGGAGAGCCTGGACTCCCACCAATAGCTCCAGCGGTTGCCAACGCGCTCCTGTGGGGATACGGCATTGAAGTAAACAGCCTACCCATGACACCCGATTACATAAAAACGCTTCTTAAGGAGGCATAAAGATGGTGGAGTATGTGAAAGTGCCGGGTACGGACATACAGGTCTCCAGAGTAGGCGTAGGCACCTGGGCTATAGGAGGCTGGATGTGGGGAGGGACGCACCAAGAGCTGGCGGTAAAGGCACTTCTGAAAGCCTTTGACATGGGGCTAAATCTGGTGGACACGGCACCCGTTTACGGCTTTGGACTTTCGGAAAGCATAGTGGGAAGGGCTCTGAAGGAATACGGGGAAAAGGACAGGATAGTTATAGCCACGAAGGTAGGGCTCGAGTGGACGCCCGAGGGCAAAGTCTGCAGGAACTCCTCAAAGGAGAGGATAATGAAGGAGGTAGAGGACTCACTGAGAAGGCTCGGAAGGGACTACATAGACATATACCAGGTACACTGGCCAGACCCCAAGGTACCCATAGAGGAAACCGCCCAAGCTATGCACGAGCTATACAGACAGGGAAAGATAAGAGCTATAGGAGTTAGCAACTACTCACCACAGCAGATGGAGACCTTCAGAAGCGTAGCACCCCTGCATGTGTGCCAGCCCCCCTACAACCTCTTTGAGAGAGATATAGAAAAGGATGTGTTACCCTACTGCGAGGAGAAACAAATACTCATGCTCTTCTACGGTGCCATATGCAGGGGACTCCTCAGCGGAAAGATAAACAAAGACAGCAAGTTTTCTGGGGATGACCTCAGACAGATAGACCCCAAGTTTCAGGAGCCACGCTTTTCCCAGTATCTAAGAGCGGTGGAGGAGCTAAACAGGTTCGCACAGGAAAGGTACGGAAAGAGGGTCATACATCTGGCAGTAAGGTGGCTACTTGAAAAAAGCCCTCTGGGGGTAGCCCTCTGGGGAGTGAGAAAGCCGGAGCACCTTCAGGACCTGCCAGAAGTCTTCGGATGGAAAATAAGCCAAGAGGACATGCAGGAGATAGATCGCATCATAGAAAGGCATGTGAAGGACCCTATGGGACCGGAGTTTATGGCACCGCCTATACATTGTTGAACATGAGAGACCTAAAACTTCCCTTTTTGGAGCACATAGGTGCTGTAGTTGAGGAGCTAAGCAAAGATAGAGCAATCTTGAGCATAGATGTGCAGGAATATCATCTTCAGCACCTTGGTTATGTGCACGGTGGTGTTATATCAAGCCTTGCTGACAATACCGGCTGGTATGCAGTAATAGCAAATCTTTCTGAGAGTAAAACCTCAGTGACTATTGAGATAAAGATAAATTACCTAAAGCCTGCAAAGATGGGCAAGTTGAAAGCTGTAGGAAAGGTTATAAAGATAGGTAAAAGAGTAGCCTTTGCGGTAGTAGAGGTCTACATGCAGGACGAGCTTGTGGCTTATGCCACAGGCACATATGCTATCTTAGAAAAGGAGGTTAGTCATGAAGGAATGTCTTAACCTGATAACCGAAAGGAGGTCCATAACCTTCTTTGACCCTACAAAAGAAGTGCCGGAAGAGGTGATAAAGGAAATACTTGAGGTGTCCGCCACCGCACCCTCCGGCTACAACATCCAGCCGTGGGAGGTGATAGTTGTTAAGGACAAAGAAAAGAAAAGAAGGCTCAAAGAGATATGCTATGGACAGCAGAAGGTGGAGGATGCCTCCGCCAACATAGTTTTCATAGCCAACACAAAAGCGGGGTTTGAGCATGTGGATAAAGTATTAGACAGCTGGATAGACCTGGGATATGTGCCTGCAGAAAACAGAGACATGCTAAGGGAGAAAATACTGGAAGGCTGGAAGGATAAGGAAAAGGCAAAGAGGAAAGCCATAAGGGACTGCGCCTTCTTTGGCATGACGGTGATGATAGCCGCAAGAGCCTACGGACTTGAAACCCATCCCATGGAGGGCTTTGACGAGGAGGCACTAAAGGAGTTTCTCTCAATAGACAAAGACAAGATAGTTATAATGGTGCTTGCCATAGGCTACAAGCATCCGGAGAAGAAGCTATTTCCAAGAGCTTACAGGTTCAAGTTTGAGGAGTTTGGTAAGATAGTGTGAGCGGACATCTCATAGCCTTTGTAGCATCCTTTCTGGCTGGAGCTACCAACGCCATAGCGGGCGGGGGCACGCTTATCACCTTCCCCGCGCTGGTGTGGCTTGGGCTTGACCCCCTTTCCGCCAACATAACCAACACCGTCTCCCTCTGGATAGGTCCGCTAATGGGAGCTTTCGGCTTCAGAAAGCACATAAAAGCCGGCAGAAGATATCTAAAACCCCTGCTTCTGCCCTCCCTGCTTGGAGGGTTTGCAGGAGCATACCTGCTGGTAAACACCCCCGTCCAGACCTTTAAATTCCTCGTGCCTTTTCTCATACTCTTTGCCACGCTCCTGCTTGCCATAAACGACAAAGTGGTAGTCTGGGCGGAAAAGAACCTCAGGGGTAAGTATTCCGCATGGGTCTTTCTGGTGCAGTTTCTTACCGCGGTTTACGGGGGATACTTTGGTGCGGGCATGGGCATAATAGTGCTGGCATCTCTTAGCATGATAGGTATAGCGGACATACACATAGCCAACGGTATAAAGAATCTTCTGGGCATGCTCATAAACGGTATAGCTTCCGGCTACTTTGCCTTTAGCAAGCACGTGGTGTGGGAGTATATACCCACCCTTATGCTGGGTTTCGCCCTCGGAGGATACGCGGGTGCGAGACTCTCCCTCATGTTTGACAGAAAAAAAATAAAGCTTTTCGTAATACTTTGGGGATTCATTCTCTCACTGTTTTTCTTCGTATCTCTGTTTTGATGAGCTTTTTTTCATTTCTTTGTAAACAGCCTTGGCTTTATACATGCCCTTGTCAGCTTCCTGTATTAGCTCGTCCAAGCTTCGTCCGTGCTCCGGATAGCATGCATAACCTATGCTCAATGTCACCTTGTGATTACCTATACTATAGCTTATGCTGTGATACAGTCTGTAAATGATCTCAAGTACCTCACTGCAGGAGGTTTCTGGAAGGATTACAGCAAACTCATCCCCTCCCCATCGTGATATTACATCACACTCTCTCAGGTTATCCTTAATTTTTGAAGCTATTATTTTCAATACATGATCTCCTATACTGTGTCCGTATGTGTCATTTATCAATTTAAAATCGTTTAGATCAATAAAGAGAATAGCAAACCTCTTTCCAAATCTGTCAGCTTTTTTTATTTCTTCTTTTAGAAATTCTTCAAAGAAATACCTTGAGTAGGCGTCTGTAAGTGGATCTTTTAGGATAGCTTTTCTTTCGGATAACTTCTTTATCTTGTATCCTTGTAGCAGTATGGATAAAGAAAGTACAGTATATATTAACATGTTTACATAAACATTATGCACCATTGCAAGACTTATAAAGCAGAAACCTGCAACAAGACTTATTATGGATCTGATAAAGAAGGCAAAAGTTATCAACAAAAAACTTAGCACAATATAAAAGGCTTCATAATCCTCCATCTCCCGCAAATCCCCCCGGAACTCCAAACAATTTTATTCATTTTCCATTGCCTTTTTATCCTCATACATGCGTCCGATAGATACTTTGACAAGCTCTTCAAAACTTTTACCGTCCTTCGGATAGATAGCGTAGCCTATGTTGGCTCTTACTTGAATGCCTTCAGCGTCAAAGTTGAGGCTCTCCCTGAGCCTCTCTATGACTGAGTTTATTCTATCCTCTTTGACATCCTTGAGTACCACAAGAAACTCATCACCCCCGTACCTTACCACAAAGTCATCAGACCTTACGCTTTTCCTCAGCCTCTGACCTACTTCAGCCAAAACACGGTCTCCCACCGTATGACCGTAAGCGTCGTTAACCTTTTTGAAGTTGAACATATCTATAAATACTACACAGTAGTTTATACCAAGGGTTTCGTAATGCCTGAGCTCTTTCTTCAAAATGTCTTCTAAGAAGGTCCTGTTGTTTACCTTGGTGAGCTGGTCTGTATAAGCCTTGTTGGCAAGAGCCCTTACTGTTCTGGTTATAGAAAGACCGTAAAAGAAGGCTACAGAGATGAGCAGGTAGCTGTAAAAGAGCAAGAGGATGCTTATGGGTTTTTGATTAAAAAAGCCTACAACTGCCTGTAGCAAAAAGGATACGCTGAAAATGGCAGAAAGCTTCTTTGCTATGGAGCTTTTAAAACCAAGGGCAAAGGAGGCAAAAAGCACTCCAAAACCAAGAGCCAAGTACTGGTCATATGTCATCTATGTCCTCACCCCTTAAAAGTCTCTGAGCGTAGTTTACCACCGCCAGCACCATAAACCAAAGAGCATGGTGGTCCGTGTTGTCAAACTCCTCCTTTACATAAACTGTCCCGTCTTCCTTCTCTACCAGCCTTACATACTCAAAAGCCTTCTGGGCAAGAGCTTTGTTTTTTACCTTTTGAAGTATCTTCTGTTTTATCTCCTCTGGCAGAGGTCTTTCCACCATTTCCCACCTCCACAGCTGTAAAAAAAAGGGGACTAAGTCCTAAATATAGCCTTCCCAGCTTAAAAAGGTATCTATAGCTGTAAATTACATAAACGCCTGTGGGAAGCTTTGCAAAAGCACAGCTACCATCAAAGCACAGCTCCTGTGCTCCCTGAAGGAACACCAGCGTGTTTTCGTAAGGTGTTTGAATGTATAGGTCTTTCCCCTCCACCCACACAAAGGAGGGCTTGTCGCAGAAAGACACCACTGACAAGTTTTTCTTTACAGCATCAATAAAGTCCTTTGAGTTTTCCACTTTTCTGTCTGAGAGCAGGAAGTTTCTCATTAAAGCAAAGGAGTGCCTGTAGTGTGGAAATAAGAACCTCAATCCAACCTCCCTTATGTATATTTTAACATGATGGTCAAGCCCACCTACTACTGGATTTTCCCATCCATCTTTTATGTACCTTTCCGCGATGTTCTCAAGGTCTATAACCTTCCGCAATAGAGCCAGCGCTCTTTCTTTCAAAAAGGGGTAAAGAAACAAAGCGGGAATCAAAAACAGAAAGAGCCTGAACTTGCTCTCCAAAAGGGCATCTTTTAAGTCTATCGCTTCCACAAAGTAGTTTTTATCTCTGCTTAGCTTCCACCTGTACTTTTCTTTAAAAGGGTGGGCTATCACCTTAAGACCATCCACTTCTATAAGGTCGCCGAGTATCTCTCCTCTTTCACCGTTTATCTTCCTTTCAATACCTGCCAGCAGTCTGTCGCTGCTTAAAAAATTCTTTATGGTATCGTTGTCGTGGTCTGTGACTATGACAAAGTCTATGTCCTGGGCCTGCATGCTTGCAATTACATCTTCAGGCTTGCCAAGAGAGTCGTAGGAAAACTGGGTATGCAGGTGAAACTCGTAAGAGTAAACGTAAAAATCTGGCAGGGAGTAAGCCGGTGTTAACTTTCTAGCTTTTGCCCACCTGAAGGGATAAAGCACAAGAAAACCTATGTATAGTAAGGTAAAGCCTACAAAAAACCAGCTCATAATAGGTTCATCTTCTCCCTCACCTCTTCTAAGGTTTTTGATGCTATCTGCCTTGCCTTTTTTGAGCCTTCCTCAAATATGTCTATGAGTTGGTCTATGTCCTTTCTGAGGCTTTCTCTTCTTTCTCTTATGGGTTCAAGAAATCTTTCTAGTCCCTCAAACATGATTCTTTTACACTCTACACAGCCAAGCTTTCCGCTTCTGCAGTCCCTTTCTATTTCATAAACCTTCTCCTCATATGTAAAGAGCTTGTGGTACATAAAGACGGGGCATATTTCGGGTCTTCCGGGGTCTCCCTTTCTGAGCTTTTGGGGGTCTGTGAAGAACCTCATGACTTTCTGCTGAACTTCCTCTTTTGTGTCCGCAAAGTATATGGCGTTGTTGTAGGACTTGCTCATCTTTCTTCCATCTATGCCTACAAGCTTTGGTGTTTCGGTGAGGATTGCCTGAGGCTCTGGGAAAGTCTCACCATAAAGGTGGTTGAACCTTCTGGCTATCTCCCTGGTTAGCTCTATGTGGGGAAGCTGATCTTCTCCCACCGGCACCGCGCTGGCTTTGTATATGAGTATGTCCACCGCCTGAAGCACAGGATATCCAAGAAAGCCGTAAGTATCAGTATCGTAAAAGTCCCTCTTGGAGACATTAAGCTCTTTTAGCACATCACTTTCCATGTACCCTTCAAAAACAGCTCTGATAAAAGTGTCCGAAAGGTCATCAAGAATCAGTTCCTCAAGGGCTTCAAAGTCCTCCACCTTGTAAGGCAGTTTTGCTAAGAACTCCCTCACCAGGTCCCTTGTGCCACCTTTAAACTGTAGCTCAAGGTCCTGAATCCTCAAAAGGTTGTACTTGGTATCTTTGTAAGTGGGGTTCCACTCCAGCCAGCTCTTTGGCGTTATCATGCTAAAGAGTAAAAAAAGCTCCGCGTGCTGCTTCACTCTGGACTGTATGAAGAGGAGACTCTTTTTTGGGTCTATGCCTAAAGCTATCCAGTCCAGCATGACTTCTTTTATGTTTTGCTGAAGCTCGGAGGTTTTTTTGTAAGCTGTGGTAAGAGCGTGCCAGTCAGCTATAAAAAATATGGTCTCGTGCTCTTCCTGAAGACTTATCCAGTTTTTGACCACCCCAAAGTAATGCCCCAGGTGTAGCCTGCCTGTGGGTCTCATACCGCTGATAACTCTCATAGCTTCCTCCACTTGGTTCCCGCCGGGGTATCTTCCAAAACTATTCCCACCTCTTTCAACCTGTCCCTTATGTAGTCCGCTATCTTAAACACCTTTTCTGCCCTTGCCTGATTTCTTACATCAACCAGTATATCTATGAGTCTTTCGTCCAGGACCTGCCCCGCCTCCAGCTCCCTTCTTACCACTTCCCTTACTGGCTTCTCTGGATATATGTCTTCAAAGAGTCCAAATATACCCCTCATGTGCCTGAGAATGGAAGACACTGCAAACTCGTAAGCGGAAAGATCTTGCCTGCTTATCCTTCTTTCGGAGATAGCTCTGCTTTTGACCTTGCCAAGCTCCCCCACAAGAGCGAATATGTGGGAGAGTGCTGAGGGTGTGTTAAAGTCTTCGCTGAGGTCCTCAAAAAAGGCCTCCTCCGCCTCTTTTACCTTTTCATAGAGCTGGCTTATTTTATTTTCTTCAACTACCTGAAGATTTTTTAGCATATCAAGGTCTTCTATGGCATGTCTTATTCTCTCGTAGGCTCTTTTTGCCTCTTCCATCTTCTCCCAGGAAAAGTCAAGGGGGCTCCTGTAGTGGGTGAAAAGCACCAGAAGTCTTAAAACATCCGGGTGATATCTTCTGTAGACTTCTCTCAAGGTCACATAGTTTCCAAGGGATTTGGACATTTTCTGTCCACCCACTGTGACAAGCCCATTGTGCATCCAGTATCTGGCAAAGGGTTTTCCCGTGAGCGCTTCCGCCTGAGCTATTTCGTTCTCGTGATGGGGAAAGACAAGGTCCAGTCCACCACCGTGTATATCTATGGTTTTCCCCAGATGTTTGAAGACCATAGCAACACACTCGGTGTGCCATCCCGGTCTTCCAAGCCCCCATGGGCTTTCCCACGCAGGTTCTCCCGCCTTTGCAGACTTCCACAGAGCAAAGTCCAGAGGGTCTCTTTTCTTTTCGGAAGGTTCTACCCTTGCCCCCACCTCCAGCTCCTCTGTGCTTCTCTTGGAGAGCTTGCCGTACTCGGGGAAAGCTTTTACAGAAAAGTAAACATCTCCCCCCGACTCGTAAGCGTATCCTTTCTCCACAAGACCCTTTATTACATCAATGATCTCCTGCAGATGCTCTGTAACCCTTGGCTCTACATCTGCAGGTTTAACTTTTATGCTCTCCATATCTATGTAGTAGCTAGCTATGTATCTGTTGGCTATGGTCATAAAGTCGGTGTTTTCTTCTTTGGCTCTGTTTATGATCTTGTCATCCACATCGGTGAAGTTTCTGACAAACTTAACCTTGTAGCCCAGATGCTCCAAGTATCTTCTGAAAACATCAAACACTATAAGACTTCTACCGTGACCTACGTGCGAGTCATCGTATACTGTGACACCGCATGTATATATATATACCTTTGGAGGGTTGAGGGGAACAAACTCCTCCACCTTTCCGCTAAGAGTGTTGTATATTTTCAGGCTCATAGAGATATATTCTAAACTATAATTTTACTGACTATATATGCCTACCTAACCTGAGTTATAATGTTTATCCATGAAAAGGGGTTTTACGCTTATTGAGATCCTAATAGTGGTTATTATCATAGGACTTCTTGCTGCACTGGTAGCCCCCAGACTTGTTGGTAAGTTGACAGAATCTAAGGAGAAAATAGCAAGGCAGCAGATAGCCATGCTTTCCACAGCTGTTGAGCTGTTCAGAGCAGATGTAGGTAGGTATCCCACAACACAGGAAGGCTTAGAGGCTTTAATAAAAAAACCTGAGGGAGTTCCTGAGAATCTCTGGAAGGGTCCTTACATTAAAGGCAACAAACTTCCTCTTGACCCCTGGGGAAATCCCTATCACTACTTTGGTCCTGACGATCCAAAAACCAAAGAGAAGGGTGTGGACTTTATCATAATGTCTTACGGTTCTGACGGTAAAGAAGGTGGGGAAGGTGAGGCTAAGGACATATCCAACGCAGATTGATACATGAAACTTTTCATAAATGCAACCCACTTTTACAACGCGCCAAGTGGTTTAGGAGTATACACCCAAAACATAGTCAAAGCTTTGCTAAACAAGTATAAAAATGTAAAAGTTTTTACTGGTAATAAAGATGTTGGAGCGTATGGCTATTGTTCTATTGTAATAACGCCCAAGTGCATAAACCCAAGAAGAGGCACTTCTGGCCATATATTGCGTATCCTTTGGGAGCAAAGTTATCTTTGGTTGATTACGCTTAAAGAAAAGCCGGATATACTCTTTTCAACAGTTCACGAAGGTGTTGCCCTTCCAATAAGCGGAACGAAACAGATAATAACTATACACGACCTTATTGCTATCAAATTTCCTCACTATTTTAAGAGATTGAAGTATTACTTTATTCACTTCCTACCGATAATTATAAAAAACTCTCGTGCTTTAATATGCGTATCAGAAAGCACAAAAAGGGACCTTTTTAATCACTATAAGCTGAAAGATAAATCCGTTTATGTAATATACCCAGGTTATGATAGAAGTATTTTCTTTCCAAGAGAAAAAAAGCTCTTCAAAGACTTGGGGAGATATTTTCTATTTGTGGGAGATATGAGACCTCACAAAAATCTTGATAGGCTAATTCAAGCAGTGGGTGAGTTAAAGCAATACAATTTCAAACTTTTAATAGCAGGGAAAAAGGACAAGCGTTTCTACCCGGCTCTCTCTAATAAGGTGAAAGAGTATGGTCTGGAAGGTAAAGTGGTATTTTTGGATTATGTACCTACAGAAGAGCTTCCATACCTTTACTCACGTGCCGAGGCGCTTGTGTTTCCATCCCTTTACGAAGGTTTTGGTCTTCCGTTAATTGAAGCTATGGCTTGTGGTTGTCCTGTTATAACCTCTGACATTCCTCCCTTGAGGGAAGTATGCGGCGAAAGTGCATATTATGTAAATCCTTACCATAAGGATAGCATAGCAGAAGGTATTTATCGTTTGTTTATGGACCACACACTCAAAAGCAAACTCGCTACTATGGGCATTGAGCGGGCAAAGATGTTTTCTTGGGAAAGGTCGGCGGATGAGCATGTAAGGGTCTTTGAAGAGATCACGAGAGGACACTATCAACAAAAGCCATAAACTTCTTTCTGAAAACCTCTTTACTAAATCTTTCTGCGTTAGCTCTTATGGATTTTGGCATAAAGCTCTCTTCCAACCTTTCAAACCTGTCTATAGCCTTTAGAAGCTCCTCTGGAGTTTGCTTCCAAAAAAGTATGCCCGTTTTTTCGTTTATAACCACCTCACTGGCACCACCCTTTCCGTAAGCTATAACAGGTATTCCGCAAGCTTGAGCCTCCACCATGGCTATACCAAAATCCTCCTCCGCCATGTAAACAAATGCCCTTGCTTTTTCAAGGTAAGACCTCAGATGAACACGACTTAAACGACCGAGAAATTCCACATTTTTACCTGCCATCCTTTTTAGCCTCTCGTAATCCGGCCCGTCCCCTACCACCAAAAGTTTCTTATCCTTCCTTAATGAAAAGGCACCCACTATAATGTCCATCCTCTTGTAAGGCACAAGCCTTGATACGGTAATGTAATAGTCCTCTCTTTTTTCGTTTATGCTGAAAAAGTCCGTATCTACAGGTGGATATATGACCTCCGCAGTTCTCCCATAGGTCTTCTTTATTCTTTCTGCCACGGATTGTGAATTGGCAACAAAGTGGTCAACCCTTTGGGAACTTGTGTAATCCCACATCCTTATGTAATGAAATATAAGCTTTGCAATAAATCCTTTCATGCCTTTATCAAGATTTAACTGTTTTATGTATTGATGGTAAAGGTCCCAGGCATACCTCATGGGCGTGTGGCAGTAGCATATGTGCGTTTGTCGTGAGTGCTTGAGTACACCCTTGGCTACAGCATGTGAGGAAGAAATTATCAAATCAAACTCAGAAAGGTCAAACTGCTCTATAGCCAATGGGAAAAGAGGTAAATAGTATCTGTAATACTTTTTGGACATGGGGAGCTTCTGTATGAAAGATGTATGAACCTCAGCATTTTTTAGCCAACTTTCAGAAAAATTCACACTGTCGTATAAAAGCGTGTATATGGGTGAAGGATAAAGTTTGTATATTTCTTCCAGCACCAGCTCCGCCCCACCCTGAGATATCAGCCAATCGTGAACTATAACACTTTTCATGATAATATAATATCAAAAGAATTTCACATGTATACATAAAGTGCTTGTTTTACAAAGCTTTAAAGTAATATGATTTAAATCATATAACTTCCAGAAAAGCCTTGAAAGACAAAGCTTATAAATATATCGTCTGTTAATATAATGTCAATTGGTAAAATTCTTGATGGAGTAAGGTAGAAGCAGAATTTCACATATCCAAAAAAAGTTTCGTAAAATCAATAACTTATTGACCAAGAATTTCACATGGACACTCACATTTACTCACATCCCTTCAGCCATGTAAAGGGGTATGGTTCATAAGTCTTTGAAATTACGAAATTTTTTGAAAAAGAATTTCACATGTTTAAAGTTGTTGAAGGACAAGCTTCAGAGAAGAATTTCACAGTCTAATTTATAAGTTATTGATCTTACGATACAATTTTTAATAAACTTCGCCTTACAAAATCAAGCACTTCAGACATGAGATGTGAAATTGTGAGTGTGATGCATAAGTCTTTGATTTTACGGTACAATTTTTCATGAAGCAGATCCTACAGAATCAACGATTTTAAGTATGGGGTGTGAAATTCTTTTGGGGAAACTCAAGATTATCAAGGATTTGAATGCTTAGCGGTTTTTAGGGGGGGTCTATTATTATTATTTATAAAAAAAGAAAAGATCAATAAGGAGAGAATAATGAAAATATATAGGCTTGGAAGAGTAAAAAATCTCAGGTCCATCACCACCTTTCACGCTATGGCACGTTTGGGATACACCGGGTTGGTAATTACGGAGCCAGAAGATACTTACATTAGTATAGGCTACTTTGATAGGCTGGAGGACATAATAGACTACGAAAAGTGTAGAAAGCTGAACATACCTGTCATAAGGCGAGAAGTTGGAGGAGGGGCGGTTCTTCTGTCGGAGGGGCAAGTTTTCTACCAGCTTATACTGCCAAAGCGCCTGGTACCTTTTAAGGTAGAGGATGCCTATAAGAAGTTTTCCAAGGCTGTCATAGAGACTTATAAAAAACTTGGTATAGAAGTGTTTTACAGACCAATTAACGACCTGGTTTTGAAGAGCGGTAAAAAAATAAGTGGTCAAGGAGCTGCAGATATAGGCAATTTTTTTGTCTTTGTAGGTAATGTGCTTTTAAGGTTTGACACAAAGCTTATGGCTGAACTTTTTAAGGTTCAGGAGGAGAAGTTTAGGGATAAGATTTACAAAAGTCTTGAGGAAAACATAAGCTGGGTGGAGAGAGAAACCGGCAGAAGCTTCTCCTATAAGGAAGTGGAAAGCATACTGGTAGAAGAGTTTTCTAAGGTGGTGGATTTTGAAGGTGAGGGAGAAATAGGGGAGGATGTTTTTGAGCTTGCGGATAAACTCATGAAGGATATGACTTCACCGGAGGTTCTCTTTGAAGATACTGGAAGAAAGCATGCTTTTATAAAACTGCGGGAAGGTGTGTATATACGGAACGCAGTAAGAAAGGCAAAAGGTGGGCTTCTTAAATGCGAGGTTTATCTGGTAGATGGGAAGATAGATAGGGTAAAAATTTACGGGGATTTTACTTTGGTGCCTAAGGATGCTCTTGGAGACTTTGAAAGCTCTCTTAAGGGTCTTGGATTGGAAGAGGTGGATAAGAAGGTTAGGGAGTTTTTGGAAAAGGTGGACATGCCAGGTGTTGAAGCAAAGGACCTCATTTACCTGCTTACAGGAGGGGAGTCTTAATTCTTCTAAAACCTTTTATATAAAACTTGACAAAAGATAACTAAAGTTATATCTTAAAGAAAAAATCCTGCGGAGGTGAAAAGATGGCTGAGAAGATACTTGGTATTGACTTGGGAACTACCAATTCTGTGGTGGCGGTTATGATGGGAGATGAGCCTGTGGTTATAGCAAATCAGGAGGGGTCAAGATTAACTCCTTCTGTAGTTTCATGGACAAAAGAGAAGGATGTGCTGGTAGGTGAGCCTGCCAAAAGGCGTGCCATACTTGACCCAGAAAATACCATATACGAATCCAAAAGATTCATAGGTAGGAAGTTTGATGAGGTAAGGGAAGAGGCCAAAAGGGTGTCCTACAAGGTGGTGGCAGATGACAAGGGAGATGCAAGCTTTGATGTTCCAAATGCTGGCAGGCTTATAAGACCCGAAGAGGTGGGTGCTCATGTACTCAAAAAGCTAAAGGAAGCAGCCGAGGCATACTTGGGTGAGAAGATCACAAAAGCGGTCATCACAGTGCCTGCCTACTTTAACGAAAGGCAAAGACAAGCTACAAAGGACGCCGGAAAAATAGCCGGACTTGAAGTGCTAAGGATTTTAAACGAGCCTACTGCTGCTGCGCTTGCCTATGGACTTGACAAGAAGGAAAATGTCAAAATACTGGTTTACGACTTTGGCGGTGGGACTTTTGATGTTTCTATACTGGAGGGTGGAGAGGGTGTTATTGAAGTCAAAGCTACCGCAGGAGATACTCACTTGGGTGGTGCTAACATAGACGAGCGCATAATGGAGTGGCTCATAGAGGAGTTTAAGAAGGATACGGGTATAGACCTCAGAAAAGACAGAACGGCTTTGCAGAGACTCAAGGAAGCTTCTGAACAGGCAAAGAAGGAGCTATCCTTTAAGCTGGAAACGGAGATAAACCTACCCTTCATCACCATAGACCCTTCCACCAACCAGCCTACGCACCTTCAAAAAACACTCACAAGAGCAAGACTTGAAGAGATGATAAAGGACCTTGTCAACAGGACCATGGAGATAGTCAGGCGCGCTCTTGAAGATGCCAAGCTAAGACCACAGGACATAGATGACGTGGTGCTGGTGGGTGGGTCTACAAGGATACCGCTGGTTCAGCAAAAGATAAGGGAGTTCTTCGGCAAGGAGCCTCACAAAGGTGTAAATCCTGACGAAGTTGTGGCTGTTGGTGCTGCAATACAGGCTGGCGTTCTCTCGGGAGAGGTTAAAGAGATACTTCTTGTGGATGTAACACCACTATCGCTGGGAGTGGAAACCTACGGCGGTGTGATGACAGTGCTAATTCCCAGAAACACACCCATACCTTACAGGAAGTGCGAGACCTTCACTACAGCTGCTGATTATCAAACAGAGGTAGAGATACATGTCCTTCAGGGTGAAAGACCTCTGGCAAAAGATAACAAATCTCTGGGTAAGTTTTATCTTACTGGTATTCCTCCGGCTCCAAGAGGCGTGCCTAAGATAGAGGTATGCTTTGACATAGATGTGGACGGGATACTTCATGTAACTGCCAGAGATTTAGGTACAGGCAAAGAACAATCCATAAGAGTTCAGGCATCTTCTGGTCTTACGCAGGAGGAGATAGACAGGATGATAAAGGAGGCACAGCTCCACGAGGAAGAGGATAAAAAGAAGAAGGAGCTGGTAGAAGCTAAGAACCAGCTTGATCAATACATATACAATCTTGAAAAGGTGCTAAAGGAAAACAGAGATAAGTTGCCTGCTGACCTTCTGTCAGAAGTTGAAAACACCATAGAGGAAGCCAAAAAGGTTATCAGCACAGCGCAAGATGCCCAAGAGGTAAGAAAAGCTATAGAGAAGGTGCTTGAAGCCTCTTCCAAGATAGGCAGTAAAATATACGAGTCCGCAGGTAAGAAAGATAGTGCTGAAGGTGGTGATGTGATAGAGGGAAAGCCCCTTTAATGGCTTTCCCCTTTTTCTTATAAAGATGTTATCATATCATACATGCGGGAGTATGTTCCTAAGGATATAGAGGAAAAGTGGCAAAGAGTCTGGGAGGAGCTTGAGCTTTTCAAGGCTCATGATGAAGGGAAAAAGGTCTATGTGCTGGAGATGTTTCCCTACCCATCTGGAAGGATACACATGGGCCATGTGAGAAATTACACCATAGGTGATGTGGTGGCAAGGTTTTTGAGATTTAAAGGGTACCGTGTGCTTCATCCTATGGGATGGGATGCTTTTGGTCTTCCAGCTGAGAATGCAGCCATAAAGCAAGGCATTCATCCAGCTGACTGGACTTACAAAAACATAGCGTACATGAAAAATCAGCTCAAAAGGCTTGGCTTTTCCTACGATTGGGACAGGGAGATAGCCACATGTGACCCCGAGTATTACCGATGGAACCAGTGGATATTCTTAAAGTTTTATGAGAGGGGATTGGCATACAGGAAGCTTGCAGAGGTAAATTGGTGCCCCAATGATGAGACGGTATTAGCCAACGAGCAGGTTATAGATGGGAGATGTTGGAGGTGTGGAACTCCAGTAATCAAAAAAGAAGTGCCATCTTGGTATCTTAAAATCACCCATTACGCAGATAGACTTCTTGAGGACCTTAAACTTTTAGAAGGAAAGTGGCCAGAAAGGGTGATATCTCAGCAGAGAAACTGGATAGGAAGGTCAGAGGGTGCCATAATAAAGTTTTATGCTGACGATACTGCTGTAGATGTTTTTACAACAAGACCTGACACTGTTTTTGGCGCAACATTCCTGGTGCTTGCTCCAGAGCATCCACTCACACTAAGCCTGGCAGAGAAGGGAGGAAAAATCAAAGAGGTGCTTCCTTTTGTAGAGAGGATAAGAAGCATACCTCCCAAAGAGAGAGGAAAGGAGGAGCAAAAGGAAGGCGTTTTCTTGGGGGTTTATGCTGTAAATCCAGCCAATGGTGAAAAAATACCTGTATGGAGTGCCAACTATGTCCTTTATGAGTACGGCACAGGTGCCATAATGGCAGTCCCAGCACACGACCAGAGGGATTACGAATTTGCTATAAAGTATAACCTCCCCATTAAACAGGTTATTTCTCCCTACGAAGGAAAGCTACCCACAGATAGAGCATACGAAGGCGAAGGCGTGCTTATAAACTCAGGACCATTTGATGGGCTTAGCTCTACAGAAGCTAAAAAGGTTATAACCTCATGGCTCAAAGACAGAGGACATGGTGATTTTAAGATAACATACAGGCTAAAGGATTGGAACATATCAAGGCAGAGATACTGGGGCACCCCTATACCTATAATTTACTGCAAAAGGTGTGGTACGGTGCCAGTTCCTGAGGAAGACCTGCCTGTTTTGCTCCCTAAGGATGTTAAAATAACTGGCCACGGAAACCCGTTGGAAAGCGTTGAGGAGTTTGTAAATACCACATGTCCTAAGTGCGGTGGTCCTGCAAGGCGCGAAACGGATACTATGGATACTTTTTTTGACTCCTCTTGGTACTTTTTAAGATACTGCGACCCCAAAAACGAAAGCTTACCCTTTGACTACCAAAAGGCAAGCTTTTGGATGCCGGTTGACATTTACATAGGTGGTATAGAGCATGCAGTCCTTCACCTTCTTTATGCCAGATTCTTCCAGAAGTTTTTAAAAGACCTAAATCTTGTTAAAGATGAAGAACCCTTTTTGAACCTCATCACTCAAGGTATGGTGTTAAGAAGATGGGTCAGCATAGAATCCTACCTCTCTTACCTTGGTCTTACAGAAGAGGATAGCTCGGATAAACTTTTGGAAAATATCAGCAAGGAGGTGAAGAATGTCCAAGGAGTTTGAGATAGGTTTAAGTTTAATAAGAAAAGTCATGCCGGAGCTTGAGGCTCTTCTTAACGCTCAGGACAAGCTTTCGGCAAGGAAGATGGTAAACGCTCTCTTCCATCCAATAACAGCCTCAGCTTATCAGATCAGAGTTGGGAGCGGTCCCAGGAAAGACGAACTTTTGAAGGTGCTTACGCCTCTTGTAAGCCAGATGAGGGAGCTTTCTGACCTTGAAGCCCTTAAAGAGTCAGTAAGGAAACTTTTAGAAGTTCTAAAAGACATAGAGGAAGAGCTATCCGCTACGCAGGAACAGAAAAATGTCTGAAGGCATAACTATAAGACACCTTTTTAAGAAGAAGAAGGAGGGGCAGAAAATCACAATGGTTTCAACATACGATTATATATCCGCCAAGCTGTGTGATGAAGTAGGTATAGACTGTGTTTTGGTGGGAGATTCCCTTGGTATGGTGTTTCAGGGCTATGAGTCCACTCTTCCGGTTAGCCTTGATGAGATGATTTACCATACAAAAGCTGTAAAGAGAGGTATAAAAAGGGCTTTTTTGATAGTTGATATGCCTTTTATGAGCTATCAGGTGAGTCTTGAGGAAGCTATTCGTAACTGTGGAAGGGTGATGAAGGAAACGGGAGCAAATGCTGTGAAGCTAGAGGGCGGGGAAGAGCTGGCAGAACTAACTTACAGGCTTGTAAATATTGGCATTCCTGTTGTGGGGCACCTGGGCTTTACTCCTCAAAGCGTTCATGCTTTGGGGGGCTACAGGGTAGTTGGAAAAAAGGAGGAAGAGCAAGAGAGGGTCAAAAGGAGTTTTAAAGCCTTGGAGGATGCAGGAGCTTTTATGATAGTTTTGGAGAGCGTGCCTTCTTCTCTTGCAAGGGAGATAACACAGGCATCAAAGAGTATAACCATAGGTATAGGGGCAGGTCCTTACTGTGATGGTCAGGTGCTTGTTTTTCATGACCTGGTGGGTCTGGTGGAAGATATAAAGCCTAAGTTTGTAAAAAGGTATGTGGAAGGAGCTAAGATATTCAGGGATGCTTTAAGAAGGTACAAGGAAGAGGTAGAAAGGGGAATTTTCCCTTCAGAGGAAGAGAGTTATGGATGAGGCAAAGCTTTTAGAACTTTTTGTGAGGCTTGGCTACATTACAAAAGAGCAGGCAAAGCAAGCTTATACGGAGAAACAAAAGGACGAAGATATCATAACTACCTTGATAAGGCTTGGCTTTTTGGATGATGCTAAGCTGGCAGACTTTTACTCCAGAAACATGCCTCAAAGATTCTGGAAGGACAGCCTGGAGGATGTAAATATACCTGAGCAGGTGCTCAAAGAACTTCCGGAAAAACTGCTGAGAAAGTACTACATAGCACCGGTAAAGTATGAAGATGGAAAACTCACAGTAGTTACGGTAAATCCCTTTAATCAGTCTGCTATAAACGAGCTAAGGTTTAAAAGTAAGATAAACACCATAATACCTTACGCATCTACGAGAAAAACCGTTGAAAATATACTTAACAAACTCTATCCAACTGTTGCAAAATTCATTGAGGAGATGGAGACGGAGGAGGAAGTGGAAATTGAAAGCTTACCAATAGACCTCTCTCCGGAAGCGCTTGCTGCAGAGGCTGGGGAAGCCCCTATAGTAAAGCTTGCCAATTACTTGATTTACGAAGCCGTGAGACTTGAAGCTTCTGATATACATATAGAGCCTTACGAAAAGAAGGTAGTTGTACGATACAGGGTTGATGGTATTTTGCGTATCTTTCACGAATTTCCATTGCGTGTCAAAGACCCTCTTACTGCCAGGTACAAGATCATGTCCAACATGGATATAGCGGAGAGGAGAAAGCCTCAGGATGGCAGGATAAGGGTGAGAATCGGGGGAAAGAGGATAGACCTCAGGGTTTCCACAGTTCCCACAGTTTATGGAGAGAAAGTGGTTATGAGGATACAGGAGGCAGAAAGGTACCTGAGCGTAAAGCTTGAAGACTTAGGCTTTGAAGAGGACGATCTTGAGAAGTTTAGGAAAGCCATATGGACACCTTGGGGAATGATCTTAGTTACAGGACCTACCGGTTCTGGTAAGACTACAACTCTTTATGCCTCATTGATGGAAAGAAACACCCCGGAAGTCAACATTATGACAGCGGAGGACCCGGTGGAAGTCTCCATCCCCGGTCTTAACCAGGTGCAGGTAAACGAGCAAATAGGGCTCACCTTTGCTTCTGTGCTTAGAGCCTTCCTTAGGCAGGACCCTGATATCATCCTCATAGGTGAGATAAGAGACACAGAAACCGCAGAGATAGGTATAAGAGCTGCCTTAACTGGGCACTTAGTTTTTTCCACCTTGCACACTAACGATGCGCCTTCTTCTGTTACGAGGCTTGTTGATATGGGTATAGAGCCTTTCTTAGTAGGTTCATCTCTCATACTCATAGTTGCACAGAGACTGATAAGGAGGCTCTGTCCTGTTTGCAAGGTGGAAGCAAAGGTGCCCAAAGATGCCTTAGTCAGGATGGGCGTGTTAAAAGACACCAGCGAGGAAATAGTCATATACACTCACAGAGAAGGTGGCTGTGAAGCGTGCAACCATACTGGCTACAAAGGAAGGACCGCTGTCCACGAGATCCTTGAAATAGACGAGGAGATGAGGAAGCTCATTATAAAAGGTGCTACCTCTGAGGATATAAAGGATTTGGCTAAGAAAAAGGGTATGAGAACTCTATACGAGGCAGGTATACTCAAAGTGAGGAAGGGCATCACTTCGCTGGAGGAGGTGGCAAGGGTCCTTGCCAAGTAGATAAGTTTGCTATAATTATAAGTCTTATGAAGTACGACAGAGAGCTGGATATAAGAGGCGATGTGTGCCCCTTTACCTTTGTAAAGAGTAAGCTGGTGCTGGAACAGATGGAGAAGGGAGAGATATTGAGAGTTATAGTGGATTACAGACCATCTGCTGAGAATGTGCCAAAAAGTATGAGGGAGGAAGGGCAGGAAGTTCTTGCAGTTAATCAGATAGGCAGTTCAGAGTGGGAGATAATAGTGAGAAAGGTAAAATGAGATTTCTATTTGTTGTAACCAGTAATCCTTTTGCAAAGGACTTTAGTACATTGCTTTACTTGGTAAATGCACTATCAAAGCATGGTGAGGTGGCTATATTTTTCTCAGGCAACGGTGTGTATTATCTTACAAGACCAGAGACTAAAAAGTTTAAAGATGCGGGTGTAAGACTACTTTACTGTGCACACTCCGCACACCAGAGAGGCATACAGACCGCTTCAGACTTTTTTGAAAGTAGCTCCACTTATAACCTCTCCAAAATGCTTCCTGATTACGATAAAGTTTTGGTGTTTAATTAGCATGAGGAAGGTGGTTTTTTTACTAAAAGGGGACCCATTCTCTTGGAAAGCTCACGAGGCTTTTCGTGTGGGTATGGCGATAGGTATAAACAGTGAGGTAAGCTTCATACTTATCAAAGACGGTGTGTATGCTCTGACTCGCTGGCATCCAGATAGACTAGACATATATGGCTTTGATAAACTGCTGGAGAACATAGACTATGTTAATGTAAAGCTTTATGTAGAAGATGCATCTGCAGAAGAGAGAGGTCTGAAAGAGACGGATTTTGTAAAAGAGGTGAGCTTTATAAGCACTGAGGAGATAAAGGAACTTATAAAGGCGGCGGAGGTGGTTTTTGTATGGTGAATACTCTCTGGCTGGTTAGAAAACTTGGGGACTTCTCCTCTGACTTGGTAAACGAAGAAAGAGATGTGGTGGTGCTGCTGCAGGACGCTGTATTAAGATTTCCTACCAAAAAGGGATGGTTCCTTTGCAAGGAGGATGCACAGGCAAGGGGTGTTAAATTCCCAGAGGGCAGTGCAAAGAGTTATGAGGAGATAGCCGAGCTTATAATACAAGCCAAAAAGGTGGTAGTGTGGTAAGATGAAGTGGAAAATAACCAAGGTCTTTAACTTTGAAGCAGGGCACAGAGTGTGGAAGCAAAATCTCACACATGGAAGAGGTGCAGAGCTTACGGGAAGGGATGTTCCCCTGCAGAATAAGTGCGTAAACCTCCACGGACACAGCTATACACTTGAGGTCACATTGGGTTCTGACACCCTCAGCGAGCAGGACATGGTGATGGATTTTTATCATGTTAAAAATGCTCTAAAAGACCTTATAGATACTATGGACCACAGCTTCATAATAGATGTTAACGACCCCATGTATGAAGAGCTCAAAAGCCTAGCGGAAAAGTATGGAGCTTTTAAAATATTCCCTGTCCCCTTCTGTCCTACTGCGGAAGCTTTAGCCAAGTACTTTTATGACTTTTTGACACAGAAACTTGAGCAGGCTGGACTCTTAAAAGATGTTAAAGTGGTCAGCGTAGTCCTTTGGGAAACCAAAACATCAAAGGCGGAATACAGACCAGAATGAATCTCAAAGTAGCAGTGCCTGGTGGAAGGGTGCTTAATCTAAGCCTTGAGTTCCCTTATGAGAGCAGTCCCATAGGCTATCGTGTGCTTTTGGCAAATGGAAAAACTGGCATAGTGGTAGGGCTTTCAGAAAAAGCAGAGTTATCCATGTCTGCTGATTTTCCAGATGATAAACCTGTAGTTTTGCAGACGCATCTGGAAGCCCTAAAGGATCTTGCTAATATATACGGCTTGAACCCCTGGTCTATGGTTTTTAGTTTCCTACCTGAGGAACTAATCTGGAAGGAAGAGACATACATAGTGGTTGCAGAAAGGTCAAAGGATATGCTGGATAGCAAGAGCAGGGAGGTTGTTGAGTATGTGCGCAAAAGAAGAGGTGTGAAGGAGGTGTCTTTAAAAGATAAGTTTGGCTGGCGTCTTGTGGAGCTTCTGATAGAAAAAGGATTTTTGAAAAAGGAGAGAAGGTGGGACACACTTAGGGTAAGCACCAGAATTTTTGTGCTAAATGTGCCTTTTGAGTCCGCTTACGAAGAGTTAAAAAAGCTAAAGAAGAGAGAGGGAAAGCTTGCCATCCTTAGCTTTCTCAAAGATAGGGGCTTTGCTACAGAAGAGGAGATAAAGGAGATGGGCTTTGAATCACAGGATCTGAATTACCTTATCAGAAAAGGGATGGTGGCTGTAAAAGAGGGCGTGGATATATACACGGATAGTTATGCGGGTGTGCCCCTTGAGGATATATCTCCCAAAAAGATCCAGAAAGGTACTGTGCTTTTTGGAAGCTACGGCTTGCTCTTAGAAAGACTAAAGAGCATACTTTATGATACTTTCAAGATGGGAAGGTCGGCGCTTGTTGTGTGCAGTAGCTTATCAACCCTTTTCTCCTTAGAGAGAGTGCTTAAACCTTTCTTTGGCGACCATCTTTTGGTGATCTCTTCAAAGGAAAGCTCTAAGAAGGTTATAAAAAACTGGTTTAAAGCTCAGGAAGGTGGCAAGATAGTGCTTGGTAGCAGGCTCTCTCTACTTACACCCATAAGAGATTTGGGTCTAATAGTGCTATTTGACGATGCTGGTACAAAGCTACCCAGTGGTGTGGATGTAAGAAACTTCCTTTATGTGCTTTCTAAATACACGGGGGCAAAGTTTCTGATGGCTATACCGAGCATTGATGTATCCACCTATTATCTTATCAGAAGAAAGAAGATGGATTACGAGTGCAGTTGGAAAAGATTAAAGGTGCTGGTTCTGGAAAGGAAAGAAAAAGAGGTTATCTCCGGCGAATGTAGAAAAATCTTGGAGAACTTCCTTGACAGAAGGGTGCTTTTTTTGGTCAACAAAAAGGGCTATGGCTATGCATACTGCACAAGATGCCAGAGCCTTTGTGTATGTCCCGTCTGTGGTAGCTTCCTAACTCTTTACAAAGAAAGGGAGAGGCTTCTGTGTACCAACTGTGGTTTTAAGGGCGAGCCTGCATGCTTAGAGTGTGGCTCAAAGGTGGAAAGTTCCAGCTTTGGTGTGGAAAAGGTTATGGAAGAGGTTGAAAATCTCTTTGGCATAAGGGAAAGCTTTAGCTTTAGCACATACCCAAACCTTGGCGATGGTTATCACCTGGTTGTGGTTTTGAGTGCGGATAATTTGCTTTCCGTCCCTTTCTTTAACGCAGAGGAAGGCTTTTATAAATACCTCTGGAGGGCAAGGGCTGTGGCGGAGGACACGCTTGTAATTCAAACACTCTTTCCTAAGCATCCCCTTTTGGAGGAGTTAAGGGAGGGAGACTGGGAAGCCTACTTTCAGAGGGAGCTCCTGCGCAGAGAGGAGGAAGGTCTTCCACCTTTCTCAAAAATGCTTCTGGTGAGGTTCTCCCAAGATAGAAGAAAAGAGCTTGAAAGGATAGCTAATGAGTATAAAGTGGAGCTAAGGTGCAGAAAAACGGGAAGACTTACGGAAGCTCTGTTTAAAACCGATAAAAAGCTTATGGATAAGCTCATAAAACAGGTGAGGAGCCTTAAACCTGTGCGTCTTGAACTTCTTTGAGCAGTTTCATCACATGATACGTGTCCTTATCTCCCCTTCCCGAGAGGTTTAATATGACAATCCCACCTTTCCCTATCTCCCTTGCAAGGCTTATCACTTTGAGGATTGCGTGGGCAGGCTCTAAGGCGGGAATAATACCTTCAAGCTTTGACAGAAGTTTAAAGCCTTCCAGAGCTTCTTCATCGGTTGCATAAGTGTACTGAGCTCTCTTGCTTTCAAAGAGATAGGCATGCTCGGGACCAACTCCTGGATAATCCAAGCCTGCGGATACAGAGTGAGTAGGTAGTATCTGACCTTCTTCGTCCTGTAAAAAGTAAGACTTCATACCGTGAAGTACACCCACACTTCCACCGTTTATGGAGGCTGCATGCTTGCCTGTTTTTAAGCCTAAACCGCCGGCTTCTACCCCCACGAGCCTGACCCTTTCGTCCTCCAAAAAGGGATAGAAAATACCCATAGCGTTGGAACCTCCCCCAACACACGCAACCACCGCATCGGGTAGTCTTCCCTCCAGCTCAAGTATTTGCTCCCTCGTTTCCTCTCCTATTACCTTTTGAAAATCCCTTACCATGAGGGGAAAAGGATGGGGACCTACAACTGAACCTATAATGTAGTGAGTAGTCTCCACGTTGGTTACCCAGTCTCTCAGTGCTTCGTTTATGGCATCCTTTAAGGTTTTGCTTCCACTCTTTACAACTTTTACATCCGCACCAAGGAGTTTCATTCTAAATACATTTAGCTCCTGTCTATGCGCATCTTCCTCACCCATGTAAACTACGCAATCAAGACCCAAAAGGGCACAGACTGTTGCAGTAGCAACACCGTGCTGACCTGCCCCCGTTTCCGCTATAACTCTTCTTTTACCCATCCTCTTGGTAAGTAGCGCCTGCCCAAGAGTGTTATTTATTTTGTGGGCACCAGTGTGCAGAAGGTCCTCTCTCTTTATGTATATTTTGGCACCCCCCGCATACTCGGTCAGATTTCTGGCAAAGTATAGAGGTGTGGGTCTACCTGCGTAGGTTCTAAGGTAGTAATTTAGCTCTTCCCAAAATCTTTTGTCAGATTTTGCTTTCTTATATTCAATATCAAGCTCCTCAAGAGCGTACATAAGCGTTTCTGGAACAAATTTACCTCCAAAACTTCCAAAGTATCCCCTTTCGTCAGGTAAGTGCATAACCATATTATAATCCTTCAAGATGCGCACGCTTTATGTACTTTATCAGCTTGTCAAAAGAGACATTAAAATGTCCTTTGCGGGATCGCTGTTTGGTACCTTTTGGATGTTTTTAAACCCCCTTCTTATGATGAGCGTTTTCTACCTAATATTTCAACACATAGTCAAAGCCAAATTCCCGCAGGAGGCTACGGAAGGAGCCAGTTATACAGTTTATCTCCTTGCTGGACTTGCCTTTTGGAACGGCTTCAGTCAATCCTTAATAAGAGGCATGAATGCTATAACAGACAATGCTTACCTGCTCAAAAAAACCGCAGTACCGCCTTACCTTTTTGTGCTGGCATCCACCATAACAGGTTTTATTTCCACCTTTGTATCTCTGACATACGCCCTTTTACTCAAAGACTTTCCCTACAGTTTAAAGCATGTGCCACTTCTCTTACCTGCACTTTTGGTAGAGCTGTTCTTTGTGATGGGTGTTGCTCTCCTGCTTGGTAGTCTGTGCGTTTATGTTAGGGATATCTCTCAGATAGTTTCAACTCTGCTCAGTTTTGTCTTTTACTCTCTTCCCATCATATACCCCGTATCTTATGTGCCAGACCCTCTAAAGCCTTTTCTGGTCTTTAATCCCCTCTTTTATATGCTCAGGAACATACAGACCGCTCTGCTTAAAGGTTATATAGATGTGAGCGTTTTTTTGACTTCCTTAGTGCTATCCTGTCTATCTTTTATGCTTGGCATCTTGGTATACAAGCTTCTTAGGAGGGGTTTTTACGATGTGCTTTAACTTTTATTGACCTACTATCTTTCCTGCATGCACTGCTGATGAGAAAGATGTTCCGGTAACCTTACCCACAGGTGTCTGTATGTCTCTGTATTCTTCGCTGACCTTTGCCCTTTGACATATCTTTTCAGGGAAGCAAGGTTTTCCTGCAACGGATACTACCTCTTTAAGCCTGGCAGGAAATGGAAGCTCATCGGAGGGAGTATTCCCCACAGGTGCTACAAAGACAAAGCCTCTAAGTGACATACCCTTTATGAGAAAAGCGACAATTCTGTCTTCTCTATCAGTTCCAAAGGACATGTTTACCACTTTTATACCTTCTCTATAAACATCCACGAGAGCCTTTGATACACTCCAGCCATCACATATACCATCTGAACAAACTCTGTAGAGCGCCACTTTTGCACCCTTCTGCTCATGAGCAAGGTAAGCAACAGCCGTCCCGTGCTTCTCTGGTTTGTAACTGTCCCTCCTTACATTCTTGGTAAAAAGTAGGGCATTTTTCAAAAGACCTCCATCAGCTCCCGTGTCCAGCACAGCTAAAACTGAGGAGGAAGGTGATCCCTCTTTAATTACCGTCTCAGATAAAGATGCTACCTCTCCGTAAAGCTCATATAGGTAATTGGGTTCCAGCAAAAATACTCTATCTTTGAGCTTATCTCTTAGCTTTTGCTCCTCCTCATCCCACTTTATAAGCGATAAGGTGTAGCCTTCAAAACGCTCCTTGTCTATCACTTTTACATCTTCAGGAAGGTCCGCAGTGTGAAGTGCTATAAATTCAAAGGGTATAAAAGCCATTCTTGGAGGCTTTGAGGGTTTTGAGAGAACAGCTTTTGTAAGCAAAAACAGTATGCCTGCTCCAATTACACTCCCAATTAAGATACCAAAGCCTGAACCACCACCTCCTTCCTGCGGTTGCTGTGGTGAAGTTGGAGGCTTGGGTTGAGGCTCTCCGGGTATAGGAACGATAACGGTTTGAGCCTGCAAAAGAGAGAAAGAGAGCATGAGTGCAATTAACTTTTTCCCCATGATTAGTATCTTATAATACATTACGCCAAGTGAGAAATTCAGAAAGCCTATAGTTCTTGAGTAAAAAGTCCTTCAAGGGCAGGGAGCTGTTATAGTCAGCTTCAGAAAGGACAGAACCAAAAAAGCCTATCGCTTGCTAAGAGAATACATGCTGCACAAAGCATCCCTTTTACTTTTGGCAAAATTGCTATTTGGTAAGAAGTTAAAGCTCATAACAGTAAATACTACGGTAGAGAGGTAGAGTTTGAGGAGCTTTACTATGGAGTGCTGGTTATGGTAGTGTGCTGTGCAGGGGGCAGAGTTTATGACCTTTGGTTTCATCCTGGGGTTTATCATGAAATGAGGTATGTGAGAACAAAGAGGATAAGGTAGGTGGTGGAAGGGAATAACGCTACTTGCCTTGCTCTATGGTTACGCTATTGACTCCAGTTTTTACAGAAGTAGCTATGAGGAGGTCTTATCGTATGTTTAATTTCTTACCTAGCGTATGAGTTAATACTTTTGGTGAGAGAAAGTAGAAAAGGCGAGAAAATATAGCAGTGTGCGAAGGAAGTATCTGAAAGGAAAGGGTAAGCAGATGTCTGGAATAGTTCATCCAAACGTTCGTTTGAGCTAGAAAAAGATAGGGGAGGCAGGAAACCTTACCTCTCCACAGCTCAGCCATACGCCTAGTTTATCTTAGTACCTCTATTCAATTCCACCATCACAGGATTTACCGGAATGTTATTCTGACGACGGATAGAATCTTGTCATATCTTCCGAATGCTTGTCTAATTTTCTTCTTGCTTACAGATAAGAAGCTTAAGTTAAGAGTGGATGGCATGTTATTTGAGATTGCCAAGATTAAGAGAGCAAGAGTAAAGAGGATAAAAAGGTTCATAGGGAAAAAAGGAAACTATAAAAAAAGGAGGTACTAAACATGCAAGGAAAAAGGCTTAAAGACCCTTAAGAAGTTGATTTTCTTTAGATGGGCTATATATTTAAAATCATGAGAGCCGCTATCCCTAGTATATTAATAATAGATGACGAGCAAGCTTTCCTAAACTCATTAAAATATCTATTTGAGAAAAAAGGTTTTAAAGTTTTCACAGCCTGTAACTCATTTTCAGCTCTAAATTTATTAAGTAAAGAACACATAGATGTTATACTTATGGATTTAAAGCTGAATAACGAAAATGGGCTCGAACTAAGTAAAAAAATAATGTTAAAGAATTCAGATATTCCTATCATTGTTATCACTGCTTATGGTAGTTTTGAGGACGCTGTAAACTCAATAAAATCTGGAATATTTGATTTTATTTCTAAGCCTTTTGACATTAATGATTTAATACTTAAGATTAATAAAGCTTTACATTACTTGTCATGTAAACAAAAAAACACCAATAGTTTAGATGAGATTTATATGTATAAAAAAGATATACAGGATAAGTTGTGTATTGCCACACAGTATAATTTACCCCTACTACTAACTGGGGAAACTGGTGTAGGTAAAACATTTCTAGCTAAATATGTACATAAAATGTCCAATAGAAAAGATTACAATTTTGTTCACATTGAAGCCAGCACTATTCCTGATGGTTTATTTGAAGCGGAGCTTTTTGGTTTTAAAAAAGGTGCTTTTACAGGCGCGATCTATGAAAAAGCAGGTATGATCGAACTTGCGCATAACGGTACTTTATTTATTGATGAGATTGAGTGCCTACCTGGCAATATGCAGGCAAAATTGTTAGATGTTTTAGAGAATAGAAGAATGAGACGTATTGGAGATATACAAGAAAAGATAGTTGATTTTAGGTTAATAACTGCCACAAATATTGACCGTGACCAGCTAAAAGAAAGGATACGTAAAGACTTGTTTTATAGGATAAATGTCATACATATACATCTACCTCCGCTAAGGGAATTGAAAGATATGATAGTTCCATTATCGTATAAGTTTATGGAAGAAGCTAAGAAAGAATTCTCTAAGGATATTCCTTGTTATATATCTGACGATGTAATGGAAGTTCTACTTAACCACGATTATCCCGGAAACATAAGGGAGCTTAAAAACATTATATTTTATTCTGTTGCAAAAAGTGAACGTGTGTATCTTACTCTTATGGATCTACCAGATTACATTAGGAATAATGAAGTAAAAACCGATAATTTAGGATTTAAAAAATTAAAGGAGTTTAATAAATATTACATACTAAAGACTTTGGAACGATTTAATTATAATATAACAAAAACAGCGAAGGAGTTAGGCATTAGCAGGCAAACTATATACAGAATTATCAACGGGAAATGAGATCAGACTACACTCTTCTCTTTTATATAAAGTCACTACTTTTCTTGAAAGGGATCCCTCCGGAAGTAGAATGGAAATACGAGTACGCTAAACCTTGTCAGAGAGCTACCTGATAAAATTTACCACTGGCATAGGGTTCCATCAAGAGTTAAGGCAAAGGCTGTAATCCTTAGCTATCAGAGAATGCTTCCACTCAGTAGGCAAAGCACTGAAAGCTTTGTGCACCCATGCACAATAGCCTTCTATGAGTTATGAACTCTATCATCTGTTACCTTAAGCTCAATAACTTTCTTTTTCTTAAAGGCGGAGTCACTAGGTCGGTAATTTAAGTATAACCCTCGTTCCTTTACCTTCTTCTCCTATAATATCTAGACTTCCTCCTAATACAGTAGCCGCAAATTTAGCAAAACTTAGGCCCAGGCCCCATCCTCCAGGTTTTGACGTTTGGAAAGGCTTGAAAATCTCTTCCTTAATTGTGGTTGGTAAGCCTTCTGCATTATCTTCCACTATAATAATAGCTTCTTTAGTTTGTCCTGAAATCTCTCCGGATAGCTTAATAATTCTATCCGGTTTTTCCGTATTAGCTAATGCTTCTAAACTGTTTATAATTATATTCCACAAAGCAGTTTCTATTAAAAACTTAGGAACTATCACCTTATCTAGTTGCTTATCTATAAACCAATTTAAGTGAATAGCTTTATCTATCGTAATTATTGTTAATTCTTTAACTATATTACTTATTAGATCATATAAATTCTCGTATGTGTTATTAATTTTCGGTCTACTATCGATTAACGTTTTATGAATTTTATCTAATTCTATTTCCATCAAATTTACTAATTCGAGTGCTTCCTTATCAAAAATATAGAAGTTTTTCAGTATCTCTATGTGGTTTTTTAGTATGCTTAATTTATTTTTTATATTATGTGAATATAGTGCATTTAAACTTTCAGTTATACCGTATTTATGCATGTTCAAAAGTTTTTCTTGTATTTCTATTAACATAGTCTTCTGTTCAATCACTTTATCCACGATCAGATTATAAAATCTAAACGCAAATATTAATATTATTATGTGAGCTAACAACCTTATAATGTGCCAATACCACCACTGCAAATTCCATAGCTTAGATTCAGGGAAAAGAAAGCAGCTACTTGCAAAAAGAAAAAAACTTATAATGAAGGGGGTATATAAGTATTCTCTGTTTCTTAGATAATCTTGAATTAGGAACAGTGATATTGCATAATATATTACTCCGTTGAAAGTATTTATGATTTTGGTATATATAGAAAAACCTACACCGTTTCTTATTATATCTATGTCCTCAACATAAGTTTCTAAAGGGTGCGGTAAAAATATGGGGCTAGTTGCCAAAGAAATTACAGAAATCAGTATCACTGAAAGCTTAATTGGAAGCTTTTGAATTAGAGTTGCATTTAGAAATTTATAAGCAATCATATATAAAAAGATTAGCAAAATATTTAAGGAGTTTCCTAAAACTCTAGTCCATATGAAAAATTGCACATTAGTAGTAAAAGCATGTAGAATTTCAGAAATTCCTAACGCTATGAAAGGTACACTGATAACATCTAAAAGCCATAATTTGGCATATTTTTTGTAATGTATTGCTATAAAAGAACCGAATAGTATACTTAAAACTCCAGATAGTATTTCAATAAATGCATGTAAGAAAATATTTTTATATACAAAATTCCTAGGAAACATAAACGGAATTGTGGTAATAAATATAATAAACAATAGAACAGTTATTGGCTTTCTCATTTTGCCACATTTACATCAAATACCAAAGTATCTTCAAAATTATTATCTTTTACTTTTACATAAATTTGCCACTTGCCTGGCATAGTAAATGTTAAAGATGTTATCTTATATTCACCCGCTTTCATTCCTAAACTTACCTTTGGTATTTCAGTAGAACCATGTTCATGCTCAGTCATCCAAGGCACTACCTCAAGATTGAGCTTTTTATTAATAGGATTATTGCTTTTGGTGTAGAAGATATATAAAAGAGCTGAATTCTTTCCAACTTTTGGCTTGGAGGCAAAAACTAACCTGCCTGTATAAACCTTATATTCTGATATAGATTTAGCTATATATTCAGCTGTTGATGTGCTTGATAATGCTAAAATTCCAAATAGAAATATGAATAAAACCTTAAAACGACACATCGGTGTTACCTCCAGTCTTGATTTTCTATATTTACTCCTAAACCATAATCGTAAACCATAATACCACCTAAATAACTTTGATAAAACACGAAACAGCAAATAAGTATTAATAGGATAATAGAAAAAATTTTTAGATATTTATATGGCTTGAGTGCATATATGATAATAAGAAATAGCCATGCATAAGACATAGCTAATATGTAAAAACCGATTCTTTGGTGTATATGGAGGATATGCATAGCTTCAACATATACTGGTATAGCTGATATAGCTTTATGTACTACATAACCGGTTAAAACAGCCACAGTAATAACTAATATACTAAGTACATGCAAGATTATAGCTAAAGTATTGTTAGATCTTTTTCTTAATATGTAATATAGTTCAAAAGCCAAACTTATAATAGGTACGCTGATCGCGTAGTGCACTATAGGGGGATGTATTTTAACTATCCAAGGATACTTCACCATATAAGAATAAGGGGAGACATTGGCTGCTACCTCATGTGCACAACCTAACCCTAACCATACTAACAAAGTCATAACAATAAACATGCTAACCTCCTTAATGTGGTGGCATAGGTATAAAAATGGGTACCTTATTATCTGGGAAATTTAGTTTTTTAAGTATAACTTCATCGCTAATTCCATAAGGTTTTAAGTAAGTATATAAATCAACATATCTTGTTGTGATATTTTCATATATGTTTTCTTTTATATCTAAGTATTTTTTAGGCATAACAAAGAACATCATATTAAACTTAACATGCATGTAGAATGGCATTAGATATTCGGTATATTTTATGGAAGGTTTTATGTCTACTTCTCTGTAAAAGTAGTATGTTCCATTTTTTAACTCTAATATTTGTTTTTGACCCTGCATATTACTCTCGTAAACGGGTAGCTCAGTCCAAACTGTACCCGTTTGTATGTACGCTGTAACCTGTGGGTTAGTTATATAGACCGTATCTGGATATATACTCTCTATTTTAAACTTGATTACATAAGTATGCCCATCTCCTTTATAATTTATATCCGCTATGTCTGGGAATATTTGGAAATAAGCTATATTCTCTAACTCTTTTCTTAGCTCCTCTTTCTTCTTTAGAAGATAACTTTGCCAGAATCCTATTGAATAATCAATCAGGAATGCAATAATTACTACTAGTAAAGCGCCTAAAATATATTTTTTCTTTATACTGAAGCGCTCCACCCTATCTATCATACTCAACACCTCAAACAATCCTGGTTTCTTTTTAAAACACCATCTGAAATGCATAAAACATAGTCCCCTATATCAACAACACTCTGATCGTGTGTAGCAAGTACCACGGAAGCGTTATTCTCTCTTGAGTAATTATACAGAATCTCCTTCACTATGTCCTTATTTTTGGTGTCCAGATTTGCTGTGGGTTCATCCGCTAGAAGTAGCATTGGTTTTGTAATAAGAGCTCTTATTATTGCAACTCTTTGAGCTTGTCCCCCACTAAGTTGCGATGGATACATCTTAACTTTATTGTTTAAATTGAGAGAATTTAAAAGATACTCTAAAAAAGAGAAATCAATCTTATATTTTACGAAATATGTAGGCAGTAGGATATTGTCTATAGCAGATAGTGTGGGAATTAATCTAATATCTTGGAAAATATAGCTTATCTTACCAGCTCTTTTCACAGCTAATTCATCTTCCGATAAGGTATCCACACGTTCTCCTTCGAAAAACACCTCACCCTCTGACGGTTTATCCAGCAAGCCTATTATGTTTAGAAGCGTCGTTTTACCAGAACCACTCGGACCTAAGATTATATAAATTTTCCCCAACTCCACAGTGAGATAAACACTTTTTAGAACCGGAATAAGTTCACTACCAGTATAGGATTTTGATACATTTTTAAGCTCGACTATAACATTAGCCATAGAACTTCACCTCCTTTTTTGCTTTATAATGAAGCGAAACGATAAGTACAATTATTAGGATGGATATTACAGCAACTGCTATAATTAACTGTAAATCTGAAAACTCTAACCGTACTATAACCATGTTTAGTATATTTTTAGTGATCAAAATTTTTCCTATATAGCTAGTTAAAAGCGCCAGTATCATGGAAATAAGGGTTATCATACCATACTGAATAAGTAAAAATGTTCCAATGTGTCTGTTATAACCCCAGAATATACTTAGTACATTTATAGTTCTTTCCTTAGCCTTTATATCAAAGTAAACAGAAATATATAGGAATATTATCCCTAAAGGTATTAGCACTAAACAACTTACTATTGTTATGAGTATTATCTTATCAATGAATTTGATTTTTAGCTCTGCCAGTTGTTTTGGTACTACTATCTTAACATTCGGGATCGTGTTTTCTATGCGCGAAATTAATTCGTTCAATAGGTTTGGTGTAGCATCAAGTTTGGAGCTACTCACATTTATTAGCGAAAGCTGGTATGTGTTATATAAGGATTGGAGTTCATGTAAATCAACAAATACAAGGAAATCATCAATTGTGCCGGTGTACTCATATATTCCGCTTACCGTGAATGTTTTACCCATAATAACCAGGTTATCATTTACTGAGATTTTTTTTGCAACTGCTGCACCTATGAGAATATTTTCCTTATTAGCTGGCAAACTTCCTGCGATAAGTCCTAAAAAAGGTCTTGCTTTTCTCTCTATATTAAAATCCACACCAGCTAGAGTTAAGTTTAAAGGTATTCTTTTATACAAAACATTTACCCTTACATATAGCCTAGGTAGTAATAGTGCGTTATTGTCATACTTTTTTATTAAGTTATATATCTTATCAACGCTCTCCCTAGGTATAAATGCATCTTTTGTGTAATCAATAGTTGTATCATTTATCTTTTTTAATTTCACGAATCCTATCTCTTCTACATTACTTGGTGTAAAGTTTTTAGGATATACGGAGAAAGTATAACCTAATTTTGTAAGTGTATTAATGGTGGATTCCTTTACTTTTAAAGATACACCTATAGTAATACTTACAAGGTTAATTATTAAAAGTATCACTAAAGACACATATAAAGTTGTAGGACGGTTTAGAATATCCTTAATAGCTATGGAAAAAACCTTACCCATAGGTAGTTCCTCCATAGTTGTATAGCTTTATGAAACTCATTTTAGAAAACTTCAGCAAACGTAGAAACACACTTATAAAACTTATAGCTAAACCTACTACGTTGGATAGAAGAATGTGATATAAATTTAATGTGTATAGGAAATATATATTAGAAATACTGCACACTGAATAGACTATTGCAAGGCTTAAAGCATAGCCAAGTAAACTACTTAATAAAGTTAGCAATAATATGTTTATACTGATAAACATTAGCATATCGGAAAATTTAGCTCCAAACGCTTTAAGCAGAGCTAAATCTTTTGCATTTCTTGATATATACCAACCAGCAAGTAAGTACAGCATAGTTATAGTAAAAAGTATTACAGTTAAGCCTATGTATTGCAAATATTTGTATATAACTTCCCTAAAATAATATTGTGCTTTAGAAATATCTTGTTGCGATAGCACACTTATGCCCGCTATGCTTTTGTTTATCTGAATAAGTGCATCACCTACTGGACAAAAATCACACATAGCTCTAACCGCAAACATTGAAACTAATCCTTTTTTATTAAAAATATTTTGCGCAGTTTTCAGGGGAATAAATATCATATTATCATCTTCAGTGCCTATTCTTTTTAAAATCCCATACACTTTAAAGGGTGTGTTGTTTATTGTAATAGTATCATAAACGTTCAACTTCATTTTTTCGTGTACATTTTCACCTATTAGAGCTGCATATGAATCCGCTATATCAAACGGCCACATACCATCCTTCAAATCCCACCATAACCTTACTTCATACTCTTTTCTAAAATCTACTCCAGCTACCACCATCTTTTCTCCTTTTACTTTTGCATATTGATAGAGCCTCGGGGACCAAGTAGGTGGTTGTAACACCTCTTTTGCTTTACCCCCTTCACCTATCCCCGGCTGTGATACGAATCCTCCTTTCCTTCTCCAACCTGCCTCTATTGCTTTGTCATATATACTTGCTATTGCTGATAAGCTATCTTCTGGTATAAAGCTGTTTGTAAATATAACATCTCCAGTTTTTTCTATTTCTTCCACAGCGGAGGTCGGCACAACCACAAGCATATGACCGCTCCTATCTAATACCGATATTACTGATTTTATAGATACTTCTTTGAATATTACAGATACTAAGAAAACACTTAGTGCGAAAGTTAAAATAAGCATGAACGGAATATTAACTTTATAATTTTTCGCAATAAACAGGAGAGAAAGCCTAACTATTCTCATGTTTAACTCCTTCCAATAGAAACTTCTCTGGATCTTCTACTTTATCATAAATCAAACCATCTTTCATTATTAGAGTTATACCTTCTACACTTAACCATCTTAAGCTGTGAGTAACAACTATAATAGTTTTATCTAAATCTCTATTCAGATACTTAAATAATTCAATGATATCTCTTTCTGTCTTTATATCTAACTCTCCCGTTGGCTCATCTGCCAAGATAATATCCGGATCATTTATTAAAGCTCTTGCTATTGAAACTCTCCTCTGCTCACCACCGGATAACTCGCTTGGGTAACTGTGAATCCTGCTTTCCAAACCTACCAGGCTTAGTATTTCCTTAGCTCTTTCATAAATGTCTATTTTGGAATTCTTAGATGCAAATATTGCTGGACTGATAACATTGTCTATAACCTTCAAAGAGGGTAGCAAAGACATGTTCTGGAATATAAATCCAATTTTCTCGTTCCTTAGCTTGGAAAGTTCCTTATCTGATAGGCTCCATATATCTATACCTTCTATAAAAACTTTACCGCTAGTTGGAGCTAACAAACCTCCTATTATGCTTATGAGCGTACTTTTTCCGGAGCCTGAGTATCCTAGTATTTTTACAAATTCTCCTTTTTTTATACATAAGTTCACACCCCTTAAGGCTTCTATGTTTCTATTTCCTAACTTATATATCTTTGTAAGGTCCTTAACTTCTATAAAGCACATTCATGCTACCTCCCGAATAGCATCATAAGGAAGAACTTCCGAAGCTCTTCTTGCAGGTAAATATGCGCCGAATAAGCTTATTACAAAGGTTATAAGTAGGATGGCTATAAATATCAAAAGGATTATCCATATTGGAGGTAAAGTAAAGGGTATATTTACCAACTTCAAGTAAAATATCCAGCTTCTTTGAAATATCCTAAGCATTATCAATCCCATAAGAACACCCAGAATTCCCCCTAATAAGCAAGTTATAATAGATTCGTAAAGTATGAGTTTAAAAACATCAAACTTTGTAGCTCCTATGGCTCTTAGTATGCCTATTTCTCTAAGCCGTTCATTTACTATTGCGGAAAAAACCGTATTGATATTTAACATGTTTGATACTATTAAGGCAAGCACAATAGCAAAAATACCATATATAACTCCTGTTAGTATCTGTCTTGCTTCTGTAATAATGTTGCCGGTTGTAACAACTTTTACGTTAGGATCAAGCTTAAAAATAGAAAATACCACGAATGGTATTTTTGCCCCTGGTTCCAGCTGTATAAGTATGGCTGATACTTTCCCCCTCATCGGTTTAAGTGGAACAGGACCTGTCTGGGATTTATCCGACATTTCATACGCTTTGTTTATGTGAAAGAATATAGCATTATCGTATATACCAATTCCTGTACGTTCAAGTTTTCCCCAAACCCTAAGGGGTACATTGTAAAAGAAGATGGTCTCACCTAATTTCCACGGAGTGTCATGGCCAACTATAGCACCATCTTCCGGGAATTTTTCGCTTAACTTATCTCTAACCCATGGTAGTACAGTAAAATCATCCTGAGGATTAAATCCTATTAGAAAGGAATTTCCAAGAATACAGCACTCCCCAGTCGCACTAACAAGAAATACCTGTGCACTTACTCTCTTTACTCCTGGTAACTCGCGAATCCTCGTAACTAAAGTATCATCAAGGTAAAAAGATGACGGCTCTCCGGTGATGAGAGCGGATTTTAGATTCACCAGCGATTCCTTTGGTACGACCAAAAGGTCCGCACCCAAACGGGATAATCCTTTCTGCAAACTATATATAGCACCTATACCAAGTATGAAAGTAAGCACTAATATACCCGTCACTATGGAAATGCCTATCATAATGATCGCGTATCTCAGTTTACGAGCTTTTATGTTTTCAACGGCTATACCAAAAACTGATAATCTCATAAGAGACCTCCAAAAAGAAAAATATAACCGGGACCCCACTCCTATCTAAGGAGTGAGGCCAGAATTGGGTTATGTAGTTGTACACCTACTTACGTAA
Organism: Hydrogenobacter thermophilus TK-6; assembly: GCF_000010785.1. Classification (GTDB taxonomy): domain Bacteria; phylum Aquificota; class Aquificia; order Aquificales; family Aquificaceae; genus Hydrogenobacter; species Hydrogenobacter thermophilus. Next base: position 934,012 of record NC_013799.1, on the reverse strand, counting down.
AGGTCTTTAGTGGTTCTCGGTACTATCACACAGTCGTGATGCCCCAATGGGCTAGGTAGATAGCCAAGAAGTTTGTAATCTTTCACCCTTAGCACATACATGCCACTGTGGGTTTTCTGATACCCGCTAAATACACCTAAAAGATGTTTTCCATCATAAGTAATAGCCAATGTATGTATGTCTGGCCCTATAGTTATGGTTTTTTCTATCTTCCATGTGTCTGTATCTACTGCAGCTAGTCCATTGGGTGTTGGAGCAGGCCACCACAGGGTAACGAACAGCTTTTTACCGTCCGGAGTAAATACCATATGGAAAGGATTTGGATAAGCACCACGCCAAGAAGGATCTCCAACTGAAGCAATCTTTGTCCACTTACCAGGGTCACTTGAAGAGCAATCAAACACAGGCATTGAGTTTTCTCTTATGTTATTCATAAGCACAAAGTAATTTCCGCTGGGATGGAAGCCCGCTTGATGTGCCGGTGTAGGTACAAAAGGAAACTTAACTTCCCACTCGTCTGCAGATACCTTTTTAATTGGTAGCTTGTAACCATGCTTTGCAAACTTATCAGAACCTACCAAGCAAGCTACTGGCTCCCATGTTCTAGTGTCAAATATAACAGCACAGCCTATAGTCCTCAGTGCAGCGGCGGCGTAAGGTTTTGTAGGATTCCAAGTTAGAGAGTCTAAAGCGCATGCATTCCTTACCCTTGCACCGGTTACTTTACCTTGCTCCGCGAATAGCTCTCCTCCGGGAACGAGCTCCCAGTCCAATTTATTACCTTTTGTTCCCGTATAGTCATACGGAGGGTGAAGCTTCTTTATGATTAAAGTGCCCCCATCCAGCCAAGCTCTGGAAAGTTCCTTGCTATTTGGCTCCCAGTCAAAGAAAACTGCAGTCTTTACCTTGGAAGGTGCTGTACCTTCACCCTTTTCAAAAACTGCGAATATGTCCTTTTGTCCATCCGCTACAGCGAAGTGCTTGTTGTCAGGTGCAGCAGTAACGTGGACACCCAACCCTAAACCTGTAGTCTTATCTACTTCCTCCAAAAGGACCATTTTACTACCATCGTACTTTATCCTCCATATGTTAAAACCTGGGTCCGGGTCCTTAACAGGTGTCGCCACACCGTATATGTATAGGTTTTTACCTCCCTGAGTATTAACAACGAACTCAAACTCTTTATATGGGTCTGGTGACGCAAATGCAGCTAAGTGATGCACAATAGGCGTTCTGTTCCCTGCCCATATACTCATATTTGCCCAAGCTAAACACATACCGGTTGACATATCATAAGCTGCCACTAAACCCGCGAACTTACCAGGTACTAGAAATATGTATCTGCCTATCTGTTTATATACATCGTTGAATGTTGGCTCTCCACCAATAATAGGCAACGCTTGAGCTGTACCAGTCGCTAACTTACCTATACCTCCAACCACAGCACCAAGTATACCTAACTTAAATAAATCTCTCCTATTCCAACTCATCGCCGCACCTCCTTTAAGGTTTTCACACATATATATGCAAACTTTGTGCCATGCTTTCTTTTTGATAGTTTTAACATCAGCTTAGTGTGGCGCTTCTTCTATTGTTGTTAAATTTAATTAATTTAAAATTATACTAATTTATGTGTAACATTTTGTGACAATATATGTCTATTAATTGGACACATTTTGTGTTAGGTAAGAAATTGGGCATTAAGAAGGTTACAACCATAGAGCTTTACAGTTTCCTTGTTATGTTCTTTGAACTTCTCATCTGGTGTTTACTATATTTTTATAATAGCCATGGATATATGCTGAGTGAGAAAATCAGAATTGCCAAACAGTAGTCTCTAACAAACTCTTCCCAGTTATGCAACTCATAGAAGAAACCCAAGGATGTGAGAGCAGGAGAATTACGCTTTTGACCTACTTATATGCTTATGCTTTGGGTTATAGTTTCTTTAGAAAAAGGGAGGTTCTGACATGCGCCTAATTTCTCACCCGGCGTATGATTAGATCTTAATTAATAATACTATTGAAGATACAGAGAAGGGCTATAATTTTAAGTATATGGGCTTGAAAGATAACCTCCTTCGCCTTTCTGATTATGTTTATGTTCTGAGCGAAAACACTGTAAAGGGTCAACGCGTCCCCGTTTACTTTTACTTGAGTGATAAACTCTTTGAACATCTTGAAGAGGATGCCATAAGACAGGCTGCTAATGCGGCAACCCTCCCAGGTGTTGAAAAAGCTATATATGTTATGCCAGATGTTCATGTAGGTTATGGCTTTCCTGTAGGTGGTGTTATGGGAGTCAACACGGATGAAGGTGTTATAAGTCCGGGATCCATAGGCTACGATATTAATTGTGGCGTAAGGCTCATAGCTACTCATCTTTCTGAGGAGAGGATAAAACCTATCAGACAGGAGCTTATGAAAGAGATACTAAGTAAAGTGCCGGCAGGGGTTGGTTCAACAGGAAGGCTGAAGCTATCAAAAGAACAACTCAAAGAGGTTGCCATAAAAGGTGCAAGATGGGCTGTCGAGCACGGCTTTGGTCTTGAAGAAGACCTTCTGCACATAGAGAGCTCTGGCACGCTTGCTAATGCGGATCCTGATAAGGTTTCAAACTTTGCTTACGAGAGAGGTTCTGAGGAGCTTGGTACTGTTGGCTCTGGAAATCACTTTGTTGAGGTGCAAACTGTTGACGAGATATACGATGAGCAGATAGCTAAAAGGCTAGGACTTGGCAAGGGACAGATAACCATTATGGTACACTCAGGTTCAAGGGGGTTTGGACATCAGGTATGCGTTGATTATCTCAAGGTTGCCAAGGATGCTCTTGAGAAATATCGCATAGAAATACCGGATATGCAGCTCGCCTGCATGCCCTTCAAGTCAAAAGAGGGACAGGACTACTTTAAAGCTATGAATGCGGCGGCAAATTATGCTTTTGCCAACAGACAGATACTGGGCTTTATCACCGCAGATGTCATAAGAAGATTTTTAGGTATATCTTGGGAAGAGCTCGGTTACCGAGTCATATATGACCTTGCTCACAACATAGGAAAGATAGAAAAGTACACCATTGATGGTAAAGATAAGGAACTTTTGATCCATAGAAAAGGCGCAACAAGAGCCTTTCCACCATACAATCCAGATGTGCCCCCAGCATACAGAGACATAGGTCAGCCCGTTTTAATTCCCGGTGATGTAGGGAGATATTCCTTCCTTCTGGTAGGTACGCACAAGAGCATGGAAATAAGCTTTGGAAGCGCTTGTCACGGAGCTGGACGGCTCATGTCTCGTACGAAAGCCAAAGAGTATGTGAAGAGGGAGGGTATAGAGAAGGTACTTGAAGGTCTTGTGGTGGTAGCCAGAGGGAAAGGTACAGTAATGGAAGAAGTGCCCCAAGCATACAAAGATGTAACAGAAGTTGTGAGAGTTGTGCATGAGCTTGGTATAGCTAAGCTTGTGGCGAGGTTCAAACCACTGGGGACTTTGAAAGGTTGATTTTTGGTATTATAATATAAGCTTCTGGAGGACCTTATGGGCGAATTTGAGAAACTGCTTGAGAAAAGTCTTGAAGAGGCAAGAGAGATAAGAAGGGGGGAGATCATACGATGTAAGGTTATAAAGGTGGACGAAAGGAACATATATGTGGATGTAGGTTACAAGGTGGAGGGGATAATTCCAAGGGAGGAAATTCCGGACGCAAAGGAGGGAGACGAGATAAAGGCTGTGGTAACCAAGATATCAAGAGGGGGTTCCCCTATCCTCTCATACAGGAAGTATATAGAGGAGAGATACATTCACTTTTTGCGTTCTGCTTACGAGAAGGGAAGGTTCCTTACTGGGAGGATAAAGGATAAGACGGAGGAGGGTTACACAGTTGACATCAATGGTATCACTGCCTTTATGCCTCTGGGTGAAGCAGGTAGAAAGCTCAGAGAAGGCTCAAAGGTGGTGGTAAAGATAACGGATTTTCAAAGCACGAAAGAAGGTATAAAGCTGAAAGTATCCCAGCGAGCTTACCTGGCACAGCAGGAGAAAAGGAAAAAAGAGAGATTGATAGCAAAGCTCAAAGTGGGTGAAGTGGTAGAAGGTAGAGTGATAAAAATAGACCCCGAGAAGGGCATAACACTGCTTGTTCAAGGGGTTCTGCGTGCCTTTCTTCCCAAAGAGGAGCTTTCTTGGGGTAGGGATAAAAACCCTTACAACTACGCAGAAATAGACGAAAAACTCAGAGTAAAGGTAAAACGCATACCCAAAGACGGAGAGTTCATATTTGTGAGCCTAAGAGAGATGAAGGAAAACCCTTGGGATAAGATAGGGGACAAGATAAACAAAGGAGATACACTCTCTGCCAGGGTGGTGGAGATTTCGGACAAAGGCATGCTGGTGGAACTGCAGGAAGGTGTAGAAGGCTTTGTACCCAAGGAGGAGATATCTTACGATGGAAGTATAAGCTACAGAAAAGGGTCTGAGGTAAAAGTCAAGGTGCTTGAGTTTGAGCCATCAAGGAGAAGGCTCATCTTAAGCGTAAAGAGGGCATTGCCAAAACCTTGGGAGGAGTTCTTCAAAGATCATCCTGCAGGTAGCAGGGTGAAAGGTAGAGTAGAACGCATAGAGGGGGCAAAAGCTCTGGTGGACCTGGGTAATGGTGTAAAGGGCATAGTGCATAGGAGTGATCTCTCGTGGGTAAAACCTGGGAGAGTTGAGGAAGTGTTAAAGGAAGGCCAGGAGCGAGAATTTGCTGTTCTTGCCTTGGAAGGAAAATTCATAAAGTTAGGACTAAAGCAACTTACGCCCAATCCTTGGGAGCTTATAACCAAAAACTACACAGTAGGTCAAAAGGTAACGCTAAAAGTTAAATCATCCCATCCCTTTGGTGTCTTTCTTGAGTTTCCGGAAGGTGTAGATGGTCTTTTACCCCTATCTGAGATACCAAAAGGCACCGACCTAAAAGAGGGTATGCAGGTAGAGGTAAAAATACTTGAGATAGCTCCAGAGGAAGGGAGAATAACGCTGAGCATGAAGGAGGAGAAGGAGGAAAAAAAGGAGGAGGTCATCAGTACAGGATCCGAGAGCGGCTTCACCTTGGGTGACATACTCAAGAAAAAGATGAAACTGTGAGATGACAAGAAAAAGTATAGTTGATGATCTTTGGAAAGATGGCAATAGTGGTCTCTCAAAAAAAACTCTTTACAGCATAATTAATTATATCTTTGATCAAATAAATCAGGCTCTTGTGGAAGGTCAAGAGGTGAAAATTTCGGGATTTGGCACCTTCAGAGTAAGGCATACAAAGGGCAGGAGGGGTAGAAACCCAAGGACTGGTGAGATGAGAGTAATACATCCTAAGCGCACCGTCCAGCTTAAACCAAGCAAAAAACTCACCACCGAGTTGAATCTGCTTGCCAAAAGATGTAAAATTTAGCTAACGGGGTGTGGCGCAGGTGGAAGCGCGCTGGCATGGGGGGCCAGAGGTCACGGGTTCAAGTCCCGTCACCCCGATTTTCTATGATTAAAAGATTAAAGAAATACAAAGCTTTCGCATTTCCAACCTCGGACTGAAACCTTACAGCATCGCCTGTTTTTTGAAGGATATTTTCTCCCTTATGGTATCATCGGGGTGGCAGGACTCGAACCTGCGACTTCTGGCTCCCAAAGCCAGCGCTCTGCCACCTGAGCTACACCCCGAGTTTAAGTCTTTAGTACCTCCTCCCTCTGCCAGATATAAGCTACAAGATCCCTGAGTCTGCACGAATATCCCCATTCATTGTCATACCAAGCAACTACATGTACCATGTCCTCTATAACTTGAGTAAGGCCGGCATCAAATATAGCCGAATGAGGATTCCCTATTATATCCTGAGAGACTATGGGTTCTTCTGTGTACTGAAGTATGTCCTTTAATTCGTTTTCCGATGCTTCTTTGAAAGCGAGGTTTACCTCTTTGGCATCCGAAGGCTTTTTCTCTACTATTACTGTGAGGTCTATGAGAGACCCATCAGAAACTGGCACTCTCCTTGCAGTGCCGTCAAGCTTACCCTTAAGCTCTGGGATCACATCACCTATAGCTTTAGCTGCACCTGTTGTGGTTGGTATTATGTTTATTGCCGCAGCTCTTGCTCTTCTTAGGTCTTTATGAGGCAGGTCCAAAACTCTCTGGTCGTTGGTGTAGGCGTGAACCGTTACCATGTAGCCGTACTTTACTCCAAAGTTTTTCTGAAGTACCTTCAGAGTAGGTGCGAGGCAGTTGGTGGTGCAGGATGCATTGGATATGATCCTGTGGTTTTCCGGGTCGTATGCTTCCTCATTTACTCCCAATACAATAGTTATATCTGGGTCTTTGGCTGGTGCGGATATGATGACTTTTTTTACAGTATCTCTGAGGTGAAGCTGTGCCTTCTCTCTACTCGTGAACATCCCTGTTGATTCTACCACTATGTCCACACCCACATCTCCCCAAGGTATCTGGGAAGGATCCCTCTGAGAGAAAACCTTTATCTTATTACCATCAACATATATGGTATTGTCATCTGCGCTTACATGCCCCAAAAAAGGACCGTGCACCGAGTCGTACTTGAGAAGATGAGCTAAGGTTTTCGTATCTGTAAGGTCGTTAACAGCCACTATCTGTATATCTTCTCTTCCGTAACACGCTCTCAGAAAGGACCTTCCTATCCTACCAAAGCCGTTTATACCCACTCTTACGCTCATAGAATTAATTATAATACGCTGGGTGAGAAATTAGCCATAGAGCAAGGCTAAATTACCCTATCTACCAAAAGCCTTCTCTTCTTGCCAATATGTAGCATGATCCGCTATTAGCTATTATAAGTTTTCCTTATATACACTATAAGACTTTTTTACTTGACAAAAATTAATCTGTGTTTCATCATATTATTGAACGAATATTCAATTAAGGAGGTAGAGCAATGGAGACCTTTTGGGAAGCCTTTAAAAGGCACGGTGTCAGTAGACGGGACTTTTTAAAGTTTGCAACTACTATAACAGGCATAATGGGTCTTTCTCCATCCATGATACCTCAGGTGGTGAGAGCTTTGGAAACAAAGCCACGGGTACCGGTTCTTTGGATACATGGGCTTGAGTGTACTTGCTGCTCCGAATCTTTTATAAGGTCCGCTACCCCTCTTGCTTCGGATGTGGTGCTTTCCATGATATCTCTTGAGTACGATGATACGCTGTCTGCTGCAGCGGGAGAAGCCCTTGAAAAGCACAGGGAGGAGGTCATAAAAAAGTACTGGGGAAATTACATTCTTGCTGTTGAGGGAAATCCACCTTTGGGTCAGGACGGTATGTACTGTGTGGTGGGAGGAAAGGCTTTCCTTGAGAATCTCAAAGAATCTGCCAAAGGTGCAAAGGCTGTCATCGCTTGGGGTTCTTGCGCCAGTTGGGGATGCGTTCAGGCGGCAAAGCCCAATCCAACCACCGCCGTCCCTATACACAAGGTCATAACCGACAAACCCATCATAAAAGTTCCAGGATGTCCCCCCATAGCGGAGGTTATGACGGGTGTTATTATGTACATGGTTCTCTTTGATGCTATACCACCTTTGGATTCTCAGGGAAGACCTAAGCAGTTTTACGGTAACAGGATACACGATACGTGCTACAGGAGAGCCTTCTTCAACGCAGGTCAGTTTGTGGAAAGGTTTGACGACGACGGAGCCAAAAAAGGTTGGTGCCTTTACAAGGTAGGGTGCAGAGGACCAACCACTTACAACTCCTGCGGTAATATACGCTGGTACAACGGGCTTTCTTATCCCATTCAGGCGGGACATGGTTGCATAGGCTGTGCGGAGGAGGACTTTTGGGATAAGAGTCCCTTCTATCAGAGACTTACCACCATACCCCTGCCGAGCGTAGAAGCAAGCCCGGACAAGGTGGGAGCGGTAGCTGTTGCAGCTGCTGCAGCCGGTGCTGTTGCTCACGGTGTAATCTCCAAAATTAGGAATAAAGGAGGTAAGTAAACATGGCAAGGGTGGTTGTTGACCCGGTAACCAGAATTGAAGGTCACCTGAGGATTGAGCTGATAGTTGACGAAAAGACAGGCAAGGTTCAAGATGCTGTATCCTCGGGTACCATGTGGAGAGGTATTGAACTCATCCTGCGAGGAAGAGACCCAAGGGATGCGTGGGCTTTTGCTCAGAGAATATGCGGTGTTTGCACATCCATTCATGCTCATGCCTCTGTAAGGTGCATAGAGGATGCTCTTGAGATCCAAATTCCCAAAAATGCCAACTACATAAGGAACATAATGTACGGCTCTTTGCAAACTCACGATCACTTGGTGCACTTTTACCACCTTCACGCTCTTGACTGGGTATCTCCTGTGGAAGCACTGAAGGCAGACCCCGTACAGACTGCGGTCTTGCAGAACCAGCTGCTGGAAAAGTACGGAGCCATAGCGGAACTTGTGCCAGATCCCATAGGACACAGAGCCTACCCAAGAAAGTTTCCAAAGGCTACCCCAGGATACTACAGAGCTTTTCAGGAGAAGATAAAGAAGATAGTGGAGAGCGGACAGCTTGGCATCTTTGCTGCCCACTGGTGGGACCATCCCGATTACAAACTCCTACCACCGGAAGTGCACCTCATGGCTGTAGCTCACTACCTTAACATGCTTGATGTTCAGAGAGAGCTTTTCATCCCTCAGGTGGTATTCGGTGGCAAAAACCCTCACCCCCACTACCTGGTGGGAGGTATGACATGCTCCATATCCATGAATGATATGAACGCTCCTGTAAACGCAGAAAGGCTCGCGGTGGTTGAAGATGCCATATACACGCAGGTAGAAGCTGTTAACCTCTTCTACCTTATTGACCTCTTAGCCATAGGACAGATATACGTGCAGAAAGGTCAGGTTTACGGTGGTGGTCTGGCAAAGAAAAGAGTCCTTGGCTACGGCGAGTTTCCCGATGAACCTTACAAGGGTATAAAAACAGGAGATTATCACAGCAAAATACTTTACCACTGCAACGGGGTTGTGGAGGACTTTGCGGAAGGCATTGACAAGGCTAAGTATTACCCTATGGTGGGGAAGGACTTTGCAGACCCAAATGTAATACAGGAGTATGTGGCTCATTCCTGGTACAGGTATCCGGACGAGAGCAAGGGGCTTCACCCGTGGGAGGGCATAACAGAGCCCAACTATACGGGTCCGAAGGAAGGTACAAAAACCCAGTGGAAGTATCTTGATGAGAAAGGTAAGTACTCCTGGATAAAGTCACCCAGGTGGAGAGGAAAGCCCTGCGAGGTGGGACCTCTGGCAAGGTACATAGTAGTATACACTGCTGTGAAGCAGGGTCACATAAAGCCAAGCTGGATGGATGAGATGGTGGTAAGGCAGATAGACCTCATTTCTAAGGTGCTTGACCTACCTCCCCATGTCTGGCTACCTACAACTGTTGGAAGAACTGCGGCAAGGGGACTTGAGGCACAGCTGGGTGCTTCCGCAAACCTCTACTTTCTCAAGAAGCTCTACGATAACATAAAGGCGGGGGACACTGCAGTTGCCAACATGGAAAAGTGGGACCCATCCACATGGCCAAAGGAGGCAAAGGGTGTTGGTATAACGGATGCACCAAGGGGTGCCTTGGGTCACTGGGTGATTATTAAGGACGGTAAAATACACAATTACCAGTGTGTCGTTCCCACAACATGGAACGGCGGAGCGAGAGACCCTATGGGAGGACAGGGCGCTTTTGAGGAGTGCATGAAGGATACGCCCGTCAAAGTAGTGGATAAACCCCTTGAGGTGCTAAGAGGCGTACACTCCTTTGACCCATGTCTGGCATGTTCCACACACCTTTACAACACTGAAGGGGAAGAGATAGTGCAGGTCAAGGTGCAGGGAGCTAACATTTGCTACTGAAGGAGGTCAAGTCATGAATGCAAGGAAGATATACATATTCAGTCCAGGCTTGAGAGTATGGCACTGGGTAAACTTTCTTGCCATAATGGTTCTCTTCTTCACTGGACTTTACATAGGCAATCCCTTCTTTTTAGGTCCGGTGGGTGTGGAGGCGACTTACGCTTACAGAGAAGGTATAACTATGGACTTCATCAGGAAGATACACTTTATAGCGGGTTATGTCCTCCTTGCTGCTTTTATCTTCAGAATCATCATAGCTATCTTTAGCAAGAGGGATAGGTTGCTGTTTCCTACCATCTGGAGAAGAGATTACTGGACAGGTCTAAGGGAGATCACCTTAAAGTACATCTTTGTAATGAGGGATGCGGAAGGTCATGAATATGTAAGGAACGCCTGTGCGAGGACTTTCTACCCCCTTGTTTATCTTATGATCCTCTTTATGATAATGACAGGCTTTGCCATGTATGGCATGTCTAAACCCGGTGGCTTTTGGCCTTCCCTCTTTGGATGGATTTTGGGATTTCTTGGCGGTGAGTTTATGGTGCATATGTGGCACCACTGGGTCGCCTGGCTTATAATCATCTTTGCGGTGCTTCATGTTTACTTTGTGGTCAGAGAAGAAGCCATCAAGAAGAATGGTGAGCTATCCTCCATGTTCAGCGGTTATAAGGTGTTTGAGAAGGAGCCTGTGGACATAAAGGATGTGGAGTGATGAGAACCCTTCTGCTTGGTATAGGGAACATTCTCCTTTCGGATGAGGGCTTGGGAGTGAGAGCTGTGGAGGAGCTAAAGAGCAGGTTTAAGTTTCCCCCGTATGTTGAGCTTATGGATGGTGGCACCTTGGGTATGGACCTGCTTTACTTTATGGAAGGCTTTGAGAGGCTTCTGGTAATTGATGCTGTGCTTGGGGGCAATCCCCCCGGCACCCTTTACAAATTCAATGATGAAGAGGTGAAAGCATACTTTAAGAGGAAGGTCTCCGCTCATGAGCTTGGCTTTCAGGAAATTCTGGCACTCGCAGTCCTTCTTGGGAAGAGACCCAAAGAGATAGTCCTCGTAGGTATGGAGCCGGAAAGCCTGAACATTTCCCTTGAGCTTTCCACCACAGTCAAAGAGAGGTTGCATCTTCTTATAGAAGAAGTCTTAAAACAGCTTGAGGATTGGGGAATAGAGTATGAGGAGCTTGAGCATACGAGAGCTTGAAAGTATGCTTGCGGAGGGTAAAACTCTCGCCCTGTATGTATATTCCGAATCAAAGAAGGATACTCTGAGGGAGCTTTTTGATACTCAAGTGGTGGTGCCTGAGCTGGAAAGAGCCTTCGACAGTAAGGTGGAGTTTTATTCTATAAATGCTGACGAACATCCGGAGATTTTAAGAAGGTACAAGCTCCCCTCCCTGGTTCTTTTCAAAGAAGGCGTAGAAGTCTCAAAGCTTGAAGGTATAAAGGCTTGGAACGAGTATGTGGAGGCTCTATCATGCTTATGAATGCCCCTGCCATACTAAATGAAATACTTCAAGCCCTTAAAGACCTCTACCAGAAAGGTGAAGAACACATCATCTACATAAACAAGATACCCCTTACGGAAGAGGACAGGCTGGCTATACTGGACGTTCTGGGTGAGGGTCAGGTGAAAATAAGGCTTGAGTCCAAAACCCAGCCTGCGGAGTGGAGAGAAACGGGTGTGTACGGTGTATGGATAGGTGTATTTTTTGACAGAGATAACAAGCCCATCTTAGAAACCATTGAGATAACCACCTTTCCACACATGGCATCCTCCCAAAGAGAAGACATAGAAGAATCTATAAGACTGCTGGAAGAGAGGTTAAAGGTTTTGCTTCAGAGGGACGCGTAAACCGCCTGACCTAAGGATAAACCTCCGTCGTTGGGAGGCACTTTCTGGTGCGTATAAACCTTAAAGTTCTCTTTTTCTAAAAACTCTCTGATTTTGCTCACTAATGGGTCGTTTTGCATAACGCCTCCCGATAAACAAACCTTTTCTACCCCTATCCTGAGAACCACCTCAAGACACATCTTTGCCAGCGTGTTTATAAACCTTGACGGTACCTTTTCTTTCTCCCTATCCTCCAGAAGCTCGTAAAACATAGGTCTCCAGTCTATGTGTTTGTCTTCCAACGCAAAAGCGTAGTGGTCCTTCACCAAAGGGTCGTAAAGGTCTTCCAGTATCATAGCTCCCTGACCCTCGTAAGAAAGCTTCTGTCTTATACCGATGAGCGAAGCAACCGCGTCAAAGAGTCTTCCCACAGAGCTTGAGTAGGGAGAGTTTATGCCTTTGGACCAAGCAATGTAAAGGTTTTTAAGCTCGTCTTGGGTAAAAGACCTTACCGTTTCGTTGTTTAAGTCAGAAGCGGACTTGCCATACATTTCAAAGAGTAAGGACAGAGCTACCCTCCTCGGTTCCTTCACTGCCCTCTCACCGCCTATGAGCCTGAAAGGCTTTATGTAAAAAACCCTGTCGTATCCTCTATAATCACAGACCATAAACTCTCCACCCCACAGAGTACCATCCTCACCATAACCCGTACCATCCCAGGCCACTCCTAAAACCCTTTCCTTCAAACCCCTTTCCGCCATGCATGAAAGTATGTGGGTGTAGTGATGCTGAAGTTTTATCAGGGGTATTCCCCTGCTCTGAGCAAAGACTTCCCCCCATCTGGTGGTTTCGTACCGGGGGTGCAGGTCGCACACTACAAGCTCAGGCTCAAACTCGTAGAGTTCCATAAGGTCAAAGACCATCTCTTCAAAGCTTCTGAGAGTTTCTAAGTTCTCCACATCACCAATGTGCTGACTGATTATAACGGTATCTTCAAAGCCTATGGCAAAGGTGTTTTTCAGCATACCACCGAGGGCTAAGACCTTCCTGCTTAGTTTAAAGGGGAGCTTTGCAGGCATGGGTGCGTATCCCCTTGACCTTCTTATGGGTACAGGCACTCCGCCTATTACCTTCACCACCGAGTCATCGCATCTTCGCTTTATATCCCTGTTGTGGAGCAGAATCATGTGCGCAAAGGAGGAGAGCTTTTGTATCGCCTCCGCATTGTCCTTAACTATAGGCTCGTCGGACAGATTGCCTGATGTAGCTACCACCGGGAAATCAACGCTTCTCAAGATAATGTGGTGAAGAGGTGAATAAGGTAGAAAAGCTCCTATTCTTTTTAGTCCAGGCGCCACAGATGATGCAAGATCCCTTCGTTTCCTCACTAAAACTATAGGTCTTTCGGGAGAAAGCAGGAGGGCACGCTCTAACTCCGTTGGCTCTGCATACACACTCACCTGCTCTAAATCTCTGAACATGACCGCAAAGGGCTTTTCTGACCTTCTTTTTCTCTCTCTCAGAAGTCTTACCGCCTCCTCGTTGGTGGCATCGCACATAAGATGGAATCCACCAATGCCTTTTACTGCAACTATCAGACCATCTTTTAGAGCTTTGGCAACGAGCTTTAATGCTTTATCTCTATCAGCCTTAAGGATTCCTTCGCTGGTGTAAAGGCTCACCCAAGGTCCGCACACGGGACAGGCATTAGGCTGGGCATGAAATCTTCTGTTGGCTGGGTTTTTATACTCTTCTTTACAGATGGGACACATTTCAAAAGTTTTCATGGTGGTGTGGGGTCTGTCGTAAGGGAGCTTCTCAATTATGGTAAACCTTGGTCCGCAGTTGGTACAGTTTATAAAGGGGTAAAGGTACCTCCTATCTTTTGGGTCAAAAAGCTCTCTCAGGCACTCCTCACAGGTAGCTATATCTGGTAGTACCAGGACCTCTTTTCTTCCTTCACCTCTGCTCTCCCTTATCTCAAAGGTTGCGTATCCCACATCCATAAGGTATTCAACATCCTGCGAGTATATATGTGCCAAAGGTGGTTTCTCCGCATTTAGTCTAAGCAGAAATTTCTGTAAAGCTTTCTCTTCACCTTCAACCTCTATCTCAACACCCGAAGAGTCATTTATCACCCATCCTTTAAGCCCAAGCTCAGTGGCAAGGCGAAAGACAAAGGGTCTGAAACCCACACCTTGCACCGCACCCTTAAGGCTTATCTTAAGCCTCATTATTGCACTCCAGCTCTAAGCTCTTGAGAAGCATATCCTGACCTGCAACTATCTGCGCGCTCAGAGAACCGCAGAGGGGACACAGAAGGTTAAGCTCCTCCTTCTCGCTCTCCCTGCCACACTCCTGACATCTAATCTTTAACTTTTCTATCTCAACTACCAATGAAGCTTCTTCCGCTATGGTCCCTTCTTTAAAGGTGTTAAAGGCAAGCTCAAGAAGGTGTGGTTCTATACCTGATAGCACGCCTATGCTTAAAACGACCTTCGTAACTTTCCTTGCGTTGTTCTCCTGTGCGTACCTCTCTATAAGCTCCATAAGGCTCTGAACTACCGAAAACTCGTGCATCTTAGCATATCCTCGGAAGAAGCTCCCCTGCGGGTGGGTCAAGCACCCTGTGGGTGCCGTAAGAGGTCCTCAATATGACCTTAGGAGAGCCTTCAGCTGGAACAGCCCTGCCTATGATCTGCGCACCTTCTCCGTCTGGATGGCTTCTCATTATGCTAAGCACCTTTTGAGCGTGCCTCTCGGGAAGTGCCACAACTACCCTTCCTTCACAGGCAAGATGATAAGGCTCAAGACCCAGAAGTTCACAAAGTCCCAAAACGGGTTCCTTAACAGGTATGCTCTCCTCATCAATCAGGAAGGAAATATTAGAGTTTGAAGCCCACTCGTAGAGGACAGCGGAGAGTCCACCTCTTGTGGGGTCTCTCATGGCGTGTATCTGAGCTCCTGAGGTGATTATCTTCTCTATAAGGCTCCACAGACTCCTGCAATCACTTTCAAGCTCCACATCCATCTGGATGCCTTCCCTCTGGGCAAGTATGCACGCGCCGTGCTCACCTATACCACCCGAAACTATAACTGCATCCCCAACTTTTATGTTGCTACAAGAAAGACCCTCACAGACTACCTTTCCTATGCCTGAAGTGTTTATAAAAAGACCGTCCGCAGTACCCTTTGGCACCACTTTTGTATCACCAGCAACCACCAGCACACCGGACTTTTGTGCTTCTTCCTTCATGCTTATTACTATGCTCTCAAGGTCTTCGTAAGGAAAGCCCTCCTCTATGATAAAACCTACAGACATGTAGAGTGGCTTTGCTCCCATAACAGAAAGGTCATTTACTGTTCCAGCCACCGCGAGTTTTCCTATGTTCCCACCCCTGAAAAAGATGGGATTTACGGTGAAGGAGTCCGTGGTGAAAGCTATTTTAGAGCTTACTTCAAGCACCGTAGCATCCTCAAGCTTAATAAGATGCTCGTTGTAAAGATGCTTTAAAAACAATTCCCTTATGAGCCTCCAGGTATCTTCTCCTCCTCCGCCATGAGAGAGAAGTATCCTCCTCATATCTTACCTCCTTAGTGGGTAGTGCATACAGAACACACATCAAAGCTTCTCAAAACCATCTCAGCATGAATGGGATTTTCTAAGCCTATCATAGCCTTTTCCGCCACACCTAAGTACTTCTCACACCTGGGTCCCAGGTTCCACACAGAAGGTGTTATGATGTGGTACCTGGTTATGACACCCTTCTCTATGCTTACCCGATGTATAAGAGTCCCTCTTGCAGCCTCAACTATACCCACACCTTCGCCTGTAATTCTCTCGGGCTTCTGAAAGGGTATCTGGCACGAAGGCTCTTTTATGAAACTGTAAAGGCTCGTAAGCTTTTCTTTTACTGTGCTGGTAAGCTCCCAAACCTCAAGGAGGCGCGAGAGAACCCTCACCATATAACTATCCCCATACATCTTGTGAAGCCTCTTAACAAAGGGATTGCCCGAGAGAAACTGGCGTGCTAATGGTCCTGTTTCGTAAGGCATTCCGTTATAACGCACTCTTTTGGCACCAGAATAGGGGGAGCCGTCCGCTTCCCTTATCTTTGATATATTCAAAGAGCACAGCTTCTTCTCTCCCGTAAAGTGGCCGGGAGTTATGCAAGGGAACACCTCACCGCCCGTGAGGAGTCTCCCGTAAGACATGCCAACCCTTTCAAGCCCGTACTTGAAGCACAGGTCTATAAAAAGTTTCACATCACCCTTTAGACCCTCCCACGAGCCGTGCTTTCTCAGAGAGAGAAAGGCCTCCACAGGCATACCAACAAGACTCTCAAGAAAGAACCCTTCAACACGACTTACCAGAGCCAGAGCCTTTGACACATCCGTACTCGTAAAGTTTGATGTGATGCCCCCGGGGACTGCATAAGAAGAGTGTGGCCACTGACCACCAAAGATGGCTATGACCTTAATTGCTTCTGAAGCAACGCTTATGGCTTCCTTCCACCTTTTGCCTCTGAAGGGTTCAAACTCATCTAGCTTCTCACCGAGCCTTATAAAATCCGGCATTACAAAGAGGTAAAACCACTTTATGTGATTCTGTATCATCTCCACCATAAGCGTTATATCTCTTACCAATTTAGCTTTTTGGGAGAGCCTTACATGCCCTATGGCATCCTCAAGAGCCTTTACGCAAGCCATTAGGTGGGCGTGTCCGCATATGCCACAAACTCTTGGTGTTATTACAAGGGCATCCATAAAAGGTCTGCCTTCCAACACCCTCTCTATGCCTCTTGAGCTTGGTATTCTTACCCGTGCATCCCTTATCCTGCCATTTTCCCATACGAGTTCAAGCTGTGCTGTACCCTCAACTCTTGCAAGGAGTCTTTTCTCAATCCTCAAGCTTTAACCTCTCAGGTGCAAAGACTTTTGCGATACCAGAAAGCATTATGTAACCTCTCTTGGAAACGCCGATGGGTAGCTCTGCAGGCAAACCGGCAAACTGTTTGGTCTCAAACAACCCTGCTCTCGGAAAGTCAAACTCAGTGCAACCAAAACACGGTGTACCCGCTCTGGTTTTTGAATTCACACCGTTCCAGAGGATAACATTACAGGAAGAGTAAGTCAGAGGACCTCTGCATCCGTAGTTGTAAAAGAGACACCCCTTTTTTGAGCCTAAGCTTTCCGGTTCTATCTTCCATTCAAAGTACTCGTTTCTGGTGCACCCCCAGTGAGTCAAACTTGAGTAAAACTCCTTGGGTCTTCCCCAACTGTCAAGCTCCGGTTTTATACCTCTTGATAAACTTCTTATGACTCCAGCTGTCCATTCGGGATGGGCAGGACAACCCGACACATTTATGACAGGAAGTCCACCCTTTGAGACAAAATCACTTCCCAGAAGTCCCCCCTTCTCCTTGAACCTGTACTGGAGTCCGCACACACTATCGTCCTTTAAAGCAGGGATGTTGCCGTAAGAGGCACAGCTACCTACAGCCATCACATAGTCAGCCATACGGCACAGCTCTTTTATCCTTTCGTCATCTACCTTTACGGCACCTTCCACTAATAAAATGTCCACCTTCAGTTTGCCTTTCAACACATCCTCCACTACTTCCTCCTCGCCCTCAGCGGAAAGTGAAGGGTGAAAGAGGAAGCTAACTTCTCTAAGTAGAGAGTCAAAGGTCTCGCAATTTAGAAGAGAGTGAGTGTTGCCACAGCAAGAGAGCCTCTGAATCCAGAGGATATTCATCTTACTACACCTTTATAAACCTTTATCTTAAACCTCAGGTAATCCATCCAGTTTTCCAGACCTTCACCGGTTTTGACGGACAAAGCTATAAAGTCCATGCTGGGTTTTATTTTTCTTGCACAGCTCACAGCTCTCTCTACGGAAAAGTCCACATAGGGCAGGAGGTCTGTCTTTGTTATCAGCATGAGGTCTGCGGACTTAAACATCACCGGATACTTCTCGGGTTTGTCATCTCCTTCCGTTACCGAAAGGAGAACCACATTGAGATGAGCCCCAACATCATAGGAAGCAGGACAAACAAGATTTCCCACATTTTCCACAAAAACTACATCCAAGTCCTCCAAAGGTAAGTGGTGGATACCTTCGTGAACCATAAAGGCATCCAGATGGCAAGCGCTTCCTGTGGTAATCTGGTATGCAGGCGCACCCTTTGACTTTATCCTCTCCGCATCTCTGCTTGTCTCAAGGTCACCTTCTATAACCCCTATTCTCAGCTCGTTTCTCAAAAGCTCTATGGTTTTTTCCAAAAGACTGGTCTTGCCAGCACCGGGAGAGCTCATGAGGTTTATGCAATAAATGCCGTGCTCATCAAAGTGCTCCCTGTTTTCCTGAGCCTGCCTGTCGTTGGCATCAAGAATTTTGGTAAAAACCTCAAGAGTCTTTTTATCCTCCGCCGGCTTTTCATGCGTATGATTTACAGAACAACCGCACTCTCTGCACATGGCTATCCTCCGAATAGTTATTCATTCTTTAAATATATGCCTTAAAATGTTTATGTGCATGTGCTTGTGCGTGTATTTTTGAAAGAAGGTGATGAGTGGGAAGGAGAGCCTCTTTACTCTAAGATATTGAAGATCTTACAAAGTAAAGGGATAAAGGGTGCTACGGTTTTAAAAGCCATCCTAGGGTACGGAACCACCGGACACTACCATTATGAGGGCATTGAGGTGATGTCTTATGACTTACCAGTAGTTGTGGAGTTTGTTGATGAGGAGCAGAAGGTGGAAGGTGTTTTGGAGGAGATGGGTAAGTATTTGAAAAGAGGGCTTATAACTGTGGAGAAGGCTCAAATATGGGTTTAATGCTGGCTATAGCTTTTGGGGGTGCGTTAGGCTCTGTGCTTAGGTACGTGGTATCTAAGCTGGTACAGGAGAAGGTGGGTATAGACTTTCCCTTTGGAACTCTCTTTGTCAACATAACAGCATCCTTTTTTATAGGTTTCTTCTTTGCCTACTTAGTTGAAAAACTCACCATCTCCCCAGCTTTCAGAGCTTTTTTAATAACTGGTTTCTTGGGTGGCTACTCCACCTTTTCCACATTGACTTATGAGGGCTATAACCTCCTAATGAACGGTGAAATGGTTAAGTTTATCTTTTACGCGGTTGGAAGCCTGTTGGGTGGCATATTTATGACGCTTTTGGGTTACAATTTAGGTAGGATGTTATGAAGTGCGAAGAGGCTGTTTTGGTTCGCATCTTTTTTGGTGAAAATGACAAGCACGAAGGGAAACCTCTATATAAGTATATAACTGAATACTGCAGAGAGAGAAAGATAGCAGGAGTTACTGTCTTTAGAGGTATACTTGGTTATGGTGCTTCTTCAGTAGTCCACAAAGGTGGAATTCTAAAACTCTCCTCAGACCTCCCAATAGTGGTTGAGATTATAGACTGCGAGGAGAACATAAAACCGGTGCTTCCACAGCTGGCAAAACTCATAAAGGGAGGGCTCATAACCTTAGAAAAGGTAAAAGTTCTACGCCCACCGTAAATGTGTTATGCTAATAGTTATGCGCAATGCGGAGCTTTTTGAGATAGCCAGAAGGTATATGCCTGGGGGTGTGAGCTCACCAGTAAGGGCTTTTAAAGCGGTGGGAGGGAGTCCCATAGTAATAGAGAGAGCAAAGGGCTCAAGAATATGGGATGTGGAAGGTAATGAATACATAGACTTTCTGTGTTCTTGGGGTCCATTAATATTGGGTCATGCTCATCCTTCGGTAGTTGAGGCTGTCTGTGAGCAGGCAACCAAAGGGCTTTCTTATGGACTAACCAACTTGCATGAGATAACTCTCTCTCAAAAGGTGGCACAGCTGGTGCCTTCTATTGAAAAGGTTAGGTTCGTCTCTTCAGGTACAGAAGCCACCATGTCTGCCATAAGACTGGCGAGAGCTTACACTAAAAGGAAGTACATAGTGAAGTTTGACGGCTGTTATCACGGACATTACGATAGTCTTCTGGTGAGTGGGGGTTCTGGAGTGGCTACCTTTGGGATTCCGGGCACTGAGGGTGTGCCTGAAAAGATGGCAGAGCTAACTATAGTGCTTCCTTACAACAGTACCCAAGCTGTTAAGGAAGCCTTTGAAAAGTATGGACAAGATATAGCGTGCGTGATAGTAGAGCCGGTGGCGGGGAATATGGGAGTTGTAATCCCAGATTATGAGTTTCTTAAGGCTCTTTCTGAGGAAACCAGAAAATACGGAGCTCTGCTCATCTATGACGAAGTGATAACAGGTTTTAGGTTGTCGCTGGGGGGCGCTCAGGAGGTTTTTGGTATAAAGCCTGACATTACATGCCTTGGCAAGATACTGGGAGGAGGAATGCCATTGGGTGCTTACGGTGGAAGGCAGGACATCATGAGTATGATAGCACCTGAAGGACCCGTCTATCAGGCAGGTACCCTCTCTGGAAACCCATTATCCATGGTGGCTGGCATAAAAACGCTTGAGGAGCTTGAAAAAAGCAATCCTTACCATAGCCTTGAAAACCTAACCAGAAAGCTAACCGAAGGCATAGGAGAAATTTTGAGGGAAAAGGGCATTCCCCACAGGATAAATGCTGTAGCATCCATGTTTACCGTCTTTTTCACCGACGGTGATGTTACAGATTTTCAAACCGCCAAAAAATCAGATACACAGATGTTTGGAAGATTTTTCAGGGCTTTACTTGATCAAGGTATCCTCATCCCCCCATCCCAGTTTGAAGCGTGGTTTTTAAGCACAGCTCACGCACAAGAAGACATAGACATAGCACTTGAAAAAATAAATAAGGCTGTATCATCACTTTAAAAGCTCACTATAAATGTAGTAGTTGTACAAAACACGCTTTACATACTCTCTGGTTTCTTTGAAGGGTATAGTCTCTATAAAAACATAAGGATCATCCTGCATGCTCCAATATTTTACCCTGTTCTCTCCAGCATTGTAGCTTGCCAGCACCTTGATAAGATCACCTTCCCACATATCGTAAAGATACCTCAGGTAAGCCGACCCTAAAAGGATGTTGGTTTCTGGGCTGAACACATCTTGCAAAGGCACACCTGCTTTTTGGGACATCCACCTTGCGGTATTTTCTATGAGTTGCATCAGACCCTTGGCACCAGAACGGGAAACCGCAAAGACATCAAACAGGCTCTCCTGCCTCATAACAGCCCATATGAGGGAGGCATCCAAGCCGTATCTTTCGGAAGCCTTATAAACATACTCTTTATAAGGCATGGGAAAAGCCACAGAATTGTATACTTCAGACCTGCTCCCATACTTTCTAACCGCAAGCCTTATGCTTAGAAAGGGGTCAAACTTGGATATGGCTATTATGTCAGCAGGAGACATAAACGGCAGTCTTTTGAAGGCTTCAAGCCTTGAGTAGTAATAAAAACCCCCATCTCTTATGGCTTTTATTATATTGGCTTGTATGGGCATATCACCTTCCGAAAACACGCGCCTTAACCCTCTGTAAGCTACAGGCTCCCCCACCTGGAGCTTGGCAACAGCAGAGTAAAACCCGTCACCTTTTGTAGCCTCTATCAGGTATCTCAAACCCACATCCTCTCTTCCCTGAGCCACATAGGACCTGTAAGTCCAAAAACAAGCTTGGGATATCTCACTTTCACTGCTGGCAAAGTAATAGGACCTTATAAAGTGTTGGATAGCATCTTGGTAATTTCTCTTTATAAAGTTCAAAAGACCCAAGTTAAAAAACTTTTGGTAGGTATCTGTCATAAGAGAGAAGTAATCCTTAGCTTTGTCATAGTTTCTTGCATAAAGGTAGTGTCTTCCCACAAGAAAAAGCAATTGGTCTCTAAGATGGTCATCTCTCACCTTCAGAAGTGTATCCCTTATTTGGTCTTCTCTGTCCTCTCTGAGATAGATGCTAATCAAATAACTATACCCTCTTTTGTCATCGCAGGATGAAAGGGCCTCCTTGGCTTTATCTTCATCCCCTGTGCGCAGGTAGGCTACTCCCAGATAGTAGCATGCCCTTTTATCTTTTATCCCCGAGAGTACTTTCAGCACATCCTGGTAGTAACCACCTTTTGTAAGCTTTTCCGCTAATGATATAGCCTCTTGAAGGCTTAGCTCTACGCTTCCTATAAAGTCCCTGAATAAAACAGGGTTTGCCAGAAGAGCCTTCTTTTTGTCAAGGTTGAGAACTCTCCAGAGGTCTGCATACTTGCTAAGAAGGTCTGGCTTTAACCTGTTTACATCAATGCTCTCTAAGTAATTCTTTGCACCTTCAAAATCTCCTCTTTTGTATGCATCCTCTGACAGCATGAGTTTTAGGTCCTGGATAAAAACCGCATCGGGATAATTCCTTAGGATGCTCCTCCCAATTTTTTCGTCCCTGCTTTTTAGGTATTCAGAGAGAAGCTGATACTCTTCTGGCAGTACTTGAGCGAAGGAATGTGCTGGCAAAAGTGTATAGATCCACAACAGGATCAAAAAAAGAAGTGTTCTCTCATGAGCTTTCCCCATCTTCCCCTCTTATAATTCTCACCTTACCGTTGGCTATGTCCTCAATAGCCTGAAAGGTTTTTTTCACAAGCTCTCCCTTGACCTTATCCCTCAGGAATATGTCCTCACCTTGTTGCATAAGCTGTTCTACTCTCTTTGCAGCAGCATGCACAAGCTCATATCTTGAAGACACCAGCTTCAAAGCCGTTTCTATGTTGGGTCTTTTACTCATGCGAAACCTCCTCACTTTACTTCCAAAACTTGTGGTATCAAAAGTCCATAACCCAAGTGTTGCCAATGGATTATCTCAGTAAGGGCGGAGGGAACCAAAGTTACAAAGGGATAAAAGTCCTTTTCCGTGTATCCGTAAAACTGCTTTGCTGCCATAGAGCAAACCATAAACTTCACTCCATAAAAGCTAAGGCTCTCCACTCTCTCAACTATAGCTTCGTACTTTTTTCTGTTCTCTTTAGCAAACACAGGAAGCTCTCTCCCGTGAGAAATAACCACAATATCTATGTCCTCTGTGGGGTAGTTGTAAGGGGGATTGGAAAGGACATACACCAAATTGGATACCCAGCCAAGAGCAGGACCTATCTTTTCTGGATGGTCAAAATAAAACTCCACAACAGCCCTAAAAGGTCTTTTGTATTCTGTTTGAACAAATCTGGCACCTTCAACTGCAAAGGACATACCCAGGAAGAGCAGGAGTGAAATAATACTTTTCAGCATCATCTTTTATAATTATAACCCTTTACAGGTTATGTGGGAGATAGAAGCGCAGGAACTTTATGGCATTGAGAGAAAGATACTTGTGGATATAAGAAGTCCCTCTGAGTATGCGGAGTTTCACATACCGGGTGCCATAAACTTACCCCTTTTTGAGGACGATGAGAGGAGGATTATAGGCTTGGTCTACAGAAAAGAAGGCATAGAAAGAGCTACGGAGCTTGGATACTCCATAGCACAGAGCAAGCTCTCAAATCTCTTTGATAGGT
The DNA here is from genome assembly GCF_000010785.1 of Hydrogenobacter thermophilus TK-6. GTDB lineage: Bacteria > Aquificota > Aquificia > Aquificales > Aquificaceae > Hydrogenobacter > Hydrogenobacter thermophilus. Next base: position 910,806 of record NC_013799.1, on the reverse strand, counting down.
TTAGGGAACTAAAAAAGAACTATGACCATGTAATAGTTTACTGTTGGAGGGGTGGGAAAAGAAGTGAGGAACTTTGCAAAGTCCTTTCCTCTGCAGGCATAGAGGTTATAAGGCTCAAGGGTGGATACAGAGCTTACAGACAATTTATACTTCAAGACATGCAGCATTTACTTGAAGGTATTAATTTTCTCGTTCTTACAGGAAAAACTGGAGTAGGTAAAAGTAGGGTGTTGAAACTTTTAAAAGCCCAAGGTTTGCCTGTTGTTGACCTTGAGGAACTTGCCCAAGATAGGGGGTCGGTGTTTGGCAAAGTGGGCAAGAAAAACCGCATCTCTCAAAAGATGTTTGATGCACTCCTATACGAGACTTTAAGGAGTTTGCGCAGTCATTACGCTTTTATTGAAGATGAGAGTAGATGGATAGGAAATATACACCTGCCTGAACCTCTGTGGAGAAAGAAGGAAGAAGGAATATTCATTGAGCTACAGAGTAGCATGGAAAATAGGGTGAAAAACATACTTGAAGAATATACAAAAGAGGAAGGCTGGGAAAGTGATGTAAGACAAGCCCTTTATAGGATAAGAAAGTATCTGGGTGAAAAGAACTTGGCGCAGGCTATAAAGATGTTAGAAGATAAGGAGTATAAAACCCTTGTGAGGTTTCTTATGGAGACTCATTACGATAAGAAATACAGGGTAAGTAAAAGACCTCTTTACACTCTTGATAGCGATGATATTCACAAATGCGGAGAAGAGCTTATAAAAATTTTTAATACCTATGTTAAAATCTGTCCCTCAAGCTCTCCAGTATGATATCCTTTATGTCATCTTTTTCTTCTTTTTCGTCTTTTAGTATCCTTTTGGCAAAGAGGAACCTCTTTTTCCAGTAAGGATCATCTATTCTGCTTATAACAATACCTTGTGTGGTAGAAGCGTGTATCATCTTTCCATCGCCTATGTATATACCCACATGTGAGGGATAGCTTGAGTAGGTAGCAAAAAAGAGAAGGTCTCCAGTTCTTAGGTTTTCCCTCTTTACTGGAATGCCGTAATTAGCCTGTTCTCTTACCGACCTTGGAAGGTTTATACCATTTATTCGGAAGACCCTTTGCACAAAGGCGGAGCAATCCATAGCCCAAGAGCTCTCCGAACCGAACCTGTAACTCCTATCTATATAACTAAGTGCTGTAAGTATCATCTCGTCTGCGTTGCTAACTTTAAGACCCTCTTGTGAGCTTTCTGGCATAGCAGGCGATATACACACAAAGAACAACATTCCCACTGTTGTGACCACCGCCCTTGACATCTTTAACTCCCCTATATAAGATGTTAACCTTTAACCTCCATCCTGTCAATTACCTTTGAAGGTGTTTAAAAAAATACTCAAGCCATTGTCTATCCTTACCAAACAAGCTCATAATACTCCAATCTTCAGCCATAAGATACGCCTACAATAGACTGCTGGAGAGTAATAACCCAAAGTCCTTACACACCTTCAACACCATCACAAAACAGCTCCAAGAAACCTTTAAGCTATTGGAAAGAAACCAAAACCCAAGAAAGATAATATTTAGAGGAAGAGAGTTATTTGAGAAGCTATAAAGAAGACGCATAAAGGGAAGCCTGTGAGTCAGAGAGAGTGTCAGAGCCTCTGGAAGGAACAAACAGGGTTAGCTCGCTGTCAGTGTGGGCGGGCGGACAAAGTGTTGTTAATCAACGCTTTGGGATTTTTTAAACACGCTGAGTATGGAGTGTTAAAATTGTTATCATGGAGGAGAAGTTTAAAGAGTCTGAAGAGGTAAGAAAGCCAGAGGTGGTAGAAGAAAGTATATGGGTAGCAGGTGAAGCAGTAAAGAAAGCCCCAAAGATGTATGGAGTTCCTACGGGTGTAGAGGGGCTTGACCATCTTTTTTTCACCTCAGAAGTGCAGGAAGGTAAGGTGGTAAAGAAACTCCTCGGTGGAATACCCGCATACTCGGTCACCAACATCACAGGTGTTTCAGACACCGGTAAAACCCTTATAGCAGAACAGTACACCATAAAGCAGGCAGAAAGGGGAGAAGCAACAGCCTTTATAACCGTTGAAGCACCAGCTCCTTTTGTGAGCGTCGGCTTGCGTGAAAGAGCAAAAGCTATGGGTGTTGATTTTGAAAAGGTGCAGGATAAAATAGTGCTTATAGATGCGGCAAGCCATTCAAAACTCAGGGAAAACATACCTGACCTGCTTGCCACATTAGCGTACGCCATAAAAAACTACAAAGTTAGGCATGTGGTGATAGACTCGGTTACTGGACTATACGAGGCAAGGGAGATGCTTGCAAGGACAGTGGTAAGACAGCTTTTTAACTTTATGAAAAAGTGGTACCAGACAGCCATTTTTATATCACAGAAAAGGAGCGGACACGAAGAGCTTACAGCAGAAGCAGCAGGAGGATATGCAGTAAGCCACATAGTGGACTGCTCTATGGTGCTTTCCAAGGAGCTGATTCTTACCCAAGCCCAGTCAAGAATATACAAAAAGCCTATAGGGGAGATGGTTAGACTCTTCAGGATAGACGGTTGTAGGCTCTGCGGTCATGACACCAGAACGCACTTTATGGAGATAACCGAGCTGGGTCTTGTAAAGATAGGACCTGCGCTTTCTGGAGAGTAATGTACAGATTAAGCGCCTGCGGTATTACTCACAGGGGTAAGGTGAGGACTAAAAACGAGGACGCTCTTCTACTTGGTGATACTCTAATGCAAGAAGAAGTTATGACCTCTCCTGTGTGTGTGCAGATGGAAGGTAAGAGTCTTCTCTTTGCGGTTGCGGACGGTCTTGGAGGGCACGCCTGCGGTGAGATGGCAAGCCTGATAACACTAAAAACCCTTATGGAAGAAAAACCCGAAGATGCTCAAAGCATAAACCAAGCGCTACACAAGGCAAGGGACCATTTGGAAGCCTTTGCAGAAAAAAAACCTTACGCTAAAGGTTTAGGCTCTGCGGTTGCAGGTCTTCTTCTTGGTAAACAGGATATATTGGTATTTAATGTGGGGGACTGTAGGGTATACGGGCTAAAGGAAAGCAAAGCGGATAGACTCACCTTAGACCATACGGAAGTAGAAAGGTTGGTAAGGTTAGGATACATAAGTGATAGGGAAGCAAAGCATCATCCCAACAGGCATGTACTCACCTCAGCCCTTATAGGAGATGCATCCTTCAGAGAGTTTGAAGTTTTCATAAAGAAGGCAGAGGGTTATAAAAGCTTCGTTATATGCTCTGATGGACTTTGGGAGCTTGTGGAAGATGATGAGCTTTATCTCTCTCCTTCAGAGCTTTTAAACATAGCGCTCTCAAGGGGAGGTACAGACAATATAAGCCTTATAAGGGTGGATTTAGCATGAAAAAGCTGTTTTTGCTCTTACTTACCTTTCTGGTTGCCTGCGCTCCTGCGGTAAATGGTGGCTCTCTCTTTAACATACTACCCGAGGAGAAGGAGATAGAGATAGGCAACGCTTATGTGCCGTATGCCATAGAGGAGAGCGACGGTCTTTATCCGGATAGAAGAGTTCAGGACTATGTAAAAAGCGTAGGAATGACGATAGCTCGGTACACTCCAAGAAAGCTCCCTTATAAGTTTTTCGTTGTCAATTCGGATGCGGTAAACGCCTTTGCGCTTCCGGGAGGTCCCGTATTTATCACAAGGGGTCTTTTGCTGAAGCTAAACAGCGAGAGCGAGCTTGCAGGTGTGCTGGGACACGAGCTTGGACACATAAACGCAAGGCATCACGCCAAGTTTTTGGAGAAGATGTATGCTATGAACATACTTTTTAACATAGGGGCGGCTATCATAGCAGACAAACCTTACGCTCAGGCTGTTTTACAGTTTGGTCAGATAGGTGGCCAGCTTTTGGCTCTAAAGTTCAGCAGGGACCAAGAGAGGGAGGCGGACGAGCTGGGAGTAATCTATGCTTTGAAGGCAGGCTATGACCCAAACGGTCTGCTTGGCGTTTTTGAAACCTTTAAAAGCATGGAAAGAGCAAAAGCTCCTGAATGGCTTCAGACCCACCCACTTCCCGAAAGCAGGATAAGGGATGTGCAAAGAGAGATACAGAGCATAAAACCTTCCGGAAGCTTGATTTCAGACTCGGAGGAGTTTCACACCATAAAGAGGCTTTTGAAGGAGACAGAAGCATCTTACAGTGAGTTTTACAAAGGCAAAGGCTACTACAGAAGAAAGGATTACTCCTTGGCTCTTGAACACTTTAAAAAGGCGGTGGAACTCTATGATAAAAACTACGAAGCACACCTTTACATAGCTTACATCCTTGCAAACTCTGACCTTACCAGCGCGCTAAGTCATGCGGAAAAGGCTTACTCTATAATGCCTGAGGTGTTTTCCACCAACTATGTGTACGGTTTTGTACTTTTCAAAGTAGGTGATTACGCCCCATCTCTTGAAAAGTTAGAAAAAGCCAGAAGGTTAATACCCGACTATGCGGATGTTTATTATTATGCAGGCAGAGATTACGAAGCGCTAAAAGACTACAAAAAGGCGGTATCTTACTATAAAACTGCTCTGGAGCTGTCGGAAGGTAAAGCACCGTGGGCACAGGACGCAAAGGAAAGGCTAAGAAGACTTCAAGGTGTATGGTAAAATAGATTCATCAGGAGGTGCGTGATGCCTGCCAAGCTAATATTTAACACACCAGACCACAAGGTAGCCTTTTATGAGGAGCTCACCCCTGCCAGCGCGGTCCAGGCAAACCAGTATCTCATTATACATAAGGGGGAAGGAGTGCTTCTTGACCCGGGAGGTCATAAGGTATTTTCCAAACTTCTCTCCGACATATCTGTGCTGATACCGCCAAGCAACATAAAGTACATATTCCTTTCCCATCAGGACCCGGACATAGTAGCCTCTATAAACGGCTGGCTCATGACTACGAAGGCATCCGCTTACATATCCAAGCTCTGGATGAGGTTTTTGCCTCACTTTGGTCTTGATACCCAGCTGGAGGATAGGGTGCTTCCCATAGATGACGGTGGGACAAAGATAAACCTAAACGGTTGTGAGCTTCTTATCCTGCCTGCTCACTTCTTGCACTCTCCGGGCAACTTTCAGGTTTATGACCCGTGCTCTAAAATTCTGTTTTCCGGGGATTTGGGTGCTTCTCTTGGGCAGGACTACTTTTTTGTGGAAGACTTTGATGCGCACATAAAGTACATGGAGGGCTTTCACAGAAGATACATGGCAAGCAACAAAATCTTAAAGTTCTGGGTAAACATGGTAAGACAGCTGGATATTGAAACCATAGCACCTCAGCACGGAGCCATATTTAAAGGGAAGGAAATGGTAGACAGGTTTCTAAACTGGCTTGAAAACCTTGAGGTGGGTGTTGACCTTATGACGCAGGACAGGTATAAACTGCCTGTCTGAAACATATACTATAAGACATGACTGAGAAGGAAAAGTTTGAAAGACTGGTGCAAAAGGCACAGCTTATAGACAGCAATGTTCAGATAAACTTTGTCATGCTTGACCTCAATCCCAGGTGGATGAAGTGCAGGAGGACCAACAGGCTGGTTTTTCAGTTTCACAGGCTTGGGAACGAGGAAGGAAAAACCGCATGCGGATTAACTCTTGAGAAGTATCAGGTCCTCCCCGAAAGGCAGGAAAACCTTGTGATAACTCAGGTAAACATGATGCTGGGAGGATTGGGACTCCTGGTGTTTTTTGATCTATGTCCTAATTGCTTTGGAAACATTAACAGATGTAATCCTCTGGAGGGGGCATAACGCCCCCAAAAACTTACTTTATGGAGAGTATCCACTGGGCAAGCTGTTTTGCTTCCGCATCGGTTACATTTTGAGGAGGCATGGGAACAGAACCCCACACACCAGAACCGCCCTTCTTTATCTTGCCAGCCAGATAATCAACAGCATCCTTTCTTCCCGCATACTTCTTAGCTACATCTGCGTAAGCAGGTCCCACCTTCTTAGCTTTCAGATCGTGGCAAGCCATACAGCCCTTTTGCTTGGCAAGCTGTTCATTGGCAAAGGTTATGCCTGCCAGCCCCACTACAGCTACTAACAGAAACTTCTTCATGCCTCTACCTCCTTTTAAAGTGTTTGCAATATTATAATACAAACAGTTTTATGAAACAAAGATGAAAGTTCACGGGTAGATTTCTGAAAGCATGTCAGATACCTTGATTTTTTTACCTTCTATGTCCACCTCTTTCACCATCTGCCCTATGAAGGGGATGTATCCCCTGCCGTGGTCCATCTCCAGAAGGTAATAAGGTTTCCCTTCTAAAACTTTAGTAACTTTACCTAAAAACTTTCCGCTTTCTGTGTAAACCTGCAGACCTTCCAGCTGAAAGTAGTAATACTCATCCTTTTTCCGTTTGGGTAGCTGGTGCAAAGGCAAAAATACCTTGGCAGACTTGTAATTTTTCGCCTGGTCCACACCCTCACATCCTGAAAACTTCACTATCACATACCTTCCGTGAAGCTTTACGCCTTCTATCTTAAAAGGTACAAAGTCTCCACCTCTTTTCTTTAAAAAAACCTCCTTGAGCTTCTTCCAGTGCTTCTTCTCAAGGTAAGACTCCATCTTTATCTCGCCTTTAAGCCCGTATGTATCAACCACCTTGCCTATCACAACAAACTGACTTTCCTCATGCATCTTCCTTCTCTTTGGAGTATTTTATTTTAATAGTATTCCTTAAGGAGGTTAAGTATGGCTATGCCTACGAGAGAAGAGATAGAAGCTGTTCTTGACGAGATAAGACCTGCTTTGAGGTTTGATGGTGGTGATGTGGAGCTGGTGGATGTGTTGGAGGATGGCACTGTTCTTGTAAGGATGATGGGTGCGTGTTCAGGCTGTGGTATGTCTGTGCTAACGCTGAAGGCTGGCATAGAGAGGGCTCTCAAAAACAAGTTTCCCGAGATAAAAGAAGTTAAAGACATAAACATGGACATACCCATGACCTTTGGCTTTTGAAAGCATGTCAGAGACGCACAGTCAGGTAAAGGAACTTTTAAAGGAAAAGGCAGGCTATATTTTGTCTTATCTTATGTCTTCTGGTGGTGAGTACGGTGAGGTCTTCTACGAAAGGTCAAGGATGTGTAGAGTACACTTAGAGAGCAACAAGGTGGAAAAAGTTCAGTGGGGAGTTGACGAAGGTGTTGGTATAAGGCTTATAAAAGATGGAAAGACCTATTACGGCTACACTACAGAAATAAATCTTGAAAATCTTATAGAGATAGCAAAGGCACTCTCAAAATCTTTGAGTGGGTGCGGCTCTGTAGCCATAGGCAAGAGATACATAAAAGGCGCAACTGATGTTCAAATAGATATAGACGCTAAAGATGTAGCTTATAGGACTGAGTTTTTAAAAAGAGCCAACGATAGAGCCAGAAGTTATGGAGATAAGATAAAGCAGGTGCTTGCTGTCATAAGCGATAAAACCAGGGGCATTCTTGTGATTAACAATTTAGGTGAAATCTCGGAGGATGAGCAAAAGAGGGTGGTGTTTTTTGTTGATGTGGTTGCCAGCGATGGGCAAACTTTGCAAAGAGGCTACGAATCTGTGGGAGGGATGAGAGGCTTTGAACTTTTGGAAGAGAAACCTCCCGAGCTTATTGCAGATATAGCAGCAAGGCGGGCTCTTCTTATGCTATCTGCAAAGCCTGCACCTGCGGGAAGCTTTACGGTGGTCATGTCCTCGCAAGCTGGCGGAACCATGATACACGAAGCTGTAGGTCACGGCTTAGAAGCTGACCTTGTCCAGAAAGGCCTTTCTATTTACAGAGGAAAGATAGGTCAAAAGGTAGCCAGTGAGCTGATAACTGTAATAGATGATGCGAGCCTTGAAGGCTACAACGGGTCTTTTACAGTTGACGATGAGGGTGTACCTGCCCAAAAGAAGGTACTCATAGACAGGGGTTATTTAGCTGGATACATGTATGACAGGCTAACCGCCATGAAAGATGGTGTAAGCTCCACAGGCAATGGAAGGAGACAGAGCTATGCCCATGTGCCTATGGTTAGAATGACAAATACCTTCATAGCTCCCGGAAAGGACAGTACAGAGGACATTATAAGAGACACGAAAAAAGGTATTTTAGTGGTAAAGATGGGTGGAGGAGAGGTAAATACTGTTACTGGAGATTTTGTCTTTGAAATTATGGAAGGCTACCTTATAGAAAATGGTGAGATGACTTATCCTATAAGGTCTGCAGTGCTTATAGGCAACGGTCCTAAGGCTCTTCAGGATGTGGATGCTGTTGGTAGCGATCTGGGATGGAGCATAGGCACATGTGGTAAGGACGGTCAAGGAGTCCCAGTAACTGATGCTCAACCCACCATTCGTATAAAGTCCCTCATACTGGGTGGGTGTGAAACCTGCTGACTACCTGCTTCTGTAGAATCTCACCAGTTTACCATCCTTAGCATCTATCACAGCAGTACCCTCCGTCCCCCTTATTCTATAGTAGCACTCTCCCGTTTTTTTACTCTGACCCTTGCCAGAGTAGTGCACTTCACCAACATAAGGCTTGGCTATCCTTATGGCTTCTTCTATACTTATACTTGCAGGACAAGAAAAGGCATAAGCTGTTGTGAAAAGCATAATGGCGAATCTCCACATACCTTCACCTCCCTTTTTTATGATACCTTCCTGTAGTCTCTGTGTCAAGCACCCCCTTATCTGCTGTACACCATAAGTCTCCTTATGAGGGTGGCTGGTTCTACCTCCTTTGGACATACATGATTGCACTTATTACAGGATAAGCAGTGGTAAAGATTACCCTTTTCTACAGCTTGCACGAATCTTTCTTCCTTGTCCTTGTCTCTTGGGTCTTCAAGGAATCTATACAGCTTTGCGAAGATGAGGGGACCCGCATAATTTTCTTCCAATACCTGAGGGCAGTAAGATTGGCATGCTAAACAGAGGATGCAATCTGCAGCGCTTTCCAACTTCCTGCTGAGGTCAGATGGTATTCTGCAATCGTCGGACCCTGTCCTTACCCATCCGTGAATCTCTTTTAACTTCTTTATGATTTTATCATTGTCTACCGCAAGGTCTTTTATTACCTTAAAGCCTTTGAGTGGTTCTATCACGACCCTTTTTTCTAAAAGTACATAAGGTAGAACTTGTTCTTTACAAGCAAGCTTGGGGAATCCGTTTATGTAAATAGTGCATGTGCCACATATACCCGCTCTACAAAAGTGCCTGAAAGTCAGCGTTTCATCCTGATACTCCTTTATCCTTTGAAGAGCGGTGAGAAAGGTCATGCCATCTTCGTAAGGTATTTCAAAGTCCTGGTAATTACATATACCACTCTCTGGGTCTTCTCTTCTTATACTCAAGCGCAAAATCATAGGAGAAAAATATATGCCTTTTTAAAGAGCGGGCGACGGGACTCGAACCCGCGGCCTGCTGCTTGGAAGGCAGCTGCTCTACCACTGAGCTACGCCCGCTGGTGGAGGGGGCAGGATTCGAACCTGCGTAGGGCGGAGCCCGGGGGATTTACAGTCCCCTGCCTTTGACCACTCGGCCACCCCTCCTTGGGGCTTACAAGCTGGCGGTGGGACTTGAACCCACGCCCGCGGGATTACAAATCCCGCGCTCTGCCCACTGAGCTACGCCAGCTTTAAATGCAATAAGATATTATACTTCAAGGTAAGGCTTTAGTCAATCAACCCACAGCACCTTTTGCCTTATCTTCAATGAGCTTTTTCAAACTTACGGATATGTCCTTCATGACTGGCTCAAACTTGTCTTTGAGTTCAGATAGTGATGCATAAAGCTCTTCTGGGCTAACTTCCCATGTGCTTATGAGTTTGTTTTTTAGCTGTGTCATCTTAAAAACATCCATGTAGCGATCCTGTCTTATTACACCTATCTCTACCAGCTTAGAAAGGCAGTCATCTCCAAATTTTTTTACTCCAAACTTAGGAGCAAGATGTTTGCATATGTCAAACAAGCTATCATACGCAACTTGGTAAAAGTATTTTACTCTATCGTAATACATAGGCTTAGTTTTAAACTCTTCTATGCCTTGAGAGAGGACAAAGTCTATCTTTTTGACGGATTCTTTAACATGCTTTGCCTTTTCGTTAAGCATGTCAAAGTCAATAAGCAGGTAGTTGCCTGTGGTTTTTTTTATGTGCTCCACCACTGCCTGGGCATACTTTTTAAACACTACCAGGTTTTCCTTCAAAAATTCATAAAGTTCCTCAGCGGAAACGCTGTCTTTTAGGTCTCTGTATTTAAAGTAAAAGTCTGTAAACCTCTGAAGGGTCTTTATGTCTTCCATACCTATATACTCGGCAAGTTTCAAGAGGCAATCCTTTGAGGTGGTTTTAAGTCCATAGAGGGTAGAGAGGTGTCTGCAAGGTCTCATACTGCTTTCAAAGGCCAAGTTGAAGTCTATGCGAACCTTGTCAAGAACAAGCTTGTTGCTAACAAACTCCTCTTTTGGAAGGGATAGGTTTTTTTTCAGGTCTATGTATGCCTTCTCAAGGTTTTGGAAGCTCTCCACTATAAGGCTTATATTTGGTCCCTTCTTCATAATTTTTAAGTTAATGCTCAGCGGAGTTTTTTCACCTGATATCCTCTCAAAAAGTCTTCACCGCTAACCCTTTTACCTTTTGGATTTATAAGCTCAAGGACTTCAACGGAGTTTTCTCCGCAGGCCACCTGAAACTTCCTTTGGTGGATCAGCTCGCCTGGCTCTCCACTCTCCTGACAGACTCTGACTTTCAGCACTTTTATCCTTTCACCCTCCTCAAGGAAAGCATAGCAGTTGGGATAAAGCCCTCTCACTCTATCTTTTACACTTTGGGCAGAAGCCTTCCAGCATATGCGGTACTCCTCCTTCCAAATGGGTGGTGCATAAGTAGCTTGCTGATGATCCTGAGGAGTGGGTGCTATCTTCCCTTCAAACCAATCCTTGAGGGTGCTAACTAAGAGTTTTGCACCTTTTGTAGAGAGCTTTTCGCTCAAACTCAGAAGATTGTCCTCTTCATCTATTGGCACACTTTCCTGCCTTAGTATGTCTCCTGTGTCCATACCTTCATCCATGAGCATCACCGTATTGCCAGTTAATTTTTCCCCTGCCATCAGGCATCTTTGTATGGGAGCTGCGCCTCTGTACTTTGGGAGCAAAGACGCATGAAGGTTTATGCATCCGTAAGGTGGTATGCCAAGCACCTCTTTTGTCAAAATCCTCCCGTAAGCGACAACAACTACACAGTCAGGCTTTAGCTTAAGAACAGTTTCCTCTATCTGGCTTTTTTTCTCCGGCTGATAAAGGCAGAGACCGAGTTCAAGAGCCATCTTTTTGACTGGCGAAGGTGTAAGTTTTTGACCTCTGTGGGCTGGTCTGTCGGGCTGTGTGATAACTCCCACAACCTGAAAGTTTTCCACCAGAGCCTTTAAGCTTGGTACTGCAAAGGATGATGTACCCATAAAGACAATTTTCATAGCTTCTTATACTCAAGTCCTACGTCATCGCCAAATCTGTATATGCTTTTAAGCATATGCCTTTTGGCATCCAAAAGCTTACTGGTGCCTATATCACCTATACCTATACCTTCTCCTATCAGTATGGGTGCTAAAAAAATAAAAAGCCTGTCATAAAGATCCTCCTTTATGAAGCTGGTGATGGTTTGGGCTCCTCCTTCAACAAGAAGGTGCATAATCTCCATAAAGTAAAGCTCTCTCAAAACCTCCCTCAGTATCAGCTTTCCTTCCTCCGCGGGAGCCAAAAGTACCTTTATGCCCTCATCCTCCAAAATTTTCATCTTTTCTCTGTTTTCGGAAGCAGTTATTATAAGGGTTTTTGCGGTTTTTTCCCTTACCAGTTTGGATGTTATGGGTATCCTCAGATTGGGGTCAAGCACCACTCTTATGGGTTGGCTCTCCCATGGTATGTGCCTTACCGTAAGAGATGGGTCATCCCTCAAGACGGTGTTTATACCTACAAGGACTGCCGTTGCCTGCGCTCTTAGCCTGTGAGCAAAGGTTCTGCTCTCTTGGTTAGTTATCCACTGGCTTTCTCCATGCTTGGTGGCTATGCGCCCATCTATACTTTGAGCCAGCTTTAGGGTTATGTAAGGTCTTTTTTGGGTAATGTAGGTAAAGAAGTCCTCGTTAAGTTCTCTTGCCTCATCTTCAAGTACGCCCACACACACATCTATGCCTGCATCCCTGAGCTTTTGTACTCCCCTGCCCGACACGAGGGGATTAGGGTCAAGAGTAGCTATAACCACTCTTTTTACCTTTGCCCTGATGATGGCATCGGTGCAGGGGGGAGTTCTTCCGTAATGGGTGCAAGGTTCCAGGGTTACATAAAGGGTGGAGCCTTCTGCCTGTGTGCCTGCCTTTTCAAGAGCCACAGCCTCCGCATGTGGCATGCCAACCTTTTCGTGGTATCCTTCTGCTATTATCTTTCCATCCTTTACTATCACACAGCCTACAGTGGGGTTGGGATGTGTTAGACCCTTTCGTAGCTTTGCAAGTTCCAAGGCTCTTCTCATAAAGTGATGGTCAGTTTCTCTCATCATCAAAAAGTATTATTTTTTCATCACTTTTCTGGAGTTGCATGTATTCTCTGATAAACCTCTCTCTGTAAGTGTTGGGATCCTTCTTCACAAGCTCCAGCATGTTTTCAAGCTTGTCGTTCTTACTCTTTATTTCTGCTAATCTTTTGTCAAGGTTGTGTAGAGAGCTTTTTATCTTTATAACATTAAACAGATTAAGAGTACTGAAAAGTAAATTATACGCAGTCAAGATGACCATAATCAGCATAAACAGAAAAGGAAGCACATCAGGAGATAAATTTCCAAAACTCCTCTTTCCCTCCGAACCTTGCCGCATTACCAAGCTCCTCCTCTATCCTCAAAAGCTCGTTGTACTTGGCTATTCTATCGGTTCTTGATGCTGAGCCCGTCTTTATCTGACCACTTTCTACACCTACAGCAAGGTGTGATATAAACGTATCTTCTGTCTCACCTGACCTGTGGGATATTATGACAGAGTAGCCTCTCTCTTTTGCCAAGCTTATGGTTCTGAGCGTTTCGCTAAGAGTCCCTATCTGGTTGAGTTTTATAAGTATGGAGTTGGCTATACCTTCCTTTATGCCTTTTAGAAGAAGGTCAGGATTGGTGACAAACAGGTCATCACCTACCAGCTGAACCTTTTTCCCTAAAATATCAGTTATCATTTTCCAGCCTTTCCAGTCTTCCTCAGCCACAGGGTCTTCTATGGAAACTATGGGATACTTTTCTACAAGCTTGGAGTAAAAGCCGCAGAGGTCTTCACTGCTGAGCTTTTGCCCTTCCAGGTGATAAAGCTCATCCTCGTAATAAAATTCAGAAGATGCTGCATCAAGAGCTATTAGCACATCCTCACCCGGTGTGTAGCCCGCCTTTTCTATGGCAAGCATGAGCATATCGAGAGCTTTTTCTGTGTTTTCTATCTGGGGTGCAAAACCTCCCTCATCTCCCACATTAGTAGAGTATCCCTTTTCCTTCAAGAGAGTCTTAAGAGTGTGGAAAGTTTCAACACCTATCCTGAGAGCCTCCGAAAAGCTACCACCTCCCACAGGTACTATCATAAACTCCTGTATGTCCAGTGGGTTATCCGCATGAACCCCACCGTTTATAACGTTCATAAGAGGTACAGGGAGTTTGCTGGCGTTTATGCCTCCCAAGTATCTGTAAAGGCTCACTCCTAGCTCGTTGGCTGAAGCTCTTGCCACCGCCATACTCACTCCAAGAATGGCATTGGCACCGAGCCTGCTCTTATTGGGTGTCCCATCAAGAGCTATAAGAATCTCATCTATCTCTTTTTGATGGAGTGCTTCAAGTCCTATTATCTCCCTTGCTATTACGCTGTTGACATGGTCCACGGCTTTCAAAACCCCTTTACCCAGGTATCTTTTAGGGTCGTGGTCCCGAAGCTCCAGCGCCTCCTTTTGACCTGTGGAGGCTCCACTTGGCACTATAGCCCTACCTACAGCTCCAGACTCTAAAACTACCTCCACCTCTACAGTTGGGTTTCCCCTGGAGTCTAAAACTTCCCTCGCTTTTACGCTCTTTATGGCAGACATGAGCTAAAATTATAAACCATGAAGGCTAAAATAGGTGTCCTGACCATATCCGATAGAGCCAGCAGGGGTGAGTATGAGGACATAAGCGGCAAGTATATAATGGAGTATCTTAATGAAGTTATTACCTCACCTTTTGAGGTTATCTACAGAGTTGTGCCCGACGAAAGGGACATTATAGAGGGTGCTTTGTTGCATATGGCTGATGTGGAAGGCTGTTGCCTTATCCTTACCACAGGTGGCACTGGTCCTGCTCCCAGAGATGTCACACCTGAAGCTACTCAGGCGGTGTGTGAAAAAATTCTTCCGGGCTTTGGAGAACTCATGAGAAGCGTATCTCTAAAACAGGTACCTACTGCCATACTTTCTCGGCAGCTTGCAGGAATAAGGGGAAAAACGCTTATAGTAAATTTGCCGGGGAAGCCCCAGTCTATAAAGGTGTGTTTGGATGCCGTGTTTCCAGCCATACCTTACTGCATAGACCTCATAGGTGGTCCGTACATTACCACTGACGAGAACAAAGTTAAAGCCTTCAGACCCTCCAAGTAGTGTTATAATACTGATGGAGGTTTAGTTATGGATATACAGCAGGCGCTGTATCCCAACTTTACGCTTCTGGTGCAGGCAGTTCTGTTTTTGGTGTTTGTAGTGCTTGTCAACTTCTTGTTTGTAAAGCCTTACACTTCAGTGATATTAGAAAGAGACAGTATAGTGGAAAAAAACTTGCAAGAGGCTCAAAAGAACAGAGAAGAAGCTACCAAGCTTCTTGCGGAAGCTACCAGGATACTTGAAGAGGGCAGAAGAGAGTCCAACGCCTTACTTGAAAAAGTCAGGAAGGAAGCGGAAAGATTGAAGGCTGAGATATTGCAAAAAGCGGAGAGAGAAGCTCAGGAAGAGATATCCAGAGCTGTTGAAGAGATAAGGAAGGCGCTTGAGGAGGAGAAGGCAAAGCTGGAGCAAAAAGTGGAGGAGATTGCTAAGCTCATAAGGGACAAAGTGTTGGAGGAAGCTGCATGACGGAAGGCGGACACCATCTGACTGAGCTTCTTTGGAAAGGATTCAATGTGCTTCTATTTTTGGGGATAGTTTACTACTTTGGTCGCAAACCCGTATCTGAAGCTTTTAATAGCTTTTTCAGAAGTCTCACAGAAAAGCTCAATGCTTCTGAAGAGGAGCTAAGGCTTTCACACGAGGAGCTTCTTAGAGCTAAGGAGAGCTACGAAGATGCACAAAGAAGATACAGAGAGCAGATAGCTCTGGCTCAAGAGACAGCACAGTACACAAAAGAGGAAGAACTCAAGAAGGCTGAACAGATGGCAGAGAGAATAAGGGAGAAGGCAAAGGAAGCGGTGCAGATAGAAACAAAGAGGGCAAAAGAAGAGCTTTTACGCTTTGGTATGGAGAAGGCAAGACAGATGGCAACGGATATGCTCAAGAAAGCCTTTGAAGACCCAGAAGTTCAGAAAAAATACATAGAAAAATCTCTGAGATCTGTGGAGGAAAGATGATACGGAGTGCAGACCTCGCAAGGAAGTTATCCAGAATGCTTATTAACTCCTTGCCCAAAGAGAAGCAAGTAATGATGAAAGTTTCGGACTTTTTGGGTATGTTGTCAGAGCTTTACAGGAGGGAAAGGAGCTTTAGGGACTTTGTCCTCAATCCTCTGGTACCTCTTGATGCAAAACTCTCTTACTTGAAAACTCTGAGAGAAAAACTTGGCATAACTAAGGAGGTGGATGACACTTTATCCCATTTGCTGGAGCTCAATGCCTTGCCTCTCATATCCGAGATAAAGAGATTCTACGATTATGAGGTGGAAAAAACTCTGAGATTCTCCAAAGCTTTGCTTATGCTGGCAAAGAAGGTGGACGGAGCAGTGATAGAAAGGATTAAAAATGTGGTCAGCAAGGCACTTGGAAGAGACTTGGAGTTTGAGGTTATAGAAGATGCCTCTCTCATAGGGGGCTTTGTGATAAAGACTTACGGCTTTCTTCTTGACACCTCCATCAAAAAGACCCTGCTAAATGTGATGCGAGGCTAATATGAAGTATCCCAAAGAAGTTTTCAAGAGGCTGGCAGAAGAGCTAAAAGGCATGGCTGTACCTCCTGAGATAGAACTCCTCGTATGCTTCCCGGGCATTGAGGAAGAAGATTGCGAAGAAGAAACTCCATATCCGACGGTAATAGTGCGCTACTTGGGTGCTTTTGACGAGGAAGGTCCTGAGAAAAAGCTGGTTTTCAATGAGGCTTACTGGAACTCCAGCGTGGAACAGCTCAAAGGTGCTGTGATGCATCAGATAAAATCGCTTATGGAAGAATTACAATCCTTTGAGGGGGAGTAAAAATAATTGAATGAGGGAGCTCTGGAGTAAGAAGTTATCAGGTATTATTCAGGGTTTTTATTCCGTAAATCCTAATCCATTGGATAAAGATAGTCCTATTAACATTAAATCAACTCGCGGAGGAGGTTTTATTAGAATAGATGATTATGGAGAACTTGAAGGTGTAATTAAAAATTTGATAACCGAAAATAGGGAGTTTTTCTCGGCTATGATTACCAAAAGCAGACTGGGAGAAATAATAGAGATAGCAAGTAGAGAGCCTACATACGAAGGAAAAGCAGAGAAGTTTCTTGAAATGATTAGGGAAAACTATCATGGCAACTAAAAAAAAGGAGAGGAACAAAAACCAGTAAGTTTGGTATCTCTGGTAGAATCAATCACGATTCTAGTGGATTTTATTCAAGTAGATTGTACAAAGACTTTCCAAAAGAAAAGCAAGTAAAGTATTTTGAGCAAAAAATATCTCAAGAATATCTTAACAGAATCTATTGTAAAAGTAGTGAAAGTATGGAGGAGCTACCGGACAACAGCGTTCATTTAGTAGTCACCTCGCCTCCTTACAATGTGGGTAAGGAATACGATAAGGATTTATCTTTTAAGGAGTACTTGGAATTTCTCAAAAGGGTTTGGAAAGAAGTATACAGAGTCCTTGTTCCGGGGGGTAGAGTTTGCATAAATGTGGCAAATCTTGGTAGGAAACCTTACATTCCACTGCATGCATTCATCATCCAAGACATGCTAGATATAGGCTTCCTTATGAGGGGAGAGATTATATGGAATAAAGACAAAAGCGCAAGCCCATCCACCGCATGGGGAAGCTGGTTATCCGCCCAAAATCCCACACTACGGGATATTCACGAGTACATTCTGGTCTTTTCCAAAGATACTTTTAAAAGAGGAAATCCTCTTAAAAGACAAAGCACAATAACTAGAGATGAGTTTTTGGAATTTACGAAGAGCGTATGGGTATTTCCAGCAGTATCTGCAAAGAAAATTGGGCATCCTGCTCCGTTTCCAATAGAGCTACCCTACAGGTGTATCCAGCTTTACACATTTAAGGGTGAGGTTGTCTTAGACCCATTTATGGGAAGCGGTCAAACTGCAATAGCTGCAATAAAAAGCGGTAGGTATTTTGTAGGATATGAGATAAACCAGGATTATGTTAAACTTGCGGAAAGAAGAATAAGGCAAGTTCTGTCAGAAGGCAATTCCTCTAAACTGTTTGATAATGTATGAATACAGCTAATGTGCTAAAATCTATTTGAAAGAAAATTTTTGAGGAGAGTGAGAATGGATAGAGTGCTTAGTATAGAGGATAGCGTGGTAAGCATGGTGAAAGACTTCTTTGAGAATATAGACAAAAGAGAGCCTTTTTATGCAGAGCTTACACAGTATAAGTTCATGCTAAAGTCCAAGCTAACGCAGATACTTAGCCAGTTTGGTGGAGATTACGAAACAGGCACTAAGAGTTTCAGCAGTGCGGTAGAAGCCATATGGAAGGCGTTGGAAGGTGCTGTGGACAAGGTGGACCTTGAAAAAGAGAAACAGCTGGAGAGAGTCATTCAGGCTTTGGATGCTACCGGCCAAGTGCTAAAAGAGTTTTTGTACGATGAGAGGATAAAGGATAAAGAAATACTCTCCACGCTGCTGGGAAGGATAGGAGAAACGACGGAGAAGCTGAGCTACGAAATGAGAAGAAGAACCAACATATTAAAGCGTATCAAAAAGCTTTTTGGTTTGTGATGAAGTTTGGTTATGTTGCCATAGTTGGAAAACCCAATGTGGGCAAATCCACCCTTCTTAACCAGATCATAGGCACAAAAGTGTCCATAGTATCACCCAAGCCGGGGACCACACGCATAAGGATTCTGGGAGTTAAAAACATACCGGATGAAGCTCAGATAGTTTTTCTTGACACACCGGGTATATACAGACCAAAAGACGCTCTGGGAGAGGCTATGGTGCAGGTGGCAAGCGCTTCCCTGCAGGATGCAGACATAATACTCTTTATGATAGATGCGGAGGATGGCTGGCTGGAGGATGATGAGCTGGTCTTTTCCAATTACATAAAACCTTTAGCTCAGGAAAAGCACATCTTTTTGGTTATAAACAAAGTGGACAGAGTGGGACATGTTAGCCAAGTTCTTCCACTGGCGGAGGAGATTATAAAAAAACATGGTGAGTTTAAGGAAGTGCTGCCAATAAGCGCTCTCAAAGGGTATAACATAGATGAGCTTTTAAAAACCATACTCAAGTATCTGCCAGATGGCAAACCTCTCTTTCCCCCTGAGATGCTTACTGACCTTCCACTGCGCCTTTTGGCAGCCGAGATAGTAAGGGAGAAGGTGCTCATGAAAATACACCAAGAGATACCTCAGGGCGTTGCGGTGGTGATAACGGAGATATCTGAAGGCACTCGCGACCCTTCTGTTTTGGTCATAAAGGGAGAGATTGTGGTAGACAGAGAAAACTACAAGCCCATCATTATAGGCAAAGGTGGACAGAGGCTAAAGTCCATAGGCAAACTCGCAAGGGAGGAGCTAGAGCTTATAACAGGCAGGAAAGTTTACTTAGAACTCTGGGTAAAGGTAAAGCCCGACTGGAGAAAAAGGCCAGAGCTGGTCAAAAGCTTTGGCTACAGGCTTGAGTGATGTATCTTTAAAGTTATGGTAAGCCTTCTCATAGTTGAAGATGATGCCAGCTTAAAGGATGCTCTCATAAAAGCCTTATCAAAGAGCAATTACATCTGCAGGGGTGTGGGTACATTTAAAGAAGCGCTTACAGTTCTTACTAATGAATCTTACGACATTGTTCTTCTTGATCTCAAGCTTCCTGATGCAGAAGGAGTGCAGGTAGTAAAGAGAGTAAAGGAAGTGAGCGATGCAAAGATAATAGTCATAACAGGCTACGGTGATATAAAAACGGCGGTGGAATCCATAAAAGCCGGTGCTTACGACTTTATTCAAAAGCCTTTCAATCTTGACATTCTTGAAGCGGACATAAAAAGGGCTATGAAAGAGAAGCTCACAGAAGAGGAGAATTTGACACTAAAAGAACTCATCAGAAAGGGTATGGACTACACCTTTGAGACAAGGAGCCCAAAATTTGCGGAAATCCTCTCCCTTTGTGAAAGATACGCAAAAACCGATACCAACATACTCATCGTAGGTGAAACTGGAACCGGTAAGGAGGTACTGGCAAGGTACATACATGAACTCTCAAATAGGAGGGAAAAGCCCTTCCTAGTGGTGGAGTGCACTTCCATACCTCCAGAACTTTTTGAGAGCGAGCTTTTCGGCTACGAGAAGGGAGCTTTTACTGGAGCTTCTCACAAGAAGAAAGGTCTTGTTGAGATGGCAAAGGGTGGCACGCTTTTTCTTGATGAAGTAGGCGACCTACCTCAGCACATACAACCAAAGCTTCTGAGGTTTATAGAAACAAAGAGGTTTAGAAGAGTGGGTTCTGTCAAGGAGGAATTTGCGGATGTAAGGATCATATCCGCAACCAACAAAAATCTTAAAGCTCTATGCGAAAAAGGACTGTTCAGAGAGGACCTTTATTACAGACTTAGTATTCTTGAGATACGACTCTTGCCCCTCAGGGATAGAAGGGAAGACATTCCCATATTAGTCAATTTCTTTCTAAGCAAGTGGAATAAAAGAGTGAGTGCGAAGGCTATGGAAATGCTCAAAAACTATCCCTGGAAGGGAAACATAAGGGAGCTGAAAAATCTTTTGGAGAGGGCCTGCATACTGGCAGAGGGAGACTTGGTGGATGATTATCTCTTTGTATCGCGAGAAAATGGTCCTGTTGAAAAGGAACTATTTGAAGGCATGCCTGACCTTGAGCTTCTTGAAGCAAGATATACAGCTTACCTTTTGAGGCTTTTAAAGGATGTGAACAAAGTGGCAGAAGTTCTTGGATGCAGTAAGAGAACGGTTTACAGGAAGTTGAGGGTATTAAAGGAGAGGGAACTTAACGACAAACCTTGACCCTTTACCCGGCGAAGAATCCACATACACGCTACCACCCATATCCCTGAGTATGCTCTCCACTATAGAAAGACCCAATCCGCATCCGTCGCTGCTCTTTCTGTTCTTACCCTGATAAAAGGGCAGGAATATCTTATTAAGCTCTTCGGGGTCTATGCCAGGACCCTCATCCTGCACCTCTACAACTGCATACCCATCGTTAGCGTCAGTTCTTACATAAACCTTTTGCCCTCTGTCAGAAACCTGTATAGCATTCACAAGCAGGTTGGTGATCACATGCCTCACATCCGCTTCGCTACCCAAAACGAAACCGCACTGAGTCAATTGTTTTTCAATGATCACGCCCTTCTCCTCTGCGTATATTCTTAGAAGATCTATACAATCTTCCGCAGCTTTCTTTATGTCAACAAGGCTCCGCTCCTTTGAGTTGCGGACCATAAGGAGAAGTTTATTTATGTAATCCTTACATGCACACACAGCCTCCTTTATCTTTACTATCTCTTCCTTCTCTCCAGATTCCCTTTCAAGCATTTGTGCGCATGTGTATATAATGTTAAGGGGTGTATTTATCTGGTGAGCAACCCCTAAAGCAAGTTGAGATATGGAGCTTAACCTCTGAGATAAGCTGAAAAGGTAATACTTCTCCTTATCATCTTTTATACTCTTTATTATCTGCAAAACGGACCCTTCCTTGAGGGGATAGGCGCATATTTCCACTGGAAATTCGCTTTTGTCGTGAGTATAGTGGGTGTGTATCACATGGACAGCCCTTCCTGTCTTTTCTATCTCCTTGAGAGGACACGGATGACACTCACCATCGCACGGTTCATCTCTGTAATGAGAGATTCTAAAACACTCTTTACCTATAACTTCTTCTCTTGAAGTATAGCCCAAATCCTTCGCATACTTGTTATTGGCATAAAGTATCCTGTAGTTTCTGTCTATTACCACAACCTCCTCTTCAAAATCATCAAATATGGAAAACTCCCTCATAATGGGGTTATAGTATACCACTTGGGACACACATGTCCCTGCATTCTGTCATATGTGTCATCCTTTGTAAGAGAGCATGTGCAAAAGGCAAGGTGTGTCTTTCAACTCCTATTTTGGCACGCAGTTTGCATATAAATTAATGCAAGTGTTAAAAACAAGGAGGTATGGAGATGCGCTTGGACAGACGGGAATTTTTAAAACTTTCGGGTAGCAGTGTAGTTGCTGCGAGTCTTTTAAGCGGAGGTGCGAGCTTTACCTTTGCAAAAAAAAAATGGAGGAGCTAAATCTACCTAAGCCTTCCAAAAATTCACCACGCGTCGTAATAGTAGGTGCCGGCTGGTCGGGACTGACCATAGCCAAGTACATAAAGATGGGCAACCCCAATGTGGATGTAGTTCTCATTGACAAAAGGCACGAATTCTTCTCATGTCCTGTGAGCAACCTCTGGCTTGTTGACCTGGTGAACCTTGAGTTTCTCATGCATGACTTTCTTACACCTGCAGCCAGACACGGCTATCACATACTCACAGGCACCTCGGTGATTGATGTGGACAGGTCTGCAAGAAAGGTATACACTGACAAAGGGGTGCTAAGCTACGATTACCTAGTGCTTGCCCCCGGCATAGATTACCACTACGAAAGCTGGATAAAGGACCCCAAAGAGATAGAGCTTGCACAGGTGCGCTATCCGGCAGGCTTCATACCAGCTTCGGAACATATAAGGATAAAGGAAAAAATACAGAACTTTGAGAAAGGTACCTTTGTCCTCACCGTACCGCCGGGTCTTGATTACAGATGTCTGCCTGCTCCCTATGAAAGGGCAACGCTTATAGCATGGTATTTCAAAAAGAATAAGGTAAACGGCAAGGTAGTACTCGTGGACAACCACCCTGACCCACCCGTTAAGGCAAAGGGCTTTCATTACGCGTGGGATAACATAGTGAAAGGTTATGTAGAGTACTATCCCAATGCAGGTATAAAATCCGTTGATGTGAATAAGCGCAGGATATCAACGGAAGCCTATGGAGACATTGACTTTGACGATGGTGCCATTTATCCTATTTGCAAAGCTGGAGAGATAGTTTTTAAGGCAGGTCTTGTGAAGAAGGGTGAGAGGTGGCCTGACATAGACCCTCTGAAGTATCATGCGGTAGGTGATGAGAGGGTTTATGTAACGGGAGATGCAAGAAACCAGCCCTTCTCAAAGAGTGGAAATACTTCCAATACGGAAGCTCACTATATAGCGAAACTCATACTTGCAAAGATAGCTGGCAAAGAGATAGCTTATGAACCCCCAAGAACCCTTTGCTACTCCGCGGTTGCACCTCAAGAAGCCATATGGATAGACTTAACCTACAAGTATTTGGGCAACGGAAAGTTTGAGTTTGCTAATGTAAAAATGGACGAACAGCCAAAGGAGAGCAATTACAAAGCCTACATAGAGTGGGCGAAGGGACTATACAGAGACATGTTTGCGTAACCTCCCTTTTTCCAGTCCCTTTCACCTCTTCTTAAGCACCCCCCATGAGGGGGTTTGTTTTTTATTAATCCTATCATATAAAAAGCTTCCCAAAAAGCTATATTTAGTTAAACTATGGAAAAGGCAGTTGAGATTCCTATAGATCTTGCCCAGAAGTGTGTAAAGTGTGGCCTTTGCAAGTCAGTGTGTCCTACCTACAGTGTAAATCAGGAAGAGGGGAGCTTTGCAAGAGGCAGGCTTGCCCTTGCGCAGATGGTTATAGAAGGAGAAATACCTCTTACGGGTGAAGTGGCTAAGCAGTGGGACGAGTGCGCCATGTGTAGAAGGTGTGAGTGGATATGTCCCAACGATGTGCATTATAAGGAGATACTGGTATATGCCAGGCATATGCAAAAGGAGGAGTTGGGTGCTGGTATGGTAAAGTCCGCTGGTCTTAAATCTCTTGAACTTATGCAAACCAAGGTAGGCAGAAAGCTGGTAAAGCTGGCAGGTAGAATCATGAGCCTTCTTCCCACAAATGAGATAAAGACGCCGTTTCCCACAGGAGCTGTCAAGTTTATGCCAAAGCCTACCTCAAAAGCTTTTGGTCTTAGGGGTAAGGTTTTTAAAGCGGAGAAAGAGAAAGCAAAACTCCTCTTCTTTACAGGGTGCATGATAGATGCCTTTTACGGTAAAACTGGTGAAAACGTTGTAAAGCTTTTAAACAGAGCAGGCTATACGGTGGTGGTGCCGGAGGACATAAGGTGCTGTGGCGCACCCCACTACTACTCGGGCAACACGGAGACTTTTGAAAGACTAAAAGATCACAATCTAAAGGAGATGCAAAAGTATGATTACGATGCTATAGTGGTTGCTTGTCCCACATGCGGTGGCGCTCTGCAGGAGGACTACGGAATAAACAAGAAGGTTTACGACTTTGCAGAGCTTTTGCAGGACAAAAGGCTCAGGTTTGTGGGCAAAGGAGAGAGCATAACCTTTCATGTGCCTTGCCACTCTTACAGTGCTATGAAGGTAAAAGACGAGGTTTTTTATTCGGTGATGAATTCAGTTGAGAATGCGCAGCTGAAAAAAGCTCAAAAGGACAAATCCTGCTGTGGCTTTGCAGGACTTTTTTCTATAACCAATCCCAAAATGTCGGACCAGATACAGAAGGAGAAGATAGAGGACCTGGCAAGCACCGGTGCTAATATAGTTCTTTCCACATGCCCCGGCTGTGTGCTGAATTTAAAGGACGGCACCATAAAGCACAAGACTGCTCAAGAGGTGATGCACTTGGCAGATTATCTGGCAGAGAGGTTAGTGGACGAGGTTTAAAAGCTCCCTATAGACCTTCTTTACCTGCTTTTGAGTGCTTTCTAAACTCCCTGAGTTATCTATAACAAAGTCCGCATACTTTAGCTTCTCCTCAGGTGGCATCTGATTCTTCCATCGCCTCTCAAAGTCCTCTGAGGAAAACCCGGATTTTATGGCTCTCTCTTTACACACCTCATAAGGAGCATAAACTACTATGAGCCTGTCATAGTTCTTATAAGTGCCTTTTTCCACAAGAAGGCTTGCCTCAACGATAGCTATGGCATCCTGAGGAAGTCTTCTAAACTCCTCCTCAAGCCTCTCATAAAGAGCCTTATGAGTGATGCTTTCCAAAAGTCTGAGTTTGTTAATGTCCAAAAAAACTAAATCTGCGAGTTTTTTTCTGTCTATGTTTCCCTCCTTGTCCAAAATACCCTCTCCGAAAGCTTCCACAACTTTTCTGTAGACTTCTCCCTTTTCCTGATAAAAAGTCCTTATAATTGCATCTGCATCAAAGGTGTATGCACCAAGTTCCATAAACATGCGCGCAACTGTAGATTTGCCACAGCCTATATTACCTGTAAGACCAACCTTTAGCATTAAATTAATTCTACATGAGAAGCTTTGTAAAACCCGTGCTGGTTATCAGTGCTTGCCTGGACCTTCAGCAGGTAAGATACAACGGACAGGTGGTAAAAGACGAGCTTGCCATAAAGCTCAGAGAATACTGCCAGACCATAGCTGTATGCCCGGAGGTTTCCATAGGTCTTGGAGTGCCAAGGGACAGAGTTATAGTATACATGGACAAAGAGCCAAGGCTTTTCCAGCCTTCCACGGGAAGGGACATCACACAAGAGATGCTTTCTTTCTCCGAAAGCTTCCTCTCTTCATTGCCAGAAGTTGACGGCTTTTTACTCAAAAGCAAGTCTCCCTCCTGCGGTATCTCTGGAACGCTTGTATACAAAGACCCCTACGCTAAGGAGTTTTACAAGCGAGGAAAGGGGCTTTTTGCTCTTAGGGTGCTGGAAAAGTTTGAACTGCTGCCTGTTGAGGACGAGGGAAGGCTCAAAAATCCAGAGATAAGAGACCACTTTCTTACAAGGCTTTTTGCTATAGCTCATCTTAGAAGCGCACTTTCAAGGGTGGATTCCGTAACGCAGCTTATGGAGTTTCACAGGCAATATAAGTACCTGCTTATGGCTCACTCTCAGGTAAAACTTAAAGAGATGGGAAGGCTTGTAGCCAACTCCAAGGGAAACCTTCGGGAGAGCGTAAAAATGTATAGCCTTCTTTTTATGCAAGCTCTCAAAAGAAGACCATCAAGAAAGCAGCACGCCAATGTGCTCCTGCACATGTTTGGGCATCTCTCACGCCATATTAACCAGAAAGAAAAATCCCACTTTGTGTCTCTGATGGAGAAGTTCAAGCAGGGAAAGAGAGACCTATACACCCTTACAGACATAATAAAGAGCTTTGCTTACAGGTTTGAAGAGAGCTACCTGCTGGAGCAAGCATACCTGGAGCCATACCCGGAGGAGCTAAAAGATGCTATAATTAATAATTAGCCCCGCAACGGGAAAGGGTAAACCCCGCCAGGCCCGAAAGGGAGCAACGGTAAGCCTGCAGTCCCGGGTGCGGGGTAAAGGGCCCGTAGCTCAGCTGGACAGAGCAAGGGATTTCTAATCCCTAGGTCGGGGGTTCGAGTCCCTCCGGGCCCGCTCCAAAAGTGTTATAATTCTAAGACGATGATATCCGTTGTCATTCCGGCGTACAACGAAAAGGACAGCATCCCAATACTTTACGAAAAGCTCACAAAGGTGTTGGAAGGTGATTATGAGATTATATTTGTTGACGATGGCTCTGATGATGGCACTTTTGAAGTCCTTCAAAAGATAGCAGGTAAAGATAGCAGGGTAAAGGTTATAAGATTCAGAAGAAATTACGGGCAGACTGCTGCCATGTATGCAGGTTTTCAACACGCAAAGGGAGAGATCATAATCACCATGGACGCAGACTTACAAAATGACCCAGAGGACATACCAGCTTTAATTAGAAAGCTTGAAGAAGGGTATGACCTGGTGAGTGGGTGGAGAAAAGATCGCAAAGACCCCTTCTTTTCAAGAAGACTCCCTTCTATGATAGCCAACTGGATAATATCTAAGGTTACAGGTGTGGAGCTTCACGACTATGGATGCACTCTAAAGGCATACAGGGCAGACATCTTAAAAGAGCTTGAACTTTACGGTGATATGCACAGATTTCTACCCGCCCTTACCAAAAGGCACGGAGCCAAGATAACCGAGGTGGTAGTAAGACACCACCCAAGACTCTACGGCAAGTCCAAGTATGGCTTGGGCAGAACCATAAGGGTGATCCTTGACATACTTCTTGTTAAGTTTCTCAATGAGTACATAAACAAACCCATGTATGTTTTTGGCTCTGTAGGTTTTCTGCTGCTTTTTACAGGTTCTTTAGTGCTGGCTTACCTTATCTTGATAAAGCTGTTTTTGGGAGAGGATATAGGAAGAAGACCCTTGCTGGTGCTTAGCGTCCTTTCTATACTTGCAGGCATACAGCTCATATCAACAGGAATAATAGCAGAGCTTCTGGTAAGGATATACTACAGAAGTAAGGAAGACAAGCCATATATCATTGACAGGAAGATAAACCTCTAATCCGTTAGTATGCCATTCCTTATTCTCACTATTCTGTCAAAGAACTTGCTCAGTTCTGTGTTGTGAGTGGCTATAAGAAAGGTGATGCCCTTCTCTTGATTGAGGTGTTTAAAAAGCTCAAATATTCTTTTACCTTCATCAAGGTCCAAGTTGCCAGTAGGCTCGTCAGCAAGCAGCACCTTAGGTTCAAGCATCAGCGCTCTGCCTATAGCCACTCTTTGCATCTGACCACCCGAAAGCTGATTAGGTTTGTGCTTTATTTTGTCCTCAAGCCTTAAAAAACTCAGAATTTCAAGAGCCTTCTTTTTGACATCTTTCAGACCTGCCAGCTGACCTACTATAAGGAGATTCTCAAGAACATTAAAGTCTTCCAAAAGGTAGTAAAACTGAAAAACAAAGGCTATGTTATTTTTTCTAAATTCCGCCAAATCATCTTCCCCCATGCTTGTAATATCTCTTCCCAGAAGAAATACCTTACCTTCTGTAGGGCGGTCAAGACCTGCAATCAGATGAAGGAGAGTGCTTTTACCAGAACCAGAAGGACCCATAAGCCCGCACAGCTCCCCTTCCTTCACCACCAAATTTATACCCTTGAGTGCTTTGGTACCATCGGAATAAACCTTCCAGAGATTCACCGTTTTTATGACCTCACTCATTTCTTAGTATCTCCACTATGTTAGTTCTGCTGGCTCTGTATGCTGGCAGGAGACTTGCCACAAAAGAAAGCAGCAAGGCACCACTTAAGGTTATAACTATGTCAGATACTTCAAAAAAGACAGGTACATGATCCATAAGGTAAACATCTGCCGGCACCCTCACCAGCTTGTACTCGTTGATGAGATATGCACCCAGCAAGGAGATGAAAAGACCAAGTAGAGCGCCAGCAGCACCCAAAGTTATTCCCTGAATTAAAAATATCAAAGCTATCTCTCTTCTCTTTAGTCCAAAGGTGCGTAAAACGGCAATATCTCTTATCTTTTCCCTGACTTTCATAAATAGAAGGCTCGTTATGTTAAAAGATGCCACCATAACCATCAAAAGAAGCACAAAGAAGATGCCCACCTTTTCCAGTTCAAGCGCATTAAAGAGAGGCTTATTGAGGTCTATCCACGACCTTACTATGGCAGAATCTGATAGCTCTTTCTCTATCTGTGCCTTTACCTGCTGTGCTTTGTAAGGGTCTTTTATGAATACTTCAAAACCATAAAGTTGCCAAGAGGGTCCAAAGAAATCATTAGCTTCAGACATGGGCATAAGGACAGTAAGATAATCTTGGTCAAAACTGCCCGTCTGAAAGATGCCATCTACTCTAAAGTGTCCCACCTTAGGTAAAAAGCCAAAGGGTGTGCTTTTGCCCATAGGGGAGACCAGAAGCACCTCATCACCAGGCTTTATACCCATTATGTCCGCAAGCCCCTTGCCCACCAAAAGCCCACCTTTAAACTCTCCTTTTACCAAAAACTTCTTTTTTTGAATTATGTCGGAAGGCTTCATACCTTTTATGCTCACACTCTGAAGAGATCCCCCCTTAGACACTATAGCCTGATAGAGAACTACGGGATAAACACTTTTTACGCCTTTTAGGGTTTTTATCCTCTCTTGGTAGTCTGGCATGTTTTGGCTATCTAAGAGGCTTACCACTATGTGCGGTGATGTGGAAAGTATCTTCTCCTTGAGAGCATGCTGAAATCCTGCAAACACACCCATAGTAAGAAGAATAGCCACTATGCTCAAAACCACACCCAGCAAGGCTATTACCGATACCAACAGAGTTGAACCCTTACTGGCCAATGTGTATCTTAGAGCAATGTTAAAGACGGTCTTTAAAGCGGGTGGCACACGATAAATTATAACTTAAAGTCAAGAAATATCTTAGAAGGAGTTGCTCCCACTTGCCTGTGATACTTGCCTCTGTATGGGTTCTGAGCTTTTCTGTCAAGTTTTGCCAAAACTATCTGACATATCCTCATGCCTCTATACAATCTTATGGGGCATGAGTTGGCGTTGTAAAGCTCAAGGGTTATCTGACCTTCAAATCCAGCATCCACCCAGCCTGCGTTTTCAATAAAGAGTCCCAATCTTCCAAGAGAAGACCTGCCTTCTACAAAGGCGGTTATATCCTCAGGAAGCTTTATGTACTCACTGGTTGTAGCAAGAACAAAAGCCTTGGGTTCTATGAGAAAGCCCTCTTGAGGAATTACCACTTTCTCAACAGGTATAGTTTCGCTTTTGACATCTATGCAATCAGTCTTGTAAAAAAGCAGTTCGCCTCCCAGTGTTAGGTCTATGGAAGAGGCTTGCACATGGCTTTCATCATAAGGCTCTACTACAAGCTTACCTTTCAGTATCAGCTTCTTTATGGTGCCATCACTCAGTATCATAGTTCTTTGCATGGGGGTGGAGGGAGTCGAACCCTCACGGGGAGTTACCCCAGGGGATTTTAAGTCCCCTGCGTCTGCCAGTTCCGCCACACCCCCAACAAGGTTAAAATTATAATCTACCATGACTCCAGAGGAACAGCTTAAACTCATAAAAAAAGGTACGGTAGAGATAATAGAGGAGGAAGAGCTTTTAAGGAAGCTCAAGGAAGGAAGACCCCTCAAGGTAAAGGCTGGCTTTGACCCCACAGCTCCTGACCTTCATCTGGGACACACAGTCCTCCTCCAAAAGATGAGAACTTTTCAGCAGCTGGGACACGAAGTTTACTTTGTGATAGGAGACTTTACCGCCATGATAGGAGACCCCACAGGAAGGCTTGAGACAAGACCACCCTTAACAAGAGAGCAGGTGATAGAAAATGCAAAAACCTACGAGCATCAAGTTTTTAAGGTGCTTGACCCAGAAAAGACCAACATAGTGTTTAACAGCACTTGGCTTTCCACACTTGGAACTGAGGGCGTGATAAAGCTGGCAGGAAAGTACACGGTGGCAAGGATGTTAGAAAGGGATGACTTTTCAAAAAGGTTCAAAGAGGGCATACCCATATACATACACGAGTTTTTATACCCGCTGCTTCAGGGCTACGACTCAGTTTTTCTAAAAGCCGATGTAGAGCTGGGGGGTACAGACCAGAAGTTCAATCTTTTAGTGGGAAGAGACCTGCAAAGAGAAGCTGGTTTAGAACCTCAGGTATGCATAACTCTGCCGCTGCTGGTGGGACTCGACGGCGTTAGAAAAATGTCCAAGTCTTACGGAAACTACATAGGCTTGACAGAAGACCCCTACACCATGTTTGGCAAGACCATGTCCATATCTGACCAGCTTATGTGGGAATACTACACGCTTTTGACTGACTACACGCAGGAAGAGATAGAGAGAATTAAAGAACTCCACCCCATGGAAGCAAAAAAGAGGCTGGCTCATTACATAGTCTCTCGGTACCACTCCAAAGAAGAGGCGGATAGAGCTCTTGATAACTTTGAAAGGACTTTTTCTAAGAGAGAGTTTCCGGAAGATGCACCCGTTATAAAGGTGGAGAGGGGTCTAAAAAGAAAAGCTTACGAGCTTCTTTATGAGCTTGGCATAGAATCCTCTAAAAACTCTGCGAGGCGAGTCATTCAAGGTGGTGGTTTGAAAATAAACTTCCAAAAGATAGAGGATGAAAACCAAGAGATAGAGATAAAAGAGGAGCTAAAGCTTCAGGTGGGCAAAAAGCGCTTCTACAGGATAGTACCTTATTCATGAGATTAAAGGACATAGATAACAAAATAAATCACCTTTATTCTGTCAAAAAGTACATAAACGCCATGAATCTTATCTCCATAAATAGATACAGAAGATACTATGCACAGCTGAGTGCTCAACATAGATACTTTCTCAGACTTAGAGAGGTGTTGGAGATGCTCATCTACCTCCACAGGGGCGATCTGTTTCTAAAACGCAAAGAGAAGAGTCTGTGCCTTATTCTTCTGAGTACAGATAGAGGGTTTGTAGGTAGATTTAACGAGGTATTAATAAGGACAGTATCCGATTTTTTGAAGCATCCACCCCTTGAGGTAAAGAAGGTGGTTATAGTGGGTAGAAGGGGAGCTCAGCAGTTTAAAAATATGGAAAAAACGGAAACATACACAGGAGTATTTGGAAAAGACATAGATTGGGGGAAAGCTCAGGAGATCTTTTACAGCATTGTAAGGGATTACATGGCTGGACATTACGACGCTGTGTATGTTGCTCTCAACAGACCAATACTTAGACAAGCGATGCGTGAAGAGAAAGCAGAAAGAGAAGTGAAAAAGGAGGAAGCACAGGTAGGTGAGATATTTTACGAACTCTTTAAGAGAGCCACACCCACCTTACCTGTTGCGGTAGGAACTGTTGCATCTTACAAGCCTCAGATAGTAAAGTTTATACCCCCCGCACTGGAAGGCTCTTACAGTGAGAAAAGCATCATGAACTTTGAAGGAGACGAGGAATTTATCCTGATGGAGCTTCTGAGGCTCTATCTTTACTTTCTCCTTAGGCAGATCTTTCTGGAGCACTTTTCGGCTGAGTTATCCGCAAGGTTTATCAAAACTAGGGAGATCATAAGAGCTATAGATAAGAAAGTGTCTCAGCTTAGCTTTGAGAGAAATAAGCTCAGGCAGGAAAGGATAAACAATGAGCTGTTGGATCTCATAAACATTTACATATCAATGAAGGAAAGGCTCTTTAAGGATATGCAAGATGAATCTTACACACTTGAGGTTAGTAAAGATTTTACAGAGGAAGCTGTTGATATGATTCTTGGGCGCCTCGGTAGAAGGTTCCATTTTAAAAAAGTGATAAGAAGGGATATGTCTGGATGGAGGGTCCTTTCAAGAAGCTCCATGTACGACCTTACTTTGGAGAGCTTTTTGACTCGTCTTTTAAGATCCTTACCTTACTCCAATCTATGGGTATAAAAGCATCCTCTTTGGCGTATGCCTTAGCTGTTGAGTAATTGATCCTTCTGTCTATCTCGGCGCGGAGCTTGAGCTGTCTTTCCGTTTGATTTCTTAACTCTGCCAGCTTCTTGGCATACTCCTTAGAAGTTTTTAAGGCATATGCGGAGTAAATGAGGTTCAAAGCTATAAGCAATAGGGATACTAATATATACTTCATATCCTTTCCCCCGCTCTTAGTTTGGCGCTCCTGCTGGCAGGGTTTTTCTTCATCTCTTGAAGGGTAGGTCTGATGGGCTTTTTTGTCAATAACTTAAATATGTCGGTGTGTCTTTTAAAAAAGTTTTTGACTATCCTATCCTCAAGAGAGTGAAAGGAAATGACTACCAGCCTACCACCTTTCTTTAAAAACCTGGGCGTCTTTTCAAGCGCTTCCTCAAGAGAGATGAGCTCTTCATTAACCTCTATCCTTATAGCCTGAAAAATTCTGGTGGCAGGATGCACCCTCCCACGCCTGTATGGAATTAAGGAGGTGATAATACTTACAAGCTCTCCAGTTGTTTCTATGGGTTTTTTTGTCCTGTGCATAACTATGGCTCTGGCTATTCTGCTGGCATTGGGTTCTTCACCATATTCCTTGAGTATTCTTACAAGGTCTCTCTCGCTGTATGTGTTTATCACCTGATAAGCTGTCTTTTTGTCCTCTGGGTTCATCCTCATGTCTAAGGGCTCATCCCTCTGAAAGGAAAAACCTCTTGGGCTTTTTAGCTGAAGCATAGAAACCCCCAAATCAAAGAGAAAGCCGTCCACTTCCTTTATCCCCTCCTGTTTTAAAACTTCGTCCAGATACCTAAAGTTTGCCTGGTAGAGGCAAAACCTTCCCTCAAAATCTTTTAAGTTCTCTTCAGCAAGTTTTAGCGCATGAGGGTCTCTGTCTATGCCAATCACGAAGGCACGGGGGTCTCTCTCAAGTATCCCTTTGGTATGTCCACCCAAGCCTACTGTAGCATCCACATATACACCTCCTGTCCTCCAGACAAGAAGGTCTACGCTTTCTTTTAAAAGTACAGGAATGTGCATCAGAAGAATTTTAATGCCTCTTTTAGCACCTCCTCAGACTTTACAGCTCTAAGGCAAGCGTAATGCCCACTTTTGCACTTTTTAGGGTTGGGAGAGCAGGGAGAGCATTCAAGAGAAGGAACAAGGTAAGTACCTATCCTCGGATAGAAGCCATAGGAAGGGGATGTGGATGTGTATATGCATACGGCTGGAATTCCCAGAGCGTTGGCTATGTGCATAGGTGAGGAGTCCACGGAGATAACCAGTTTAGCACCAGCTATGACAGCCATCAGCTCTCTCAGAGAAGTTTTGCCAACGAGGTTTATAACTTCTGCTTTTCTTTCTATCTCTTCTGCCTTCTTTGCATCCTTTTCTGTACCTATCAGCACCTTGCTGATATTAAGGCCAGAAGCTACCTCCATCCAGCCCTGCAGGTACCACTCTTTTAGGGGAAAGTTGGAAAAGGGAGATAGGACTATGTAATCTTCTGGTAGGTTAAACTTTTCGCGTAGGGAGTTTATCTCTTGCTCATCAACAAACAGCTTTGTTTCTCTTATCCATTCGTTTTCTTTGATGCCCAGAGGTTTTAAGAGTTCCAAATTCCTCTCAATTTCGTGCTTGTTCCACTGGTGCTTAACTCTGTGGGTATATAGCCAAGAGAGTTCTGACCTGTCAAAACCTATGCGCAAAGGTATGCCAGAAAAGAAAAGAATGAGAGCAGACCTTGCAGACACATGAGGAGAAACAGCCACATGGTAATCGGATATTTTCTCAGCCATCTCAAAGGATTCCCAGAGTCCTTTGCTAAAGGGATATAAATTTATGTCATAACCTTTCAGCAACTGTGTTATAAATGGTCTTCCTACAAAACTTACTTTTGCTTCAACCAGGCACTTCCTTAGAGTTCTTATCAGAGGCGTGATCAGCACCACATCACCCAGGTAAGCCGTCTGCCAGATGAGAATCTTCATCTGACCGGAGCCATGCTGGCTATCTTCCACCTTTTTTCATCCTTTATGAGTATGAAGCTAAATAGTTTTTCCACTCCCTGCCTGTCAATAACTTTGACCAGCACCTCCACATGCTTATCATCCAGCTTTCTTGTGTCAAGGTACTTGACCTTTTTTATGTTTTCTCCCATGCTTGACAATATGCATGCAAGAAGCTCAGAAGGCTTCATCTCGGTAAGTTGCACTGGGATTTTTACATCCTGCACAAGGGCGTCTCTAAAAGGCGGATAGAGTAGCTTGACTGCTTCTTGTCCCTCCTTATCTCTTATGGCAGATATAAAGTCTTTGACTGTAGCTCTTGCCTCATCTTCTGGTCCTCCACTACAGGACCTTACCACAAAAAAGGCAAGCAACAGAGCGGCTAAGCCGACGGCTACTCTTTTCATACTTTTACCTCCTTCAGAAGGTATTCATCTATCACCTTTGCAGCCTTTCTACCGTGGGATATGGCTCTTACCACTGTGTCTCCACCATTTACCACATCCCCGCCTGCAAAAAGACCGGGCACATTGGTTCTGAAGTTTTCGTCCACTTTGACAGTTCCCCACTTGGTCAGTTCTAGCTCAGGAAGATCTTGGTAGGCTATAGGATTTGGCTTTTGACCTATGGCGAATATGACCGAGTCACACTCTATGATGTGCTCCGAATTGGGAATGGGTACGGGTTTGGGTCTTCCACTCTCGTCAGGCTCTCCCAGCTGCATCTTTATGCATTTAAGACCTATTACTTTGCCACTCTCATCACCGATTACCTCTACAGGCTGTGTAAGCCAGTGCAGTATTGCACCCTCTTCCTTTATGTGGTCCCACTCTTCATCCCTTGCGGAGGATGTCTCTCTTGTTCTTCTGTAAACCACATGAGTCTCAACACCCAGGCGCAAAGCGCTGATGGCACAATCCACCGCAGTAAAGCCACCACCTACTATGGCGGTTCTTCTGCCCAAGTTTACAGGAGTTGGAGACTGTGGAAAGTCCCTAGCCTGCATGAGGTTTATACGCATAAGCACCTCTATGGCAGAGTAAACACCCATCAGATGATCACCTTTTATACCAAGGCTTCCCCTCCCTGCACCAACACCCAAAAACACTGCATCATAATTTGCCAGCAGCTCCCTAAGGCTTACCGTTCTCCCCACCACATACCCGAAGAAAAACTTAGCACCCATCTTTTTCAGTCTGTTTATCTCCCAATCAATGAGCTCTCTGTCAAGTCTTGCGTGAGGAATACCGTAAACCATCACTCCCCCAGCTTTTTGAAGAGCCTCGTATATGTGCACCTTGTGTCCGGCTTTTAAAAGGTCATAGGCACAAGAAAGACCCGCAGGACCCGCACCCACTATAGCCACCTTTTTCCCTGTAGGAGCTTTTATTTGCTCCTCTATCTGAATACCTGATATGCGTATAAAATCGCCCACAAACTTCTCAAGAGCGCCTATGCTGACAGGCAGTCCCTTGTTTTTCCTGCCTCTTACCGTGTCATAGTAAAGGATGCAAGAGCCTTCACACTGCCTCTCCTGAGGACAAACCCTTCCGCATATGGAAGGGAAAAGGTCTGTTTCTATAATCTTTTTGTAGGCACCCACCAGGTCCCCTTCCGTTATCTTTTTGATAAAACCAGGTATATCTACATTTACTGGACACCCCTTTATGCATCTTTTGTCCGCATCCTTACAGAGCAGGCACCTTTTGGCTTCGTCAAGAGCCATGCTTACGGAAAAACCGAGCGCATACTCTCTGAAGGTTTTACTTCTCTCCTCAGGTGGGAGCATGGGTTCTGGGTTTCTGTCTGTGTACCTTATGCGCTTACTCATTTCCTTAACTGTATTTTAATATATTTATTCCTTAAATGGAGCTGTGCTAAGATACTTTTCACCTCCGTCGGGAAAGATAACTACTATAACACCCTCTTCCAACTCTTTAGCCAACTCAAGCGCTGCGTAGAGAGCTGCACCAGAAGATTGACCTGCAAAGATGGCTTCCTCAAGAGCCAGTCTCTTTGTCATTTCGTAAGCTTGCTCAGTCTCCACAAACATGGTTCTGTCCAGAAAGGTTTCATCAAATATGCCTGGCTTTATAGAGCTCTCTATGTGCTTTAGTCCCTCTATACCGTGAAAGGGATAAGCTGGTTGCACTCCTATCACCTGAATTTCTGGATTGTATATTTTGAGCCTCCTACCTGTTCCCATAATAGTCCCACCCGTGCCAATACCTGCCACCAGGTGAGTAATACGCCCGCCCGTCTGATGCCATATCTCTATGCCTGTGGAGTAAAAGTGAGCTTTCCAGTTGGCAGGGTTGTTGTACTGGTCCAAGTAAACATACTTTTCCGGCTCTTTTGAAACCCTCTCCCTAACAAACAGTATGGCACCATCTGTACCTTCCAGAGGGTCTGTAAGATAAACCTTCGCTCCATAGGCTTTTATGATCCTCTTTCTTTCCTCGCTCACATTGGCTGGCATGGCAAGCTCTACTGACACTCCAAGAGAAGCTCCCACCATGGCAAGAGCTATACCAGTATTTCCAGATGTGGCATCTATAACCACTTTACCCTCCTTCAAAAGTCCTTCCTGCATAGCGGAAAGAAACATACTCAAAGCAGGTCTGTCTTTAACAGAACCACCCGGATTAAAACTTTCAAGCTTTGCATATACCTCTACCTTAGGTGATATATCTTTGGGTATTAGCTTTTTTATTCTCACCAAAGGCGTGTTTCCCACAAGGTTTAGGATGGAGCTTCTGTGCTTTCTGTAAGGCTCATCATGCTGACCCAAAACCCACATTTGGAAACATTATAAATTAAGAAACCTCCGAGAAAGCTTTACCATCAAACGTTGTCTTTCCTCACCCTTGGGAATATTTCTTCTCATCGTTTCCAATTTCTCCTTTACTTGCTCAAGATTCTCCGGAAGTGCTTTTTGCACATACTCCCTCAAGCTTCTGGAGAGAGCCGGAACTTTGCCGGATGTGGATATGCCTATGACTATATCACCCCTTATTACCAGCGCAGGAAATATGAAGGTACAAAAGTCAGGACTGTCAACCGCATTGCAAAGGATGCGTCTCTTTTTGCAGTATTCATAAATCCTCTTCTGCAACTTTATATTATCAACAGCTACGATTACCATAAAGGCATCTCTTATGTCAGGTAGCATAAACTTTCTCTTTACGATGGAGACTCTCCCTTCTCTTCTCAGCTTCTCTATGCCTGCTGTAAATGCCGGTGAAATTACTTTTATGGAAGGCTTAAAAGGAAGCAGTTTTTCTATTTTTCTTTCTGCTACAACACCACCCCCTACCACCACTACCTTCTTACCCTCAAGATTTATAAAAGCAGGAAAGTGAGGCATATCAAAGCTCCTTGCTGTCCAAAAAAACGGTGACGGGTCCCCAGTTTACTATGTGCACCTCCATATTAGCACCAAACCTGCCGGTGCTTACCGGCACTTTTTGAGACATAACTTCCACAAAGTAATTGTATAGCTTCTCAGCTCTGACAGGCTCTTCCGCCTGCTCAAAACTCGGTCTTCTACCTTTCTTTATACTTGCATAAAGGGTAAACTGTGGAATTATCAGTGCAGAACCCTTTATATCAAGAAGGGAGTGCTGAAACTTTCCCCTTTCGTCCTCAAATATTCTAAGGTTCAGAATCTTGTCAGCCAGCTTTTTGGCATCTTCCTCATTATCACCCTTTCCTATACCCAAAAGCACATTTACCCCCATACCTATCCTTCCCACTTCAACACCGTCTACCAAAACCCAAGAAGCCTTCACCCTTTGCAAAATAGCCCTCATGCAAGCAAACAGTTTTAAAATTATAATTAACACAAAAGGAGGAGGAAAGATGAGAAAGACTCTCATGGCTTACCTGCTTGGTCTTACCATAGCCTACGCTCAGCAGTATAACTTTAACATTATGGACGGCATAAACGAGACTCTCAGAGTCGTGGAGGTAGCCTACAAGTCGGGTGCGGAAGAAAAGGATATTTACCACTTTGAAAAGGCAAGAGCCTACAGCGATGTATCCATGTTTTTGGCTTCAGAGCAAGACGGTATAGGTTCCAAGATGTTTGCCATAAAGAGTATGAACTCTGCGTCAAAAGCTTTGGGAGGGCTAAAGGGATTAGATTCCTTAAACCTTTTAAGCCATCAGGAGTTTGAGAAGCTCACAGGTCTTAGTATAGCAGAAGTTAATGAAAGGCTCATGTATTTGAGAGAGAACAAAGGGGAAAGCTGTGCACCTAAGGAGCTTGCAAAAGCGGAAGTGGCTTACGATGCCCTTGTATACGAAGCGAGTAAAGAACAAATAAACCAGATGGTACTTCTCAAGTTATACAACGATGCGGTAAACAACAGCTTACTGGCCAAAGAGAAGCTTGATTCCGCTATAGAGAGCAAATTAGAGTGCTATACGGGAAAGGTTGAACTGCCAGTAGCGCTAAAGGAAGAGCCAAAGGAGCAAGAGGAAAAAGTAGAGAAAAAAATGCCTCAGGAAGAACCCCTCATGGTCAGCGCAAGAATCCACTTTGATTTTGACAAATACAGCATAAAGAGGGAATATATACCCTTGCTTAACGAAGTGGTCAAAACCTTAAAGGAAAATCCCAATGTGAGAGTGAGAATTGAGGGCTACACTGACAACATAGGTACCAAAGCATACAACGACAAACTTGCCATGAAGAGAGCAAAAGCTGTAAAGGACTATCTTGTAAAGCACGGCATAGAAGAGAGTAGAATAGATACAGTAGGCTTTGGGAAAGAAAGGTACATCGCAAGCAACGAAACGGCTATCGGCAGGTTCACCAACAGAAGGGCGGACTTCATTATTTTGAGACTTTCTTCTCAGTAAATACCATAAGATAGGCTTATACACATAATAAGTATTTTTAATTGCCAACGAAGATAAGCAGTGATATACTTCAAAAAAATCAACGGAGGTAAAAACTCATGGCACAACACGAGGTGCACCATCACCTTGGAGCACACGAAACCAGCTTCTGGCCCCTGCCTGTGGGTCTGGGTATTTTACTTCTCCCCATATCCTTAACAGCTTACTTTGCCTGGCACCAGCAGATGCTGGGACTTGTGCTGGGTGGATTCTCCTTACTGCTCATGGTTTTTGGGCTCATAGGCTGGGCTGACGAGTTTTTCAAAAAAGGTCATGAAGAGGGCTTTGGTAGCCTTGCCATAACGCT
The DNA here is from genome assembly GCF_000010785.1 of Hydrogenobacter thermophilus TK-6. GTDB lineage: Bacteria > Aquificota > Aquificia > Aquificales > Aquificaceae > Hydrogenobacter > Hydrogenobacter thermophilus. The sequence continues at coordinate 871,812 of NC_013799.1, read as the reverse complement.
TTTCATAGCCACTGAAGTGATCATCTTTGGCACCATGTTTGCCGCCTTCTGGACTGCGAGAATAGCTCATGCGGACATATGGCACAGCTGGGTACCAAAAATGAACTTCGTCATACCTGCTATACTGACCCTCATACTCTGGGCTTCCAGCTTCACCATTCTGGTGTCCGAAAAGTCTGCAGAATCAGGCAAAAGAGGGGCATCCATTCTGTGGCTCCTGGCAACGCTCATTTTAGGCTCCGCCTTTGTAGTCATTCACTTCAACGAATGGCAGCATCTCTGGCACGAAGGATTCACTCTCAGCTCCAACATGTACGGCACTGGTTTTTATGCTCTCACAGGCATACACACCTCTCACGTGCTGGTAGGTCTTGTGTCCCAGCTGTATGTGCTGTGGCTACTTCTGTCGGGCAGGATGACCTCTCACAGGACCACCATGTTTAAGGCAGTCAGCATATACTGGCACTTTGTGGACCTTATGTGGCTCTTAGTTGCCAGCAGTGCTTACATCATAGGAGGTCTTGTGTGAAGAGGCTCCTCTTTATTTTGCTTCTGGTCCACTTGGCATATCCTTACGGTAATCTTCCCAGAGATGCCTACTTTGACCCCTCCGTGCTTGAGATAAATCAGGACCTTTATCTGGGCAAGAAGCTAAAAGACTACACCATGCTTACTGACAGAGGATGGACAAGCCTTTACAAGGTGATAGACAACAGGCCTACAATACTTCAGCTTGCTTACTACACATGCGATGCATCCTGTCCCATACTTACCGAAAACCTTCTTAAAGCGGTGAAGGACTTAGACGGGAAAAAGTTTAATGTGGTTGTTCTCTCTTTTGATAAAAGGGATAACATAGACACTCTGAAAGCCTTTAAGAAAAAGCTGGGGAATGTGCCTGATAACTGGACCTTTGGCATACTTCAGGAGGAAGACATAAAAGACATAACGCAGAGCGTAGGATTTAAGTTCTTCTTCTCGGAAAGAGACAAAACCTTTGTGCATCCCAACACCCTTATATTTCTCTCCCCCGACGCCAAGGTTATGAGGTATTTGTTTGGAACATTCCCTAAAACCAAAGATGTTAATCTTGCCCTCATTGATGCGCAGAGGGAAAAGCCAAGCATTAACAACATAGTAGACCTTGCTCTGCTTGCCTGCTACAGGTATGACCCTTCCAGAAGCAGGTACACTATAGACCCCCTTGTTATCTTTGCAATGATGGGCTTTGGTCTGCTGGGTATAACAGCCCTGCTGACATTAACCTATAAGAAAGCTCAGGAGGTATAAAAATGAGAGCTCTGTACCCTTTGTTTATTCTTGCGTTGCTTGGTATAGCTAACGCAGAACCTATTGCCTATCCTGCCAACCTGTGGGATAGGATATACGGCATATGGCTGTTTATAGCTGTGGTGATCTATCTCGTTGTTGCCATACCCATGCTCTACTTTATGATAAAGTACAGGTACAAGCCAGGAAAGAACGAAGATGGAGTGCCTATTGAGGGCAACAACGCTCTTGAGGTGACATGGACTGTAATACCACTACTTATAGTCATCTACCTGGCAACTCAGAGTTTTGTATTTTACAAACAGCAGAGGAATGCGCCACCTGGTGCTATGGAGATAAAGGTCACCGGCTTTATGTGGGGATGGGAAGTTGACTACCCTAATGGGAAAAAGGTCTTTGCCTTCTTTAGCTCTGATTATAAAATACCGGAGGAGCAGAAGATAGTCCTCCCCGCCGGTAAGCCTATCAAGGTATTACTCACATCCAGAGATGTCATACATTCCTTTTATGTGCGTCCCGCCAAGGTGATGGAGGATGCAGTGCCAGGAAGGATAACCCACCTGTGGTTTCAGATAAACAAACCCGGTGAGTACTGGGCTTTCTGCAGGGAGTACTGTGGGACACAGCACTCACACATGGTGGCTATTATAAAAGTCGTTCCGCAGGAAGATTTTGATAAATGGGTAAAGGCTGGTGTAAGCCAGTCTAAACTTGAGTTAGCAAGCAACTCAAAGGAGGTGCAGTGATGGCAGCCATAGGCGTTCACAGACCCTGGTACAGTGCAGGTATCAGGGAATGGATATTTACAACGGACCACAAGAAGATAGCGGTTTTTTACGGCGTGACCACATTGCTTTTCTTTCTGGTCGCGGGTCTTATGGCTCTGGGTATAAGGCTGGAGCTCTGGGAGCCGGGCCTTCAGTTTATGTCAGCTGAAACATACAACTACCTGCTTACAGCGCACGGTGTTGTAATGCTTCTCTGGTGGGCGATAGGTGTGTGGAGTGCCTTTGCCAACTTCCTCATTCCTCTAATGATAGGAGCAAGGGATGTGGCTTTTCCAAGACTTAACGCTCTGAGCTGGTGGACCTTCTTTGCAGCAAGTGTGCTGGTGCTTTTAACACTTGTGCCTTCCAATCACATAAGAATGATGTGGACAGGATACCCTCCCTTCTCACTGAACGATGACGCTGGCACTACAGCCTTATATGTCTTTATAGTACACCTTGTAGGCGCATCCTCCATCATGGGCGCTGTAAACTTCATAACCACCACGCTGAGAATGAGGGCACCAGGAGTAACGCTCAAAAATATGAATCTCATATTACACGGAATAATGGCTGCCAATGTCATACAGCTTTTAGGTGTGCCTTCCTTTGCGGGTGCTGTTACCATGCTGTTCCTTGATAAGTACCTCGGTACTAACTTCTTCAATCCTAACTTAGGGGGTGACCCTCTCATATACGAGAATGTGTTCTGGTTTTACTCCCATCCGGCGGTTTATGTCATGATCCTTCCAGCCTTTGGTGTGTTCTCTGAGGTCATAGCCACTTTTTCAAGAAAGCTCATCTTTGGACAGATCACCATGGTCTTTGCCATATGGGCTATTGCTCTTCTTGGCTTCATGGTTTGGGTGCATCACCTTTTTACCTCTGGCATACCTGACTGGGTGAGGATCATCTTCTCTTACACCACTGTTCTTATAGGTGTGCCAACAGGCATAAAGATATTCAACTGGGTGGCAACTCTATACAAAGGCTCTATAAGGTACACCACTCCCATGCTCTTTACCCTCGGTGGTATATTCATGTTCCTCATAGGTGGTCTGACGGGTATTCCCCTGGCACTTCCTGCCTTTGACATAAACGCGCAGGATTCGCAGTTTGTAGTGGCGCACTTCCACTATGTTCTTGGCATGGCTACAACTCTTGGAGCTTTCAGCGGTATATACTACTGGTTTCCTAAATTAACGGGTAAGATGTACAACGAAAAACTCGGAAAGCTAAGCTTCTGGATAATTATGATAGGCTCTAACCTCTTTTACTTCTTCCAGTTCATCATAGGACTTGAGGGTATGCCAAGAAGGTACGCAGACTACCCACCTATACCTGAATTCATACAGCTCCAGCACATACAAACAGTAGGAGCCTTTATACTGGCAGTAGGAATCCTTTTGAGCCTTATAAACTGGATAGTCTCCGCTGTAAAAGGTAAGGAAGCGGGTTCAAACCCCTGGGGTTCCAACTCCTTAGAGTGGCAGATACCCTCTCCTCCACCTCCCCACAACTTTGACCGTATACCAGAACTGCCTGCCGGCTGGGACCCTTACGATTACGCTCATCACAAACCTCAACATACATGAAGTAATGGGGGCTTTGCCCCCCTTTAAAAAAAAGGAGGAGTTATGAGTAAAAACGCTTTTCTGCTTTTATTCTTCCTATTTGTGATAGCTGTATCATACCTCTTGGGCGTGCTTGCCTTCTCCTCAAAGGAGGCAAGGGAGAAAAAGTGGGAAGAGTTCAGAAAGCAATACCATCTGAGCAGATAAAGGCGTATATTTTATAAGCTATGATAGACACCCACTGCCACCTTGACCTTCTAAAAAAGGAGGACTTAGAAGATAGTTTAAAAGATAGCTCTCTTGAGTACTTTATTACTGTAGGTTATGACAGTAAAACCATTGAAAATGCCATAAAGCTATCCCAGGAGCAGGAGCGTGTATACTGCGCCATAGGTTTCCATCCCCACGAGGCTGACAAGGTAAAAGACGGGGACCTCCTCTGGCTCAAAGACTTGGCACAAAAGCACCCTAAGGTGAAGGCTCTTGGTGAAATGGGGCTTGATTTTTATAAGGACTATTCTGACAGAAAGAAGCAGGAGGATATATTCAGAAAGCAGATAAGCATAGCCAGAGAGCTGGGGCTACCGCTGGTTATACACAGCAGAGATGCGGAAGCAAAAACTCTTGAAATACTCAGGGAGGAGAGAGCTTACGAGGTGGGTGGCGTCATGCACTGCTTTACCGGAAGCTACGAGTTTATGAAAAAGTGCGTGGACCTTGGCTTTTACATATCCTACTCGGGCATCATAACTTATAAAAACGCAGACGCTCTCAGAGAAGTGGTCAAAAAAACGCCCACAACGAGAATACTTTTAGAAACGGACAGTCCTTTTTTGGCTCCTGAGCCAGTGAGGGGAAAACCCAACAAGCCTTTAAATGTATGGTACACAGCAAAGGTAATGGCAGGTCTTATCCCTAACTCCTCGCTTGAGGATATAGACCGTATGACCTCAGAAAATGCCAAGCTACTTTTCAACATAGGAAACAACGGGAAAAAGGACACTATAACCTATGTGATAAACAACAAACTCTACATTAACCTCACCAACAAGTGCAACCTCCACTGCGCCTTCTGTCAGAGGGAGAGGGAGAGGAACTTTATGATAAAGGGCTACTGGGTGTGGACAACAAGAGACCCAAGCGTAGAGGAGGTCATAAGGGAGATAGGAGACCCTACAAAATACGAAGAAGTAGTTTTTTGCGGATACGGAGAGCCTACGCTCAGGCTTTCAGCTCTCAAAGAGATAGCCAGATATGTAAAGAGTAAAGGAGGAAAGGTACGCGTTGATACCAACGGTCTCATGTTTACCTTCCTTCCCAGAGAAAAGATCAAAGAACTTAAAGGTCTTGTGGATGTGTGGTCTGTTAGCCTGAACGCACAGGACGAGGAAACCTACAACAGAGTTTGCAGACCGGCTCAGCAAGAGGCTTTCAAAAAGGTTATGGAGTTCATAAAAACTGCTTTAAAAGAAGGCTTTGAAGTTATAGCTACCGCCGTGGATTACCAAGGTGTTGACATAGAGAAGACTAAAGAGCTGGCCGAGTTGCTGGGTGCCAAGTTCAGGTTCAGACCTTACGAGGTGGTAGGTTGATAAAGCCTGCTTATACTTGGATAAAAAGTTTTTATAGTTAAAGCGTGTTAAGGTGGTAAAATTGGAAGGTGGAGGGTGCAATGGTAGACTCCGATATACTTCTGCTTGCCATAGTTAACATGGCGGAAGGTGTCAAGAGCTTAATAGGGGATAAAGGTGCAAAGGCGGTTCTTAGAGATGCAGGAAGGCAATCCGGTCCAAAACTCTTGGAGAGTCTTATAGGACGCTTTCCGGAGGTGCTTCCAAAAGAAGAGGCGCTTAGGAGGGCATGCATAATACTTGAGGACCTGGGCTTTGCCAAGAAGATAGAGAGAGCAGACTCGGAAGTAAGGATAGAAGAGGACATATTTACGGATGCCATAACCAACGGAAACCTCATAGAATCTCCCGTTATATACTTTTTTGCAGGTCTCATAGAGGGTTTTGTATCCTTTATGAGTGATGAAAAGATAACCTTGATACCTGAGAACGTGGAAAGGGGAAGGATAATATACAAGTACGTATGAACATAGAAAACTTCCCCTTGAATGTGGAGCTTTTTTACCTTATCAACCACGCAAGAAGCTCTATTCTGGATACTTTCTTTGGCTACTTTTACCTGCTTGGGAAGGGCTATGTGCTAATTCCCATAGCTTTTATTCTGATAGTTTCAAAAAACAGAAGGTGGAAACTTTTCCTGCTCTCTGTGGCGGTAGAGAGTGCCACTGTACACCTTCTGAAGTTTGGCTTTGATGCACCAAGACCTGCCAGCATGCTCACAGATGTTTATCTCCTTGAGCCTCTGTATCACAGATCTTTCCCATCAGGGGATACTGCTATGGCTTTTCTTATTGCCTCTTTCTTCTTTCCAGTGTCCCCGCCTCTTGTTAGGGTGCTTTTGTGGGCTTACGCTTTTTTGATAGCTTACGGCAGGATTTACATAGGCGCACACTTTCCCCTTGATGTTATTGCCGGTGCCACCATAGGTGCGCTTTCCTACAAACTCTGTGAGAGGCTCGTTCATTCTAAGTTAATTGGCTGGTGGTAATATAAGTGTAGTATGAGTAGGGTTATACTTCTTGCCTTCATACTGCCTTCCTCCTTGGGCGCTTTTCTGTGGTTTTATACACACAGGACCAAGGATGCAGAGAGTGAGTTTAAGATAGAGAGGGTCTCGCGCGGTGATATAGTTTCAAAGGTTTCCGCAACGGGGACTATAAATCCTGTAGCTACGGTGATAGTGGGTTCTCAGGTCTCGGGCAAAATTGTGGCTATATACGCGGACTATAACTCGCGGGTCAGAAAAGGTCAGGTGCTTGCGGAGATAGACCCATCCTTATTTCTGGCACAGCTCCAGCAGGGCAGGGCTTCTGTAGAAACTGCAAAGGCAAATCTTGAAAAGGAGAGAAGGACCATGCAGGTTCTGGAGGCAAACTTAGAAGGGGCGCAGGCGGTTTTGGAAAAGGCAAGGAGGGACCTTCAGAGAGCCAAGTATCTGTATGAGAAGAGTTTGCTGTCCGAGAGCGATATGGATGTGGCACAGCAGAGCTACAAGAGCGCTTTAGCAAATGTGGAAGCAATAAAGGCTCAGATAGAGGCTCAGCGTTTAGCTATAAAGTCTGCAGAAAACCAGCTAAAGCAAGCTCTGGCTAACATGAGCATTGCGGAAACTAACCTGAGATACACCAAGATAGTTTCCCCGGTTGACGGTATTGTTATTACAAAAAATGTGGAAGTAGGGCAGACTGTGGCAGCAAGCTTTCAAACACCCACCCTGTTTTTGATAGCCAAGGACCTTTCCAAGATGCAGGTGGAGGCAACGGTTTCTGAGGCGGATATTGGTAAGATAAAAGAGGGACAGGAGGTGGAATTCACTGTGGATGCATACCCTGGCAGAGTCTTTAGGGGTAGGGTATCTCAGGTAAGACTTTCACCCGTAAACATTCAGAATGTGATAACTTACACGGTTATAATCCCTGTGGATAACAGCCACATGCTTTTAAAACCGGGCATGACTGCCAATGTGTCCTTTCTGGTAGCTAAGAAGACTGGTGTTCTTAGAGTTCCCAATGTGGCACTCAGGGTAAGGTTGAGGGGAGAGAAACAGCAGGGAGCGGGTGTATGGGTGCTAAGGGACAACAGACCCGTCAGAGTTCCTGTAAAGACCGGCATAAGCGATGGCACTTACACGGAGGTTGTTGCAGGAGACCTGAAGGAAGGGGATAAGGTTATAGTAGGTTTGGGAGAAGAGAGGAAAAAGCCTGCATCGCCGAGGTTCTTCTGATGGCTCTTATAGAGCTAAGAGAAGTTAAGAAAACATACAGGCTGGACCATGTAGAGGTGCATGTGCTTAAGGGTATAAGCATGAGTGTAGAAAGGGGGGAAGTGCTGGCTATCATGGGACCATCTGGCTCTGGAAAGTCCACCCTCATGAACATCATAGGCTGTCTTGATGTGCCTACGGAGGGAGAATACATACTGGACGGTGTATCTATCAAAAACATGAGCACGGACCAGATAGCGCGTGTTAGGAATACAAAGGTGGGCTTTGTTTTCCAGAGTTTTAATCTCATACCACGCCTTACCGCTCTTGAAAATGTGGAGCTTCCCATGATATACGCGGGTGTTGGGAGAAGGGAGAGGAAAAAAAGGGCTGTGGAGCTTTTAAAGATGGTTGGGCTTGGGGACAGAATTTACCACTATCCCAGCCAGCTTTCGGGAGGACAGCAACAGAGGGTTGCCATAGCCAGAGCCATAGCCAACAATCCCCCCATAATCCTTGCGGACGAACCGACAGGAAGCCTGGACACTGCAACGGGCAACATGATAATGGATCTGCTCCTGTCCCTCAACGAAAGGTTAGGGACAACACTGATAGTTGTCACGCACGAACCTGCGGTAGCATCTTACTGCAAAAGGGTTGTAAGGATAAAGGACGGCCTTCTGGTGGAATGATGGGCATTTACGACCTTTTTTGGATGTCCATAAGAAGCTTCAGGGCAAATAAGTTAAGGTCTTTTTTGACCACTCTTGGCATAGTCATCGGAGTGTCCGCGGTTATTGCCATGCTTTCGGTGGGAGAGGGTGCCAGCAGGAAGATTCAGGAGCAGATAGCCAGCATAGGTAGTAATCTGCTGATAGTCTTACCAGGAAGCACCACTGCTGGAGGTGTCAGGATGGGTTTGGGAACACAGCCTACCCTTTCTCTGACAGATGCTCAGGCTGTTGTGAGGGAGTGTCCCAGCGTTCTGCGCGTGGCACCCATAAAGGCCGGTGTAGCCCAGTTGGTCTATGGTAGTATGAACTGGTCAACGGGTGTGGTGGGAACCACGCAGGACTACTTTGAGATAAGAGACTGGAAGGTGGTATCGGGAAGGGTCTTTGGTGAGGAGGATGTGAGAAGCGCCTCTAAGGTGGCGGTGCTGGGACAGACGGTGGTGGAAAACCTCTTTGTGGGGGATGACCCGGTGGGGAAGGTTATAAGGATAAAGGGCATGCCTTTCATGGTAATAGGCGTGCTTGAGAGGAAGGGGCAATCACCCATGGGTCAGGACCAGGACGATACGGTCATAGTCCCCATATCCTCCGCTCAGAGGTTTCTCTTTGGCACAGCCTTTCCGGGTCAGATAGACAGGATGATGGTGCAGGCTCTAGGACCTAACAGCATAGAGGATGCAGAAAAAGAGGTAAAGCAAACCATACTTCAGAGGCACAGACAGGAGGACTTTACCGTAAGAAACCTATCACAGTTTTTGCAAGTTCAGCAGGAGTCTGCCAGGGTTATGTCTCTGCTCCTTCTTTCAGTGGCATGCGTATCCCTTCTGGTGGGTGGTATAGGCATCATGAACATCATGCTGGTCTCTGTAGCAGAAAGAACCAGAGAGATAGGCATAAGGATGGCTGTAGGTGCCAGAGTCTGGGACATAAGGGGACAGTTCCTTTTGGAGGCGCTTATACTCTCCACTCTGGGAGGCATGGTAGGTATAGCTGTGGGAGTCATAGCATCTTATTCCATTTCCAGGGCTTTTGGTTGGGCTGTTGTCATATCACCCTTTCACATACTCGTAGCTTTCAGCTTTTCCTTTCTGGTGGGTGTTATCTTTGGCTTTTATCCCGCTTACAAGGCTTCAAAGCTAAACCCTGTGGATGCTCTTAGGTACGAGTGAGCCTCCTGAAAGCTTCCTTTCTCACAAAATCGGATATGTTGGGAAAAGAGCTTTTCACCTTTTCCATCCTCTCTTTTATAACTCTTAGCTCCTTCTCATCCTCCACAAGACCCTTCGGGCAGGAGTTGTTTACGATGAGCCTCACCCAGCCTTTTGGAAGGGGTACTTTACTCCAGGGTCTTCCCTCGCCTTCCTGCAGTTTAACATCTATAAAGGTCCTCTGACAGTTCACGGGACACCAGTGGCAAACAGTGTCCTTTGATGTGGTAGCCACATACTCCAGATTCTCTACGGTTTGAAAACCTCTGAACCTTGTGCTTTTAGTCTTCCGCCAGTGTTCCAGAGCTACCAGCGCTGCGCCTATAGCTCCAGCTTCACCGGAGTATGGGTGTACATAAACTTCCGCATCGGGGACCCTGGACTTTATAAAGTCCACCTGAGCCTTTACCACCGCAAGGTTTCTGTGCGTCCCACCCTGAAGTATGAACTTCCTACCCACCTGCGCCAGGTTGTTTATGTTTCCTGCGTATATCCAGACATTTAGAGGTAGAACATAGCACAGACCCGCCAGTATCTCCTCCGCCTGCCAGCCTTTTCTTTGCTGGTTTACTATATCGCTCTGTAAGAAGACTCCACAGCCCATGGTGAAGTTAGGTATAGCCTTTGCCAAGAAGGCTCTTTCCGCTATCTGGCTAAGTGGTATGTTAAACCTCTCCGCCACTCCCTGCAGAAAGGCGCCGTTTCCCGAAGAGCACTGGGAGTTTAATCTAAAGTCTACCACAGAGCCTTGTCTGAGTATCATGATCTTTACATCTACTCCACCCACATCGCATATACAGTCCGCATCGGGGAAAAAATGCAGTCCTGCGGTAGCATGAGCAACTGTTTCCACTATAGCAACATCCGCTCCGAGGATATCTTTAAGCAGGTCCTTACCATAGCCCGTGATTCCAAGACTAAGGACTTTCCCACTGCCAAGATACTCCTTTATCTGCCTGAATATCTCCTTTGCATCCTCTATTGGGTTTCCTTTGCTCATGGTGTAGCAGGAAAAGACCAGCTCCTTCTCGGGAGTTATGCAAACCGCTTTTGCCGTTGTGGAACCAAAATCACAGCCTACTATCACCTCCGGCACTTTTTTGGGTTGTATCCTTTTGCCTACGCTATGCGAGTACTTCCTCATAAAAGCCTCAAGCTCCTCCTCCGAGCTTACAAGTCCTCTCTTGCCCTCTTTGAGCTTTTCCTCGTACTGTCCTTCCTTTACCCACCACTCTAACTTCTCCCTTCCTTGATAAACACCTCCCTCCTCCTCTTCCATAGCGGTGTATATACACCCAAGACTGGCATAAAAGAGGGAGTTTTCCGGCACATAAACCAGCTTCTGCATCTCCTCTTCAGAAAAGTCTCCTACACCTCTGACTTTCCAGAGCTCTTTAAGGTGGTGCCTCCATGCCTCTTGAAGACCTCTGAAAAACAGGTTTGGACCTCCCAGGAGAAGCACCTCGGGGAGGGGTGTGTTTCCCTTTGTGAGCTGGGACAGGTTCTGATAGACCACAGCCTCAAACAGGGAGGCAATGATCTCCTCCACTGGAACCCCCGCCTTTACCAAAGAGTTGACATCCGCTTCCGCAAATATACCGCACTTGGAGCTTATCCTGTGTAGTGTGTAGCCTCTGTATCCCATACTGGAGAGTTTTTGCTGGTCAATTCCCAGCTTCCTTGCAGACTTCTCTATGAAGGTACCAGTACCACCTGCGCACACATTCTGCATATACACCTGCCTGCTTTTCTTTCCCCCCTCCTCCTTTATGAAGATGGTCTTCATGTCCTCCCCTCCTATTTCGCTTACGAACCTCACGCGCGGATGGAGCCTTTCAACTGCAACGCTTACAGCAACCACCTCCTGGATAAACTTACCGCCTATGAGTTTGGTTATCTGCCCTGCGCCCGAACCTGTTAGATAAACCCTGTCTCTTCCAGCTCTGAGCCCGTATAATTCCTCAAGCTTTATAAGAAACTCCAGTACCTTCTCCGCCTGCCTGGTGTTGTGCCTTTCGTAAGCTTTATCTATTATTTTGCCACTATCATCCGCAAGTACATACTTGCATGTGGTGCTCCCTATGTCTATACCCAACAGCATGGCACTAGCCTCTCAAACCCTTCCCATAAGCTTTGCTACATGCATAACATAGTTGGCAGATGTTCCTGCGTATCCGTAGTGGGGTATCCTGTAAGTAGCCCTTCTTATCTCGGGTTTTTTAGCTTCAAACTCTTTTATGTCTTCAATTTTCAGTTTTGTCCTCTGTAGCACTTCTTCAAACTCCTCCTTTGCCCTCCTTTTCGCCTCGGTCAGTATCATCTGACACCTTGAAAGAGCGTGAACTTCAGCATCACCCTTTATCTCAATGGGAGCGTAAAGCAGGTCCGGATAATCCCCCAGCACCTTTGCCATGGCACCTACGGACATGGTATTGGGAAGGCATCCGTAAGGTGAGAGCTCGCATATCATGTGAGCATGTTTGTTTCTGTAAGCATAAAGAGCCTTACCTATGAGCATATGTCCTTCACCGCCGGTGAGTCTGTAATAAAAGTAAGGTCTGGCAAGTTCCTTTAAAGCTCTCTGGTCTGGGAGAGGGTTTGGAATGTCGTTAAGAGCATTTCTGAGTCTGTTGTAGGTGTATCTGTAAAGCCAGGCAAATAGAGAGATGATGGCTTTCTTCAGAGGGTACATTTTGACAAATTCTCTCTTGTCTTCCAATTTAAACAGCTCCATGTTTATAAGGTAATCCATCCATACAGCTACGGGGGGAGGCACCACCTGTGCGCCTTCCTGCTCCAACCATCTCTTTATGTTGTAATTGCCCTCTCCTTCGTGAGTCTGAAGCCAGAACTCACCTGTTATCTTCACTGTAGGTTTCACTCTAAGTCTGTCAACCTCTATCTCATCCCACAGCTCTTTAACTTCTTTCAAAGCCTTTGTAAAGTAGTCAGTAGTTAAATGCCACAGCAGAGAACCAAGCTTTTTACCTCTTATGGGTCTTTTCCTTAGCTTTTCGTAAATGAGCTCTACGCTATCTCTCAGTACTCTATCTGTTTTCCCCTTTTCAACCTCGTAGGGTCTTGTTGCGTACTCCATGTCAGTAAGGAGATCTCCTATGAACATGGCATAAACGAGTCCTAAGGTCAGAGGCATGCTTATTTCAAGACCTCCACCCTCCACCGACTGCTCCATCTGAAGAAGGTCAAGAAGAAACAGCCTAAAATCTCTGAGGTTTAATCCCTCAAGCACGCGCTCGTAAGACTCATGATACTGACCAAACCTGCATGGTCCACAGGCTCCTATGGTAACAAACACATAGTTATCCTTGAGCCGTTCCCTTCCTTCACTCTTTTCTATCTGCATGAGCGCTCTGGCAAGGTTTCCTGCGGTAAAGGTGGTAGGACAGCAGGCACCCACATCTATAAACTCTTTACCCATGTCCAGGTCCACCCTCCTTATCTCCGGCAGGGGCTTTGCTCTGTATCCCATGTTTTCAAGAGAGGCTTGTATGAGCCTTTCGTGCTTCCAGGTGAGTCCCCCAAAGAGGATGGTTGTCTTAGACCTCTCCTCTTTTGTAAAAGCTCTGGGTCTGTATGCTCTATAATCAAGCACCTCCATGATTTACCCTCCTCAAAAGGCTTTTAAGAAAATTTAACTCTTTCCTGAGGAGATTTGTCTGTTTGATATCATGTTTTGGCGGGAGAGTAAGGGAATCGAACCCTCCGGAGGTCGCCTGTAGCGACCCCCCACGGGATTTGAAGTCCCGGGGCGGCACCAGCCAGCCAAACTCTCCCTACCTCTTGGGAAGACACTCTATGCCTTCTCTGATTATTATAGATTCTACGACCTTTGCTATCTCGTCAGCTGTCTTTAGCCTTTTTAAACTTTCAACGTCCGAGGATGCTATTTTAACTATCCAAGTCTCGTAGGGACTGCTCACTATCGGTGATGGGTCTTTCTCAAGAGAAGCGTTTATCTCCACCACTTTCCCACCTATGGGTGTGGGAAATGTAGAGACTCTCTTGCCCGCTTCAATTACAGCCAGGTTATCATCGTACTCAAGCACTGTCCCAACAGGCTTTATCTTTATGGAGTAAAGGGGGTAAGCCAAGGATGCCAGTATGGACATAAAGCCTACCGAGTAAACACCCCTTCCCTCCTCTTTAACCCACTGAAAGAGCATCCTATCTTCGTTTACACGATAGAGCCTGTCTCTCTTTACCACACACCCTTTTATCACTATGTCTTCCATCTTTTTAGCCCATGAAAAAAGGGAGGAGCTTAGAAAAAACTTTAAGACATCACGCCTGCTTATCATAAGCCTATGATATTTCTCTCAAACTTTAAAAATCCCCTCTCTTTTGCCCAAAGGTCAAGGGAGAGGGTGGCTATATCATCAAGGTGTGGCACAGCAAGACCATCCTTTCTCATGTCTATGACCTTCATGTAGGTATCACACTTCTTGCAAACCTGCAGAATGGCATAACTTTCTCCCTGGTCGTAGTAATACTCAAGGGTGTTATCCTCGTTGTTGCCACATCTCACACACTGCGTTCTGTTATAGAGCCACTCGGTGTTGCAAAGGACACAAACTAAGTATCTTGCACCTTCTACATCCTCACCATCCGCGATGTAAGAAACGCAAGGTTTGAAGCCACACACGGGACACCTGTTTTTAAGCCATTGATCTTTCTTAATATCCATCTCTTCGGAACCCTTGGAAAAGAAGGGGTTTAAAAAAGTAAGAAAGATAAACCTCTCTTCATCAGGTGCATCCTTATCCTTCAGAAAGCTATCCACCTTACGGATAAGTGCTTCTTTATCAAGCTTCCTAAGTTCCTGCACCTTTTCCTGAATGAGCGGACTTCCATAGTCCCGGCATATATCAAGCAGCTGGTAGATTTTCTTTATATGACCTTTCCAATCGCAGTCCTTCAATCTTTCGTAAACTTCCTTCTGGAAGCTCATGGTACTGTGGAGAAAGTCCAGCACATGGGAAACTTCGGGATGCCTCTTTTTCAGCACTATCAACCTCTCCAGATGATACTCCCTTTCCCTTAACTTTATCAGGCTCACTTTATAACTCCGCAGGCTATCCTTGCTCCCGCATCACCAGCCGGGTCCGTTCTGTAGTCATCCCTGTGATGATGTATCATAAGCGCCGTACCTCCATCTTTTAGTAGGCTGTTTTCCTTTCCACGCTCCAGCGTTACAAAGGTGTTAAGCACATGCACTTTAAGATTTCCGTTAGCGTCGGTAAATACATTGGGCATGTCTCCTGCATGAGGTCCATCGGGGTTTAAAAGTCCGTGCTTCTTCTTAAAGGGGTTGAAGTGTCCCTTTGCGGACATAAAGTCAGGAGGGTCGCACTTGCCAAGCTCATGGATGTGAAAGGCAAGCTCAGCGTTGGGTGGTAGATTTGAGGCTTCAAGCTTTATGAGAACTCCGCTGTTGGTCTGTATAAGCTCAGCTTTGCCTATCTTCTCGCCCTTCTGGTTCACTATGTCTGCGTGTGCTTTGAGTTCCTGTGCTATTGAAAAAGAGAAGAGGACGGCGCACAGCGCCATCCCACTGCTCAAACAGCTAAGCCCCCCCATGACACTCACCTCCTCACCACCTCCCTGAACCACTTAGGGTGATGCCTCATAGCCCAAAGAGCAGAAACTTTGCCAGTTATCATACCCGAGAGGGAGCCAGGAACTCCCACCGTTCCCATGTAGACATGGACTATGAACCCGGCACCTACCAGTATAAAGGCAAGGTCATGAAGCACTATGGATATCCTCGTAAGCGTTATGGGAAAGTTTCCGGGGAACCACATGAGTATGCCAGTTATCAAAAAGACAAGGCATCCTAAAAACACCAACCAGCCAAAGACTTTCTGCCCAGCGTTGTACTTGCCCACCTCCGGCAGTTTTTCCTCCTCTCCTTTTATGTAATGCTTAACGCTTTTGAGCCAAGCCATATCATCGGATGTGAGGAGAAAGTCCTTTGACCACTTTAGGAACATAAGCAAAACTCCCACGGAGAATACCAGACCAGCCCAAGGGTGTAGCCACCTTGCAAAATCAAGACCTCCCAGCACAGGGAGAAGCCAGGCGAACTTGGGTGAGTATATGCCAAGCCCGGAGAGGAAGAGGTAAATGAAGGTTATGGCAACCACCCAGTGCACCACTCTGTCAAACCTGCTAAACCTCTCTATCTCCAACTCTTCAAGGTTTTTTGTCTCTTCCATGGTTAGCCCTCCTTTTTCTTACCTACCTTTATGGGTCCAAAGAGTATGAGCTGTAAGAAAGCTCCCAGCAATGTACCCCAAAGAACCACAGCACCAAAGACCTTCAAAGGACCCTTCCAAAGGCTTATCCATGGTGATATGCTCGCCTCTTTGGGAAGTCCGTACATCTCAGGCTTGTCTCCGTGCGGCAGAACATATATGTATCCCGTACCACCAACACCGGGAGGATCATAGACAGTAGCCTTCTCAAAGCCCCTCTTCTTTAACCCTTCTACTATCTTGTTGGCTCTCATTAGCATTTCGCTCTTTACACCAAAGTGAAGCGCGTTGGTGGGACAGGTTTTTACGCAGGCAGGTTCAAGTCCGGCGGAAACCCTGTCTACGCAGAAGTTGCACTTCCAAGGCTTGTTGTTGGCATCATACCTCGGAATATCAAAAGGACAGCCAGAGAGGCAGAACTTACAGCCTATGCACTTGGAGTGGTCAAAGTCCACTATACCGTTTTCGTACTGAATTACAGCTCCGGGGGAAGGACAGGCTTTTAGACAGCCAGGGTCTCCGCAGTGCATACACTGGTACTTGGTGATAAACCAAGTTATACCCTTATCTGTTTCTCCCTCTTTGAACTTCATTATCATAAACAGATTTGGCATCAGGTCAGGGTAAGACTGATAACCTACAAAGTCCTGACCCTCTTTAAATAGTGGGGGTTTAAGGTCGTGCCACTGAGTACAAGCTGCCTCACAACCTTTACAGCCTATACAGCTTGATATATCCACCAGTATGGCTAAGGTATCCGCTCTCTTTACATTCTGGTCAGGAAGTTTGGAAGCGGATACCCTCTTTAACCCAAGTCCTACCGTTCCTTCTGTGGTAACCGTGCTCATGATTAACCTCCTCTAAGTTTTCACCTTTTCTATCCTGCACAAAAAGCCCTTAAACTCCGGCGTTTGGGAGTTGGGGTCCCATACAAAGGGGGTAGTAAGGTTTGCCAGCGAACCCCTAACTATTCCCTCAAAGCCCCAGTGAATGGGTATTCCGACGGTATAGACCTTCTTACCGTTTACAGTAAGAGGCTTTATCCTTTTTGTGGGAAGAGCATAGGCTTCCGCCGAGCCTCTCGCTGTTACTATTCTCACCTTCTCTCCCTCCTTTATACCCAGCTCTTTGGCAAGCTCTTCGGGTATCTCCACGAACATCTTTTGGAACAGCACGGAGGTGCCATAAATATGTTTTGTCCAGTAGTGGAAGTGTTCCGTAACTCTGTAGGTGGTTGCAGCATATGGAAACTTGTCGGGCGTTCCAAGAAGGTCTAGATCTGACCTGTAGACCTTCACCACCGGGTTATGGGGTGTTTTGGGATGTAGCACATTCTCAACGGGCGATTCGTAAGGTTCATAATGTTCTGGGAATGGACCATCCACCAGAAACTGAGAGTATAGCCTCCCTCTTCCTTCAGGTAGCATGATGAAAGGTCCATACTCAGGAGGTAAGTCCGGTTTTATGTCGGGCACATCATAACCTACCCACTTTTGCTCTTTGGCATTCCACCACACGAGCTTTTTCTTTGGGGACCTGGGATTTCCGTCTGGTCCTGCGGAAGCGCGGTTGTAAAGTATTCTCCTGTTGGCAGGCCATGAGTAGCCGTAGTTGGGGTAGATGCCCAATCCTGAAGGATCCGTTAGGTCTGCTGACTTTGCTCTGTTGCCCGATTGAGGAAACACTCCGCAGTAGAGCCACATACCGCAGGAGGTAGTGCCATCATCCTTTAAGTATATAAAGCCTGGCAGTCTCTCACCTTTTTTGACCACCACATTGCCCTTGTCATCCTTTATGTCATCCAGAGCAACACCATTTATTTCAAGCGCCAAGACCTCCTCCGCGGTAGGATGGTATGGGTTCTGGAATGGCCACCTTGCCTTCAGTATAGGGTCTGGGAAAGCACCACCCTCCTTTTGATACAGCTCTTTGAGCTTCATGTAAAGGTTTCCAATAAACCAGAGTTCTTCCTTTGCCTCTCCGGGCGGCTCTACAGCCTTATACTGCCACTTTAGGGTTCTGGCGCTGTTGGTTTTGGTTCCCTCCTTTTCCGCAAAGACGGCGGATGGAAGCAAGAACACTTCCGTTTTTATGCTTTCTGGATTTTCCACATGCTGCCAGAAGGCAGCCATTTCCGTTTCAAAGGGGTCCATCACTACCATCCACTTGAGATTAGAAAGAGCAACCGCGGTCTTTTTGGCGTTGGGGGTGTTTGCCAGCAAGTTAACACCTATGGATACCACGCCTTCCATCTTGCCTCTGAACATCCTGTCCACGGCCTCATCCCACGAGATGACCTTGTCCTGTTTGGGAAGGTAAGAGTAGCAGAAATCGTTTTCGGGTGTTGCGTTGTCTCCAAAGTAGGACTTAAGCAGAGAAACTATGAACTTAGAGTAGTTAGACCAGTAATTCATGGAACCCTCGTCCCACGGTTTTGGAGTGTTCGCTTCTATGTAATCTTTTAGGGTTTGCTGTTCGGGAGTAGGAGGCTTGAGGTAGCCGTGCAAGAACCTGCCCTCTCCCGCAAGGTCCGTCATTCCCTGTATGTTAGCGTGTCCTCTGAGGGCATTTACACCACCGCCTGGCACGCCTATGTTCCCAAGTAGGAGCTGGAGTATGGCCATAGAACCTATCACCTGAGTACCCCAGGAATGGTGCGTCCAGCCAAGGGCGTAAAGATGGGTCATAGATTTGTCTGGCACTCCAGTTTCCGCTACGAGCTTTGCCACTTCAAGGAACTTCTCTTTGGGAACTCCTGTTATCTTTTCCACCACTTCCGGAGTGTACCTGGAGTAGAACTGTTTCAGAAGCTGGAAGACACATCTGGGATGCTCCATGGTCATATCCTTCTTGACCATTCCCTTTTCGTCCCTCTCATAGTCCCACAGCTTTGTATCGTACTTCCTCTTTTCGGGGTCATAACCGGAGAAGAGCCCCACTGTAGGGTCAAAATTGTAGGTATCTTTTACTATGTAGGTAGCGTTGGTAAAGTGCTTTATATACTCCTCATCATACTTTTTGTTCTGTATCACGTAGTTTATAAGACCACCCATAAAGGCTATGTCAGAACCCGGTCTTATCTGCACGAACATATCGGCTACAGCTGCGGTTCTGTGATATCTCACATCTACGCTTATTATCTTTGCTCCTCTCTCTTGCCTTGCCTTAATTGCCCACTTGAAGCCACACGGATGGTTTTCCGCAGGATTTCCCCCCATAACAAAAACCAGGTCCGCGTTCTTTATGTCATTCCAGGAGTTGGTCATGGCTCCTCTTCCGAATCTTGCGGCCAAACTGGCCACCGTTGGAGCGTGTCACACTCGTGCCTGAGTTTCCAGCGCCACTAAACCCAGCAGTCTTCCCAGCTTCACCCCAAGATAGCCTGGCTCATTTTCCATAGTGCATCCCATGAGCCAGAAGATGCTCTCACATCTGTTTACCGTCCTTCCCTCCTGATCCTTTTCTATAAAGGTTCTGTCTCTTGTGTCCTTTATGAGCCTGGCTATCCTATTTAACGCCTCATCCCAGCTTATCTCCTTCCACTCTTTAGCTCCGGGTGCTCTGTAGAGAGGTTTGGTGATCCTTTGAGGTGAGTTTACAAAGTCTTTAAGGGTTGCGCCTTTAGGACAAAGAGTACCTCTGTTTACAGGGTCATCTGGATCACCCTCTATATGTATAACTCTTGGCTTTACATTCATAGCACCATCTGTCAAACTGTATACAAGAACTCCGCAGGATACGGAACAGTAAGTGCAAACACTTTTAGCAACCTTAGCCTTGGCTATCTTAAGCTCTCTAACTCTTGCGTAGGCAGGCTTGAGGTCAAAGCCAAGACCCCCCACAAGCCCAGCGCCTATTGAAGCTCCCGAAAACTTTAAAAAGCTTCGCCTCGTGAGTTCCATGCCTTCTACCTCCTCATTGATAATTTACAACTTCAAGCTCTCTTTTTACTTTGAAATTTTCAATGAGAAAATAGCGAGTATTTCAATATCAGGATATGCTTAAAATGGAAATAAACTCCTCCACTGGCAGTGGTTTGCTAAGATAAAATCCCTGCACATAGTCGCATCCCAGGTCCTTCAGGATTTCCAGCTGGCTTTTTCTTTCTACCCCCTCCGCCACAGTCTTTATTTTTAGTGACTTTGCCATGTTTATAATGGCGAGCACTACTTTCAAGGTCTTCTCATCTTGGTCAATGAGCTTTATAAAAGACATGTCTATCTTTATGTAATCCACGGGAAGGTTAGCCAGGTAAGACAGGGAGGAGTATCTTACTCCAAAGTCATCGAGGGTTATCAAAAATCCACAGGTTTTGAGCTCACTTATCTTTCTGCTCGCCCCTTCCAGGTCTTCTATAAGCATTTCCTCAGTTATCTCCACATTTAAAAGCTCGGGAGATATGCCAGATGCCTTCACCACATGGCAGAGCTTTTCCGCAAGATCCTTTTGCCTTAGCTGAGCAGGTGATAGGTTTATGGATATGGGAACTTTTATATGGTACTCTTTAATAAACTGTATGCACTTTTTAAAAACATAGTCACTAACATCAAGTATTAGCCCGGTTTTTTCAAGCACTGGCACAAAGTCCTTTGCCTGCACAAGACCCAGACTCCTGGAGTTCCACCTTAAAAGCTCCTCCGCTCCTACAACTTTAAGGTCAGAGGTTCTGTAAACAGGCTGGAAGTATATTAAAAACTCCCCCCTTTCCAAAGCTAACCTTAGCTCCTGCTCCATCTTTACCCACTGGAAAACTTTCTTTCCTTCCTCCGGGTTGTAAAACTCGTAGCTTCCCGGCACACTCACCTTTGCCTTTTTGAGGGCTATCTCAGCGTTTCTTACAAGCTCCTGGGCTCTCTGTCCATCGGTGGGATAGAAGGATACACCTATGTGAATCCCCAGTTTGTACGATTCTCCCTCTATGCTCAGGTTGCAAGCGTTAAATACGCTCTTTAAAAGTTCATAAATGTCCTCGGCGCTTTTCATCTCCTTAAAAAGGACAAACTCATCGTCCCCGTAGCGAGCGCAAAACGCTGGAAGAATCTTGAGGTTCTGCGCAAAAGCTCTCAGGACTTTATCACCAAACTCATATCCATAAACGGCGTTAATACCCCCTAAGTTGTGCATGTCCATCAAAAGCACCGCTATGTTGCTGTGGGATTTTTCTTTTATAGTCTCTTCCAGCTGCCTCAGGAAGTAAACTCTTGTGGGCAGGTCTGTTAAAGCATCGTAGTTGACAAGCCTGTAGAGGCTCTCTTCCATCTGCCTTACCTGTGTTATGTCCCTACCTGTTGAGACAAAGGCTGTTATGTTTCCCGTTTCATCTCTTAGCGGGCTGATTATTGCATCAAGATAAAAGAGACTCTTGTCCTTCCTGCGGTTTATAAAAACAGCTCTGAAGGATTCTCCAGAAAGTATCGTATCCCAGAGGTTTTTGTAAAACTCCCTGCTGTGAAGGCCAGACTTGAATATGCGAGGGTTCTTACCCAGAAGCTCCTCTTTTGTGTATCCGCTTATCCTCTCTACTGCCGGGTTTACATACATAATATTACCGCTTTTGTCAGTTATCATTACCCACTCAAAGGATTGCTCTGTAGCCATGTACATCATTTCCATGCTTTTAAGAAGGTCTATATGTTCCAGCGCAAAGGATAGGCCTTCCCCTATCTCTTCCACAAGCTTTACCACCTCATGGGTGAAGGCGCCCTTTCTGTCTGAGTAGAGGTTGAGAGTGCCTATAACTTCATCCTTTAGTCTTATGGGATAGGCACAGCTGGAGAGATACCCTCTTTTTAACATCTGGGTGCGCCACTCAAGCACGGAAGGCTCAGTCTCCGTATCGTTGTTGACCTGCACCTTCTTTTCCAAAACCGCCCTTGCGGAAGGACCTTTGTTTAGCTTTTCGCTGTAAATGTTTATGCTTATGCTTTCAAGATAGTTCTCCACATGTCCATACCAAGAAACTGGCTTTATGTTTCCCGCATCGTCAAGAAGACCTATCCAAGCCATCCTAAAGCCCGCTGCCTCAACCGCAATCCTGCATATTTCTCCAAATATCTCCTCCCTGCTTTTTGCCTTTATCAGCGTCTGATTTACCAAAGAGAGCGTCCTGTACATATTGACCATAAAGGAGATACTCTGCTTCTCGTACAGATTTCTTATATGAGTGGAGGCGCAGAGAAGTATCCCTATATCCTGAGCATCCCAAGACCTCTCGTGCTGAGATTCGCACATAATAAACCCATCCAGCTTTGCCTCTTGCAAGAGGGGGACTATTGCCAGAGCCTTAGTATCTACAAAGCTAAGGTACTCTCCCATACAATCCTTCAGCATTTGACCCTGAAGCCTCTGCGCCAGAAAGACACCCTCTTTCTCCAGCGTATGCAAAAGTTCAAGGCATTTTTCCCTTCTTAGCAAAAGTCCACCCATAAACTCGTCAGTGCTTTTTATGTACATGTGCTCACAAAAAAGTATCTCTTCCTTCACAGTCCAGAGGCTCACCCTTTCCGCATTCAGAAACTGTGCGCAGAGTTTTAAGAGGTCATTTATGTTGCCTTCAGAAGCGTACAAAGCCCTGAAAAAGCTCAGAAGTTTCATAAATCCTCCCCCTTCCTGTTAACAATAAAATGCTTGAAAATCAAGCACTTCAGAATCGGGGGGGGGGTGAACGCTTTTTCACTTTTCCCAATCTCTCCCTTCATGGAAACATAATTTAACACTTTTTAACATGGTGGCAAGTATAATTTGACAAAAAAATGGGACACCTTTTTTGAATTCCGGGACATAGAGGGACTTTTTGGGACTTTCTGGGACGCTTGAAAATCAAGGACTTTAGAAGGTGGGGTTTTCTGCAAAATTGCAGTCTGGGGGTGTCCCACTCATTTGTCAAACTTTTTTGACAAAAAAATGGGACACTTTTTCATGGCATTTTGGATCGGGTTAGAATTTGACAAAAAAATGGGACACCCCACCCCTCTGGACTTGTTGATTTTCAAGATTTGTCCCATGCTTTTGTCAAACTTTTAGAACCAATATCTCCACCTTCCATCCTCCCTCCGGCGGTATCTCTCAGCATATCTATATATATATAAGGAATATAGGTAGTTGATCTCGCAGGCACTCCTGTATTGCTTGCATTCAGTCCCTACCTTCCATACGCACACCTGCCCCCTTCTGCAAAATTGCAGACATTTCTCCCACTCCCACGATTTTGCAAGTTTGCACTCTTGAATAACCCAGTTCCCACCGTTGTATCTCTGATAGACAATCCACAGTTGCGGGGTGGGGTTGCTTTTGATAAGCGTATTCAAATAATATGCGAAGGCATAGAAATGGTCTTTGCTGTATGGCTTAGTGTAGTCAGGGAACAAAGGCTTAAGCAGTGGGTCTAAGAACTTAGGAGTCAGCTGGAAATATCCGACTGAGCTGTATCCGTCTAAGCTATTCCTCCATTGGCATCTCGTTTCCTTCTCGGCGGTGGCTATGTTGTAATGCGTAGGGTAGTCTTTTGCTATGTATCTTTCTGTTGCTTCCTGTATGGCAGGTTCAAGCTTTAGGCATCTTGGATTAGCCCAGAGCAAAGACAAGCCCGATATAGATAAGCAAAGCAATAGTGTAAACCTTGTCATAAGGGTCTCTCCAGTCAATGAATCCCACCTTGAGCACTCTCGTAATGTAGTAATAGACAAGTCCCGCACTGGCTAAAGCTACTTTTCTGGCTATTGCACTTAGAAGCGTGGGCTGATCATAAACATAGGCAAAAGCTACAAGCATAAACACAACTGCAAGGGCTATATCAATGCTGTAATGCTTCAGTATTCTTCTTAGCAACTCTATTGCTTGCATGTGTTAATCACCTCCCGCAGAATTTCATTTTCTCTCTCAAGTCTAAACATGTAATTGAGTAAAGACTGCAATTTTTCAGTGGCTGGCTGGTCTGGTTTGATTGTGGGGCGTTCTGTTTTTGGGATATCAGGGACAGGGCATTTCACAATAACTTCTTTCTCTATCACTTGTGGCTTAGTAGCGCAGGCAAACAAAAAGCTACTTACTAAAAAAATAAGAGCTCGCTTCATTGATCATCTCCTTCAGTGCTTTGCACTCGTCTGTATGTGGTGGGATGCTCACTTGTGGGATAGGTTCTGTAGCTTTCTTGAGAAGCACAGTATATCTCTGCTCTATCTTCTTTTTATCAAGCTCACACTTGCTTTTTAGTTCAGAATAAAGATCTGTGTATTTGACAAGGTTCTCTTGTGTGGCTTTCAGTTCTGCTTTGCACTGAGATAGTCTCTCAGCTGTCTGTAGATGCATTTTGCGTTCAATGAGCAAGCCAGCTGACAAAAGCCCGCATGCTACCAGCATAGTAAAAGACAAAACCCAACTCATTGGAACCTAAACCTCACTCTTCTTTTTGTGCTCCCGGCACCACTGCCACCGCCAAAGTTTTGTATCCACTCGTCCCGCCTTCTTTTAGCTAAAAATCTCAAGCCTCTTTTGACTACAACATCATTCGCTTTCCGATTAGCTGAGAACCTCAACCCTCTCGTGATTTGCACATTGTAGTTTGCCATCACTTCACCTCATAGACTATCTCGTTTGCTATCTCTCTTAGCTTACTCACGCTTGCGTATTGAGTTTTAAGTCTGTTTTCTATCTCTCCCACTGCAACGCCTATCCATTCTTCTTTTCTTGCCATAAAGCCTTGCTCTGGATGAAACTCGTAAGCATCTTTCACTTGATTGTTCTCAATCACAAACACATACTGCATATTCACACTCCCTTCATGCTCTTGAGATCTCTAATATGTAAGTAAATGTGATAGTATCTCCACTCAGAACTGAAATCGGAGTAGCAAGCACGGAACGATCAAAGAAGTGCCAAGTAGCATTACCGGGGTGGAACGACCACACCGCGTGCTCTGATACGGTGGCGGGTAAGGAGTATGAAAGCGTAGCAATAGAACGCAGTTTATAGACTTGACTTGTTGTATCAAAAAAGTAGTTGTAAGTCGCGGCTGTGACGGGTGAAGTTTGAATTGGGGATTGTAAGTTAGTATCAGTGAAGCTCTCTGGGTTTGTCCCTGTTCCAGAAGTGTGCCCTCTTGCTGTGTTCCATGCGTAGAACACACTGAAATCGTTGTCATCTGCATAAAATCCTCCTAGCGTCTTTAGAAGCGTGATCATCCCTCTGTTTGTGATGAGTTTTTGACTTTGCAGTCCGTAGTCAATCACTTCTCCATTTCTTGTTGTTTTCTTTGCATAAAGCTTACTTCCAACCACCAAAAGCTCCGCCTCGGGTAGTATTAACTTTCTAAAAACTCTTAGAAGCTTGTGTCTCATTTATTCCACCTCCATGACTCTGATTTCTTTGTTGTTTGCATATGCATAAATCTCAAACCCGGGCAGGAAGTTAAAAACAAGACTGTCCCCGGGTGAAAGCTTAAAGCCGTTCGTGTTATCTACTGTGCTGTTTCCGATGTAGACCTCTGCATCAGACACATTCTGAATAATCACCCACCTCGCTTCCGGGTCAAGGTTTATCTGCACTCTACCGTTAACAGTTATAGCCCTTGTCCTTATTATTCTTCTTAAAGTCTCTTGGTGCAGCGGTCTATACTCGTAGCTCATAGCAGCCTCCTTTTGGCTTGGGCTTTGATCAATGCAAACAGATAGATGTCGTTGTTTGCATACTCAACAGAGAAGTCCGTGAGCGGTAGCTTGGCGTAAAGCTTCTGCAAAATTGCATCCACTTCAGATTGAAACTCGTCAAACTGAGAAAGCTTCTTTTTGTGTGCTACGATGATAACAAAGCTTGAGATTGTGTTGTTTCTGTCTATCTGTTCTCTCTCTAAAAATACACTCATAAGCTTTTGCACATCAGCTCTTAACTCCTCGGGGCTTTTGTAGCCGATTGTATGCGTGTGGTCTGGGAAAAGTGTTTGCAGTTCAGCATACAACTCTACAAGCCTCATGCTCTTTTCACCTCGTAGCTTTGAGGACTTGCTCCAGTGGTGGTCATTGTTTGTCTGTTGAAAAGTCCCTTAAGCTCGTTTTGTATTTTTAAATACATGTCAGATTTCTCGTAGTATTTGCTGTCTTCAGACTGTGCAAGCCTCAGATATAGTCTTCTCAGTGCTACGATTTTTGTATATTCTTTTGCCCACTCCAGCCCTGCGGAGTTTAGGTCTGCGGGCTGGACTCCGTACAGAGATAGCGTTCTTTCTGTGTATATATTTGCGAAGCTTATATCAGTATCACTTGGGCTTATGGGCTCATCTGCAAAGTCGGCACTCGTGATAAACACAAAGCTCATATCACTCCCTCCAAAGCCCTCATGAACTCAAGGGCTACCCTTTTGGCTCTATCCTGCAAATTTGCAAAGAAATAAGGGTATGGTTTACTTCCGGGGTGATTGCCTTTCTTTCTAAATATGTATCCCTCTGCGGTTGGGATTTTTAGTGCTTTTCTTCTTTTAGGTAGTATAGTATGCGGTTTAGTGCCAAACTCTACATACTTTGCGTAATCCGCCTGTGCTATGATGCGTGCGGAGTTCTCTGTTGACATATACCATGTGATAGACCTCTGAAGATTTCCCGTGCGTGGTTTGAACGCCCGCCCGCTGTCTATCCAATCGTGAATGTCTTTCACATACGTTTCTGATGCTATCATGATTGCTCTCCTAAGACTTTTTTCTACTGCGTTTGTTTGTAGTATCTGCGGGAGCTTCTTGATCTTCAGTTCTATCTTCATCGTCAATAACCTCTATCTGATTGCCGTATATAGCAAGAAGTCTCCTCAAGAGTTGCTCTGGCACTGGGTCTACGGATACGCCATCTTTGAAATTGATCACGCCCCCGGGGAAGTAGAGGGGGCTATTGCCTTGCCAAGGGATTTTCACTCTCTTCATGATTAATTGTTAATGTTGGTTATCTTAGCTACATCCCACTTGTTCTTAGATGCCATGCTCACATACCACTTTAGTCTCCATTTTCTCGCATCCTTGTCCTGAACCTTACCCACTTCTTCTATTACCACACCTGCGTTGTCTCCCATATACACGCCATGCACTGCGGTTTGCCCCAATCTGACTGCATACACAGAGGTTAGATTGTTTGTGATGGGGATGTATTCATTTCTGAGGATTGGGATTCCGTTATAAGCCATCACAGGTCTTCCAAAGTTGGGCAACATGACTTGTTCGGGATTTACATAGAGAGTTCTAAGTAGTGCTTTAATGCTTAGGTATGTCCTCGGGTGCACTATGATTGCGGTGGGTTCTGCTCCGGCAGGGAACTTCTCTAAAAGCTGGTCAAGTAGCTGGAACGATATAGGAGCACCGCCTGAACCAGCGTCAACTATCATGCTCGCATCCACGAACCTATCCAAGCCATCAAACTCGTTTGGGTTTGCACTGTTTCCTGTGATGAACAGTCTTTTGAAGGCTCTCGTGATCGCTTCAGATGCTGCAAGTGTCTTTTCAAGCACACGGTCTACAAGTTGTTCTACTGCGGTAGCTTCAAAGTTATAGACTACAACATCCGCAGCGATCATAGAAACCCTATTTTGCATCACAGTACCAGACACATCTACCTCTGGGATGGTCCCGTAGGGATCCACTACCGACGCCGTAGGCACATCTCCCGTCCTATACCAGCTGTAAATATTAGTCTGACTTTTGGTAAAAGGCAGTAGGGCAAATAGCTCATCCTTGTCCGCCATATACTCAATGACTGCCCTTTCTGTTGTCTCTGCAGAAAGCCTGCCAGCTAAAACCTTCAAAACGCTCATTTCATGCCTCCTTTAGGTTTTTTAGGTTTCTTTGCCATGTTTATGCACCTCCTAAAAGTTTTTTCAAAGCTTGTTTCAAGCGTTCTTCTGGGCTTTGCGGTTCTGTTTTTTCGGTGGTGTGAGGAGAACCAGAACCGCTAACTGCTCTGACAAGGAACGGGTTCTCGTTTAAGAACTTCTCAATAGCAGTGTCCACATCCTCGCCGTCAATAAGCACTTTGCCGTCTTTGATCTCTATCTTTTTTTCTGCTTTCAGTAGCTTCAAAGCCTTGTCTGCATCTATCGCTTTATCTGCAAGTTTGCTTTTGACTTGATATTCAATGAGAAGTTCTTCTTTCTCTTTTTGCAGTTGCTTGAGTTGTTCTTTGTATTGCTTTTCTATCTCTTTTGCTTTCTTTCTCTCTTGCTCGAGAGCTTCATAGAGTTTGCCCTTCTGCTCTAATAGCTGTGCTTGCATATCATCCCAGCTCTCAAAGCCGAGATATTTTGCCTGCTCGTCTAGATGCTTTTTAACGAGTTCTTCTACATTGACAGTTTCTGCTTTCTGTTCTTGTTGTTTTTGCGTTTGTGTTTGCTGAGTTTGTGTTTGCTGAGTTTGAGGCTGTTCTTGTTGTTTTTGTTCTTGCCTTTCCTCCATTACTTACCTCCGCAATATTTCTGAAAAAATTCTTCAGCTTTTGCCTTGATGCTATCGTCTCCGTGCATACCAGCAAGGCGGATTGCAGCCCTCAGCATGTAGCAATTGATGGAGCCGTCTTTGTTTTTGTATGGATATCTGCGATTTTTCGGGTCAAGGAAATAGTCTTCTGGGAGTTTTTGTCTTTCACTCTCTCTATCAAGCCACTTTAGCTTGTCCGTGGGAATATTACGAACTTCGGGCATAGCATGGAAAGATATAAAAAGTGTGTTTTAGACCCTTCCTGTTTTGCCTACGCAGTGGTTTATATTATATTTATAGAGGGAAGGGCTGATGCAGTACGATCTGGAGTATGTGGAGAAAATTGAAAAAGAGCTTGAAAGATACGACAGACTTTTTTTGACTGCGAAAGAGGTAGCAGACATGCTCGGTGTTTCAAAAAGGACTATAACTGAATATTGCAAAAAGGGAGAAATCTTTGGGGTCAGGTTTGCGGGAAAGTGGCTTATTTACAAAGAGAGCTTAGTTGAGTTTCTGCTCAGGAAGAACAACTACGAGGTTTTTTGAATTCTCAAGTCTTCGCTTTCTTTGATTTTGATAAGCTCACAGTAGCTTCTTAATCTGCTAAGCAAGGCTTCCGGGAGAGCTTTTGCAAACTCTGTAAAGCTGTTGGAAGTGATGAAAAGATGTCTCTCTTGCAATTCTGCAAAGTAGAGAATTTCTTGCACAAGCTCAAGGCGGGGTTGTGGTATGTTAGTAATGAGATCATCTATTAGATATGCATCGTATTCTGTGTATGTAGCATAAAGCGTTTTCAGGTCTGGGAAGGCTACGCAGGAGATATAAAGCGGGCTTGAGATTTCTCTATACTGAAGAAGCTTAGCTATCTTCCAAGTGCAGGCAATTGATTTTCCCACACCGGGCTTGCCGTCAAGGATGGCGCCTTTCTTCTTTATCCCCCTAATTTTTCCGATGGCTTCAGTCTCTTGCACTCCATTGAGAGCTATCTTCAGATACTTCTCAGGGAACTTGTTCGATGTCATGATTTCAACAATTCTTTCTTTTTGTAATGGTTTGGGTAGAAAGAACACTGCACCTCTCGGTCCTCTTCTGCTCACTACCCATGCATCTGCCTCCTCGTTTACCTCCACATCACCGTAGACTTTTTTGATGTCCTCTATTGTTTTGAAAGCCTTCATTTTTCCTCCTCCCACCAAAAATCTACGAGTTTCCAAAGGTACCCTTCATTGCTCGCCGGAGGGGTTAGTCTTATCACAGCGTGTGCGATGTATTCTCCTTCTTTGTCTTTGACACGCACGACGAGTTTGTATAGCTTTTCGTTGTCCCTGCCGTTGATCGTCTTGATTTCTATTACCTCTTTCGCATCTTCTACAAGTTCTTCCATCGCTATCCTATACAGCACACTTCTCATCAGATTTTGTTTATTACTTCTCAGATTTTGTTTATGCCAACGGGATTTCATCATCGTGGTCCTCCCAAAGTTTGTTTTTCCCTTCCTTTTCCTCTCCCCAGCCCTTGAGGTAGTAGTCTTTGCCTCGTTGGTTTTCTGGAGAGCTCCATTCGCTCCCTTTCGCTTTTTTGATGTTTGGTAGGTTCTGGCGAAATTGCAATATCCCGTTCCAGTCTTTCCGTGAGTTTTTAAAAGCCTCGTAGTCCCGCTTCAGGGTTTCTATATCCTCTCCGTTCCTTTCGTATATTTCTAAAAGTTCTCTAAGATGCTTCCCAATGATGTATTTGTAATCTGTGAATCGAAAGCTCTCGGGTGGCTGGTTGTTCCATATAGATATATACCACCCCATCAGGTGTTGCAGTTTCTTGCCTTCTCCTTTTGTCTCTTCCTCCTCCTTCATTTCCATTTCAAGCCTTGTCTTCAGTTCCATCAACACCCTTAACGCTCCCCTTATATCTTTTTGCATAAGCAACGCTAAAGCTTTGTCTATTTTCTTGAGTATTTGTTTCTCCGTCATGCCACAGCCCTCCTTTGCCTTTTCATTTTTTTGAACTTGCTCTTGATGGCTTGAGGGTGGCGGTTTAGCTTTCTTGCAAGTTCCTGCAAAATTGCAGATTTACACCCATGTTTAGAAAGAGTTTCCCAGATGAGTTCCTCTTCCCACTTCTCATACCTCCGTCGTTCTTCCATCCCTTTCTCTTTCCTCATCTTCCGTAAAAACCTTTTCCTGTATTCTCTCTCGCATTCATCACTGCAGTGCTGGTCGCTGTCTTGGACGGGGATAAAAAGCTTTCTACAAATACCGCATTCCCTCATGATCTTTTCTACAGACTCACCCGGGAAGCCAAAAACTGGGGGGTTGTCATTAAGGATTGCGAGAATTCCTGCTTTCACCTGCGCGTTTATGAGGCTCCTGATCTTCTCTTTGACATACTGCTTAAGGAACGACGGCGGGTTTAGCTCTTTTAGTACCATCCAAGGTGTGAAAACCCTAAGCTTTAGCATAGCTTCCCATATCTTCCCGTCAGTCATTTTCTATCACCTCCCGAGGGCTTTGGCTATCCTGCCCAGTGCCTCTACTGTTGGCTCTACCTTTTGGTTCTTTATGGCTTGCAAACAAATTGCTGTGTCCAATGTAGTCCAGCCTCTCTCTTTCGCAAAGTGGAATATTGGGGCTGGGTCTGTTTGGATGCGGTATTCTTTGATGAGGAAGGCGATTGTTTCTTGGGTCAATGGCTGTAATTCTTTCTTTATTGCAAACCTTTTAAATAAGCTGTGGTCATGTGATGCAAGAAGCTTGGGAGTGGTCTGGTCTCCGAGGAAGAGGTAGCTGAAACTTAATTCTTCATCTTCTGACAGGTCTTTGAGTTCGTTTAGTATGTGCTGTTTTCTTAGTAGTCTCTGTGCTTCGTCAAAGATGATGATTGGCTTTAGGTTGTAGTATAAGATGTGATGCTTGATAAGGTCTAAAGTAGCCTCATAAGTAGATCTCGCACCGCATCCAAGACTAAACCCTATTAACCTGTAAAGCCTGCCTCGTGTTATCTCCCCGTCGGGGGCTTTGACATAGAAAACGTCTTGTTCCTTTTTTGCTATCTTCTGTGCAGAGACAGTTTTACCTGTCCCCCACTTGCCCCACACAATAGCGTGTAGGGGCATGGTTTGCTCTGCCCTAAGGCGTCTTAGGGCTTGCAAAGTTGCAGTTAGGACTTGTTCTGCGTGCGTCATTGCTCTTCACCTCCTAAAAAGAGTTTTATTGGATCCAGCTCCTCTCCCTCGGGCTGAGGTTGAGCTGGTTGTGAGCTTGGCTCGTGGTTAAAGACTTCAAAAAAGTCTGCTGTGTTTTGTGTTTGTTGTTCTTGCTGTTCAATTTCAATGAGTTCTTCTTTAAGCTTTCTCTTTCTTCTCTCTATCCTTTTCTCTTTGTTCCTAAGTTCCTTAATTTCGGTGGGGTCAAGGCTGGGGGCATCTTGAGAGATTAGGCGGGCTATTCCGAGTGGGCGGGTTTCTTTTTCATCCCAGACTTCCAAGATGGTGGCGTTCTCTATATCTCTGTAGCACACCACCGTAGGAGCCTTTCTGTTTCTCCCTATTTCTCCCGCCCTTTCCTCAAATGGGAATACAAACTCGTATTTAAGGTTATCTATTACAATGGTATTGTTTCTGACTGTTCTAATGAACCGTTCTCTAAAGGCTTTTCTGAGTTCGTCTTCGCTAACTTGCTTGTATTCAATCGTAGCGTGCAGATGTTCGGGGATTACTGGTGCGTTGAAGTGTTCGTATTTGTGCTCGGATTTATTGTAGCTTTCTATCGCGGCTTTGAGGGCATCTTCAAAGGTGGTGTGCGTGCTTGTGAAATATCTCAAGTGGTCTTTGAGGTCTCTGAAAGCCCGTTCAATCAGTTTCTGAGATGGGTTATAAGGTTTTGTGCGTGTGATGGGGATGTTTAAATGTTCAAGCCCTCGTGTGATGATTTCTGCCTTTAGGACTGCCTCATTATCGGTTATGATGCGTTCGGGCAGTCCGTATTCTTTGAAAAGAGATATCAGAAAGCGTGCGAGGTCTAAACTATTGAAAGCTTTATTGTAGTGCTGTGCTTGGGTGTCCTCTCTCACCTTGGCAACCATGCAGGAGAGAAAGGCTCCTGACCACCTCTCCCGCACAGCAAGGATGAAATATCTTTCTCCTTTGAAAGTGTAGCCCGTAGCGTCTATCTCCCACTCGCCCTTCTCTCTTCTTTGCTTGCCTTTCGATTTTCTATACTCCGCAATTTCTGACTTATCCCTTCGTTTCAGCTCCAGAGCTTCCCAACTGCCAAGTCTCTGTTTTATGACCTGCTCCAGCACTCTCCTAAAAGTCCTTTCGCTTTTTATTCCTTTCGTTTGCAACTCTACCTCAAAAAGCCTGTAGGTCTGTGCTATAGATAAAACCCTTGTCCTTCCTTTCTCTTCCTTGCTGAATGTGAGAAGTCCTAAGACCCTATCCCATAACTCATCTTGAAGATGTTTTTCTTCCTTTTTCTCCCCCATTACCCCAATCGGTTCTTTCAGCCATCTTGCGACGGTGCTGCGGGGGATGTGGAGAACCTTAGCAATACGCCGTATGGGAACTCCTAACCCATACAACCGCAGGGCTTCTGCCTTCTTTTCGTCCATCTCCACCCTCCTTTCCAATTACCAACCTCGGACAGCTTTCTGGGAATACTCCCTAACCTTTTGGTAGATTTCATCCGCTATTTCAAATGCCTTTACCCATCCGATCTTTATGCCCATGTCCATAAGGAGAAGTTCCAACTGCTTCCTATACCAGTCCTCTATGTCCGGGGGTAAAGACTTTTCTTTCTTTTCTTTTTTCTTTTCAGCTTGCGGAGCTTTCATGTTTTCATACATCTGCTTGAGCTCTTCGATGTCCTCGTCTGAGATCTCTATGTCTAGGTCAATCTCATCTATCTTCTTAAGTGCTTCCTGACTATAGTTCAGCATCCACCAAGTCATGATCAGTGAATGCTCTTTTATCATCTGTTTTGCAAGCTCTTCTGCTTTCTTTCTTAGTTTGTTCACTACGCTATAATCTGCTCTTAGGGACTTTTGTACGAGTGCTTCTATTATGCGCTTTTCTACTTCGTCAAGGCTAAATCTAACATCTATCTCTTCAGCTTTCTGTGCTACAGCTAAAATGATTTCTCTTAGCTCTTCTTCTGTGAGACTATCCTCTGTTGCCTCTTTTATCTGTTTATAAACAGCAAGTAGTTCATCTGCGTGTTCTCTTAGTATCTCATCTATGAGTTCCTCCTTCCCGAATATCTGAAGATCCGTTATCCGGAAGAGATCCACTCTTAATGTTCTCCAGCTGTGGAACTGATAATCGGGCTTCGATAACACCTCTTTCGCTTTTTCAAGGACAAGGCTTTCAAACTGTTTTCTTTCCTCATGCTCTTTTTTTAGGCTCTCCCACAAGGTTTGTGCTTTGTTGAAAAACATCTTGCGGGCTCGGAGGCTTAGTTCCTTGTATGGATAAATGCTACTTAAGTAGTTTATCACTTTATCATAGCTGGGGGCATCTATTAGCTTTTTGAAGTCTCTTTTGACTGCTTCGTTAAGATATTTCAAGATGTCCCGCAGGGCTTGGTCTTTGACTACTTCATTAAAAGACTTTTCCCTTAACTCTTCTTCGTGTTCCTCTATAAACTCGGACAACGCTTTAAAGCCTTCGGGGGTGGGGGTGCCGTCTTTTACTAAATTTTGCAATTTTTGCAATTTTTGGTATTGCGAAGAATTCTCATTTAGCCATACTGAAATAGTTTGCTGCGAAACTCCAAGCCTTTCTGCCACCTCTTCCTGTGTGAGCCCTTGTTCTCTAAGCTCCAAAGCCTTTTTCCTTAGCTCTTCCTTCTCTTTTTCTTTCACCGGTTCCAGCCAATAATACAGCGTCCTCTCCGCCACCCCGAAAAGTTTCTTTAGTTCAGGGATAGATACACCGAGCTTGTAAAGCGTTTGCGTGAGTAGGATTTTCTCTTCTTTCTGTAGTGGTAATCCATGCTTTAGGTTAGCCCTGATTGCCTCAATCCGATATTCCAGCTCATCCTTTAGCTCCACAATCTTTGCCTTTATCGTGCTTCTCCCTGCTCTTTTATGTGCCTCTGTCCTATGCACACCGTCCACTATCCAGTATTGCTCGTCTAGGCGTTTCCACACGGTGATGGGGTCAAACTCTACCCCTTGCTCCAGCATCTCTTTGTATTCTTCTACCCTTTCTTCCACCGTGCCGGTTAAGACACGTGGTAGCAAGCCTTGTGGAATGGTTAGGTCTTTGAGTTCAAGCTCTACAATCATGTTTTACACCTCCATTTTGGTTTTTTGCTTTTGTAAAAAGCGGGAAGGCGTTGCACCTTCCAAAAACTTGGCAACTGACAAGGAGGACTCTTTGTAAAAAGGCGGGGCTGGCACCGAAAGAGGAGGGAGGTGAGGCGAGGGAGTAGTGAGGAGCATCTTATTTCCCTGTCCTAAAAAACAAGTGCCTTAACTTCTCGGCTAAATAAATGAGTTCCTGCTCGGATAGCTGGAAGTTGATCCTTATGTATTCTCCCTTTGCTTCTCCCTCTGTTAGGGAAAGTATCACCTTTAGATCGTCGGACACATACACACCGAGCTTTTTGTATGTGCTTCCACCCTGATGGTAGAGGTTGACAATCTCAACCCACTTTCCGCTTTCCCTCTTAGCCTCCTGCGGTTGTTGTGGCGGTTGTTGTGGCTGTTGTTCTTCCCGCTTAGGATACTTGTTCCCGTTCATCTGCACACCTCCTTAATGGTTTTGCTTATTTCCTTGAGTGTTGCCTCCGCCTGTCTGTTTTTGGCTTCGGCTATAAGAATAAGCACAATGGAACAGACAAGCATCAGAAGACTAATTAGCACTTGCCAGTCTCCATCTTTATCAGGTAGCCTCATACTCCCACCTCCTTTTTGATAACTGGAACCACAACAGCAATCAGCTTGTCCTCATCTCTTTCCCATTTGTAGACCTCAAAGACTGCTTTTCCCCGGTTGACCTCTACCTCTATCAACTCCCAAGGCTTTATCCAACGCCAGTTGTAATATTGCAGGTTTAAGACAGTGAAAACTATGCCACTTGCAAACTTCAGTGTTATATTATTATCTGTGTGCATCATTTGTTCACCTCCCCCGAGAGGGTTTCCTCTCCCTCTCGGCTTTTTCTACAAGCTTCTTTTTGAGCTCGGCTTTTTTGAGCAGTAGGCTATAGATAGCTTCTTCAACTTCTTTCAAGTCCTCCTCTATGCTGTTATCCTCATCCACGAGTGCTTCCTCAGCATCGTTTAGTTCTTTGAGAATCTCCTTAAATGGTACTTCTCTCTCCGCAGGGTAGGGCTCCAATCTGTACCCGAGCCTGCTTACTATTTCCTGTAAAGCTCTGTAGGCAAGTTCTGGCATGTGCTCGTGGATAATGAGTAGCGTGTCCATCGCATAGCTGAGGGGATCTCGCCTATGGAAGGGATTGTCCTCATCCATAGACCAAGCATAGATAAGCTTTTCGCTCCTTTGGAGCCTACTTGCCAGAGGATAAGGGCTTTTCTTCCGGAGAAACTCCCGGAAGACCCAGCTAAAGTTTGTGTGTCTCATGATACACCTCCTTTATGGGATTTATTGGATTTATTGGATTTTTTGCTACCTTTTTTAACGGGTGTAGGCTTGTGCGACTTGTTTTCTACACGCCTTGACGCTAAATAAATCTCATACTGATTCGGGAGGTCAGGAAGATGAAGGGTCTCTGCAATTTTGCAGATGAGAGGTCGGGAGGACTTCTTACCGTAAAGGACATTATTCAGATAGATAGGATTAACGCCAAGTTTAAGTGCAAGCCTGTTGAGGGAAAGTCCTCTTTTTCTACAGGCTTCTTTTACAATATCTCCTATGGTCTGGTTAATACCCATAGGGAATATTATACGCAACTTTGCACAAAAGTCAAGGGGTATGGTGGAATAAGTATGCAACATTGCACCAGCGGAGAGGCAGGGAATATCCACAACAGGCTTAGATATCTAAGGAAAACTTTGGGGTTATCACAGGAAGAGTTTGGAGAAAGGATAGGGAAATCTTTAAGGACTATACAATACTGGGAGGCTGGCACAGTTCAAATCCCCGACACCGCCCTAAAACTTATTGCTTCCACCTTCGGCGTCTCTTATGAATGGCTAAAAACAGGGCAGGGGGAGATGTGGGGGAGGGAAAAGCTTAGCCTTGAGGAAATCATAGAAAGAGAACAAAGAAAGCTTTTAGAAAGCAAGATAAAAGTTCCTGTGGTTGGGAAAGCTGGGGCTGGGTTCCCGCATAGTCCCTCAGATATAGAAGTTATAGGCGTAGTCTTTGTTAGTAAAAGCCCATATCTCAAGGAAGGCAAGATTTTTGCAGTGCAGGTGTCTGGAGACTCTATGCATCCAGCCCTTACGGAGGGGGACTATGTCGTATTTCAGACATACGAGGGAGACGGCTCAGATATACCAAATGGGAAAATAGTTGTAGTCAGGAATCATAGCGGGGAGTTGCTCGTAAAAAGGCTTTTGAAGATGAACGGCACTGTTTTGTTGGCAGGAGATAATCCTAAATATCCTCCAATCTTTCCACAACAGGCGGAGGCAGAGGGTTTGCGAATTGTAGGAGTAGCTGTTAAAATTTTGAAAGAGTTTGAAGCATAGGAGGTGGGGAAATGTTTCTGCTTTTATTGCTTTTATCACTTTCTGTAGCCTTCGGGGTTGAAATCATGGAAGTGCTAACCTGTAGAGACAAGAACGGAAACAGCCTAACATTAAAAACAAAAGGTAAAGCAGTTTGTCCTGATGGATACGAGCCTGTAATTGCGGAAACCTATCCTGATGTGTTCTCTTCTGTGCCAAAGGACAAAAGATCTGAGTTTTTGAAGCTTTGCACCCCTCTCTATAACATATACTCCGCATGCTACGACGCTGGCATCAGGAATATTTCTTGTATTAGCATGCGTAATTTTACCTTCAGCGTGGGCAGGGAGACACTTGGATCTTTCTTTGACAGTGTTTCGTTGAAGATAGCAGAACTGTGTGAGGTTGCGTGTCAAGAAGGTAAGAGAGACCCCAGCGGCTACCGTAAAATGTCTTATAGCTACTTTTTCAACTATATCTGCAATAGATAGTCCTTTCGTTCAAAAGCAAAATGGGAAGTTAGCCTAATCAGTCTCTTATATCTTCTTACTACATGAGCACTAAGGTATACACACTTGGCAGAGGAATGTTGTTTCTTAAGCCAGTTGGAGAAACGGGCTTTGAAGATTTCGGCAATGTCAAAGACTTCAGCTTGACAGTCAAAACTGAAAAGCTTGAGCACTACAGCACTGCATCGGGGATAAAAGTCAAAGATGCAGAAATAGTGAAATCTCAAGACTTCAATGTAAGCTTCGAGATTGACGAACTGAGAACAGAGACACTTGAAAAGTTCGCACTCGCAAGTAGAACAGATGCAAACATCACAGCGGGCACTGTAGCGGATGAGCCTGTTAACGCTGTAAAACAAGGTTTTTGGTATAAGCTCGCACATGAGAAAATAAAGACCACTCCAGCACCTGTTGTCACGAATGATGCAGCATCTCCAACCACATACACGGAAGGCACGGACTACGAAATAGATTATGAGGCGGGAGCTATATACATAGTCCCGGGCGGGAACATCACAAATGGCACGAATCTGAAGATTGACTACTCTTATGATGCATTAACTAAAATAACTCTACAGAGCGGGCAGAAATATCAAATTGTGGGCACGCTCTGGTTTAAGGGCGACCCACCTAAAGGGCAGGTCTTAGATATTATCGGAGATGTGTCCTTAACTCCTTCCGGGGAACTCAAGCTTATCGGTGATGACTGGCTATCTGTGAAGTTTGAAGGAACCTTTACAACTAAGCCCCAGATAATCTCCAGAGGAGTCAGATAATGGCTTTTGGGTTTTATTTGGATGCTAATCTTACTCAGCCTGTCAACCTAAACACGTCTATTAACATAGCGCTGAACACTGCGGGCGGGGGTGCGTATGTGGATATTCAGCTTTGGTTTGGCTCTATAGATAGTTCTAAAAAATGTCAAGCCGCATCCAATCCCGGTGTAGACCAGATCACAATCACAATAAACGATACCAATCCTGCCATCCACCAGCCAGATGCAACAAACGGTCCCTACTGGGTCTTAGCACTCAACCAAAACGACCTCAACTCAAACCCCCAAAACAACTCTATTGACATCGGCACAGAGGTGCTTGGAGGAGTAGCAAACGCAAGGACTTTTTGGCTACGGATATTTGAACCTGAACAAGCGCCCGCCATATGGGAGGACTGGATACTCACCACCAACGCCATTCTGGAGGTCAATCTATGAAGTATGAAACCGTAAAAACCGTCAGGCTTTCCGATGGCAGAGAGGTGCAAGTGAGAAGTCTAACATTCAAGGACTTCATACGCTTTTCTGAACTTATATCCCAAGTTTTAAACGATATCCTCAAAGGACACATAAACACATCTGCATATTTGCAGTCTGCTATCCCTTTTATGTCCGCAATGACTTCTCTAACGCAAAGAGAAATAGAAGAACTCAAACCCTCAGATGCACTGAAAATTTTCAACGCTTGCATAGATGTGCTGAAGGAGGATACGGATTTTTTTACAGAACTGAAAGCACTGCTTCAGAAAGCAAACGAACTACTCTCTCAGAAGTCGTAGAAGAACTCATCAGTGCAAACCATCAAGCTCTTGACTATCCACTTCCTTTCCTCCGTGAGATGCTGTCTGCTTACTACAAAAGAAAAATGCGGGAATGGAAGGAGTTTATCTATCTTGTCAAGCTTGCGGTATGGGGTTCAAAAGAAGACATAGACAGCGTATTTGGAGAAGAAGAAAGCATAGAAGAGCTGATAGAGGAGTTTGGCAATGGCGGTCAGTGAGCAGTTAGTTCTTGAGATCAGGGCGGAAGTCGGGCAACTCAAGACGCAGATTGAAGAGATAAGAAACAGACTACAGGGCATAGACACGAGATGGACTGAAAACTTGCAGAAAAACATAGAACAAAGCACACAGTCCGCCAAACAGCTTGCAAGTCAGTTTGAACATATCGTATCAACCATAAGAACAATAGCGTTGTCCTTGCCCTTCGTGGGCTTTATCAAAGAGGGTATAGAGTTCAATAAACAGATAGAACAAACAAGGATTGGCTTTGCAGGTATTCTCACATCAATTGCACAGATAAGAGATGAACAAGGCAGACTTGTAGAGGGTGCAGAGAAATACGCAAACGCAGTCAAGCTTTCAAATCAACTATTAAATGAACTCCGTGTTGCAGGATTGCAAACAGTCCTCACATTCCAAGACTTGGTGCAAATAGCACAAGGGATAATGGCACCATTCCTCAGTGCAGGCGGAAATCTCAAAGAGTTCTCCAGCTTCGTGGTGTTGTTGTCCAACGCAGTTGCTGCTATCGGACTACCCATGAACCAAGTAGTCCAAGAAACGAGAGACCTCTTAATGGGCACTATTGACATGAACTCCCAATTGGCAAGGTCTCTCGGAATAACAAATGAGATGGTCAATAGATGGCGGGAGCAGGGGACACTGTTTCAAGAACTAACTGCAAGACTGCAGGGTTTTCAGTTTGCGAGTAAAGATGTAGAAGGAAGCTTTACAGGGCTTTTGTCTCGTGTAAAAGAGATTTTCCAAGTCTTTGCAGGCATGGCTACTGCGAAGGTTTTTGAAGCTATCAAAAAAGACTTGGATGAGTTTATAGCAAAATTTTTAGTCGTCAAGGACGGTAAGATAGAGTTAAGCGTTGAGGGACAGGAGCTCGTAGAGAAGATTTCAGAAACATTGACAAATCTCTATAACATCATAAGCACGCTGGTAAAGGTGGTGGGCACTCTTACGGTAGAATTCGGCGGGTTCATAATAAAAGCGTTAGAGATATACATCGTAGTGAAAGCAATCTCTGCTGTAAAGTCTGCTATTGAAGCCCTGAACGGTAGCCTGAGAACTCTCAGCACGGTGGGCGGGACTGCGATAGCAGGCTTGGGCGCTATGTTTTCAAGGTTGAATGTGATAGTGGCTACTGCATTGGTAGGCTGGAACTTGGGCGAGATGCTCCGGGAGTGGCTGGATGAGCAAACAAAAGGGGCATTCACAAAATGGCTCATCACAATTGAAACTCACATTGTCGGAGTGATCAACACCATCAGGGTATGGATTGGGAAAATCCCCCTTCTCGGACGGCTTTTTGGTATTTCTGAAGAAGAACTTCAAGAGAGTTTGAAAAACATGGAAAGGATGAGAAGCATGGCAGAAGAGGACGCTAAGAAATACAAAGAAACACAGCAAAAAGCCGCAGAAGAAATAACCCAAGCAGGGCAGATAACCGCACAGGCTATAAGACAAGTCTCCAAACAGCAAGCAGAGGAGATTTTGAAGTCCCTCAAGGATCAGGAGCAAACAATTGCAAAATTGCAGGAGATAAAACAAAACCTTAAAGACAGCATATCCCTTCAGGACATTATGAACGCACTTCAGGATGAGACTAAAGCATTCTCACAAAAGCTTGAACTGTCTTTAGACACTTCAGATGTAGAAGACAGAATAGACACGCTAAAGGGAAAGCTTAGAGAACTGCAAAGCTTACTCAAAGAGAACTTAGAAGACGAAGCCCGCAAACAAGTGTTGAGAGAAATATTGCAGACTGAACTTGAGATTGCACAAGCAACTGTGGAGGGCTATCAAAGAAGAAAACAAGCATTAGAGGAGTACCTCAGGGACGCTTGGAGCAAAGAACAGGACTACGCACGCAAGGTAGCAGAACTTACAAGAGAACGCAACAATCTACTCGCACAGCTTGAGAAAGAAAGACAAGACCTGCTTAATAAATTCATTCCGAAAGAGCTACAGATCAAGCTTGGATTTACAACACAGCAGGAACCAATCACGCAGATAGCAAACATCCTAAACCTTGCCCAACAGGCAAGAGACCTCGCAGGTCAAATCCAGCAAGCAATCGCACAAGGCTTAGCACCGCAACAGATAGAAATTCTCAAAATGCAGTATCAAGACTTAGTCCAGCAAATCAGGAACGGCTTAAAACAGCTAACGCCCGAAGACTTAACGCAAGCCTTCCAGAACTTCATTTCCACGCCCAAGCAGGCACTCATATCAATGTTTACAGACATCACAGGAAGCTTTGAAAGAGCAAGAGAGATGGTCTCTCAGCTTTCTGAAATTTTACAGAGCACACCTACTGCGGTGGGGGTGGATTTTGGAAGGCTCTTTGGTGCAACTTTTGTTGATTATGTGATGAAGCAACTTCAACAGACGCAAGCAAGCGTATCAGACAGCTTCATACAGCAAGCACAACAGCTTGAGAACTTCTACGCACAGCAAGTGAGCAAGATCTCTCAAATGATTATGCAACTTGAAAATTTGAAACCTCGTATAGAGCTTGACCTATCTGCCGCAGAGGCGCAAATACAAAGTCTGAACGGTAGAAGGATAGTCATATATGCGGATGTAGTAAATTCTCAGACGGGCGAATCTTTGAGCGTGAGGTAGTAATATGGCGGTGCAGATAGGAACCATCACACTTAATGATGCTTGGATAAAAAATAAATGGGGTGGGAGATATCAAAAAGACAATTCTGTGATAAAAAAGAAAGCAACCGCGAAGAAAATAAGCTCGCTTATTCTTCCTCCGTGCTCAGCAAAGAGCAAGGAAGAGAAGAGAAAAGAGAATGTCATCTATGCAATAGACGGTACTGAATACATCATCAACTGCAATTCTGCAGTCCCATCTGACCCACTCCCACCCTCTGGAGGCGTATCGGTGTTTTCTTCGTCACCGGGGAAGGCTATAGTGGGGGAAACGGTATCAATTCTCGTGCAGATGGAGAAGCTCACATTCAGAGCAGTAGACATATACGGGAAGTTCTACAAGCTCACAGAATCAGACATCATCACAGTGAAGATCACAGACGAATACGATCAGTATGTGATGAAGTATGTGTTCTGTAAAGAGGATGGAACTGCTTTTGGAGAAGGGCAGATCACTCTTACAATAGAGACAGAAGAAGAAGACAGCACCACATCAACAAACAAAGACAGCTCAGAAAAAGAAGTCGTCATCAACACATGCACATCAGCACAAGCAAGAGCACTTGGTCTCATGCTCGGAACAAAAACAATAATAGCGGACAGCGATGTGTCTTTTCAGGCTCTCATCACTGAAGTCAATCTTGAGTATGTGGCTGAGGACATGGTAGATGTAGCGGTGAGAACAAGGCAGGGTGTGGATATTTACAAAGGAACGGTGAGGTTCGTAGTATTATGAGCACGAGCTATTTCTTTCCTTGCTTGATAGACGGAGTTCCAAAGGACAAAACAATCTCTGTTGAGATACAAGCACGAGAAAATAGCTTCTTCAAATCTGCAAACATTGAGTTTATTAACTACACTCCACCTTCTGAACTCGCTATTAGTGCTGCTGGCGGATTTCTCTTCAGAGGACGACTCAAAAGCGCACAGCAAAAGCCATGCGGACGCGTGAGCGCATACTACGAAACAAGTCTGAACTGTTCAGATATCCCCCCCACCGTGATCCTCACACCGTGGGCTCTCAATGCGCTCACATGGTCATCATTGAGAGATCTCATCACGCAGTTGGTTGCGGTAGATATAGGAGGTTATCCATGGCAAGCCCCCCCATCTTTTGTTGACAGTCAAGCTTCAGGAAGTCCGATCAGGTATTACCTGTTCTACGATGACGTGATCGGTCCTGCCGGGTCAATTGCAACAGGCTATATGCCTCCACCCAACTGGCGCGATTTCTATTCGATTGCGAACATGGAATGGGCTTTGAGTACTGTAGTAAGAATGGAAGCATCAAAGTATGCATCTGATGATCTCGTATTCATCAGGCTTGCGTATGTGTGGTATAGAGATGTGTTCAGCAATAATCCAGCTTCATACGGCTACGCTACCGCATCAGCATCAATAGTTCCCAACGCAACATCGTATAGAGTGATCACAAACGCAATCACGGCGAGAGATGTTTTCCAAGCGCTCGGAGCATTACTCAACACATCAAGCAGTGCTTTATTCATCAGACCGATCATTGTGAAAG
The DNA here is from genome assembly GCF_000010785.1 of Hydrogenobacter thermophilus TK-6. Classification (GTDB taxonomy): domain Bacteria; phylum Aquificota; class Aquificia; order Aquificales; family Aquificaceae; genus Hydrogenobacter; species Hydrogenobacter thermophilus. The sequence goes on along the minus strand of NC_013799.1, from coordinate 828,564 downwards.
ATGCGGGAGATATAGTGCAAGTGTTGAGAAAGTTTCCGCAGAATATCATCATCAAAGTTGACGAGAACGGTCAGCTAGTTGGTACTGATGTAGACAACATTCAAAACACTTTTGTGCTTTCTGACTCTGTAGTGTTTGATTACAGCCTGCCAAAGATGAGGCAAGTCTCTGTCACCATGAGAGCAGAGGGAGAGAGCTGGAGATATACAGTCAAAGCAAAAGATGCGTATTCTTGTCCTGTTGCGACGCTTGAAGTCAACAATTCAGATGTGATCATACAAAGCACAGAAGACATAAACAGATTACTGAAACATTTCAAACTCAATCTGCAAGAGCGGGGACACATCAAATGCGTGCTCCTGCCAGATGTAGACCTTTACCATCGCGTAGACTTTCAAGGTAGAACCTTTCGCGTGGTTGGATACACACACAGAATTAGTAGAAACGAGGCAACAACGGATTTGACAATAATCGAGGAGGTAAGCTAAATGTGTGTAAGCGGAGTTTCGTACGACTGCAGGTTGCCACCAGACATGATTCCATTCGTGACCTATTTACCAGAGCCAGAGAAACCACCTGAGAAACAAGAAGAAAAACCCCCACAGACAGTGATCTACCCACCTCGGATTGATCTCCTGTTTCCATCATTCGTTGCCTTCAACATGGATATCTATTTTCACGATTGGGACGGGGTAAAAAAAATACTCCCAGCCAGCGAACCCATCTGGCTCGGGTGGAAATATTTCCCCAACAAAAACGCATGCCCACAAATCCAGTCCGTCACAACAAACCCTTATGTCAACACGGAGCTAAGACAGATCAAATACGACCAACCGTGCTACTATGGCAGAAACGGGATTCAAGATGCGCAACCCAGGTTTCTCTCTGTTTTACAACTTGCGTTTATTAATCAAAGATGGATCCTTGCGGTGCATGAAGTAGATTTCCCCCTCCTTGGTTATCACCCGACCAAAGAAGACTTAAAAAATGCATACAACAACAGAAAAGAGAGATTGGTCAACTTCTACGACTCTCAGCTGAGTGGGCTGGACATTGTGTATGGAGGCGAAAGTGAAACAAAAAATGTTTTAGTCTCGCTCCATGTTTCTCATGCAGATATACTGCTTAGTAGCAGAGATGGCATCTCTTATCCGCTTTACACCGTTCAGCCCACCTCAAACAGTGCTTATGCTATGTTTATACACACAAGGAGTGGAGAATGAGTCTGAAACTACCTTACTACATACTCAAAGAGAGCTCATGGGAAGAGCCAATCGGGTCAGTTTATTATTACGATACATTGCTCGGTAGATACACAACACAAACAGAATATGCATATCCGTATGCCTACAGTGTTCTTGAATACTACTTCCCAACTGACCCACTTAGCACTTTCAACTTCCCCTACACAGCATCCGCCAAACTCCGCATCTTTGTAAACAACACCAACTACGCATCCGCCCTTCTTCGCATACATACAGCTAACTCTATAAAAGCCAAGCTAAGAATACAGACAGAGAACAAAGCACAAGCTAAGCTGAGAATTGAAACCAGAGGACCCGCACAAGCAAAGCTGTATATTATGACGTTCCGAGCATCTCCTCGCCCTCAAGCCCGCTTACGCATTTTTGCAGATAATAGCAATTACGCATCCGCTTTGCTTAGAATAGAGACAAAAAGATTAGAACCCGCACAAGCTAAGCTGAGAATTAGAACACGCACATACAACAGAAAAATATCAATGCCCGATTACTATGCCTTCTACAATATCAGCACGCACGGTTTCTTGCCGTAAAAAGCAAATTAGGAAAAGATAGAAAACACAACTTCTATATTCCATCTCTATGCGTATTACTGCTAAACGAGTATGTGAGTTTTTACGCAGAATGAAAGAACTGCAAAATTGCAGTTTTCGGACAGAGAGACTGTCTGAAAAGGAAAAACTCATAGTACTGACAATACAACTCACAGATGCAGAATACGAGGGGGTGGGTGTAAACGCCCGCTTAGCTTTAGAGGATTTGATGCAGAAGGTTCTGGAGGTAGATGAATAATGGAACAGCTTATATCACACCCTACAATTATAGTTTTCATCTTGTCTTCACTTGTTGCAATAGCTATCAACTACGCAATAATCAAAACTACAGTAGCGACTATGCTTAAGACTCTTGAACAAGTTCAGAAAGACTTGCAGAAGGAAAAAGAAAAGAACGCAGAAATTGAGAGGCTGATGCTTAAAGAGTATCTGAGAAAAGAGGACTTCTTAGCGTTTCAAAACAAAGTAGAGGCACGCATGGAGATGAGATTAGAAAAGCTGGAGGAAAAAATAGAAAGACTTTTGCATAAGCTGGAGGCTAAGCAATGAGAAAGCAAGTCAATTATCTCATTCTGAAGTTCTTAGAACAAGTGTATCCCGACAGTCTAACAGTGAAGATGATAGAAGCCCTGTTGGCAGACTGGAGAATATTCACGGACAGCAAAAAGCTACTTGAGAAGAACATCAAATACTTACTTGACAAAGGCTACATAGAAGTGCTGGAAGTTGAACTACCCACTCATCACACAAAAATCCAAAAACTCAGGCTAACTGCCAAAGGCAAAGCTTTGATGGAGAAGGAACTCATTGACGAACAGGTGGAGGAAGTTTGATGGCAAGGAGACATTCTCTTGATAGACACCCCGAGGCAAAGGAATACGCAGTGAAGGAATACGAAAGAGGCAAAACCCTTAGAGAATTAGAACAAGAGATAAAAATCAAATTCCCACAAGCCCAAGCATCCAGATCATCCATTCATAGGCTAATCAGAAAGCTAAGGCCTCTGCTGGAACTAAAAAGAAGCGGACTTTTGTCTGATGAGGATATTGACACATTCCAGCAATCTCAAACCCTTGCGACTCTCGCAACGGGCTTGTTATTAGAGGTTATTGCAGAATGGCAGGAGAAGGGAGAAGTAGAAGATGCAAAGATAGATGCACTCATGAGGCTTGTGCATACTGCAAGCAATCTCTCACGGAGCAGTGCATACATAGAAAAGACAAAAACTCAACTGATAGAACACACAGAGAAAGTCTTAGAGAAAGTAGCAAAGACTTTAGCAAAACATTTAGATGAAGAGTTAGCAAAACGCATCATTGCGGAGCTAAAGCATGAGCTATAAAGAAAAAGCAGTCAGCAGAGTTTTAGAGAGGGTGCTTATATCAGAAGCAGACAAAGACAGAAAAGAACGGGCAAGGAACGACTTTGCTTTCTTTTGCCAGACATACCTTCCGCACATTTTCAGAAAACCTTTTGCAAGTTTTCAGTTGGAAATAATCAGCTTTTTAGAGAACCCACAAATGAAAAGAGTAGTAGTTGCAGCACCCAGAGAACACGGAAAGACAAGCTTGATTTACTTGGGCTATGTTCTGTGGTCTATCCTCTACGGCAAACACAAGTTCATCGTTTGCATCGGAGCATCGGAGCAAAGGGCTAAGGAACAGTTAGAGGACATCAGACTGGAATTAGAAAACAACACTGCAATTTTGCAAGACTTCGGAGAAGTCATCAAACGGGCTACGGTGGAGAGGATAGACACAGTGCACACGACAGTGATCAGCAGAGGTGCAGGGCAAAAGCTAAGAGGTTTAGTCAAGCGTGGAGAAAGACCCGACTTAGTCATACTTGACGACATAGAGTCAGAAGAACACGCAAACTCCAAATCTTTGAGAGACAAACTAAAAAAATGGTTTTACAGGGTTGTTATGGGCTTGTCTCAAAATGCAAAAATTTTTGTAATCGGAACTATCCTTCACTACGATAGCCTTTTGAATGAACTAATCACGAGAGGGCAGGAGCTTGGCTGGTTTGCAAAGAAATACAAAGCGATCACCGACGAGGGCAAACCCTTGCATCCGCACCTGTGGACGCTGGAGGCATTGGAGAAAAAGAAGCAGGAGATAGGAAGCTATGCTTTTGCTTCTGAGTATATGAACGAGCCTTTATCGGATGAGGACAGGATTTTTAGGCAGGAGTGGATAAAGTATTACGAGGAGAAGTTAGATTTAAGCAAGCTTGACATCGTAGCGGGCGTAGACCCATCAACGGGCAAGGAGAAGGGAGACTACACAGCGATAGCGGTTCTGGGCAGGGACAGGGAGACAGGGCACCTATATTCCTTATTTATATATAACAAGCGTGCCACTCCCTCTGAACTGATAGACACCCTCATCTCCATCCAGCTAACTTTCAAGCCTTCCCTCATCGTCTTTGAAGAGGTAGCCTTTCAGGAAGTCTACAGAAAGCTTATACAAGAGATAGCAAGCAAGCGTGGAGTAAGCTTGCCCATCCGAGGAGTGAAACCTCACACAAACAAAGTCCTGCGAGCACAAAAGCTTGTGCCGTTTTTTGAGGGTGGGCTAATCTACTTTGCAAAAGGACAAGAGGAGGCAATTAAACAGCTTTTAGAGTTTCCTTTTTCAGCCCACGACGACATCGTAGACGCCCTCGTCTATGCGGTTATGGCTTTAGAAGAGAAGGCAACGGCTTTCCCATACAAGTTTTTAAAGCTTAGATGGTTGTAGGAGGTGAAGCATGATAGACTACAAGCTTTGTTGGGATAGCTACACGGGATTGGGTGGCTTCAGTGATGGTTCTTATCTTGTAAAGTATCCAAGAGAGACTGACGAGAAATACGCACGCAGAAGACAGCTTGCTATTTATCCGAATTTTGTAAAGAAAATCGTTGATACTTATGTGGGAGCCCTCTTCAGGGTGGAACCGCAGAGGGACTTCGCAACAAACACAGAATACGCAGAGTTCTGTCAGAACATAGACCTACGAGGCACAGATATTGACGACTTTATGAGAAACATTGCAAAGCTTACCCTTATTTACGGCACCGTGTTTGTGATTGTGGATAAGCCCAAGGCAGAGGCACCCACAAAGGCACATGAAAAACTGCAAGGCATCAGACCCTACGCAACCATACGCCTGCCCACACAGATACAAGAGATTGAGATAGATGATTACGGCAGAATTCAGAAAATCGTTTTTTCTGAACTAAATATGTTGAGAGAATTTACGCCCGGAACATGGAAGGTGCGGGTAGGAAATGAAACATACGAAGGAACTACTCCATTCGGAGAGGTACCAGTAGTAGCAGCATCTTGGACAGACCCAATACTGCCCACCGATGTGATAGTCCCGCCTTTCATACACGACATCGCACGAGTCAGCAAAGACCTTTACAACGCCATTTCAGAACTCAGAGAAATCTTGAGAAACTCCACATTTCCAATCTTGACCATCCCCATTCCAGACCAGATTTCTGAAGAGAAGCTAAGAAACATCGTCATCGGAACAGAGAACTTTATCGGATACTACCCAGAGAAGGGCGGAAAGCCTGACTTCATTGCACCGCCCGAAAGCCCAGCCAAAGTTTACCTTGAATACATCAATACCCTTATAGACATGATTTACTCCCTTGCGAACTTGGAGTTTATTAAGGGCACGCAACAGCAAAAGAGCGGTGTGGCTTTGGAGTTTGAATTTCAGAACTTGAACAGTCTATTGACACAAATAGCCCAAAACCTTGAACAAGCAGAGTATAGAATAGCCGACCTTGTGGCAAAGTGGGAAGGGAAGGACGGCTTCAAAGGAACGATTATCTATGAAAAAGACTTCAGCTATAGGGATGTAGAAAGAGAACTGAAGAAGGCAATGGATGCCTTGACCTTGAACATCTCCGCCACTTTTGACGCAGAACTGAAAAAATACATAGCAAGGTTGTTGCTTGGTTCTGAGATTGACGACGCAACAATGCAGAGAATAGAGAACGAGGTGGATGGGTTAGAGGGTTTGGATAATCAGATGAAAAACGAATTAGGAGGTTTAACATGAAGCCCGCAAAGAAAAAGCTTACATTCTTTCCCTATATCGGTGGGAAACACCACCTTGCTAAGCTTATCGTGGAGCTTATTCCCGAGCACGAAATAGATGTGGATAGTGCAGTTGGCAACAGAAGTTCTGTGGTTTAACTACGAACCCGACCCTGCGGTTTTACAGAAATACAGACTTGAACTTAAAAGATGAACTGGGGACATGTCCGTAGGCTTTTTCTGGAGTGGTTTCTCTCCGAGTGGGAGGAGATCGAAAAAGACTTTTCAGGGAAAACGGATAAGCTTATAGACAGACTGAAAGAACAGAACTATCAAATAGACAAACAGACTGAAGCACTGCTTAGAAAACTCGCAGAAGAGTTATATCACAAAATCACAGCACTTATTAAGCACGTTGTAGATGCAGTAAACAAAACTGCAAAATTGCAGAAAGATGCCCTCGCAATGCAGATAGCACAAGAGATTATCAATCAACGATGGGATGATGGGCTTAAACTCTCGGAACGCTTCTGGGACTTCTCACAGCAGGCAATGGCAAGACTAAAAAACACAATCATGGAAGGCATACGATATGACCACGGCGTGAAGGCTTTGATGTATCAAATGCAATACACGATTGAGGCTTTAGAACAGCAAGAGTTTGCAATAGTGCTTAAAGAACAGCTCCCGAAGTGGCTTAAAGAATTTGAGGAAAGCACGAAAGGGCTACTCGTCAACGCAGAAAGCAGGCAAGCGTGGGAGAAAATCAAAAGGAAAGTTGAGAAGTATATAGAAAAAAGAAGCAAAGAAGGGACATACTATGCGGGCAGGCAACTGTTAAAAGAAATTGAAGAGGCACTATGGGAAGGGAAAATGGAACTCGTGAATAAAGCGGTCAAGTGGTGGGTGTATGATAAGCAACTTTACAGGCTAAAAACGATTGCATGGACAGAGACGGCACATGCTTATATGAAAGCAACTGTGGAACTTACGAAGGATGAGGAAGAGGTGGTGGGCTATCAATGGAGGCTTTCAAGGAGCCATCCGAGAGCGGATATATGCGATGTTTACGCCACAGTAGACTATGGGCTTGGTAGAGGAGTACATCCAAAAGACAAACTACCACGCTTACCAGCCCACCCGCATTGTATGTGTTATTTAGTCCCTGTAGTGAGGCGGAAAGGGATGGAAGAGAAAGATAAGCCCACTATCCCGGAATCAGCCTTAGAAAGCTGGGCTCCGAAATGGCTAAAAGAGTATGCAGAGAAAAACTGGTTAAGCTTGGTGGATTTGTTTAATTTTGAAGAGGGAAGGTTTTTAAGAAGGCGGGAGTTAGGGTTGTTGTGAACCACTCCACGCTATAGAGCATGAAGCTTCCTGCTTCATCGGAGCTACCCGCTCCTCCACAGGCATAAGTTCGGACTGTTCCAGCCCTACGCTTAGCTTGGCTATCGCTAAGCAATATAGAGTATACTCCTTATTTTGCATTTCGTCAATAGGCAATTCATCTCCATCCTGTAGAGTATGGAGACTTCTTGCCTAAATTTTGTTAAAAAAGCCCTGCAAACTTGCAAAAAACCTTATGTTGCCTTTTCTGGAGGGTCTTTAACAGAACCTTGATTTTCTACCCATACCACTATATATTTATCTACATGAACAGACGTTTGCGGATAGGGGAAGCATCAAGAGTACTTGGCGTATCTGTCAGCACTTTAAGGAGATGGGAAAGGGAGGGAAAACTCAAACCCTACAGAGTGGGAAAGGAAAGAAGATACTCTTATGAACAGCTTATGGAACTCCTTGGAGAAAAAAGAGCTGATGCGGTTGCCATATATGCAAGGGTTTCCTCAAGGGATCAGAAAAAAGATCTCGAAAGACAGTTAGAGTATTTGAGAAAGTGTGTGGAAGGAAAGCACCAAAAGGTGTATGAAGTAAAAGACATAGCAAGTGGGATAAAGGAGGGAAGAAAAGGATTACTCAAGCTCATAGAACTCGCTCGGCTCAGGAAGATAAGGGCTATTTACATAACCTATCCCGATAGACTTACAAGGTTTGGATTTGATTACTTCGTGGAGTTTTTCAAAGCTCTCGGTGTTGAAATTATAGCGGTAAACGGAAAAGAGTTCAAAGAACCTGAGAAGGAACTTGTGGAAGACCTGATAGCAATTCTCACATCCTTTGCAGGAAAGCTCTACGGAATGAGAGCCAATAAAATTAAGAAGATGGTAAAGGAACTGAGGGATGAAGGATAGGGTAGTTGTATCTTACGAGCTTACCCTCCCTCAGAATATCTACCCGAAGCTGGACAGATTATTTAGCGAATTCAAGTGGAATGTCCGCAGAACCCTCTCCTCTCTGTGGAATGAAGAAACTATAGAGAAGCTAAAAGGTAAAGGTTCATCTGTGGGAATTCTCAAGAGCGAAGTTATGAGACCCTCCCATCTTCCATCAAGGTTCCACAGAAATGTTCTTGAACTCTCGGGACAGATAGTAAGGTCTCAGATAGAGAGGAAGAGGATTTACGAATACATACTCGAAAAGCCCTGCAGAGCGATAATAAGCGAGAACATCCTTGCAAAGGAACTAAAAACCTCTCCTCTCTTTGTTTTGAATATTCAGAGACAGGTAAGGAAAGGACTCAGAAGAGGAAAAGTGGAAAAGGATTATCTAAGAGCTGTAAGACCCTCATTTTCGGGGAATGTGGTTATAACCTCAGCGGATGACTCCCTTTGTAGAGGACAGATGAGGAAACTCAAAACAGATGGAAAGTTTATAGAGTTTGAGATAAAGGTTCCCGATGGGAGGGGATGGAGGTGGATAAAGGTTCAAAAGCTCATTCCCGATAGACTCAAGAAGGACATTTTCAGAGCTAAGGGGATAGGCTCTCCCCTTATAAAGAGAGTGTTCTTAAAGAGCGGATACACCATCTACAAGCTTGTTATTCCCCTTGAGCTTGAGGTAGAGGTTCAGAAGGAAGCGGATAGAATGTTTGCAATAGACCTGTCTCCTTCGGAGAATAGACTTGGAGTTGGAACTGTAGTTGCGAAAGAGGGACATTCCAAACCGATATTCTTCAGAGCGAGCAAGATGATAAAGAAGCTTGAGAGACTTTTGAAGGAGATATCAAACCTTGAGAGGAAGATAGACCGCATAGCGGATCAGATACACTCTACAGGGAGCGAGGAGCACAGGGAGAAACTGAAGGGGAGACTCAGGCACCTGTATGCGGAGCAGAGGTTAAGGTGGAGAAAGTTCAAAGAATTGAGGAAGCAGGTTCTTGAGGTATTTGTCAATCTGGTAGTGGAGCATGCAAGAGCCTATGGATGTCAGGCAATAGCGATAGAGGCACTTAAATTTTCTTCATCACCGAGGTGGAAGAATCCTAAGATGAGGAGATACTTTGAGACATGGTTTTACTCGAAGTTTTCAGAGAGACTTGCACACAAAGCTCAGAGGAGAGGGATAAGGGTTATAGAAGTTCCTGCATTTTACACGTCGCAGGTTTGTCATGTGTGCGGGAGGAGAGGGAGGGCTAAGGGGCTTGAGTTTGAATGTGAGTGTGGGAGTTTTGACAGGGATTACAATGCGAGTGTAAATATTGGTATTAGAGCTTTAGAGTGGGTGAGCGGTTCAAAATCCGAGCCCTATAGGGGTGAGGATAGTCCTGCGAGATTTCCGTTCCCGCAGGGAACCGTTCACCTGAAAGGGAGAGCTCTTCTTTCAATCCTTCCACCCGCTCAGCTTCTCTCATACCTCAAACTCGTTGAAACCTCATACCTTAAGCTGAGTTCCCTTTCCAAATACCTACAGGTGGATAAATATGGTTAGGAAAAATGGAACGGCATGGCTTGATGTGTTTTTCTGACAGCCAGATCTAAGACTAAGTCTGAGATGTCAAAAATTGCAAAAATTGCAGATTTTGACGAAGCCCCCACCCTCACTGTCCGAAATTTGCAAAAATTGCAAAAATCGGACAGTGCGCCCACTACCAACAACGCTTTAGGGAACCCACTAAATGAGAATTTTTTGCAATACTAAAACCTGCAAATTTGCAGATTCTTTTAATGCGAAAAATTCTCAATAAAGTGTCCCATTTTTTGTCAAACTTTTTTGAGGGCTAAAAATTGTTTGACGGGACACCTTGCACAGCCTTGAAAATCAAGAAGTCTATAGGGGTGGGGTGTCCCATTTTTTTGTCAAATTATAATTATATTATCGGAGGGGGAGGGATTCGAACCCCCGGTGGGCTGTAAACCCACTGGTGATTTCAAATCACCCGCCTTCGTCCACTCGGCCACCCCTCCTGGACACTTGACAAGCGTTTCCTAAATATTATAATATAAGCACATGAGAAAGATCTCCTATCTCTTAGCTTTTTTGCTTTTAGGTGGCTTGCTCTTCTTTGCCTTTATGCACAAAAAAGAGGATGAAGAAGGCTACAGCGCAATTACTCCTTCCGAGCAGACTCTCCCAGACTTTACCTTTACAGGGCTTGATGGGAAGGTTTATCGCCTTTCGGACTTTAGGGGTAAGATAGTGCTTCTGAATTTCTGGGCAAGCTGGTGTCCACCTTGTAGGGAGGAGATGCCAATATTTGAGAAGGTTTACGAAGATTGTAAAAAGAACGGATTTGTGATCCTGGCGGTAAGCATGGACACCAACACTGATGCAAGGGACAGATACCTCAAAGAACTAAAACCTTCCTTTATTATCTTGGAGGGCAATGACAATATCAAGCTTGTAGGTCTTCCCACATCTTACCTTATAGACAGAGATGGAAGGCTTTATAAGATGAAGTTGGGAGTATACAGGGAAGTTAAGGAAGATATACAGAGTTTACTTGGTCCTGACAAAAGGTGCTAACATGTTTGAAGTATCCTTCCTTTTGGCTTTTACCGCTGGTCTGCTTGCCTTTTTATCTCCTTGCGTACTTCCCATAATACCAGGGTACATATCCTACATATCGGGTATAGGTGCACAGGAGATAAGGGAGGAAAAGAGGAGTTTTAGCTGGCGTTTGCTTTTGGCGTCTATACTCTTTGTGCTTGGGTTTTCTCTGGTCTTTACCTTGTTGGGGGCAGGTGCCAGCGCTGTGGGTCAGGTGCTAAGAGATTATCAAACCATCATAGCCAAATTTGGTGGTGCCCTGGTGGTTTTCTTCGGACTTCACTTTTCCGGGGTATTTCTGAGAGAGAACTTTTTAAAGGAAGCCATTGGGGTGGGTTCATTAATAGCCTCCCTTTACTTTCTTGGTATATTATCCCAAAAGCTCTTTTTTGACCTGGCGGGTATAGTGCTTGTGTGCCTGTTTTTGTATCTATTTGGCTTTCATGAGATGTTATACAGACAGACGAGGAAGGAAGCAAAGAGTGATCTGCCTCTACTGGGAGCCTTTTTGGTAGGTGTGTTTTTTGCCTTTGGCTGGAGTCCTTGCATAGGTCCTGTACTTGGGTCTATCCTTCTTTACGCCTCTCAACAGGAGACAGTTACAAAAGGTGCAATGCTTCTCTTTGTGTTTTCAATGGGTATGGGTTTGCCCTTTATAGTGGCAGGTGCTCTTCTTTCCGCTTTCTTAGGCTTTGTAAAGAGATTTAGCAGATTCTTTGGAGTAGTGGAGATGGTGGGAGGTTTGCTACTGATTATCTTAGGTATTCTGCTCACCACCGGAAAGCTCAGCGAAATATCCGCTCTTTTGGGAGTCTGAATGCTTGTCCTTGTAGATTACGGCATGGGTAATATAAGAAGCGTCAGCAAGGCTCTTGAGAAGGTAGGATTTAGTCCTATCATAACAAGGGACCCCGATGCGGTTCTTAGAGCAGATGCTCTTGTGGTGCCAGGAGTAGGAGCCTTTAAAGATGCTATTGGCAATTTGAAAAACTTGGGGCTTTTCTCTGCCATATTAAGGCACATAGAAAAGGTCAAGCCTTATCTTGGTATATGCTTAGGACTTCAACTCCTCTTTGAGAAAAGCTATGAATTTGGAGAAGAGAAGGGTTTTGGCATTCTTGAAGGTGAGGTAATTTTACTGCCTCCACAGGTAAAAGTACCCCACATAGGTTGGAACCAGATATGGAAGACAAGAGAAAGTCTTCTCTTTGAAGGAATAAAGGATGGCGATTACTTCTACTTTGTCCACTCTTATCATGTGGTGCCAAAAAGAAGAGAAGTGATAGCCACTCTTACGGATTATGGCGTTGAATTTGTTTCCTCTGTAGAATACCAGAAAATTTTTGGTCTTCAGTTTCACCCCGAGAAAAGCCAGAAGCTTGGGCTCAAACTTCTTGAAAACTTCAAGAGAATAGTCTATGGCTAAGCTCTGCGTAGCTCTTGATACGGATTATGCAAAGGCAAAAGATATAGTTAAGGCTCTTGAAGGCTATCCTATCATCTTTAAAGTTGGGTACAAGCTCTTCATAAGCCATCACAGACAAATAACTGACCTGATAAAAGATGGTGGCTTTGAGCTCTTCCTTGACCTAAAACTGCACGACATACCCAACACGGTAAGGAACGGTGTAATATCTTCAGCGGAGCTATCTCCCGATTACCTCACTGTGCATGCTCTTTGTGGAAGGACTGCGCTAAGAGAGGCAAGCCAAGCAAAGGGGAGGATAAAGCTTTTGGGTATTACACTTCTGACTAGTCTTGATGAGAGCTTTCTGAGAGAGCTGGGCATAGAAGCTTCTACGGATGAGCTTGTCTACAAACTCGCTAGTATGTGCATACAGGAAGGGCTTGACGGTGTCGTATGCTCTGGAAGGGAGGTAAGCTCTTTGAAAAAAGGTATAAGAAGGGAATTTCTGGCAGTTGTGCCGGGAGTGAGCATCGGTAGTGCAAAAAGAGACCAGATAAGAAGTGTGAGCCTTCAGGAAGCTATAGAGAGTGGTGCGGACATAATCGTTATAGGTAGGGACATTGTAGAGGATAAGGACCCCATAAGTAAGACAGAGAGCATCCTTAAACTGTTGGAGAGTTAAATTATTTTCTGTGGAGACACCAGTACTTGACGGAGTGCTTTTTATCCTTGCCCGCCTTGTGGAGTTCTTCAACATAGGGGTAATAATACTTTTTGCCATAAGAGGTGTCCCAGCCAAGTACATTTATGCGGTGCTTTCAGTAACAATTCTGAGCCTTATATCCTTTGTAGTGTCCCTACTTTTTAAGGGAGATACCGCCCTGAAGGTATCCTTTTTGATAACCCTGGGAGCTTTTTTGGTAATGGTTATTATAACTCGCCACGCCCTAAAAAAGGCAGGTGTAAGTATAGTCCTGCCTGAAGGTGCAAGATGCCCTGTGTGTAGCGCATTTATAAAACCAGACAAAGCAATAGCACTTAGCTTAGGAATTTCTATCTGTTTTTTGATGAAGAGGATCATCTCAAAAAGTTTTTGGCTTCGCCAGAAGAATACGCAAAAATAAGGAAGATTCAAATGAAGCGTGAAGACATAGGCAAGGCATACATATACAAAGATGGTTTATGGTCTGAGGTGAATTATACAAGATTTGACATCTAAGTAGCTTTAATTAAGTTAAAATAATAGCTCCTTTACTTTTTTGAGAGGTGGTACGCATGGAGATGAGAGAGTACGATTCCTGTGGAGTTGGGTTTGTTTGTAATATAAGGGGAGAAAAAAGCGAGCAGATAGTAAGATGGGGAATAGAGGCAGTAAAAAATTTGACGCACAGAGGAGCCATAGGTGGAGACGGTAAGACTGGAGATGGTGCAGGCATACTTGTAGAAATACCCAAAACCTTCTTCTCCTATTACATCCAAAAAGAAGGACTTGATCTATCCCATATAGATAATCTGTGCGTAGGTGTGTTATTCCTGTACGAGGATGTAAGGGGTCCTGTAGAGGAGCTTATAAATAACTCTCCCTTCCGTTTGGTGGGATGGAGGGAGGTTCCCATTGATAGGTCTGCTGTTGGGGAGATGGCTCTAAAAACCATGCCCAAAATTTTTCACCTGCTTCTGGATGCAAAGGGTATAGAAGAAGACAAAAGAGAGCTTGAGCTTTACCTGCTCAGAAGAAGGATAGAGAGAGATGCAAAGGTCAGGGATAAAGTTTATGTGGCTTCCCTTTCGTCCCGCACCATGGTTTATAAGGGTATGATGGTGGCTCTCCAGCTAGATAATTTTTACATAGACCTCAAAGAGGGTGGGCTTGAGTCTTCTTTCTGTCTCTTCCATCAGAGATACTCCACCAACACCTTTCCCAATTGGAAGCTGGCTCAACCTTTTAGATATCTGGCTCACAATGGTGAGATAAACACCATACAGGGCAATAGAAACTGGATGCTTGTTCTTCAGAGCGAGCTACAGCACGAGATTTTTGGCGATAATATAAAGCTCATTAAACCGTTGGTGTCTTACGATGAGAGTGATTCTGCATCCTTAGACAAGGTGTTTGAACTTCTCTGTCTGGTAGGTTACTCTCCAGAACATGCCATAAATATGCTCATTCCCCCTGCGTGGGAAAAGGTACCAGACATGTCTCAAGAGGTAAGAGACTTCTTTGAGTATCAGTCCCTGCTTATGAAACCTTGGGATGGTCCTGCATCCGTTGCTTTTACCGACGGAAAGACCATAGGGGCACACCTGGACAGAAACGGTCTTAGGCCTGCCAGGTACATACTCACAGAGGATGGTATTCTGGTTTTGGGTTCCGAAGTGGGTATGATAGACCTCTCGGGCAGAAAGATAAAGAAGAAGGGAAGGCTGGGTCCCGGAGATACTCTGTCGGTAGACCTTCAAAAGGGCACAGTTAGAGAGACGCAGGATATACTCAGAGAACTGTCCTCAAAAAAGCCTTACGGAGAGTGGTTAAGAAAGCATCTGCTTAGGCTTTCTGACATATTAAAAGAGCATACCATCCCTGAGCCTGCGGAGGATAAAGAAAGGCTCAGAAAACAGATATTCTTCGGATACACTCAGGAGGAGATAAAGCATGTCATATCTTACATGGCTCAGGAGGGAAAGGAGCTGACTTTCTCTATGGGTGACGATACACCTCTTCCTCCCCTTTCCGAAAAACCCGTTTTGCTTTTCAGATACTTCAAGCAGAGATTTGCACAGGTCACCAACCCACCCATAGACCCCATAAGGGAAAAGGCAGTTATGTCCCTCAAGATGAACCTAGGACACAAAAGAAACTTCCTCAAAGAGACAGAGGATCACGCAAAGCGCTTTCAAATAGAAAGTCCCATACTCCTTCCCCATCAGATAAAAGCTATTGAGGAGCAGACCTACTTTAAGGTAGTTAAGATACCCATGACTTACCCAAAAGAGAGAAGCTACTGCGTTGTGGAGCTTCAGGACCTTGCCGGAGAGAGGAGGATAACGGACATACTGTACGATGCCATGTACGAAGGTGTTCAGATATGCGACCTGAGGCTCGGTGTTGAGATAGTCTGCAGGCGTGTGGAGGAAGCGGTAAGGGAAGGTGCCCATATAGTGATACTTACTGATAGAAATACATCACGCTACAGACTTGCTGTGCCAAGTCTTTTGGCTGTATCGGCTGTTTTTAAGTGGCTCTCGGACAGAGGTCTTTCCACAAAGGTATCCATAATAGTGGAGACGGGGGAAGCAAGGGATACTCACCATATGGCATGTCTGATAGGTTATGGAGCATCCGCAGTATATCCTTATCTTGCCTACGAGACTATATACGAACTTTGTAAAAAGGGAGAGATAAACATCCCTTACCATCAGGCAGTTCTCAATTACAAGAAAGCACTTGAGGACGGGCTTTTAAAGATCATGTCCAAGATGGGTATATCTACGCTAAACTCTTATCAGGGAGCTAAGATCTTTGATACTGTGTGTTTAAACAGGGACTTTCTAGAGGAATACTTCCCCAATACGCCTGTCACCGTTGAGTCCGACGGTATATTTGAGATAGAAGAGAGCATGCTAAAAAGGCATCAGATGGCATACGAGGCAGAGACTCCACAGTTGGATTACGGCGGTGATATGAAGTTTAGAAAAGGTGGTGAATGGCATGCTTGGTCACCCTTTGTGGTGAGAGCATTACACAAATTTTTGGAGACGAAAGATTACCAGGACTACAAAAGCTTTTCTCAGATAGCCAACGGCGAGCACCCCACCTTTATAAGACACCTTCTTACCTACAAGAAGGGTCCTCATCCTGTTCCTTTGGAGGAGGTAGAACCTGTAGAGGATATTCTCAAAAGATTTGTGACTGGTGGCATGTCTTTGGGAGCGCTTTCTCCGGAGGCTCACGAGACTATAGCAGAGGCTTGTAATAGACTTGGCATGAAGAGCAACTCGGGAGAGGGAGGAGAGGACCCAGAAAGATACTGGACCATCAAGAACTCTGCCATCAAACAGGTTGCCAGCGGTAGGTTTGGAGTTACACCCACCTACCTGGCTTCAGCTCAAGACATTGAGATAAAGATAGCGCAGGGGGCAAAACCCGGAGAAGGTGGACAGCTTCCCGGGCACAAGGTAAGTGAGTACATAGCAAAACTCAGACATGCTCAGCCTGGCGTTACATTAATATCACCCCCTCCTCATCACGACATATACTCCATAGAGGACCTTGCTCAGCTCATAAACGACCTTAAGGAGGCAAACCCCAATGCCAGAGTGTGCGTAAAGCTGGTAGCGGAAACAGGTGTAGGTACAGTAGCGGCGGGTGTTGCCAAAGCTTATGCGGATATAGTGCAGATAAGCGGTGCGGAGGGAGGCACTGGAGCAAGCCCTTACTCTTCAATAAAGAATGCAGGCAACTACTGGGAGATAGGGCTTGCAGAGACACAAAAGGTGCTTATGGAAAACGGTCTAAGGGACAAGGTGCGTATAAGGATTGATGGCGGTATGAGAACGGGTAAAGATGTTATAGTGGCTGCGCTTTTGGGTGCTGAAGAGTTTGGTTTTGGTACAGCTGCTATGATAGCGGAAGGGTGTGTTATGGCAAGAATGTGCCACACCAATCAGTGTCCTACAGGTGTAGCCACTCAGGACCCCAAGTACAGGGAGAAGTTTAAGGGCAAAGTAGAAGATGTGATGGCATACTTCAGGGCTGTGGCTCAAGAAGTCAGAGAAATACTCTCAGAGATGGGCTTTAGAAAACTTGATGACATAATAGGAAGGAGGGATCTTCTGGACATTCTTAGCTTTGACCACATTCCTGGTTCAAAGAGGATAAAGTTGGAGAAGTTTCTCAAAGACGACTACCCGGCGGACAAACCGCGCAGGTGCACTGTCCACAGGAACGACAACCCAAGACCTTCCATCAACCAGAAAATAGTCCAGGAGCTACTACCTTACATAGAAAGAGGTGAAAAAGTATACAGAGAATACACTATAAGAAACACCGACAGAAGCGTGCCTGTGAGGATAAATTACTACATAGCTTTAAAGTATAAAGACAGTGGTCTTCCAGAGGATACCATAAACCTCACATTTGTGGGAACTGCCGGACAGAGCTTTGGAGCTTTTAATCACAGAGGTGTATCTTTAACCCTTTTAGGAGATGCCAACGATTATGTAGGGAAGGGTATGTACGGAGGAAGAATAGTGATAAAGGCTCAGGGCGTTGAGGATACACAAAACCATGTAATTATGGGCAACACTTGTCTATATGGCGCAACTGGTGGGGAGCTTTACGCAGCTGGAAGAGCGGGAGAGAGGTTTGCTGTAAGAAACAGCGGTGCTGTAGCTGTGGTAGAAGGTGCTGGACTCCACTGCTGTGAGTACATGACAGGAGGTGTAGTTGTAGTTTTGGGTAGCGTAGGCTTTAACTTGGGAGCTGGTATGACGGGAGGTTATGCTTATGTGCTGGACCAAGAGCTAAGCAAGAAGATAAACACCTCCTATGTGATGATAAGGAAGATAAGACACGAAAGGGAAGAGCAGGAGCTTAAGTCTCTTATAAACAAACACTACACTTACACAGGTAGCGCCTGGGCAAAACACCTGCTTGATAACTGGGACATGTATGTGGAAAAGTTTTACAAAGTTATTCCCCTTGAGCAGTGTAAAAGGGATGTTTACGGTGAGACTGACGAGTGTGAGGTGGAGATAACGCCTGAGAAGAAAGCTTAACCTTATATCATTTGCCCTCTACGATGCGGGAGAAACGCTTTTAGGTGCCTTAATCTATTCCACCTTCTTCCCTCTTTTTATAACCAAGTATATAGACCCCAAGACATACTCTGCTCTTTACGGAGTAGCTTTCCTTATCTCTTTCTTCTTAGCTCTATACCTTGGAAAGCTGGCAGACACAAAGGGTCTGAGAAAGCAACTTTTTGTAATTTTCAGCCTGCTTACAGCTTTTAGTGGCATGTCTTTGAGCCTTTTTGCTAACTTACCATACTTGGCTCTTTTAGTTTACTGTATGATGGCTGTATTCCACCAGCAGGCTCTTGTTTTTTACAACTCTATGCTTCTTTCTTTTGACAGTAGAGGTTTAGCATCGGGATTGGGTGTTGCAGTGGGATACATAAGCTCAGCAATAGCTCTCGTATTTTTGGCAAGACTCATGAGTGTGCCGGATGTGTTTTTTCAAGCTTCTTTTCTCTTTGCCCTTTTGGTTTTGCCTTCCCTTCTGCTCCTTCCTAACCCCCCACAGAGGGAGAGGGTAGAAATAAAAGAGGTGCTCAAAGACAGAAAGTTTTTGCTGACCATACTTGCCATACTTTCCCTTACTGAAGTTGCCAACACGCTAATAGCTATGATGGGTATATATCTAAAGAGAGTCTACGGATTTGAGGACACCCAGATATACAGGATAATAGGTCTTTCTGCTTTTGGTGGTGTGGTGGGGGGTGTGGTCTTTGGAAAGTTAGCCGACAGATGGGGAGCTTCTAAACTCTTCCCTATGGGCTTTTTCTTCTGGTCCTTCTTCCTTGCACTCCTTTACTTTACACCAAAGCATCTTACACTTGTTGTAGGTTTCTTAGCAGGGCTTTCTTTGGCACACCTCTGGACCACCTCAAGACTCTTTGTAATAGAGAACTTTCCCCAAACGCAGGTCTCTGTACGCCTCTCTTTCCTGTCTTTGACAGAACGCATAGCCTCTACCAGTGGACTCTTTGCATGGTCACTGCTACTATATCTAACAGGAGATAACTACAGACTCTCCGCTCTGCTTATGATAGTCTTTCCACTGCTGGGCTTTATCATCTTTAGAAAAAGCAGAGTTGTCAGTCTTTGATTTGCACGCCTTCCTTGTATATCTTCCACCTGGGAGGTGAGAGACTTGATGCGCACCCCAAGGAAGAAGTATCGTATATCTTAAAGGCTTTTGGGTCTGAAGGTTCGTGCACAAAAACGAAAACAGTATTTTTAGGAATAAGATGCAGCTTTTCTTTCCACTCCTCCACCTGCTTTAAGATATCTCTCAGTTTTTCTTTTACTTGCTTACCATCAAGTCTTTCCCTTGAGCCAGTTTTTGTATCCTCAAAAAACCAAACGCCATCCTCTATATGTTCCAGCACCTCTGTAACCCTGCTTTCAGAAGCTATACCGTAAAACCTCATGGTTTGCTGTCCTCCTCCATGCTTTTAATTAAGCTCACTCTTCTTTCGTGTCTTCCTCCTTCAAAGTCTGCACTGAGCCAGGCTTCTACAATGGATATGGCAAGCGCGTCGCCTAAGACTCTCCCACCCAGACACAGAATGTTGGCATTGTTGTGCTGTCTGCTAACTTTTGCCATATATTCGTTGGTGCATAAAGCAGCATAAACACCTTTGAACTTGTTGGCAGTTATGCACATGCCTATACCAGTCCCGCATATCAAAATACCCTGCTGCACCTCCCCTCTCTGAACAGCAAGAGCCACCTCACGCGCAAATATTGGGTAATCTGTAGATGCGGTAGAGTTAGTCCCAACATCTACCACCTGACACCCCTTAGACAGAAGAAAATCTTTTATCTTCTCTTTGAGCAAATACCCAGCATGGTCAGAACCTATAGCTATCTTCATAAGGATACTATTATAGTATAATCAAAAGCGTGAGAGGAGTGGTGTTTTTATTCCTAATCTTTCTATCTTTCTTGAGCGTCGGTAAAACAGCGGAGAGGGTCTTTACCTTTCAAGAGCTTAACCTGCTTTCGGAAGATTTACTTCTCAAGGGTGTAAATCCAAAGTACGAGTTTTACATCCCTACCCTTACCCAGCTTTCCGAAGGCAAGATGACCCTAAAGCTCAGAGTTTCACCCTACCTGAGGAAAGACAGCACAATTACAATACTTGTTGATGATGTTCCTTACAAGACTTTTATAAAGTATACTGAAAAACGCCAAGTTCTTTTCCTCTTACTCAAAGCCTGTACACTTGGCACATTACGTGCCTGTTAACAAAAGAGCGGATGTTATATCAGATGACGCAGAAAGGATGTCAAATCCAGAGTATCTAATGTGAGCCGGGCGGGATTTGAACCCGCGACCCACGGATTAAAAGTCCGTTGCTCTACCAAGCTGAGCTACCGGCTCTAAAGGTGTATTATTTTATAACCTTTTCCCCTTCCGATCAAGATCCATCAAAATTTTGCATTTATAATCACTTTTTAGTATAATTTATCCTTCAGCCCAGGTAGCTCAGTAGGCAGAGCACACCCTTGGTAAGGGTGAGGTCGCCGGTTCAAGTCCGGTCCTGGGCTTAACTGGAGGTAAAGCGATGGCAAAGGAGAAGTTTATAAGAGAGAAGGAGCATGTGAATGTGGGAACTATAGGACACGTTGACCACGGCAAATCTACCCTGACATCTGCCATCACCTGCGTCTTAGCTGCAGGTGTGTTGCCAGGTGGCAAAGCCAAATGCACCAAGTACGAAGAGATTGACAAAGCACCAGAAGAGAAAGAAAGAGGCATCACCATAAACATCACCCACGTGGAGTATGAGACGCCCAAAAGACACTACGCTCATGTGGATTGCCCAGGACACGCAGACTATATCAAGAACATGATAACAGGCGCTGCGCAGATGGACGGTGCCATACTGGTGGTGTCTGCGGCAGACGGTCCCATGCCACAGACCAGAGAGCATGTGCTTTTGGCAAGACAGGTCAATGTCCCTTACATAGTGGTCTTTATGAACAAGTGTGATATGGTGGATGACCCAGAGCTTTTGGACCTGGTGGAGCTGGAAGTGAGAGAGCTTCTTTCTAAGTATGAGTTTCCAGGGGATGAGGTGCCCGTAATCAGAGGCTCTGCACTGGGAGCTTTGCAGGAGCTTGAACAAGGCAAACCAGACAGATGGTGCAATGCCATAGTAGAACTTTTGAAAGCGATGGATGAGTATGTACCAACACCTGTAAGGGAAGCAGACAAACCCTTTTTGATGCCTATAGAGGATGTATTTAGCATATCCGGACGTGGTACAGTGGTAACAGGTAGAGTGGAGAGGGGAGTGCTAAAGCCAGGGGAAGAGGTGGAGATAGTAGGGATAAGGGAAGAACCACTCAAGACAGTGGCAACTTCTATAGAGATGTTTAGGAAGATACTGGATGAAGCGTTGCCTGGTGACAATGTGGGGGTTTTGCTGCGTGGAGTAGGCAAAGACGATGTGGAGAGGGGACAAGTGTTGGCAAAGCCGGGCACTGTAAAGCCACACAAGCGCTTCAGGGCACAGGTGTATGTGTTAAGCAAAGAAGAAGGAGGCAGGCACACACCCTTTTTTGTCAATTACAGGCCACAGTTTTACTTTAGGACAGCGGATGTGACGGGGACAGTGGTAAAGCTACCCGAGGGGCAAGAGATGGTGATGCCAGGCGACAACGTGGAGCTGGAGGTGGAACTCATACAGCCTGTGGCTATGGAAGAAGGGCTAAGATTTGCCATAAGGGAAGGAGGCAGGACGGTGGGAGCAGGAGTGGTTACCCAAATCCTTGACTGAGAGGTGTAAAGATGGCAGCTGTGAGAGAGATAGTGATGCTTGCATGTACCGAATGCAAGAGGAGAAATTACTCTACTACCAAAAACAAACAGAAGCATCCACAGAGGATGGAGCTAAGGAAGTACTGCAAGTGGTGTAAAAAGCATACATTACACAGAGAGGTAAAATAGGGGCACTAGCTCAATTGGCAGAGCGCGGGACTCCAAATCCCGCGGTTGGGGGTTCGAGTCCTCCGTGCCCCGCATGGAGAAAAAGTATGGAGAGGATCAAGAGCTTTATCAAAGGTGTAAGACAAGAGGTGGACCGCGTAACATGGCCCGATAGAAAACTGGTGACAAAGGCCACCATAAGTGTTATAATTTTTTCTTTACTCATAGGTGTATACCTATGGCTTTTGGATGTGGGTTTTACGAGGATGATACACCTTTTGCTTTCTTTGAGAGGTAGCTGATGGGTGAGTTTAAGTGGTATGCACTGCAAGTTGAGGCTGGCAAAGAAGCTACGGCAAGGGAAAATTTGCTCAAAGTTATAGAGCTGGAAGGTTTGCAAGAGTATGTGGAAGATGTGGTGGTACCTGCGGAAGAGAAGGTGGTAATAAGAACGCAAGGTAAAGAAAAGTACAGGCTATCCCTCAGAGGAAACAACAGGGATCTTAGTGTGCTGGGTAAAAAGGGTGTGACCACATTTAGGATAGAGAACGGTGAAGTAAAGGTTATAGAGAGCGTAGAGGGTGATACATGCATAGAAGCACCACCCATATCAAAGCCTGGTCAGAAGATAAATTGCAAGGAAAACAAAGTAGAAGCCAAAATAATTCTTGAATCCAAGATGTTCCCAGGCTATCTTCTTATAAAAGCTGAAATGAACGATGCCCTCCTGAGAGCTATAGAGAAAACGCCGCATGTTTACAAGCCTGTTTTGGTAGGAGGTAGGGTAGTACCCATTGATGAAAAAGAGGTGGAGAGGGTGATCAGCTTTGTAAAGAAAGGTGTAAGACCCGTGAAAGTGCTTTTTGAGAAAGGTGATCAAGTAAGGGTTATAGAAGGACCTTTCATGAACTTCACCGGCACTGTTGAAGAGGTGCACCCCGAAAGGGAGAAGATAGTGGTGCTTATAAGCATATTTGGAAGACTAACACCTGTGGAGCTTGACTTTTCACAGGTGGAAAAGCTTTAGGAGGCAAAGATGGCTAAAAAGGTAAGCGCTACAGTGGAGCTTATGTTACCTGCCCAGCAGGCTACACCTGCTCCTCCTGTGGGTCCTGCGCTGGGACAGCACGGTGTTAATATTATGGAGTTTGTAAAACAGTTCAACGCAGCCAGCAAGGAGTTTGAACCAGGTACGGTTGTTCCTGTGGTGATCACCATATATCAGGATAGGAGCTTCACCTTCATAATGAAAACTCCCCCCGCCTCTTACCTTCTTAAAAAGGCTGCTAAGGTGCAAAAGGGTTCTGGAGATCCCAAAAAGCAAAAGGTAGGTAAGATCACCATAGAACAGCTAAGGGAGATAGCCAGCTTAAAATTAAAGGATATGAACACACAGGACATAAACGCAGCTATGAGAAGCATAGCAGGAACAGCAAAAAGCATGGGCATAGAGATAGAAGGATGGAAGGAGTGAAAGCCATGAAGAGAGGAAAACGCTATACAAAGGCTCTTAATTTATTTGACAAAAGCAAGCTTCATACCGTAGAGGAAGCGGTACAAATGCTAAAGAAGATACACCAAGAAGCAGGTGCTAAGTTTGATGAGACGGTGGAACTTGCCATGAAACTGGGTGTGGACCCCAAGTACGCGGACCAGATGGTGAGAGGATCCTTAGTGCTTCCCCACGGCCTTGGTAAGGAAGTTAAGGTGCTGGTCCTGGCAGAAGGTGAGCAGCAAAGAGTAGCTCAGGAGGCAGGAGCGGACTATGTGGGCGGAGAGGATATTATAAACAGAATACTCAAAGAGGAGTGGGTGGATTACGATGTGGTGATAGCCACGCCTGAGATAATGCCCAAGGTGGCCAAACTTGGTAAAATACTCGGTCCCAAAGGGCTGATGCCAAACCCCAAAACGGGCACAGTCACACCCAACATAAGGCAAGCGGTGGAGGAAGCAAAAAGAGGTAGAGTTGAGTTCAGGGTGGACAAGACGGGTAATATACACATCCCCGTGGGTAAGATTTCTTTTGATGAGAAGAAGCTTGTAGAAAATGTGTATGCAGCCGTTGATGCTATAGTTAAAGCCAAACCGCCAGGTGCAAAAGGTCAGTATGTAAGGAGCATCACCTTATCCAGTACAATGAGCCCAGGCATTAAGGTGGACATAGCTCAAACCCTTAGGAGACTCCAAGAGCTTGCCGCATAAGGAGGTCAGCATGAGAAAGAGCTGGAAGGAGAAAGAGCAGAAAATAAGAGGTTATAAGGAGCGTTTTGACAGGTCCAATCTTTTGATATTTTTAAACTTTACTGGCGTAGATGCTGGGAGTATGTCTAAGCTGAGAAGCGAGATAAAATCTGCTGATGGTGAGATACTTGTGGGTAAAAACACCCTTCTTTACAGAGCCTTTATGGATACTCCTCTGTCGGACCACAGGGAGGTACTGGTGGGACCTACTGCGGTAGTGTTCTCTTACGGTGACCCTGTCCTGATAGCAAAGAAAATCTACGACTTTGGGAAGGAGCTAAACAAGGACAACCCCTTAGAGAAAGTGAAAGGTGGTTACATGCAAGGTAGGTTTTTAATGCCTGCGGATGTGCAATCTCTTGCGGAATTGCCACCTGTGGAAGTCCTTGTCTCCAAGCTTATGGGTACCCTTCAGGCGCCTCTTATAAACTTTATTATGGCCCTTAAGGCGGTGCCCCAAAAGCTGGTTTTAACTTTAAAAGCTTTGGAAGAGAAAAAATCTTAAAGGAGGTTTTACAGATGGCTACACTTACCATTGACGAGATCGTTGAGGCAATTGGCAACATGACCCTTCTTGAGGTTGCCGAGCTGGTAAAGAAGCTTGAAGAGAAGTTCGGTGTATCTGCAGCTATGGTAGCTGCTGCACCAGCCGCTGCACCGGCGGGACCTGCTGCCCCTGCGGTAGAGGAAAAGACAGAGTTTGATGTAATTCTCAAGAGTGCTGGAGCCAACAAGATCAATGTGATAAAAGTGGTAAGGGAAATAACAGGCTTGGGACTCAAAGAAGCAAAGGATCTTGTGGAATCAGCGCCAAAGCCGGTGAAGGAAGGAGTTTCTAAGGAGGAAGCGGAAAACATCAAGAAAAAACTTGAAGAAGCGGGTGCAGAAGTGGAAATAAAGTAATCCTAAGGAAGGTATGAAACTCTCTGAAGGTGAAGCCCCCAGTGCAGTGTGGGGGTTTTTCTTTTTACTTGACTTTTTAGTTAACCTACTTTATACTTATAAGTTTCCCAGAGTATATAAAGAGGGTTAGACCATGAGAAGAAACTTATCCTTACCTAGGAAGTTCTTTGGAAGAAGGTCAGAAATACTTGAGCCTCCCCACCTTCTGTTTTTACCAAAAGAATCCTTTGAGAGCTTTCTGCAGTTTAAAAAATCTCCCCATGAGCGCGAATCTAAGGGTCTTGAGTATATATTCAAAACCTCCTTTCCCTTCAAGGACCCAGATGAGAAGATCACCGTTGAGTACTTAGGATATGAGGTAGGCGAGTGGGAGTGCAATAGGTGTGGATACAAAGCATACAACGACCAGAGTTTTCTTGGTGGATATGGAGTAAAATGCCCCAAGTGTGGTACATTGCTTACATACAAGGAAAAGTATACGGTAGAAGAGTGTAAAACTAAGGGATTTACTTACGCGGTACCCTTGAGGGTGCTTGTGAGGTTAAAGGTGAAGACCAAAAAGGGGGAAAAGGCTCTTGAACCCAAAAAGGTTTACTTTGGCGAAATACCTATGATGACAGAAACAGGCTCCTTTGTGATTAACGGAAGCGAGAGAATAGTGGTAAGTCAGCTTATAAGATCTCCTGGCGTGTTTTTTGAGGAGAAGGAAGAAAGGCAGAAAGACACCACCATAGTAAGGATCATATACAGAGCCAGCATAATACCAGACAAGGGTTCAAGGATAGAGTTTGAACTCTCAAGCACTACAGATATCCTGACTGCGAGGGTTGACAAGAAGAAGATAAGCGGTTCGTACATATTCAGAGCCTTTGGGTTAGAAACCGCCTATGACATTCTAAAGTACTTTTATCCAGAAACCAGAGCCTTCTTTTCAGAAGGTGGGCGTCTGTTTGATAAACAAACGGGTGAAGAATACAGAGTGGAAGACCTATCTAACAATTACCTGTTTGCTATTCTTAGATACAAAGGAAAACTTGAAGGAAAGGGTAAAGAGGAAGAATTCTTAGAGGAGAGATATATAGAGGATGCTGAGGACCTCAAGAGACTGCTCAAAGACGAGAGAATAAGGCTGGACCTTTTGACAGCAGTACCTAGAGATAGCGCCGTCAAAAGCCCTTATGGAAAGATCATTATAGAAACTTTAATTGCGGAAACTTCACCGCGGGACCCTGACAAAAGAAGTCCTATTATAATACCTGCCCGTTTTACCTTTAGAGACATAGCTCTTGTAGATATATACAAGAAGCTAAGAGCTGTAGAACCTATGGTGATGGAGCTGGAACACCTGGTAAGCAGGGCAAGGTCCCACTTCTCCCTTTACTTTGAAGACATAACCAGGTACGACCTTTCAAGAGTGGGAAGGGTGAAGATAAATGCAAAGATTCACAGACCACCAAAGGTGCTAAAACCCGCGGATGTGGAAAGGCTCTCAGTCTTACCTCCTTTAGCTCTCGCCGAGAAGGTCAGTGGATACATTGAGGGTGAACTTATAACAGAGCAGATGCTAAAGGAGGTCTTCAAAACAAAGGATCAGGTAAGGGTAAGGGATTATACGGAAGGTGCCGCGCGATTTGTCCTGCCCGTAGACCTGGTAAATACGGTTAAGTACCTGATAGACCTTCGCTTTGGTAGAGAGAAAAAGGATGACATTGCTTACCTGGGCAACAGAAGGGTGAGATCCATAGGTGAACTGCTTGAAAACCAAGCCCGTATAGGTGTGGCGCGTATGGAGAAGTTTTTCAGGGATAGATGTACCGTTGCCAATCCAGAAGACCCACACTTAAAGCCTCAGGACCTCTTAAATCCCAGATATCTTACCAGCGCCCTTTACGAGTTTCTCAAAGGCGGACTTCTCTCTCAGTACCTTGACAACACAAATCCCCTCTCTGCGCTAACCCACAAGAGAAGACTATCCGCTCTGGGTCCTGGAGGACTCACCAGAGAAAGCGCCAAGTTTGAGATAAGGGATGTACACCCCTCTCATTATGGCAGAATATGTCCTATAGAAACACCAGAAGGTCAGAACATAGGATTGGTTACCTCTTTAACTGTGTACGCCCAAATCAACGAGTTTGGTTTTATCATAACACCTTATAGGAAGGTGATAGACGGAAAAGTTACTGACGAGATAGAGTATCTTGCAGCCTATGAAGAGGAGAATTATGTCATAGCCCAATACACGCCCACCGATGAGGAAGGCAAAATAAATGCGGATAGAGTTCTTGCAAGATACAAAAACGACATCCAGATAGTAAAACCTCAGCAGGTAAATTACATGGATGTCTCTCCAAGACAGGTGGTTTCGGTGTCCGCCTCGCTGATTCCTTTTCTTGAGCACGACGATGCCAACAGGGCACTAATGGGTTCCAATATGCAGAGACAGGCAGTACCTCTGGTGTTTACATCCTCTCCTTTAGTAGGTACAGGAATGGAGAAGAAGGTAGCATACGACAGTGCAGCTGTAATCGTTGCCAAAAGGGGTGGAATAGTGGAGGAGGTAGACAGCAAAAGGATAATAGTCAGGGTAAATCCCGAAGAGATAGACCCAAACGACCCTACAGACATTGGTATAGACATATACGAACTCAAGAAGATGCAAAGGACCAATCAGAACACCTGCATAAACGAAAGACCCCTAGTCTTTAAGGGTCAAAAGGTAAGCAAAGGTGATGTGCTGGCGGACGGTCAGTCAACGCAAATGGGTGAACTCGCCTTGGGTAAGGATGTGCTTGTTGCCTTTATGCCTTGGAGGGGCTATAACTTTGAGGATGCCATAGTAATCTCGGAGAGACTCGTAAAGGATGATGTCTTTACTTCCATCCACATTGAAGAGCTGGAAGTGGAGGCAAGAGAAACCAAGATAGGTTATGAGGAGATCACCAGGTCGGTGCCGGGTATTCCTGAAAGGATGCTGGCACACCTTGATGAATTTGGTATAGTCAGGATAGGCACCTATGTAAAGCCGGGTGATATACTGGTGGGAAAGGTAACACCTAAGGGGGAACAGCAACTAACTCCGGAGGAAAAACTTCTTCAAGCCATCTTTGGCGAGAAGTCAAGGGATGTAAAGGACACATCTCTCAGATGTCCGCCCGGCGTAGAAGGTGTGGTGGTTGATGTGCAAGTCTTTGCAAGAAAGGTAGGAGAGCGTAGGAACTACCTTACTGAACATGTGGAGAGACAAGAAAGGGAAGCTCTTCGCAACGAGCTGGAAAAGAGAAAGAAACTTCTCGTAGAAGGTAGAAACAGGATAATAAGAGATTTAGTTTTGGGTAAAAAGACGGACAAGGACATAACGGTAAAGAAGAAAACTTACAAGGCGGGTACAGTGATTGACGAAAAGACCTTTGAGGTGCTTCTCAACTACATAGTTGCGAAACCTGAAAATCTCTTTGAGGATAAAGATCTGTGCAATAGGATAAACGAGATAAGGGATAGAACAAAGGCTCAGGTGGAACTTCTGGAAAGGATTTACAAGGAAAAAGAGGAATCCATAGGTAAAAGGAGCGAGCTTCCACCCGGTGTTGTCACCTTAGTAAAGGTTTACATAGCTCAGAAGAGGAAGATTAAGGTAGGTGATAAGATGGCGGGAAGACACGGAAACAAGGGGGTCATATCAGTGGTGCTTCCCGTAGAAGACATGCCCTTCCTTCCGGACGGAACACCCGTTGACATAGTGCTGAATCCTCTGGGTGTGCCATCCCGTATGAATGTAGGTCAGATACTGGAAACCCACTTGGGATGGGCGCTCAAAGAGCTTGGTAAAAAGCTTGGAGAACTCATAGAACACATGGCAAGCAGGCAGGAGATAGTGGAGTTTTTGAAAAAGGTCTACTCGGTGGGAGATACAAAAGATGGAGAAAACACCAAGTACATAGAGAGCTTTTTAAACAGTTTGAGTGATGAGGATTTCATAAAAGTGGTGGAAAGCTATGCGGAAAAGGGTATACCTGTCGCAACATCTGTCTTTGAAGGAGCTAACGAAGAACATATAAAGGAGCTTCTGAAGATGGCAGGGCTTCCCGAGGATGGAAGGATCACGCTTTACGATGGAAGAACAGGTGAACCCTTTGATACCAAAGTCACCGTGGGATATATGTATATGCTAAAGCTCATCCATATGGTGGATGACAAGATACACGCCAGAAGCACAGGTCCGTACTCATTGGTCACTCAACAGCCTCTTGGTGGAAGGGCTCAGTTTGGTGGTCAAAGGCTGGGAGAGATGGAGGTATGGGCTCTGGAGGCTCACGGTGCTGCCTACACCCTTCAGGAGATGCTAACCGTCAAGTCCGACGACATAGAAGGAAGGACCAAGGTTTACGAAGCCATAGTCAAAGGAAAGTACACCTATACGCCAGGCATACCTGAGTCCTTCAGGGTGCTGGTAAGAGAGCTTAAAGCTCTCGGGCTAAATGTTAAGTGCGAGAACGGGGAATCAAAACCCTGTGACCAGATAGAAATTGAGGAGGAAGAAAGATGAGAAAGGGACTTCTTCCCTTTGAGAAGATAAAACTTATGCTGGCTTCGCCAGAAGAGATAAGAAGCTGGAGTTACGGGGAGGTCAAAAAGCCAGAAACCATAAACTACAGAACTCACAAGCCGGAAAAGGATGGACTATTCTGTGCCAAGATATTCGGTCCCATAAAGGATTACGAGTGTCTGTGTGGAAAGTACAGGGGTAAGAGGTTTGAAGGCACCATATGCGACAGGTGCGGTGTTGAGGTGACCAAATCTTATGTGAGGAGAAAGAGGTTCGGGCACATAGAGCTTGCCGCGCCTGTAGCTCACATATGGTTTCTCAAAAGCTCTCCATCCAAGATAGCCACCCTTCTCAACCTGTCCACAAGGGATGCGGAGAGGGTGGTTTACTTTGAGTCTTACCTGGTTATAGAGTACCCGATAAGCGAGGAGGAGGAGAAAAAGTTTGAGGAGATGGAAGACACCATACCCATAAAGGACGACATAGGCAATACCAAGTTTGTAAAGCTCTATGTTGTTGACGAAGACAGGTACATGAGCGAGTACGCCACAAGCTTGGAGCACAGGTATGAAGGGGGTATGGGCGCGGAGATAATAAAAAAGGTTCTTTCCTCTCTTGACCTTCAGGCTTACGCCAGAAAGCTAAGGGAGGAGATAAAACCTTACAGCCTTGGGTTTGAGGACCTTGGCAAACACCTTGAGGAAAAGCACAAGAAAATATACCACAGGATAGTAAAAGTTATAGCGGAAGACTTCAGGCTGTACGGAGTGGAGATAAAGCATCCTGACGACATGACGCTGGAGCAGGCACTACTGGGCATATTGAACGAAGAGTACTACCTTAACATACAAACCGGTGAGCTTCTTTCGGAAGATGGCGGAGAGGACTGTCTTACAGGCAGGGAAGCGCTTCGCGAATACTACGAAAGGGTAAAAGAGAGGAAAAGAGAGCTTCCGGTTTTTGAAAAGATAAAGGAAGACATAAGGTCAGCGGTTCTCAAAGAGGTCTCCGAAGCCAAGGTAAGGAAGGCTATAAGGGTGCTAAAGCTGGTAGAGGACTTTATAAAGAGCGGCAACAGACCCGAGTGGATGATACTGGAAGTGCTTCCCGTACTTCCCCCCGAGCTAAGACCCTTGGTAGCTCTTGACGGAGGAAGATTTGCTACCTCCGACCTTAACGACCTATACAGGAGAATCATAAACAGAAACAACAGGCTCAAAAGACTTATAGAGCTTGACGCACCCGAGATAATCATAAGGAACGAAAAGAGGATGCTTCAGGAGGTGGTCAGCGCTCTTATAGATAATGGCAAGCGCGGAAGAGTAGTGACCCAAAACGGCAGAGCCTTAAAGTCCCTCTCGGACTATCTGAAAGGAAAGCAGGGAAGATTCAGACAGAACCTTCTGGGCAAGAGGGTGGATTACTCGGGCAGATCCGTCATAGTGGTGGGACCGGAGCTTAAAATGCACCAGTGTGGACTTCCCAGAATTATGGCTCTGGAACTTTTCAAACCTTTTGTTTACAGGAGGCTTGAGGAGAAAGGTTACGCAACTTCTATAAAGAATGCCAAGAAGTTAGTGGAGCAAAAAACTGCGGAGGTCTGGGAGTGCCTTGAAGAAGTAGTGAAACAGCACCCTGTGCTTCTAAACCGTGCACCCACCCTTCACAGAATGTCCATCCAGGCTTTTGAGCCAGTTCTCATAGATGGCAAAGCTATACAGCTCCATCCTCTTGTGTGTCCACCTTTCAACGCGGACTTTGACGGAGACCAGATGGCTGTTCATGTACCTTTGGGCATAACCGCACAGCTGGAGGCATACATACTTATGCTTTCTACACAAAACATCATATCTCCTGCTCACGGAAAGCCCATCACCATGCCTTCTCAGGACATGATCCTGGGCGTTTATTACATAACGCAAGAGGTACCAGGTGCAAAGGGAGAAGCTAAGCTCTTCTTCAGCAAAGAGGAGGTGCTTCTGGCTTTAGAAAATCAAAAGGTGGATATGCACGCCAGAATAAAGCTTAGATTAGAAGACGGTAAACTTATAGAAACGACTCCTGGAAGGGTGCTTTTTAATAGCATACTGCCCGAAGGCCATCCCTTCGTAAACGAACCTCTTGACAAGAAGAAAGTTTCCAAGCTCATCACAAACATATACAACAAGTATGGAACTGAAAGAACCGCAAAGTTTCTGGATGACCTTAAAGAGCTTGGCTTTAACATGGCTACAAAAGCGGCTATATCCATAAGCGTGGACGACCTTCAGATACCCAAAGTAAAGAAGGACATACTCAAAGAATCTTTCCAGCAGGCGGACGAGATCATAGACCAGTACATGAAAGGGCTACTGACCAACAAGGAAAGGTACAACAGAATCATAGACCTCTGGTCGGAGATAACAGATAGAGTTTCAAAAGCCATGTTTGAAGAGATAGAAAAGAGCCAGAGGAAGGAAGGAGAAAAGGTCTATCCGGGCATTTTCAACCCCATATACATGATGGCAAACTCTGGAGCAAGAGGAAACAGAGACCAGATAAGACAGCTCGCCGCCATGAGGGGGCTCATGGCAAAGCACACGGGTGAGTTCATAGAAACCCCCATTATATCCAATTTTAGAGAGGGGCTTTCGGTACTTGAGTACTTTATCTCCACCTACGGTGCGAGAAAGGGTCTTGCGGACACAGCTCTAAAAACAGCTTTTGCCGGTTACCTCACCAGGAGATTGGTGGATGTGGCGCAGGATATTATGATTACTGAACATGACTGCAAAACCCATAGAGGCATAGATATGACAGCTATAGTGGAAGGTGGAGAGGAAAAGGTACCTCTTAAAGACAGGATAATAGGTAGAACCTTAGCGGAGGATATTGTAGACCCCTACACGGGTGAGGTAATAGCCAAGAGGAACCAGATAGTGGACGAGGGTTTAGCAGACAGGATAGCGCATGCAGGCATAGAGAAGGTAAAAGTGAGGTCCCCTCTTACATGCGAAGCCAAATTCGGCGTATGTGCCATGTGTTACGGGTGGGACCTTTCTCAAAGGAAGCTGGTGGATGTGGGTGAAGCTGTGGGTATAATAGCAGCTCAATCCATAGGTGAGCCCGGCACACAGCTCACCATGAGGACCTTCCACATAGGAGGCGCTGCAGTCGCGGAAAGAGTTCAGAATGTTCTGACATGCGAAACCAGCGGCAGAATAAAGTATTACAATATGAAGCTCATAAAGAACAAGGAAGGCAAGCTCATAAACATCTCAAAAGATGCAGCAATAGCAGTGCTTGATAAAGACTCAAGACCTGTGGAAAGACATTCGGTACCCTACGCAGCTACCATTCATGTAGAGGAAGGTCAGGAGGTAAAAGAAGGTACAATTCTCGCAGAATGGGATCCCTTCAATACATACATAATAGCGGAGGAAGGTGGAAAGGTAGAGTTCAAAGACATAGTGCTGGATGTGACGGTGAAAGAAGAAAGAGACCCTCTTTCGGGAAAAACATCCACAGTAGTGTCTTTTACAAGACCAAAAGATGCCATGCTCCACACTCCAAGGTTAGTAGTGGCTACCCCAGATGGTAGAGAACTCACCTATGACCTACCCGTCAATTCTATACTGAACATACCACCTGAACACATACAGCTCGAGTGGAGCATATGTCCTACATGTAGCGAATCTGAAGGCACTGAGATACAGCACAAGTATTATGTGGTAAAGGGCTATCAGGTGAGCCCGGGAGATGTGCTTGCAAGAATACCCAAGGAGATGGCAAAGGTTAGGGACATAGTAGGCGGTTTGCCCAGAGTTGAAGAGCTGTTTGAGGCAAGGAAGCCCAAAAATCCTGCCATACTCACTGAGATAGATGGCACAGTGAGAATTTATGAGGATGCGGATGAGGTGATACTTTACAATCCCAAAACTGGTGAAACAAGAAAGTACGACATAAAGAAGGACGAGTACATTCTGGTAAGCCACGGTCAATATGTACAGAAGGGAAGTAACATAACCGAGAGTGTGAAAGCTGAAATAGATGGGCAAGTAAGGATAAAGGGAAGAGGGTATAAGATTGTAGTTTATAACAAAGACACCGGACTTCAGAGAGAGTACTTTGTACCAAAGGGCAAACACCTTCTGGTCAAAAACGGTGATACAGTAAGCGCTGGAGACCCACTGACGGACGGAACACCTGTACCCGAAGAGATCCTCAGGATAAAGGGCATAGACGAACTTCAAAAGTTCCTACTCAAAGAGGTGCAAATGGTTTACAGACTGCAAGGTGTTGACATAAACGACAAACACTTTGAGATCATCATAAAACAGATGCTTAGAAAGAGGAGGGTAGTAGACCCTGGAGACAGCAGGTTCTTGGTGAATGAGGAGGTGGACATGGAAGACCTTGAGCAGGAAGTTGAGAGGATAAAAGAAGAAGGAGGCAAGCTACCTAAGGTAGAACCTATCTTGGTTGGCATATCTAAGGCTGCGCTTACCGCGAGAAGCTGGATATCCGCAGCATCCTTCCAAGAGACGCCTAAGGTACTAACGGATGCTTCGTGCGAGGGCAAAGTAGATGACTTGAGAGGAATAAAGGAGAATGTAATTATAGGAAACCTCATACCTGCTGGAACTGGTGCAGGAAAGTACGCTGTGGTCAAAGTTATTGAGGAGACAAAGGCAAAAGCTCTAAAGGATGTGTTATAATAGTAGACTGCTTGAAAGGAGGAGATGGTATGCCTACCATAAACCAGCTTGTAAGGCAAGGCAGAGAGCAAAAGAGAAAAAAGAGCAAATCCCCTGCTCTGCAGGGTAATCCGCAGAAGAGGGGTGTATGTGTAAGGGTGTACACAGTGACGCCCAAAAAGCCAAACTCTGCTCTCAGGAAGGTTACAAGGGTGAGACTTTCCAATGGTATAGAGGTGACTGCCTACATACCTGGTGAAGGTCATAACCTTCAAGAGCACTCCATAGTGCTGGTAAGAGGGGGAAGGGTAAAGGACCTTCCTGGTGTGAGATACAAAGTGATTAGAGGTGCATTGGATACTGCCGGTGTGGCTAACAGAAGACAGTCAAGGTCCAAATACGGTGCTAAGAGACCAAAACAAGCTCAGGCAGGAGGTAAGAAGTAATGCCAAGAAAGGGACCTGTTCCTCCAAGAGAAGTGATGCCAGACCCTATTTACGGAGATGTCTTAGTAGCTAAGCTAATAAACAAAGTGATGAAGGATGGTAAAAAGAGCGTTGCAGAGTACATAGTATACACAGCCTTAGAGGAGGCATCAAGAGAAGCAAAAATGACACCCACAGAATTGCTCCATAAGGTGATAGAGCAGTTAAAACCCGAGTATGAGGTAAGACCAAGAAGGGTAGGAGGTGCCACCTATCAAGTGCCCGTGGAAGTACCGCCCAGAAGGCAAATAAGCCTAGCTATAAAGTGGCTGGTAGATGCAGCCAGAACCAGAGGAAGACACAGAGGAAGCTACACCATGGTGGAAAGATTAAAGGCGGAGCTTCTTGATGCCTTGGAAGGTAAGGGTGGTGCTATAAAGAAGAAGGAAGATACGCACAGAATGGCAGAAGCCAACAAAGTTTTTGCTCACTTTAGGTGGTAAAGGAGGAATAAAGATGCCAAGAGCGGTACCCATAGAAAGGCTAAGGAACATAGGAATAGTTGCCCACATAGACGCAGGAAAAACCACAACCACCGAGAGAATACTCTACTACACAGGAAAAACCTACAAGATAGGTGAGGTACACGAAGGTGCAGCCACAATGGACTGGATGCCTCAGGAGAAAGAGAGGGGTATAACCATAACAGCAGCAACCACCGCATGCTATTGGAAGGATCATCAAATAAACATCATAGACACACCCGGACACGTGGACTTCTCGGTAGAAGTGGTGCGCTCTATGAAGGTGCTGGATGGTATTATCTTCATCTTCTCAGCGGTAGAAGGTGTCCAGCCGCAGTCGGAAGCCAACTGGAGGTGGGCAGACAGATTTGGTGTGCCGAGAATAGCCTTTATAAACAAGCTGGACAGGCTCGGCGCGGACTTTTACCGAGTTTTCAACGAGATAGAAAAAAAGCTCAGCATAAAGCCCGTTGCCATTCAGATACCCATAGGTGCTGAGGATCAGTTTAAAGGTGTGGTGGACCTCATGAGCATGAAAGCCATCATATGGCTTGAGGAAACTCTTGGTGCCAAGTACGAGGTGGTGGACATCCCTCAGGAATACTTGGATAAAGCCCAAGAGTGGCGCGCTAAAATGGTAGAAGCCATAGTGGAAAAGGATGACGACCTGATGATGAGATACTTGGAGGGAGAGGAGATATCCGCTGAGGACCTAAAGAGGGTTCTCAGGAAGGCTACTATAAACAGAAACCTTGTGCCGGTTCTCTGCGGTTCTGCCTTTAAAAATAAAGGTGTTCAGCCGCTCCTTGATGCGGTCATAGATTACCTTCCTTCTCCCCTTGATGTACCTCCTGCAAAGGGAATAAATCCAAAAACCTCCGAAGAGGAGGAGAGAAAGCCTTTTGACGAAGAGCCCTTCTGTGCTTATGTGTTTAAAGTTATGAGCGACCCTTATGCGGGACAGCTCACTTACTTTAGGGTTTTCTCCGGTAAAGTCACCGCTGGGTCTTATGTGTATAACGCTACAAGGGATAAGAAGGAAAGGATAGGAAGATTGCTTCTCATGCATGCCAACTCAAGGGAGGATGTGCAGGAAGCTTCTGCCGGTGAGATAGTTGCTGCGGTAGGTCTTGATGCCGCAACTGGTGACACTCTCAGCGATGAAAAATTTCCCATACTTCTTGAGAAGCTTGAGTTTCCTGAGCCAGTCATATCAATGGCTATTGAGCCAAAAACCAAGAAGGACCAGGAGAAACTCTCTCAGGTGCTTAACAAGTACATGAAGGAAGACCCCACTTTTAAGGCGAGTGCGGACCCAGAGACTGGTCAGACGCTCATACACGGTATGGGAGAGCTTCACCTTGAGATAATGGTGGACAGAATGAAGCGCGAGTATGGGATTGAGGTAAATGTGGGTAAACCTCAGGTTGCCTACAAAGAAACCATCAAAAAACCTGCACAGGCGGAAGGTAAATTTATAAGGCAAACGGGAGGTAGAGGTCAGTACGGTCATGTGGTGATAGATGTTGAACCTTTAGAAAGGGGGCAAGGCTTCATCTTTGAGAATGCTATAGTGGGTGGTGTTATACCCAAAGAGTTCATTCCTGCTGTGGAGCAGGGTATAAGAGAGGCTATGCAAAGCGGCGTACTGGCAGGTTATCCTGTTGTGGATGTGAAGGTAAGGTTATTTGACGGCTCTTACCACGAGGTAGACTCTTCAGAAATGGCTTTTAAGATAGCCGGATCCATAGCCTTTAAAGAGGCAGCCAAAAAGGCAAATCCGGTGCTTCTTGAGCCCATAATGGAGGTAGAGGTGGAAACACCTGATGACTATGTGGGTGATGTCATCGGTGACCTCAACTCCAGAAGAGGAAAGATTATGGGGATGGAAAATAAGGGTGTCATTACTGTGGTTAAGGCTCTTGTACCTTTGGCTGAGATGTTTGGATACGCCACCACTTTAAGGAGCTTGACACAGGGAAGAGGAACCTTTATAATGAAATTTTCTCATTACGATGAAGTTCCCCAAAGTATAGCGGAGCAGATCATAGGGGAACGGATGGCAGGAGCAAAAACTTGAAGAATACACGGAGGTAAAGCTATGGCAAAGGAGAAGTTTATAAGAGAGAAGGAGCATGTGAATGTGGGAACTATAGGGCACGTTGACCACGGCAAGTCCACGCTGACTTCAGCCATTACCTGCGTCTTAGCTGCAGGTGTGTTGCCAGGTGGCAAAGCCAAATGCACCAAGTACGAAGAGATTGACAAAGCACCAGAAGAGAAAGAAAGAGGCATCACCATAAACATCACCCACGTGGAGTATGAGACACCCAAAAGACACTACGCTCATGTGGATTGCCCAGGACACGCAGACTATATCAAGAACATGATAACAGGCGCTGCGCAGATGGACGGTGCCATACTGGTGGTGTCTGCGGCAGACGGTCCCATGCCACAGACCAGAGAGCATGTGCTTTTGGCAAGACAGGTCAATGTCCCTTACATAGTGGTCTTTATGAACAAGTGTGATATGGTGGATGACCCAGAGCTTTTGGACCTGGTGGAGCTGGAAGTGAGAGAGCTTCTTTCTAAGTATGAGTTTCCAGGGGATGAGGTGCCCGTAATCAGAGGCTCTGCACTGGGAGCTTTGCAGGAGCTTGAACAAGGCAAACCAGACAGATGGTGCAATGCCATAGTAGAACTTTTGAAAGCGATGGATGAGTATGTACCAACACCTGTAAGGGAAGCAGACAAACCCTTTTTGATGCCTATAGAGGATGTATTTAGCATATCCGGACGTGGTACAGTGGTAACAGGTAGAGTGGAGAGGGGAGTGCTAAAGCCAGGGGAAGAGGTGGAGATAGTAGGGATAAGGGAAGAACCACTCAAGACAGTGGCAACTTCTATAGAGATGTTTAGGAAGATACTGGATGAAGCGTTGCCTGGTGACAATGTGGGGGTTTTGCTGCGTGGAGTAGGCAAAGACGATGTGGAGAGGGGACAAGTGTTGGCAAAGCCGGGCACTGTAAAGCCACACAAGCGCTTCAGGGCACAGGTGTATGTGTTAAGCAAAGAAGAAGGAGGCAGGCACACACCCTTTTTTGTCAATTACAGGCCACAGTTTTACTTTAGGACAGCGGATGTGACGGGGACAGTGGTAAAGCTACCCGAGGGGCAAGAGATGGTGATGCCAGGCGACAACGTGGAGCTGGAGGTGGAACTCATACAGCCTGTGGCTATGGAAGAAGGGCTAAGATTTGCCATAAGGGAAGGAGGCAGGACGGTGGGAGCAGGAGTGGTTACCCAAATCCTTGACTGAGAGGTGTAAAGATGGAGGAGCTGATACGCATAAAGCTGAGGTCTTATGATCACCGACTCC
Organism: Hydrogenobacter thermophilus TK-6; assembly: GCF_000010785.1. Lineage (GTDB taxonomy): Bacteria > Aquificota > Aquificia > Aquificales > Aquificaceae > Hydrogenobacter > Hydrogenobacter thermophilus. The sequence continues at coordinate 789,999 of NC_013799.1, read as the reverse complement.
TTGATCAGTCTGTAAAGCAGATCATAGATACGGTAAAGAGAACAGGTGGCATAGCCAAAGGTCCCATTCCGCTTCCCACTTTAAAAAAGAGGTGGATAGTGCTTCGCTCTCCCCACAAATTTGATCAATCAAGGGAACACTTTGAGATAAGGGAGCACAGGAGAATTATTGACATAACGAGGATCACACCCCAAACGGTAGAATCTCTTATGAGCATTAATCTGCCGGCTGGTGTTGATGTGGAACTAAAAATGAGGAGCTGAGCATGGCTATAGGGCTTATAGGTAAAAAGGTCGGCATGACAAGGGTTTTCTTAAAGGATGGTACAGCCATCCCCGTGACTTTGATTGAAATCCCCCCTCATACAGTGGTTGCCATAAAGAGTATAGAAAAGGACGGATACTCCGCTCTTCAGCTGGGTGCCTATTCTGCGAAGGAAAAGCACTTAACAAAGCCTGAAATGGGTCATCTCCAAAAAGTTGGTGTAAGACTTTTAAGAAGGCTAAAAGAGTTCAGAGTTGATGACATAGCAGGTTATCAGGTGGGTCAGGAACTGACTGTGGCGGACGTTTTCTCTCCCGGCGAGCTGGTGGATGTGGTGGGCATTAGCAAAGGTAGAGGCTTTACCGGCACTATGAAAAGGTGGGACTTTGGAGGCTTTCCCAAGTCTCACGGTCACAGGTACCACAGAGCTGTAGGATCCATAGGCAACAGGTCAGACCCCGGAAGAGTTTGGAAGAGCAAGAGAATGGCTGGGCATTATGGTGCGCAGAAAGTTAGGATTCAATCCTTGTTTGTGGTTGATATAGTCCCAGAGAAAAACCTAATGCTGGTTAAAGGTTCTGTTCCTGGTCCGGCAGGTGGTTTAGTGGTGCTGGAAAAGAGCACCATAGCAGAAAGGAAGTCGCAAAGGCTCAAGCTAAACAGACTTAAACACATAACCGAGAACCTCTTAAAAGGAGCGCAAGCATGAAGCTAGGAGACATGGAATTAAGAGACGATGTGTTTAATGTTGAAGTAAAGAGGCATATACTGTGGGAGGTGATAAAGTGGCAGCTTGCCTGCAGAAGGCAAGGAACTCACAGCACCAAGACAAGAGGTGAATTATCATACAGCGGAAGGAAGCTCCTTCCCCAGAAAGGTACAGGAAATGCAAGGCACGGTGATAGAGGTGCTAATATATTCGTAGGGGGTGGTGTAGCTCACGGTCCAAGACCTACTGACTACTATTACAGCCTCCCCAAAAAGGTTAGGAAGTTGGGACTAAAGATGGCACTCTCTTCCAAAGCTCAGGAAGGTAAGATGCTCTTATTTGACAGTATAAACATAGGCGATGTTCCAAAAACCAAGAAGGCAATTGAGTTTTTGAACAGTAATGGAATAAAAGACATTAAAGTAACCATAGTGATCCCAGAAAAAGATGAGATAGTGATGAAGTCTTTCAGGAATCTTCCAAATGTAAAAGTGCTTCCAGCTGAAGGTCTTAATGTTTACGACATTCTTTGGGCGGATGTGCTTGCCATACAAAAACAGGCTATAGAAAAGATTTACGAGAGGTTATCATCATGAGAAGACCAGAGGAGATAATAATAAGACCCATTATTACGGAGAAGAGCAACAGGCTAATGGAGGACCACAAAAAGTACACCTTTGAGGTGGCTCTTGATGCTACAAAACACGAGATAAAGTATGCAGTGGAGCAACTTTTTAAGGTGCCAGTTATAAAGGTAAACACCATGATGGTAAAACCGAGGAAGAAGAGGGTTTTAGGCAAGTTGAGAAAGTATGGCTACACGCGCTCTTACAAAAAGGCTATAGTTACCATACCTCCCGACAGGGAGATAGATTTACTAAACATGTGAGGTAAGTTGTATGGGTGTGAGAAAGTTAAAACCAGTCACCAATGGGCAGAGACATGCCATCCTTTACGATTTTAAGGAGATAACCAAAAAAGAGCCGGAAAAGTCCTTAACCATATACTGGCACAGAGCTAAAGGAAGGTCAAGGCAACAAGGCAAAATAACAGCAAGATCACGCGGTGGCGGACACAAAAAGAAATACAGGTTTATAGACTTCAAAAGGGATAAGAGTTTGGTACCTGCAAAGGTGGTCGCCATAGAGTACGACCCTTTCAGGTCAGCCAGAATAGCCCTTCTGCACTACGCGGATGGTGAAAAGAGGTACATCCTCTGGCCAGAAGGTCTTGAGGTGGGTGCTACTGTCATGTCCATATCTTATCAGGATGCAGAGCTTGGCAAAGAGCTTCCCGAAATAAAGGTAGGAAATGCCATGCCCTTAAAGTACATACCGGTGGGTACTATAGTACACAATGTGGAGCTTCATCCTGGCAAGGGGGGACAGCTGGCAAGAGCTGCGGGTATGTCAGTTCAAATCCTTGGTAAGGTGGATGACTATGTACAGCTCAGGCTTCCATCTGGAGAGATAAGGCTGGTGCATCAGAGATGTATGGCAACCATAGGCGCTGTGGGTCTTGCAGAGCACGAACTTGTAAAGTACGGAAAAGCGGGAAGATACAGGTGGCTTGGTTGGAGACCCCACACGAGGGGAACAGCTATGAACCCTGTGGACCACCCTCATGGTGGTGGTGAAGGAAAGACTAAAGGTAAACATCCCGAATCTCCTTGGGGCTGGAAGACAAAAGGCTATAAGACAAGGAGGGGCAAAAAGTATTCAGATAAGTTTATTATATCCAGAAGGAAAGGAGGAGCGCAGGTATGAGCTTTAGGGGCGCTTGGAATAAAAGGGGCAGACTTATAGAGGACCCTGACACATTCCTCAAGCTCTACAAGAAGACTCAGCGAATATACAAAAGAGTAAGAAAGGTGCAACACACAGAAAGCCTCTTTCAGAGAGCTCTTGAAAAATATAAAAAGGTGTGGGATGAGTACAGGTCTTTGGTCAACAAGAGGGCTTGGGTTGACCCAAAGCTATGGAAGAGGATAAGGCTTATGAACCAAACTGGCGATAGAAAAGTAGTGAAAACATACAGTAGAGATACCACCATAATTCCAGAGTTTGTAGGACACACCATAGCGGTGCATAACGGAAAAACTTTCGTACCAGTGTATATTACTGCGGACATGGTGGGGCACAAGCTGGGTGAGTTTGCACCCACCAGAACCTTTAAGGGGCACCCAGAAAAGTCCGCAAAAGTAGCCAAAAAGAAGTGAGGTAAAGTCATGGAAGTGAGAGCTGTTTTGAGGTATGCAAAGATATCACCTACCAAGGTGAGGCAGGTACTGAGAGTTATACAAGGTCAAAGTGCGGGAAATGCCCTTTACCAGCTCAAAGTTATACCCAAAAGGAGCGCCAAGATAGTAGAAGGTGTTCTAAGAAGCGCGCTTGCTAACGCAGAGCAGCACGGGCTTGATATTGAGAAGGTTTATGTGAAGAAGGCTGTGGCTGATGAGGGTCCCATGTATAAGAAGTGGATGCCAAGAGCTCACGGAAGAGCCACGATGCTCAGAAAGAGGACTTCTCACATAACCATAGTGTTAGAGGAGAAAAAGGAGGAGCAGTAAATGGGACAGAAGACGCATCCCATAGGTTTTAGGATAGGCGTTATAAAGGACTGGAACTCCAAGTGGTTTGCCAGTAAAAGAGATTACACAAAGCTACTTCATGAGGACATAAACATAAAGGATTACATAAAAAGGAGGTATGCCTCTGCAGGCGTCTCCAAGGTGATTATAGAGAGAGCTGCAGAAAAGGTTAAAGTTAGAATACTTGCGGCAAGACCGGGCATAATCATAGGAAGAAAGGGAGCGGAGGTAGAGCAGCTTAAAAAGGACATAGAAAGCATCGCAGTAGGTAAGGATGTTACCATAACCGTTGATGAGGTGAGAGTCCCAGAGCTTGATGCTCAGTTAGTGGCGGAAGAGATAGCCCTTCAGATTGAAAGGCGCGTATCTCATAGGAGAGCCATGAAGAGGGCAATAGACAACGCTTTCAAAGCTGGTGCAAAAGGGGTCAAAGTTCAAGTTAAGGGAAGGATAGGCGGTGCGGAGCTGGCAAGAGCGGAATGGTTTCTGGTAGGAAGGATGCCCCTTCAAACCCTCAGAGCTGACATAGACTACGGTTATGCCACCGCTCAAACCAAGTACGGTGTTCTTGGCGTAAAAGTCTGGATATACAAAGGTGATATCCTCAAAGGTGGAAAGGAGGAAATTATAAAGAAGATAGAGGAAGACCTCAAAAAGGCGGAAAAGGAGGTATAAGGTATGTCTTTTTTAGCACCAAAAAAAACCAAGTTTAGGAAAACACAGAGAGGAACCTTAAAAGGAAAAGCTTTTAGAGGCAACAAACTTGCCTTTGGTGAATACGGCATACAGGCGCTGGAATCCCACTGGATAACCCAAAGACAGATAGAGGCGGCGAGGATAGCCCTTGTGCGTGCCCTCAGGAAGGGAGCAAAAGTGTGGATAAGCATCTTCCCTGACAAACCTTATACCAAAAAGCCCAATGAAGTCAGGATGGGTGGTGGTAAGGGTGACCCTGAAGGTTTTGTAGCAGTGGTAAAGCCCGGTAGAGTACTCTTTGAATTCTCAGGAGTGCCTGAGAGTGTGGCAGAGGAAGCCTTCAGACTGGTTTCTGCAAAACTGCCCATAAAGGTAAGACTCTTAAAGGCGGGAGGTTCTCTGACATGAAGGCGGATGAACTGAGAAAGCTGAGTATAAAAGACCTCATGAAGAAAGAGGAAGAGCTGAGAAGGGAGCTTTTGAGGCTCAGGTTTAAAAAGAAGGTGGAGGGCTTACCCAACATCATGGCTATAAGGAACACCAGAAAAGCTCTGGCGAGAGTTCTTACGGTGATAAGAGAAAAGGAGTTAAGAGGTGAAGAAACATGAAGAGGAAGGAGTTTGTTGGAACGGTTATAAGTGATAAAATGCAAAAGACAGTGGTGGTAAAAGTTGACAGAAAGGTGCCTCATCCCCTTTACAAAAAGCACATAATAAAGAGCAAAAAGTACCACGCTCACGACCCCAACAACGAGTGCAAGGTGGGTGATACAGTTCTTATCAGGGAAACGAGACCCCTCTCCAAAACCAAGAGGTGGGTGGTGGTAAAGATACTCCAGAGAGCTAAATCTCCAGAAGAAGCCTCATAGATGAAGGATTACAAAGACACTCTTAACTTACCCAAAACAGATTTTCCTATGAAAGCTCACCTTCCCGAGAGGGAGCCTCTTATCCTCAAAAAGTGGGAAGGTTTGTACAAAAAACTTCAGAAGCTTACTTCAGATAGACCTCTTTATGTGCTTCACGATGGACCTCCCTACGCCAACGGCAACATACACATAGGACATGCCCTTAATAAGATACTAAAGGATGTGATAAACAAGTACATGCTTCTGTCTGGCTATAGAGTGCATTATATTCCGGGGTGGGACTGCCACGGGCTTCCCATTGAGCAGCAGGTGGAGAAGGAGCTGCAAGCCAAAAACATAAAAAAAGAAGACATAAGCAAGCAGGAGTTTAGAAAATTATGCAGGGAGTATGCTAAGAGATTTGTAAACATTCAAAGAGAAGAGTTTAAAAGACTTGGAGTTTTAGGCGATTGGGAAAATCCGTACCTCACCATGGATCCTGCTTACGAAGCCTGCGAGGTCAGAGAGCTGGGCAAACTTTTCCATAAAGGTCTCATCATAAGAAGTAAAAAGCCCGTTTACTGGTGCATATACGACAAAACTGCTGAAGCAGAAGCTGAAGTAGAGTACTATGATAGGGAAGACCCAAGCATATATGTAAGGCTTCCTTTAAAGGGTGAGGAGAATACTTTCTTTGCTGTGTGGACTACAACACCTTGGACATTGCCGGCCAACATGGGGCTTATGGTAGGGGAGGACTACACTTATGTATATTACCAGGTAGGCAAAGAAACATACATAATAGCGGAGGATCTTGTAGAGAACTTTCAAAACACCACGGGGCTAAAGGGCAGCATTACAAAGAAGGTAAAGGGTAAGGAGCTTATAGGCCTATCTTACATAAGACCTTATGCAGAAGAGGAAGGCAAAGTTTATCCTTCGGAGTTTGTTGAACTCAGCTCCGGTACTGGCATAGTGCATATGGCACCCGGGCACGGTAGAGAAGATTACATAGTGGGACTAAGATACGGTCTTGAGCCTTACTCTCCTGTTGATGATGAAGGAAGGTTTACCCAAGAGGCGCCACCCTTTTTAAGGAGTGTGAGAGTGTTTGATGCCAACAGGCTCATAGTAGAGGATCTTAAAAAGAGGGGGTTTTTGATTTATGAGGGCAGGATCACCCACTCTTATCCCCACTGTTGGAGGTGTAAAAATCCCGTCATATTCAGGTCTACACCTCAGTGGTTTATAAGCATGGAGGGAAAGCTAAACGGCAAAACCTTAAGAGAGCTTTCCCTTGAAGAGATAGAAAAAGTAAAATGGATACCGTCCTATGGAAAAAACAGAATAAAGTCTATGGTGGAGTCAAGGCCAGACTGGTGCATATCAAGGCAGAGATACTGGGGGGTTCCCATAACCGTCTTCTACTGCAAAAGCTGCGGAAATGTGGTTGCGGATAAAGAGGTGTTTGAGCATGTAGCCAAGCTCATAGAAAGCTCTCCAAAAGGCTCTGACATATGGTTTGAGCTTAGCGAGAAGGAGCTTTTGCCTGAGGGTTATAAATGCCCCAACTGTGGTTCTGAGGATTTTAAAAAGGAAGAGGACATACTGGATGTGTGGTTTGATTCTGGCTCTTCTCACGCCTGCGTTTTGAGAAGACTTGGTATAGACACTGCTGACATGTATTTAGAAGGCTCGGACCAGCACAGAGGCTGGTTTCAGTCCTCACTTCTTGAGTCGGTAGCCTCTTATTCAAAAGCCCCTTACAGAGCGGTGCTTACTCATGGCTTTACCGTTGACGAGCAGGGAAGGAAGATGTCCAAGTCTCTGGGTAATGTGATATCTCCTCAGGAAATTATAAAGCAGTATGGCGCTGACATCTTGAGGCTTTGGGTGGTTTCGGAGGATTACACAGAGGATGTAAAGCTTGGAAAGTCCATACTTCAAAGGATAGTAGAAGACTATAAGAAGATAAGGAACACTCTCAGGTTTCTTCTGGCTAATCTCTATGACTTTAGCCCTCAAAGGAGCATTGCCTATCATCAACTCCACCACTTTGACAGGTGGATGATGTCCTACCTTCAGATGCTTCTGGAAGAAATTGGCAGGTTTTACAGGGAGTATGCCTTTCACAGAGTCTACCAGACTATCAGAAACTTCTGTAGCGTGGACCTCTCAAGCCTCTACCTTGATGTGTTAAAAGACAGGCTATATATATACGCTCCTGACTCTTGGGAGAGGCTCTCTGCACAGACAGTCCTTTATGAGCTTGCCATTGCTTTGACTACCAGCATAGCGCCTTTTCTGAGCTTTACCGCGGAGGAGGTGTGGGAACACCTCAGAAACATAGACAACAGACTTCCAGAGAGCGTATTTATGAGCAAGATACCACAGTCACAGGAAAGTCTTATAGATAGAGAACTGCTAAAGGATTATGAAGTCCTTGGCAGGATAAGGGAAGATGTGATGAGAGCCATAGAACAGGCAAGAAGAGATAAATACATAAACCATCCTTACGAAGCCAGAGTTTTTCTCTGGGGAGATGTGAGCCTTTTGGAGAAGTACCAGGACTATTTGAAGTTCTACTTTACTGTGAGTCAGGTGGAGCTGAAAGAAGGTGGAAAGTACAGGCTAACTGCAGAAAGCTTGAAAGGTCTTCACATAGGAGTAGACAGAGCGAAAGGGAGGAAGTGTCCAAGATGCTGGGTTTACTATCCAGAGGAGGAGTTTGTGGGTGAAGTCTGCCAAAGGTGTGCAAACGCCATAGCTAAAACAGGTCAAAGGGTATAAATTATATCCCTTTGGAGGTTGGTATGCGACACGAGAGTGTGCCTTTAATAGACCTGCTTAAAGAGGAGAAGGGTTCCATACTTGTATTTTCCCATGAGAATCCTGATGCTGATACGCTTGGAAGCGCTCTTGCACTTTATCTGTTTCTTAAAAAGAAGGGTAAAAATGTAAAGGTAGGCTGTAAAGACACGGTGCCTCACTTTCTTGACTTTCTACCTCATTGGGAGGAGATTATAAGGCTTCCAACCACCGAAGTTTTTGATGTGGGCATAGTAGTAGACGCCAGCGGTTTTTACAGAGCAGGTACAGAGGTGAGAGCTATCAGAAAAGTGAGAATAGACCACCACATAGGTGGCGAGTTTTACGGTATGTACGATTACATAGACCCTTCTGCCCCTTCCACCACAGCCATCATTTACCAGCTTCTCAAACTGTGGGACGAGTCAGCTATAGACACAGAGATAGCGCAATGTCTGTATGCGGGACTTGCCACAGATACGGGATTTTTTAAGTATTCCAACACCTCAGCGGAAACTTTCCAGATGGCTAAGGAGCTAGTTGAGAAAGGTGCGGACCCTCACAGGACTTACATTATGTTCAGCGAAAGAGAGTCTCTGGGAAAGATGAAGCTCATATCCAAGGTTCTTGACACTTTAACTCTTTACGAGGATGGACTGGTGGCAGGGATAGTCATCTACGACAGGTTTTTCAAAGAAACAGGCACCACTTATCCTGACAGTGAGGGTCTTGTTAACTTCCCCAGATCCATAGAAGGTGTGGAGGTAGCCTTTGCTCTCATAGAAAAACCCGACGAAGGTGTATGGAAAGTATCTCTGAGGTCTAAAGAGAGGGTCAATGTAGCCAGCGTAGCTAGCAGGCTGGGTGGTGGTGGTCACAAGTACGCATCTGGATGCAAGATAAGAGCAAGCTCAGCAAGCGAAGCTATAAACATGGTGCTTTTCGCAATAAAAGAAGAACTTACTGAGCCTTCCGCTCAAACTGTTCAATGCCCAGCTTAGGCATTCATGTATCGTCCGCAGGACCTATTTTAAAAATCTTTGAGAGAGCCAGAGAAGTAGGAGCGGAAGCTTTTCAGTTCTTTTTGAGAAGCCCAAGAGCCTGGAAGGCAAAGAGTATAAGTCAGTGGGAAATAGAGGAGTTTATAAAACTCAAAGGAAGCTGGGGACCTCTAATGGTTCACGCTCCTTACCTTATTAACTTGGCAAGTTCCCATCCGGAGCTGAGGAGCAAATCCATTGAGGTTTTTCTTGAAGAGCTAAAAATATGTGAGCTTTTAAAAATAGAGTATTACAACTTCCATCCCGGCACAGCCAAAGATGTGAGCCAAGAAGAGGGATTGAGAAACATAATAAAGGGCCTTGAGGAGATCTTTTCCAGCTTTATACCTTCTTACACATGCGTGCTTTTTGAAAACACCGCAGGTGAGCGGGGAGACCTTGGTAAAAACACCCAGGAGCTAAAGAGACTGATAGAGCCCTTTAAGGGGCTAAAAGTGGGAGTGTGTATAGATACATGCCACGCTTTTGCATATGGCTATGCCATAAATACGAAGGAGGGTTTTGAAGCTTTTAAGGGTGAGATAGACAGAAGCATAGGTTTAGATAAAGTGAAAGCTATTCACTGCAACGATTCAAAAGTACCGCTTGGTGCAAAGAAAGACAGGCATGAGCATATAGGTCATGGCTACATAGGTCTTGAAGGCTTTAGGCTTTTTTTGAAAGATCCCTACTTTTCACAGCTCCCTTACTATCTGGAAACCCCAAAGGTAGATGACTGGGACAGAAAAAATCTTCAAACTCTGAGAAAACTGCTCTCAGAAAGTCATTAAGAAACCTGCAAGTATGCCCCAGTTTGCAAAAGTGCTATGCAACGCTTAACTTATCAAAGGAATAAACACTACCTAAAAGTATGTGAGAATCCAATTTATTCACACCATCTTCCGCCGGTCTGAGGAGTTTTACCTCTCCCCCTAAAGTTAAGCTTTTACCTAACTTCTTGTAATTGCTTAAGATGATGCCGTAAGTGTCCCTCAGCTCCTCTACAAAGCTTGCCTTTATGTAAACGAAGTTAGTATTGTAGCACATACTGTCTTTGCACACCTGGGCTATGAGGTTTACATTGCCAGTTATCTTCCCGTAGCCTATTCCCTCTTTACCTGTATTAAAATTCAGTTGCAATTTATAACCTGCTTTAAAGTTTCCAGCTTCAACGGGTATGTGCTTGATAAAAACGCCCACATCGCTAAATCCGTCATTTCTCGTTCCGTCCTTGTACCTGTAAAATGAGTAAGGAATTATCAAGGCTATATCCGTGTTGTCCTTAATTCCGCCGGTAATCTGCAGAACTACATCCTTATGCACTGTTTCATCGTAGTGCTTGAAACGTGCGTACTGAGTTTCCCACTGAAGACCACCTTTACCCAGAGTATCTGCATCCTCACCGGTGAAAGGGAAAAAGGCAAAGGATACCGAAATTAAGAAAAGGCACAGAAGCATCCTACTCATCATTACACTCCAAAATTGAGATTGAATATTGATTTATTATATAAAAAGAGAATAACTTCTTCAAGGGCATAAATTATGGAATTAGGAGGGTTGAGTCATGATAGCATCCATCGTGGAAGAAGTAAGCAAAAGATTGGATGGGGGTTTGTGCGTTGAGCTTCCCGATGGGAAAGTTTTGGGCGCTGGCAAGTGCAAAGTGAGGATAAAAGACAAAGATGTAATTAAAAAGGTGTTGAAGGACCCGGAGATGGGCTTTGGCGAGGCTTACATTAAGGGAGGCATAGAGGTAGACGGAGATCTTGAAAGTTTTTTGGTAGCATGCACTTGTTATCTGAGGGAGAAAGATGAGGATAAAAGTTTCAGAAATAGCTGGGGGAGGATGCTTCTTAAGTACCTTGGACTTTTGAAGTTCCTTGAGGGAAAAGAGGTGAGAAGGCATTACGACCTTGGTAACGATTTCTATCAGCTATGGCTGGATAGTTCTATGACTTACTCGTGCGCCTTCTTTTCCAATAAAGACCAAAGCCTGGAGGAAGCTCAGGCAGAGAAAAGAAGCATAATTTACGAGAAACTCCAGCTTACCGATGGAGATAGCCTCTTGGACATAGGTTGTGGATGGGGATCCATAATACTTGAGGCACCAAAGCTCTACAATATAGAAGCTACAGGTATAACACTTTCAAAAAATCAGTACGAGTATGTAAAATCTCGCATAGAAAGCGAGGGTTTAAAAGATAGGGTGCGGGTTTACCTTATGCATTACGAGGACCTGCCAAAGCTTGACAAGAAGTTTAACAAAGTGGTCTCTGTTGGTATGTTTGAACATGTGGGAAAGGGAAGGCACAGAAAGTTCTTTAGAGTGGTGGAGAAAGTTATTCATGAGGGGGGGCTCTTTCTTCTTCATACTATAGGGAAGGTTCTGCCAGAGAGCCAGAGCAGGTGGATCAGAAAGTATATATTCCCGGGTGGGTATATACCTGCACTTACAGAGATACTTGAAGCATCAAAAGGTTTGGGTTTTAACCTCATAGATATAGATGACTGGAGGCTTCACTACTATAGAACACTTAGAGAGTGGAGAAAAAGATTTTATCAGCATACCCGAGATGTTGTACAGAAGCACGGTGAGGAATTCTTTCGTATGTGGGAGCTTTATCTTGTTTCTTCCGCCGTCTCATTCCTAACAGGGTCCAACCATCTTTTCCAGATTCTATTCTCCAAGGGTGTTCTCAATAACTACCCGATTATGAAAAGACAGTTTATAGTCAATAATTTTGTGGTTTAACAAAGAAAGGGCTAAACTGAGGTCTTGGATGGATTGCTTAAAGAATTAGATAAAAGAGCTGAGAGAACTTGAGATAAAGGACAATGTATTGAACAAGGTTTTTCATGCAGACCTTTTGGGAGCATTGAACATAGTGGATAGGGGATAGTAAGCAGGGAGTATTACTTCCTGCAGGGTGGATGGAAAAACTTGGAACTTAAAACCCAGTTTTTTCATAGCTGAGGTGTTAAAATATTGAAATCATAACTGACGGAGAGGTGAAAGCGATGTTAAAGGTGGAAAGTGTTTATAGGTGGGAAGGTAGCCTGAAGGTGCCACAAGAAGGAAAGTTTATAAAACTCAAGGAGGACAAAAGTATAGAAGTGCCTAACTTTCCCATCATACCTTTCATAGAGGGGGATGGAATAGGTGCCGAGATTATGCCTGCCATGATACACATAGTAAATACTGCCGTAGAGAAGGCTTACGGAGGTTCAAGAAACATCTTTTGGGTAGAGCTTCTGGCCGGGGACAAGGCTGAAGAAAAGACAGGCAAGCGTATGCCAGAAGAGACTATAGAGTTTTTAAAGGAAGCGGTTGTTGGCATAAAGGGACCTCTTGGCACACCCGTAGGTAAGGGAGGTAAATCTCTCAATGCTATCTTGCGCCAGTCTATGGACTTCTATTCAGCCATAAGACCTGTCTATTGGCTGGGTCAGCCTGCACCCATACCTAACCCCGAGAGGGTCAATGTGGCTGTCTTTAGAGAAAATTCTGACGATGTTTATATGTCCATAGAGTACATGCCTAAGGAGGAAAGGACGCAGAAGGTTAGGAAGTTCTTTATTGAAGAGATGGGAGTGTCCGAATATGCCCTTCCCGAGGATTGTGGCATCACGGTAAAGCCTATGAGTGAGTTTAAGACAAAAAGGCATGTAAGAAAAGCTCTCCGTTGGGCTTTGCAGAATAACAAAAAGGTGGTAGCTGTTGTAGGCAAAGGCAACATAATGAAAGCTACGGAAGGTGCCTTTATGAACTGGGCTTTTGAGGTGGCAAAAGAGCCTGAGTTTGAAGGAAAAGTGATAACGGAGGGAGAGCCAAAAGATGGTCAGGTTTTGATGGTTAAAGTTATCACCGATCAGATGCTCATGCAGCTGGTGTTAAAGCCGGAGGCTTACCATGTGATAATAACTCAAAACCTGAATGGAGATTACATATCTGACCTTGCCTCCGCATTGGTGGGTGGTCCAGGGTTTGTGCCCAGCGGAAACATAGGTGACGGATATGCCCTGTTTGAAAGCACTCACGGAACCGCCTACGACATAGCAGGCAAAGGTATTGCCAATCCTCTATCGCTGACGCTGTCCGGTGCTATGATGCTTGAATACTTGGGTTGGAAAGAAGCCTCCGAGCTTATATACTCCGCAGTCAAAAGGACCATAGCTGAAAGGCTTGGAACGCCGGACATAGCTAACGGCTTTAGAAAGCAGGGATTGGAAGCTAAAGAGCTTACCACCTTAGAGTTTGCTAAAGCTATAGCCGATAGGATTTAACTCAAGACTTGCCTTTATCCTGAATATGCCCAGGTCAACGACGGACTCTTTTGGCACATCAAAGGGTAAGCTTTTAACATCGTAAATCACTGCCCCAGCCTCATCAAGAAGGTAGGCATCTGCAAAGTACTTTCCATGCAGTAGCGGGAATTCTGGAAAGGAAAATACAGCATTTACACTCTCGTTTACAACTATCTCAACGCCCTCATGCTTGGTAGAATAGACACTTATTAGCTCATTGTCGTTTCTCCTAAAAAGTATGGCAAGGACAACCTTTTCCCTTCTCTTGGACCTTATTCTTATCCAAGCCTTGAGGGTCTCTCCGGGTCTTATCTCCTGATGAGAGAGCCTAAAATCCTCTATGTAGGCGTGAGTTATGTTAGCCCTCTGCACCTGCAAGTGTTCCTGCTCTATCTTATCCTTTTCTCTCATGTAATCTTCATACTCTTTAACTACCGAGAAGGGGTCGCCCTCCATCTGTATCCTGCCATCCTTTATCCATATTGCCCTGTCGCATACATTGGTTATCTGATAGGTGGAGTGGGTGGTGAAAATAAGCGTCCCTCCGCTTTCTTTGAACTCTTTTATCTTGTCAAAGGATTTCTTTTGAAAGTGTATATCACCTACGGATAGAGCCTCGTCTATTATAAAGACTTGGGGATTTAAAGCTATCATCACGGAAAAGGCAAGCCTTACCACCATACCAGTAGAGTATGTTTTTATGGGTTGGTGCAGAAGGTCACCCAGCTCGGAAAACTCGGCTATAAAGTCAAGTCTTTTGTCTATCTCGCCTTTGGAAAGACCATTTAAAGAAGCATACATGTATGCATTCTCTATACCGGTAAATTCGGGATGAAAACCTGCACCCAGTTCCAGTATAGCAGCCACCCTTCCCAGCACCTTTACCTCTCCTGAAGTAGGCTCTAATACGCCGGATATTATGGAGAGCAGCGTGCTTTTCCCTGCGCCGTTTTCTCCTACTATCCCCAGCGCCTCACCCTTTCTAACTTTTAGATTTATATCCTTAAGGGCTACCTTTTCGTAGCTAAAGCTTCTTCTTAACAGAATTTCCTTCAGCCTGTCCGCAGGTTTTTTGTATACTCTGTAAACCTTTGAGACTCCTTTCAACTCTATAATGTCCATGCCAATGTATTTATTTTAGCATCTTAACCACCCTTACCTTTATCCCCAGCTTTTCTACTACTCTAAGAAATTCCTTAAACTTGAATATCCTTTTATCACATAACACTATGGTTCCTCTGTCTTCTTTGCTCCTTATAAGTCTGCCTATACCCTGCTGAAACTTGATGAGGGCTTTCCTCTTCTGGTATTCAAAGGGGTCCTCCCCAACAGACTTTAAAAACCTTATCCTGTGGAAGGTTATGGGGTCCTCCGGACTTTCAAAGGGTAGCTTTGCCATCAAAAGCCCCTTTTCACCCTTTACATCTATTCCAAACCAAAGGCTGTCAAGCCCGGCAAGAGCCTTTATTCTTCCCTCTCTGAGATGCTCCACCAGTTTAGAAAGACTATCTTCCCCCTGAAAGGCTAATCCCTCCTCTTTCTCAAAGAGCTTCATGTGCTCCCTGTTGGTTAAAAGTATTAGGACCTTATCGTACAAGGTTCTAAGATACTTGTAAGCTCTCATAAGACAATCCTTCCAGTCTTCTTCTCTTGGATCCACAAGGTAAACAACAAAGTCAATCTGATGATACGGCAAGGTGTGTTCCAGCTCGTAGTAATCCCCCACAATTCCGAGAGTTTTCTCAAGGTCTATTGGGTTGGCAGTAGCTGATGTTATCACCACTGCCTTATAACCGCTAAAGTCTATAAAGCCTGATGGAAAGACTGGAAAGCACTCAAGCCTGTAATTGTAAGTTTGTAGCTTCCTGCTCCAGCTTCTGCTAACCATGTATCCCATCTCGGGCTTTTCTTCCTTCATAAGCTGGAAAAACTCTTTAAGCCTTGTGAGCCTTTTGGTAAGAAGTTGGTATGTTTTGAGCTTCTTTAAAAGCTTCTCTTCTTCTTGGCTTAACTCTTCGTAGTTGGAATTTATCTTCAGATAGTCCTCCCAAGCAAGCACCCCGCTATTTAAAAGGTAGTCTTTGAGCTTTAGACTTACAAATAGCCTTTCCTTTAAAAAGCTGTGGATGCTGTGCATAACTTCTTCTTTTACTCTCTGGTAGAGGGAAAAAAGTGCTGTCATGATTCGCTTTTCAAAATCTTCTGCGTATGGACATAGGTTCTCAAGAGCTACTTCCTCCTTTCCTTCCTTAAAGAGGTGTTCAAAGTTGTCTGTAAAAAAGCTCTCTATGTCCACATGGGCGGAAGGCAAAAACTCCCGTATTCTTCCAAGAATGTCTATCCGCAGAGTGTAAGTGGAAAAGCCTGTTTTAAGACTGCTTGTAATGTATTTGTCAAGCTCGTGAGCTTCGTCTATAACCAAGAGTCTCTCCTCTGGATTTTCAAACTCCCTCAGACTCAAAAGGGCATGGTTAATTATAAGTATTTGTGCAGATTTTTCCAGATTCTTTAGCTTGCTCCAGTAGTAGCATTCATATCGGTATTTGCACATATTTCTGTAGTAAGGGGTGCAGTAGTCGTCATCTACGCACAGCTTTTCCCTGAGGTCTACATCAAGGTTCACAAACTCAAAGTCTCCATCCCAGCCGGAGTTTATAGCCATCTCCAGCTCAGGCACTTTTTGTGCCTCTGCGTAATACCTGTCCAGACATAAATAGTTGGACTTTCCCTTAAGCACCACATAGCTGACATGGTTGCCCAGTATGTAGCCGGCATAGCTTTTGATGACTTCCAAGTCTCTTCTTAGCTGTTCTTGTAAAAGCTTTGTACCTGTTGAAATTATTGCCTTCTGACCTTTTTCTACTATGGGTATAAGGTAGCCGTAAGTCTTGCCTGTGCCGGTAGGTGCCTGGATGATTTTAACTCCCCCTTCCTCCATTGCGGAAAGCATCAGTTTAAAAAACTCCTCCTGACTCTTCCTACTCTCCAGTCCTCTTTTAAGCAGAAATTGGTAAAGAAGCACTATGTAAGATAATATAAATCATGGGGGAGACAGAACGGCACTTAAAGCAGTTAGCTTTGTTTTTTGTTGCAATACTTATTGCTTTTCTTAGGTCTGAAGGTGGTCAAAAGCAAGATCCTGATGATTTAGGCAAGGGCAGATTGGTGCTGACAGTGGAAGGCGTGCCTCATGTGGAAGCCAACAGGTTAAAAGTCAGGGTAAGAGTATTGGGTGGAGATTTCTCAAAAACCTACGGAAAAACCGGATATCTCACGCTTTTTGGAGCTGAAAGCATACCCTCAAAGAGCTTTGAGGTTCTGGGCAAAGTAAAGCTAAATAACGGGAGAGTGTTTATTTATGCCAGCTATAAGGATATAAAAAGTTTGGTATTTACCGGAAAAAGCATCAGGGGATTGTTTATGCAGAGGGTTGAAGAGAGGGTAAAGGATCAGGAGGTCAAAGGTCTTGTATTTTCGTACCTTTTTGGAGAGTCTCAGGAAGTTTTACCTTTTGAGTATCAAGCTTCCTTTTTTAGTACAGGGCTTTTGCATCTTCTTGTAGTGTCTGGTGCTCACCTTACGCTCATAGCCATAATTCTAAGGTTTTTGCTTCCGGGAGTGTATGGCTTGCTTCTTTCGCTGGTGGGTGTGAGCCTTTACACCTTTTTCATAGTGCCACCCGACCCTCCTGTCCTGAGAGCTTACATCATGATATTTATGGCTCTTCTTATAAAGCTTTCTTATCACAGACCAGATTATCTCAGTTTGCTTCTCTTTTCTGCCTGCGTCTTGCTGTTTTTATTTCCAGACTATGTATCTTCTTACTCCTTCTGGCTTTCCTTTATGGCTACTTTATACATTGTCTTAGCCCTTAGGCATACGGAGAAAATAAAAGAGGCTATTTCTTCTGAGAACCTTTACAGGGTTTTTATGTCCTTCTGGACTTCCTTTTTTGCCTTCTTTGGCACATGCAGTATAGTGGCAACTTTCTCTTTGATTACACCTGTTGGTATTTTGCTCACTCCCCTTTTGAGCCTTCCTTTTTTACTTTTTACCGCTTACGGAGTTTTAGAGCTTCTGACCTTCTTTAGCCTGCCTTCCTTTCCCCTTGAAGTGTTGGGAAAGCTCATTCTCAAGCTTGTGAGCCTTTTCTCTTTCGCAGGCTTTACTCTTAATGTGCCTATCTCTGTCTTTCAGGCTGTCTTTGTAGGTGCGGTTGGGGGCGCTCTTCTCTACTTTTTAAAAAACTGGTGGAAGCTTCTGGCAGCTCTTCCTACTGTGCTTTTTTTACTGCCACTCTTGTTATAATGTCCTCATCAATGCTCCACCTTTGGACTTCCTTTAAAGGTATCTCCCTCTCTTCAAGTCTGTCGTAAAACACCTTCCCCTCTTGAGTGGCTATCATAAGCTCAACGCTCTCTTTTATGGGCACTATGTCCACCGCATCCCCTTTGGTGCGTGCCGTGGCTGTCATACCTTTACTGCCCCTTCCTCTTGCAGGTATGTCTTTGGCATTGATCTTTTTGACCGCTCCCTTCTGTGTTATGAGCAGAAGGTAAGGAAAGTCAGTTATGGCTCTTGCACTTATAAGCGTATCATCACCTTCCAGTTTTATGCCTATAACTCCCTTTGACCCTACTGTGGCGGGAGGTATGTCTCTGATGGGAAACCTGAGCATCTTTCCTTTTCGTGTAAGGAGTAATATATCCCCCTCTTCGGGAGATTGTAAAACTTTGACCACCTCATCTTCCTCTTCGGAAAACTTTATTATGGACATGCCCTGCGTCTTGTACTCAAAATCCACTATGGGTATCTTCTTCACATATCCACGCTTTGTGATAAGTATTATGCGATGGCTTGCCTGAGACCTGACAAAAGCACCCACAACGCTTTCATCTGCCTCCTTAAAGGAAACCTTACTTCCCTGAAGAGCCTGAGACCCAGCTATCCAGTAGACTCTTCCCCTGTTGGAAACCATAAAGAGCCCTTCGCTGAAGGGCACATCCAGCACATCAACCACCTGCCCCTCCTCCTGCATTTCTTCCAGAGGCATGATCTTTCCGTTGGAATATATGATGACAGTAATCTGCCCCACCTCTTCATTTTCAAATCCCAGCACAAAGCTTCTTCTGGGTGAGGGAAACTCTTTGACTATCTCTTCCATCTCCTGAATAAAGACTTTTATCCTCTCCTCTTCACTACTTATGAGCTTTTTGTAGTGTTCTATGCTTTGGATAAGCTGTTTCTTTTCTTCCTCCAGCTTGGAGCTTTCCAAGGAGGTGAGCCTTTGAAGTCTCATATCCAGCACAGCATTAGCTTGCCTTTCGCTAAGTGTGTAGTTTTTCATAAGCTTTTCTTTTGCCTGCGGGACATCTTTGGAGCTTCTTATGTCTTGTATAACCTTATCCAAATGCTCAAGAGCTTTGGTAAGACCTTCAACTATGTGGAGTCTGTCTTCTGCTTTTTTGAGGTGATGTTTTGCCCTTCTTAATATCACCTCCAGTCTATGTCTTAGAAACTCCTGAAGAAGCTCCTTTATACCTACCTGCTTGGGTTGGTTGTCTATAAGCACCACAAAGTTTATGGGAAAGTTCTTCCTCAAAGCTGTGTGTTTGTATAACTTTTCCAGAACCTTTTGACCTTGCGCATCCCTTTTTAACTCTATAACTATCCTTATACCTTCCTTATCCGACTCATCTCTTATTTCGGATATCTCCTTGAGCTTGCCTTCCCTTACCAGCTCCGCCATTCTCTTTATAAGTTCAGCTTTGTTGACCTGATAGGGTATTTCGGTTATAACTATTTGCTCCCTTCCGCCTTGAAGTTTTTCTACATGTGCTTTTGCTCTGACTCTGACATGTCCTCTTCCTGTATGGTAATACTCTATAAGTTCTTGGTAATTTTCCACTATACCACCTGTAGGAAAGTCTGGACCTTTTATACGCTTCATTATCTCCTCTGTGGAGATGTTGGGATTTTTGGCAAGCTCTATGAGAGCACTGCAGACTTCTTTGAGGTTGTGGGGTGGAATAGATGTTGCCAAACCCACCGCTATGCCACTGCTACCGTTGCAAAGCATATTGGGAAACTTGGAAGGCAAAAGGGCAGGTTCCACAGTAGAGCCGTCAAAGTTGGGGATAAAATCAACGGTATTTTCTTCTATGTCTTCAAGCATCTTAATGGCTACCTTGGAGAGTTTGGCTTCGGAATATCTCATGGCAGCGGGAGGGTCACCATCTATGGAACCAAAATTTCCCTGTCCTGAGATGAGAGGGTATCTCATGTTAAAGTCCTGTGCCATCCTTACTAAAGCATCGTAAACCGCCTGGTCGCCGTGAGGATGATAGTATCCTAAGACCGTACCCACTATCCTTGCGCTCTTGACAAAAGGTTTTTCTGGAGTTAGACCCATTTGATACATGGCGTATAGAATCCTTCTTTGCACAGGCTTTAGACCATCGCGTGCATCGGGAATAGCACGACCTACTATAACGGACATGGCGTAGTCTATGTAAGACTGTTTTACCTCTTCTTCTATAGCAACGGTGGTTATCTCCATGTTTAAAATTATAACTTTTAAAGCTAAAGGACTTCAAATTCCTCTTTTGGCGGTCTGAGAAGCAGGGACTTTACCACCTCTTGAATATTCTTATTTTCAATTATCACCTCATAAACTGCACAAGATATGGGTGCGTATATGCTAAGCTCCTCCGAGAGTTTCTTTACTGCTCTTACAGTATAAGCTCCTTCAACTACTTGTCCTATCTCCTTAAAAGCCATCTGTGCACTTTTGCCTTTGCCTATCAAAAACCCAAAGGTTCTGTTTCTTGACTGGGGTGAGCTTGCAGTCAGAAAGAGGTCACCCATACCAGAAAGCCCATAAAAGGTTTCTCTCTTTGCTCCCAGCTTTACACCTATCCTTACCATCTCCGCAAGTCCCCTTGTTATGAGAGAAGCTCTTGCATTCTCACCGTATCCCAGCCCGTCGGATATACCGCAGGCTATGGCTACAACATTCTTTAAGGCTCCACCAAGCTCAACACCTACTATGTCCGTAGAGAGGTAAATGCGGAAATTTTCCGAAAAGAAAGCGTCTCTTATCTTTCTCATCTGGTCTGTGTCCTCGCCTGCCAAAACTAAGGCGGTTGGCAGTCCTTTTGACACTTCTGAGGCAAAGGAGGGACCCGAAAGGGAGAACACCTGTGCGGAGCTGTGAACTTCCCTCACTATTTGAGATACCCTTTTGTAGGTACCTATCTCCAAACCTTTTGATGCGGATATTACCATCTTTTGTGAGAGGTCTAAGCTTTGAATAACTCCCCTTATTGCCTGAACTGGGAGGGCTATAATCACATAGTCCGAATAATGCTCAATGTCTTCCAAACTGGTGGTAGCTTCCACGCCTTTAAGCTTTATGTCCTTCATATAGGGATGATTTCCTCTGTTTATTTCTCTTACAATATCTTGGTTTCTGTCGTATACAAGAACTTGGTGGTTCAACCTTCCCAGGTGCAGAGATAGAGCCACACCCCACCTTCCACCGCCAAGTATAGAGAGCTTCATAGGGCAATATAATTATAGCATGAGGCTCTTTATCATCCTTCTGTGCTTTCTTACTCTGCTCTCCTGTTCAAAAGAGGATACAAAAGTAGCTGTACTCATATCAGGTGAGGGTAGAATGAGCAAAGTGCAAGGTTTTGAGGAGGGGCTCAGAGCGTTGGGTGTCAAAAACATTAAACTGGATGTTTATGTGGGAGATAACAACCTTAAAAAGCTGGAAGAGAAGGCTATTGAAGTAATAAACAGACTTGAAAGGTACAAACTTATAGCTGTTGGTGGAAGCATAGAGGCATACTATCTTAAAAAGCTAAAACCTGACATGAAAAAACCTGTTGTGATAATGGGGGGGACTGCGGTAAGAGCTTGGGGGCTCACGGACAGCATGAGCAGACCTACCGACAACATAACCGGTGTGGACAATCTAAACGCAGAGCTTATGGAAAAGAGGATGGAGATATTTCACAGGATCTTCCCACACATAAAAAAGGTTGTGGTTTTTTGTACTCCGCAGTTTGAGGCATCCAAGCTGGCAACAAGGATAACGGTAAAGGCAGGTGAGAAGTATGGTATAAAGGTGGTTCCCGTATCTGTGAGGGACGCTCTTGACCTGGAGTATGTCATAAGTCATATGAAGGAGGATGGCTTTGGTGGAATAATAATAACGCCCTGCTTTTATACGGAAAACTTCCTGACTTCGTATATACTTCAGTACGCAAATTTCTATCAGGTGCCAGTTATGTGTCTCTCGCCCGAGCAGGCAAAGGGAGGCTGTCCTGTCGCTTACGGAAGTTCTGGTTATGAGCAAGGGTATCAGGCAGCCTTTATAGCTTACAGATTGCTCAAAGGAGAGCAGGTGAAGGATGTACCCTTTGAGAAGGTTAGGAATATAAAACTTGTCATAAACCAGAAAGCTTTGAGGGAGTTAGGAATACCTTACGATCCGCAGATTATCTCCCTTGCGGATCAGGTGCTAAGATGAGGAGGAGTTTAAAGGGTAGGATACTTTTGCTTTTGACTTTTGTCCTTGCAGTTCAGGTGGTTTCTTACTTGAACCACTTCTATCTCATCAAGTCAGAGCTGGTGGAAAGATGGTATAAAAACGCAAATGTGCTGGCTAATGCAATATCCGACAGACTGAATTATCTTTTGGAAGAGAAGATTAGCGAGATAAACACGCTTATAGCCAAGTACGAAAGAATGGGCTTTTCACCTGACGAGATCCTATGGCGTCTATCGGGGGATATAAACAGCATAACCGAAGGCGCCTTTTATGATATTACAGGTAAGCGTGTGGCTTTCTCAAGCAGACTGAAAACTTCATCCGTCTTTGAGGATGTGCTGAGCTCCCTGCTTGAAAAGACAGAAATGCTTGGATATTACACGGATAGTTACGGAGAGCTTTATGTAAAGGTCAAAATTCCTGATTTTCAGGATAATGTGTTTAAAGGTTTTTATGTGGTTGGCATAAATCTAAACACTCTTTTGGAGGACATTTATCCACTCAGTCTGCAGAATGCTAACCTATACCTCTTAGATGGTAAAGGTAAAGTCTTGCTAAGCATGCGTCAGACAGGTAAAGAGAATTCCCTAAAAGCGAGCGCCAGAGTCAAAGGCACGGACTGGATGCTAGTCCTTGAAGAACCTTATAGCGCCGTTATTAGCCCCGCTTACGGATTTTTGTTCAGATCCTTAATGTTTGGAGTTATGAGCACTGTAGGATTGGGGATTGTAGCTTTTTTGATAATACTGCGTATATTCAAACCGCTTGATAGACTGAAAGAGAACATTATTGAGTGGAATAAAAACAGGCGTATAAACCTCCAAAGCGATGATGAAATAGGGTTGCTTTCCAAAACCTTTGAAAGACTTGTGGATCGCTTGGAGAGGGAGAAAGAAGTTTACATGAGCATATTTAACAGCTCGGTGGATGGTATGCTCCTCGTGGACAGGGAAGGGAGAGTAAGAAAAGCTAACAAGAGCTTCTTGGAGAGATATTCGGTAAGTGAAGAAAGCCTTGTGGGCAGGCATATATCAGAGTTCATAGAACCTTACTCACCTGAGGCTCTTTTCCTTCCTGAAGCGCTTCTCACATTGGGAGGTAAGAAATACATAATCAACATGTGTGCTGTGCAGATAAATACGGAAAATGGAGAGTTCACTCTATATCAGCTCAGGGACATAACGGAAAAGAAAGAGCTTGAGCTTATGATCTACAGAACATCAAAGTTATCGGTGGCGGGAGAGATAGCCTGTTCTATAGCTCACCAATTAAACAATCCCCTTGCCTCCATACTGACGCATGCAGAGTACATACACAATGCATCCAGCGACCAAAGGTTAAAAGAGAAAGCCCAAGTGATAATAAAGCAGGCACTCAAAAGTGCAGAAACAGTTAGAAGGCTTTTGGATTTGGCAAGAGCCTTTGACGGAAAGCCACAGAAGGTAAATCCCTATAACATAACAAAGGAGGTGATTCAACTCCTATCCTTCAAAGCTAAGAGAAAGAAAGTTATCCTTGAATTCACCAGCGATACAAACCCAGAATTAGGTATAGTTTGCTTCTCTTGGAAATTGGAGCAGGTTCTGGTAAATGTTATAGAAAATGCCATAGATGCTTCTGAGCAGGGTCAGAAGGTGGAGATTAAGTTAAGGCGGGAAGGGGATAGCTACGTTTGGATAGTAAGGGATTACGGCAAGGGAATTGCTGATGAGGATCTCAGTAAAGTGTTTGAACCTTTTTACACCACCAAGGAAGACGGTACTGGACTTGGACTTTCCTTGGTGAAGAGGTTTGTGGAAGACATGGGCGGAAGTATAAACCTGAGGAACACCGAGAGTGGTTTAGAGGTTAAAATAAGCTTACCTTTGCAGATTTTCTGATCAGCTACTGTACTCAGCGTTAATCCTCACATAATCGTAAGAGAGGTCACAGGTATAGTAAGTCCAGCTCTCTTTACCCTCCATGAGGTCAAGCACTATCTCAACTTCTCTGTTTTCTTCCATGTATGCCTTTGCCTTCTCGTTAGCCTTAGGATGTGCTTTCCCATCGTAAACCAAGTGATTACCTATGTAAAGTTTTAACCTGAACTGGTCTATGGGAAAGGCGGTAGAGCCTGCTGAGGCTAATATCCTCCCCCAGTTGGGATCTCTGCCAAAGATGGCCGTCTTTACAAGGTTTGACGTGGCTATCTTCTCCGCTATTGTTTTTGCCTTTAGCTCAAGGGATGCATTTTTTACTACAACTTTGATGATCTTAGTTGCTCCTTCTCCATCTTCCACCATCTTTTTTGCCAAACTCAAAGACACCTCGTAAATAGCCTCTCTCACCTTCTCAAGGTCTTCTTTTATCACCCCAAGACTTATTATGCCAAAGCTATCGTTAGTGCTGGTACACCCATCAACGCTTATAGAGTTGAAGGTCCTTTCTGCCACCTGTCTGTGAAGATAACTTAGTGTATAGCTGTCTATTTGCGCATTGGTAAAGAGAAAAGCTAACATGGTGGACATGTTGGGATGGATCATGCCTGCCCCCTTTGCAAAACCGTAAACCTCAAGAGATCCCATTTTGACAAAATCGTACTTGGGAAACCTATCTGTGGTAGATATGACCTCACTGGCTCTTTTGAGGTCAAGTGGCTCAAGAAGACTGCAGGCATCATCAATGGCTTTCAAAAGGTTATCTATGGGTAAAGGCTTGCCTATGATGCCCGTTGAAAATACCAGCACCTGACCTTCTTCTATGTCAAGATGCTGAGCTACCCTTTTTGCCATCTGCTCTGCATGCATTATACCTTCCTTCCCCACACCGCAGTTGGCATTACCGCTGTTTACCACAAAAGCCCTTACTGTTCTGCTCTTTTCAAAAACCTGCTGAGAGTATATTACACTTCCTGCCTTAAAGTGATTGCTGGTAAAGAGAAAAGAAGCATTACAGATTTGAGGTAGAAGCACCACCAACACATCTGGTTTGCCTTCGCTTTTGAGTCCCGCCTTTCCTACTCCCATAAGGACATTCATAGAGAAAATTCTATCACACTCGTGCGATGGATATATAATTTAATCTATGTTTAAGTTTACCGAAGAGCAGATAAAGAGGTATGCAAGACACATAATCCTGCCGGAAGTTGGTGGCAAGGGGCAGGAAAAACTGCTCAATTCAAAGGTGCTGGTGATAGGTGCTGGTGGTCTTGGTTCTCCTTCCATTTTTTACCTGGCTGCCGCAGGTGTTGGGACCATAGGTATAGTAGACTTTGATGTGGTGGACTTTTCAAACCTTCAAAGGCAGATACTCCACACTACCGAGAGGGTAGGTATCCCAAAGGTAGAATCTGCACGCATGACGGTAGAGAGATTAAACCCGGATGTCAAGGTGATTACTTACAATGTGATGATAAACAAGCACAACATCATGGACATAATAAAGGATTACCATGTGGTCCTTGACGGTACGGATAACTTTCCCACTAGATTTCTCATAAACGATGCATGCTTTTTTGCTGGCAAGCCACTTGTGTCTGCTGCTATGCTCAGGTTTGAAGGGCAGATAAGCGTATTTGACTACAGAAACAAAGAGCAATCTCCCTGCTACAGGTGTCTATTCCCAGAGCCTCCACCTCCCGGATTGGTCCCCAGCTGTCAAGAGGCAGGCATCTTAGGGTCCATTGGTGGGATAATGGGATGCATTCAGGCAACAGAAGCCATAAAGCTCCTTCTGGGTATAGGTGAGCCTCTGGTGGGTAAGCTGCTGGTCATGGATGCCCTCTCCATGGACTTTAGGAAGGTAAAACTGCGCAAAGACCCCAACTGCCCTCTGTGCGGCGAAAGAGCGACCATAAAGGAGCTTGTTGAGTACGAGCAGGTCTGTGATGTGCACTTCTGAGTCATGAAGCTGATCCTATACTTTATCCTCTTGGTGATTGTGCTTGGAGCTTCTGCTTACTTGGTTTTTCTCAATCAACAACCTGTGAGTATATGGCTCACTCCCCAGATGGGGGAGTATGCTTACGCCACTTACCAAGTTCCCCTGGGACTTCTGGTGCTTCTTTTTTTCTTTTCGGGATTGGTTCTGGGATACTTGCTTCACAGCATCCTAAACCTTCTGAGGTGAGTTATGGATGAGATTAAGGACCTTCTTGATGTTGTAGAAAAAATCAGAAGGGAGTGCCCTTGGGACAGAAAACAGACTCACGAAAGCCTCAAAAAGTACCTTTTGGAGGAAGCTTACGAGCTTATGGATGCCATAGATGGCGGTGATGACAAAAGACTGCTTGAGGAGCTTGGTGATGTGTTGCTCCAGGTGCTTCTTCACTCACAGATAGCCAGCGAGAGAAAAGCTTTTAGCTTCAAAGATGTAGCCGTGCATCTGAAAAACAAGCTCATTGAAAGGCACCCTCATGTGTTTGGTGAAGCACCCGCAGAAGAAGTGCTAAAAAGTTGGGAGGAGAGGAAAGCCGAAAACAGGGATAGCATCCTTGATGGCATCCCCAAAAGTATGCCAGCCCTTATGCGTTCTCAGAAGTTGCAAGACAGAGCAAGTCTTGTAGGTTTTGACTTTGAAAACACAGACCAAGCCTTTGAAAAGCTTCAGGAAGAGATTCAGGAGTTAAAAGAAGCTGTGCAGGCAGGAGACAGAGAAAACATACAGCACGAACTGGGGGACATACTCACAGCCGTGGTTGAACTTGCAAGATTGCTCCAGGTGGATGCGGAGATAGCCCTTCAAAAGGCAAACGACAGGTTTGAGAGGAGATTCAGGTACATGGAGCAAAAAGCAAAGAAAATGGGAAGGGACCTAAGGAGTATGAGTCTTAAGGAGATGGACAGCCTCTGGCTTGAAGCCAAGAAGCTCAGCAAAGATGAGACTTTTGATAGTGGAAGATGAGGAAGATTTAGGCAATCTCCTCAAAGAGTATTTTGAGGAGAGGAATTACAAGGTTTGGCTTGCAAAAGATGGAAAATCTGCCCTTGAGTATGCGGAAAAGTATGCCTTTGACCTTATCTTACTTGATCTTTTTCTCCCTGACATAGATGGCATGTACCTTCTTGAAAAGATAAAAGCTTTACAGAGTCTCTCTGAGGTGATTGTGCTAACTGGACACGGCACTGTAAAGACTGCTGTGGAAGCTATGAAGAGAGGTGCCTACGACTTTTTAACAAAGCCCTGCACGCTGGGAGAAGTGGAAGCTACGCTTGAGAAGGCTTACCAATCCCTAATTATCAAGAGGGAAAATAGCCTCATGAGGAAAGAAAGGGACCTAAAGCAGGAGGGTTATATTTTTGAAAGCGTAAAAATGAGAGAGATCCTGAAACAGGTAGAAAAAATAGCCTGTAGTGATTGCCCCTTGCTTATAGTGGGGGAAACTGGTGTTGGAAAGGAAGTTGTAGCAAGGCTTGTACACTCTATGAGTGATAGAAGCTCCAAACCATTTATAGCCATCAATATAGCCTCCATACCCAGCGACCTTCTTGAAGCCGAGCTTTTTGGACACGAAAGGGGCGCATTTACGGGCGCAAGCTCTGCTAAAGAAGGTTTTTTTGAGCTTGCGGATGGAGGCGTGCTCTTTCTGGATGAGATCAGCGAGATAGACCTCTCCCTTCAGGCAAAACTTCTCAGAGCTATAGAAACTAAGAAGTTTTATAGAGTTGGGGGTAGGAAAGAGATAGAAAGCGATGTTAGGGTTATAACGGCTACTAACAGGGATCCGAGGAAACTTGTGAAGGATGGCAAGCTCAGGGAGGATCTGTACTTTAGGCTCAACACCTTTGAACTGCACATACCACCCTTGAGGGAGAGGAGGGAGGACATAATACCTCTCGCACAGCACTTTTTAAGATTATATGCTACCAAGTATTCTAAAAACATAAAGGGCTTTACTCAGGAGGCAAAGAAGTTGCTCTTATCTTATAACTATCCTGGAAATGTGAGAGAGCTTAGGAACATAGTAGAAAGGGTGTGTCTGCTATGTGAGGGTGAGTATGTGAATGAGGAGGATCTGAACTTTTTAAACTATGAGGAGCATAAACTCTTGAAGGACTTTGAAAGAAGGAAGATAGAGGAGGTCTTAAGGGAAGTAAATTATAACAAAAGACTGGCATCTGAAATCCTCGGCATACCACTCAGAACCCTTTACAGAAAGATAGAGAGGTACGGGATAAAAGAAGAACTTTAACTAAAGCCCTGCTCATACTTGATGTTAGCCATCTCTCGTTGAAGAAAGATGGTTTATAATAGAAACTTTAATGAAAAAAGTCCTCATTTTAGGAAGCGGTCCCAATCGTATAGGTCAAGGTATAGAGTTTGATTATGCGTGCGTCCACGCCATATATGCCCTGCGTGAGGAAGGCATAGAAACCATCATGCTCAACTGCAACCCAGAGACAGTATCTACAGATTACGACACGGCTGACAAGCTTTACTTTGAACCTATAGTGCTTGAAAATGTTCTTGAAGTGATAAGAAAGGAAAAGCCTGACGGTGTATTTTTGCAATTTGGTGGGCAAACTCCTCTAAAGCTCTCATTGCATCTGAAAAAGGCAGGTGTAAAAATCTTAGGAACTGAGCCTGAGAGTATAGATATGGCAGAGGACAGAGAACTTTTCAGAGATCTTATCAACAAGCTGGGTATAAGACAGCCTCCCAGCGGTACGGTAAGGTCAAAGGAAGAAGCCATCAAAATAGCGGAAGGCATAGGATACCCCGTTTTGGTGAGACCTTCTTATGTTCTGGGTGGGAGAGCTATGAGGATAATTTACGATGAGGAGGAGCTTTTAAGCTACCTTGAGGAGGCGGTAAGCGTAAGTTACGAAAGACCCATACTGATAGACAAATACTTATCCGACAGTGTAGAGGTAGATGTTGATGCCATAGGCGACGGTGAGGATTACCTTATAGGTGCGGTTATGGAACACATAGAGGAGGCGGGAGTTCACTCAGGAGATAGCGCCGCTTGCATACCACCTTATACCCTCGGAGAGCAGGTGGTCAAGACTATAAAGGAGCAGTCCAAAAAAATAGCAAAGGCGCTGAATGTAAGAGGTCTTATAAACTTACAGTTTGCTATAAAGGGGGAAGATGTGTATGTGCTTGAGGTGAATCCAAGAGCTTCTCGGACTGTCCCCTTTGTCAGCAAAGCCATAGGTTATCCCCTTGCTAAGATAGCAGCCAAGGTAGGTGTAGGAAATAAACTCAGACAGCTCTTGCCAGAAGTCTTTGAGAGGATAAAAAAAGGTGATGTTCATATAGCCAGCGATTTTATGAGTGCGGATAAAAAGCTGTATGCGGTAAAAGAGGTGGTCTTTCCATGGAAGAGATTTCCAGAAGTTGACCCTATACTTGGACCAGAGATGAGAAGTACGGGAGAGGTTATGGCCATAGATGAAGAGTTTGGCATGGCATACTATAAGGCTCAACTTGCCGCGGGACAGAGGCTACCTACGAAAGGTAAAGTATTTATAAGCGTCGCAGATAGAGATAAATCCAAGATAGTTGACCTTGCTAAAGGTTTTAAGGCTTTGGGCTTTGAGCTTTGCGCCACCGCTGGCACTTACAGGTTCTTAAGAGAGCATGGTATAGAAGCAACCCATGTGCTTAAGGTGTCCGAGGGAAGACCCCATGTGGTGGATATGATAACTAATGGAGACATAAACTTAGTGATAAACACGCCTACAGGTAAGAAAGAGAGAAGCGATGCCTATTACATAAGGAGGGCTGTTCTGCAGTACGATGCGCCTTACACCACAACAGTACGGGGAGGTTATGCCATGCTCTCAGCTATAGAGTGTTTTCTTAGCCACGGAGGAAAGCTGAGAGTTTATGCCATTCAGGATATACATAAATGAAGCTGGTTATAACTGGTCCTCCTGGTATAGGCAAAACCACCCTGGTAATAAAGGTCATAAAACGGCTAAAAGATAGAGCCATAGGCTTTTGGACTGAGGAGGTAAGAGACAGGATAAAGAAAGAAAGGACGGGCTTTAGGATTAAAAGCACCGATGGCAAATCTGCCATCTTTGCCAGCAAGTTTTTCACATCAAAGCATCTGGTAGGCTCCTATGGGGTAAATGTGGAGAGGTTTGAAAGTGTAGCTCTGCCCATCCTTGAAAAAGCCAGAGAGAGCAAAGACAAGGTGGTGGTTATAGACGAGGTTGGGAAGATGGAGCTATTCTCCAAAAAGTTTGCAGATATGGTACAAGAGCTTTTCTCTGACCCAAAACGCTCCATGTTAATTACCCTTCCCATAAGGGATGTGCATCCGCTGGTAAGGTGGATAAGAAGACATCCGCAAGTGGTACTTCTGGAACTTACAAAAAGCAACAGAGACGGTTTGGTGGATGAGGTGGCAAACCTCCTCAGGGCAGAAAAATAACTCTCAGATGCTCATGAAAAACAGTGCCTACAAAACAACCCAGTGAAAGGAAAGGACCGTAAGGCACAGCAAAAGATAGATTTCTGTTTTTGAATATGATAGGAAGAGCATACAAAAGTCCAAAGATGGAACCAAGCAAAACAGCATAGAGAACTCCCCAGATGCCTGTTACAGAACCTATAAAAGCCATAAGTTTAACATCTCCAAAGCCCAAACCTTCCATCTTTCTAACCTTCACATAAAAGGTATATATTAGGAAAAAAGGCACAGCACCCACCAACGCTCCAGCAAGGCTATCTAAGAAGCTAAAGTCAGTCCTAAACAGAGAAGTGATGAGACCAAAAGCCAGTCCTCCCAGATTCAAACTGTCTGGCAGCAAAAAGGTATCCCAATCTATAAGGGAAAGAACAAGAAGAAGCGAGAAAAACACGAACATTACCAAAGCTTCAAAACTAAAACCCCACTTAGCATAGGAAAGGATAGCCAGAAGACCGGAAGAGAGCTCCACAAGAGGATACCTGATGGAAATACTGGCAGAGCAACTCCTACACCTACCTCTTAGGACTATGTAAGATATTAAAGGTATGTTATCGTACCACCTTATCTTTGAGCCACAAGCAGGACAGTGAGATGGTGGCTTTACTATGGATTTTCCTCTGGGAAGGCGGTATATAAGCACATTGTAAAAACTTCCCAAAATGCATCCCAACACAAAAAGAGCTAAGTAATCCATGCGTTTATCATTTTATCCCAAGAGGGGTTATAATTATTATCATAGGCAACGTGGCCGAGAGGCTAGGCGAGGGACTGCAAATCCCTTTTACGGCGGTTCGAATCCGCCCGTTGCCTCAAAAAGTAATACAAGGAGGTAAAGAAGGTATGCCCAACACTAAACAGGCAGAAAAGCGTATGAGAAGAGACGCAAAGAGAAGACTCAGAAACAGATACCACCTTTCTAGGATGAGGACTTACATAAAAAAGTTCAGAAGGATGGTGCAGGAAGGCAAACTTGAGGAAGCAAAGCAGTTTTTACCGGAAGTTATAAGCGTTGTATACCACACAGCATCAAAAGGTGTTATCCATAAAAACGAGGCATCAAGAAGAGCATCAAGGCTGAGCACCTTGCTTAACAAAGCCCTTAAGTCTGCCCAGCAGAACCAGGGATAAGGGTTCTTTAAGGGTAAGCAAGCTAAGAAAGTAGACTGCCATGGCAAGGGGTATGATGACCAGCGTGTAAAGTGGGTTTATTATCAGCTCTTTTAGCAAGATAGCCACCAGAGACATACTAGCAGAAGCCAGAAGTGGTCTAAACAGGAGTTTTAAAAGCTCCCCTACAGACACCGCTTCATCTCTTGCTTTTAAAAGTAGGTAAGCAAATCCTACCAATGAAGAGGTTGATGTCCCAAGAGCAAGACCCACAACACCCATCTTTAGAGCAAAGGCGTAAAAACTTCCCGATAGGCCTTCAGAAACAACAGCTATCAAAGATGCCTTTACAGGGGTTTTTGTATCACCTTTGGCAAAAAATACGCTACTTAAAACCTTCTGCAGAGAAAAAAAGGTAAGACCCAGAGCGTAAGCACCAAGTACAGAGGAAGCTACATAAACATCACTTTCCGAAAATCTACCCCTACCATAAAGCAGGGCTATTATATGCTCCGAAAGGACTATTAGCCCGATGGAGGCAGGAATAGAGACAAGAAGCACAAACCTGAAGGCTAAGCGTGTATTGACTTTTGCATCTTCGCCTCTGGAAAGAGTTGAAAGTAAAGAATTAGCTATACCCACAGATACGGCACCAAGAGGCAGTTGAAATATCCTGTTGGCGTAGTAAAGGTAAGATATAGAACCAAGAGCCAGAAAGGAAGCAAGGAAGGTGTCTATAAAGAAAGAAAGCTGTGCAACTCCAAATCCCAAAAGTGAAGGCAAAAGCCTCTTTACAAGAAGTTTAAGCTCCGGGTCAATGCGAAGGGAAAGCCCAAACCTCACACCGGTTTTTATCAGGGAAGGTATATTAAAAAGAGCCTGTGCTATACCACCCAAAATAACTCCAGCTATAAGGGAGTAAAAACCCAGCCAGCCGACGCTAAAAGCCAGTACGCCGGAAAATACTATGTTAAAGACTGCCTGCGCAAAGGCGGGTACAAAGAACACCCCTTTAGTGTTGAGAACAGCCATGAAGAAGGAACTTAGCCCCACAAAAAACAGGTATGTAAAGAGCCAGCAGGACATGAACACGGTAAGCTCAAAGTGAGGCTTGTTTCTTATACCTGGCGCTATGAGGCTCACTATGTATTCTGCAAAAACAATACCCAGAAGAGTTATCAGAAGGTTCAGCAGGCTATAGTAAGTGAAAGAGGATGATAGGAACTCTCTCTCCCTTCCGCTCTTTATGTCCCTGGCGTATATGGGTACAAAGGCAGCGTTAAAGCCTCCCTCTCCCAGAAGCCTTCTAAAAGTGTTGGGAAGTCTGAAGGCTATAAAAAAGGCATCCGTAATGTAAGAGACACCAAAGTAGTAGGCTATGAGGGCATCTCTTACATAACCTAAGACTCTGCTCAGCAGAGTGGCAACAGAAAAGCTAAGAGAGTGCTTTATGAGTCCCATTTTTCTGGTGCCGGAGGCGGGAGTCGAACCCGCACGCCCTCACGGGCACTGCCCCCTCAAGACAGCGCGTCTGCCAGTTCCGCCACTCCGGCTGAGTGTATATTATATACGATAAGCGCAATGTTGCCAAGACTATATGCTATAACAGACAGCCAGAGGTACGGGGAGGACTTCTGGGAGAGCCTGCGCAGGGTTCTGGAAAGAGGTGTTAGGATGGTGCAACTGAGGGAAAAGGCCTTGAGCGCAAAAGAGTACTACCAGAAAGCCCTGGAGGCAAGAGAGATAACCAGAGAGTACTCCGCCCTTTTGCTCATAAACGAGCGGGTGGATATAGCCCTTGCGGTAGGTGCGGATGGTGTGCACCTTCCTCAGGAAGGGCTACCACCCTCCTGTGTGCGCAAGATAAAAAAAGACCTAATAGTAGGCTTTTCCGCTCATGACCTTAAGTCAGCCCTTTACGCTCAGGAAGAAGGCGCAGACTTTATAACTCTGAGTCCCATCTTTAAAACTTCTTCTCACCCCGAGAGAGAGCCACTCGGACTGGAAGTCCTAAAGGATATATCCAAGAGAGTTTCCATCCCTGTTTACGCTCTTGGGGGTATAACTTGGGAGAAAATAAAGCTCTGCTATAAGAACGGAGCCTACGGCATAGCGGGGGTAAGTTTGTTTTTAAAATAATTTTCTTTATATTCAAAAAAGCTTATATAAGTGTTTTTAATAAAGTTATTACCATCAATTAATTGACTTTTTTGTATTAAAAACTATAATTTTATGAAAACTTTATGGGAGGTAAAAAGCATGAGTATGACAAGGCGCGACCTTTTTAAACTGGCAGGAGTTGGGGCTCTGACAGCCAGTATCCCATCCGTAGGCTTTTCTGCGGCGGAGAGGGTAAAGAAAGCGGAAGCCATACTTCCCCCATCCAAGGGCAGCAGGGTGGTTGTGTGCGGAGGAGGATGGGCAGGACTGACCGTTGCCAAGTATCTCAAGAAAGAAAACCCCAACATAGATGTGGTGCTCATAGAAAAGAGACCTAACTTTTTCTCGTGCCCCATATCCAACGAGTGGCTGGCAGGTCTGGTAAGCTTAGATTTTATATCTCACGATTATAACCAGCCTGCATCCAAGTACGGATACAGGTTTATAAACGCTGTGGTAGTAGGCATAGAAAGGGACAAAAGGAGGGTTTACACCAATCACGGGTACATAGAGTACGACTACCTTGTACTCGCTCCGGGCATAAAGTACAACTACGATGCGTGGTTCAAGGGGGACAAGAATATGGCATACTACACCAAGGTAAACTATCCTGCAGCCTTTATCCCCGGTTCTGAGCATCTGGCTCTTAAAAGAAAGGTGTGGGAGTTTGAGGAGGGGGACTTTGTGATAACTGTTCCCCCCGGAGCTTACAGATGCCCTCCCGCATCCTACGAGAGAGCAGCTATGATAGCCTATGTTTTCAAGAAGAATAATGTAAAGGGTAGAGTTATAATCCTTGACCCCAAGGAGGACATAGCTCCAAAAGGCCCTGGCTTTAGGGCTGCTTACGAACAGCTCTATCTGGGTATTGTGGAGTATGTACCAAAGGCTCAGATAAAGGAGGTGGACCCAGTAAACAAAGTAATAAAGACCACTGCGGGAGACTTTAAGTTTGCAGATGCTAACCTGGTACCTCCTCATCAGGCGGGTGAGCTGGTCTGGATGGCGGATCTGATAGCCAAGGACAAGGACGGCAAACCCACAGGATGGGCAGACCAAGACCCCCTCACCTTCCAGGCAAAGGCAGACCCGCGCGTGTTCCTGGTGGGTGATGTCATAGGAGGTGTGCCTTATCCCAAGAGCGGACACATGGGCAACTCTCAGGGCAAGATAGTAGCCAAGATAATAGCCTCACGCATAGCAGGCAAGGACATAAAACCCACACTTCCTGACAACACCTGCTACTCTATGGTAAACGGAGAGCCTCAGGAGGCTATTGTCATAAATGTCACCTATGACTACAATGACAAAGAAAAGAAGATAGTACCCAAACCAAAGGTCATAAACGAGCGCTCTGAATCTCTGGCAAAGGCAACCTACGAATGGGCAAAGAGCATGTACAAGGATATGTTTGCGTAAAGTATGCAAACCTGAGCCTCCCTTTTGGGAGGTGTTCCCTTTTTGGTACGAAAATTGCAAGGAGATAAGTATGGACAGGAGGGATTTTATAAAGACTTGCGGAGCCATAGCGGTGGCATCCTTTTTGGATACCAAGTTTTTCTCAGAGGCTTTAGCCAGCCAGGAGGGTTTTCTAAAGCTATACAGCAAAGCCATACTTCTCAAAGAGGACGGCACTCCCCTCACTGAAAAGGATATAGCACCCCACAGAGAGTACATATTCTTCTATCCCTTTGCCTCCACACCCTGCTATCTTATAAACCTCGGTGATGAGGTAAAAGGTGCTCAGCTAAAGCTCAACGACGGACAAACTTACCTCTGGAAGGGTGGAGTGGGAAGTAAAAAAAGCATAGTAGCCTACTCCGCCATATGTTCTCATCAGTGGAGCTACCCCACTAAAGACTACGCCTTTATAAACTACTATCCTCCAGATAAGCCGTCTGAAACCACCAAGAAGGCAGGAGTCATCCAGTGCTGCGCTCACCTTACTGTGTTTGACCCCAAGGCGGGAGGAAAAGTCATAGAAGGTCCTGCGGAAGTTCCTCTGGCTTCTATACTTCTTGAAGAGGAAGGGGGTAAGCTGTATGCGGTGGGTGTGCTGGGCAAAGACCAGTTTGATGCCTTTTTTGAAAACTACAAGACGGACCTAAGAAAGGAGTATGGCTCTACCGCAAAGGCAAAGGAGCTGGTGGATAAATGCGTAGTTATGGAGGTGGGAAAGTATGTCAAGGAAATCATCAGGTGTTAGCAGGAGGGACTTAATAAAGTCCGCTGTGGGAGTGAGTATATTTCCCACATTAGCCTTTACAAAAGGAGAAGCTAAAAGAGAGAATGCTCAGGTGGTGATAGTGGGGGGTGGGTACGGTGGTGTGACAACCGCCAAGTATTTAAAGAAGGAAAACCCTAAATTAAGCGTTATTCTAATTGAGCAGAGACACTTTTTCATGTCCTGTCCTCTATCTAACCACTTTCTGGCAGGACTTATGGAGTTAACACCTCTTTGCTTTGCATACAACGTGCTGGAGGTAAAGTACGGTGTTAAAGTAATTAACGATAAAGTTATAGGCATTGAGCTGGACAGAAAGGTGGTAAGAACTTCTCAGGGATACATAAGCTATGACTTTCTCGTGCTTTCTCCGGGTATAGATTACGACATAGAGGATAAACCTTTCTATGCGGAAGCCTTAGTTTACTATCCTCCAGCCTTTAAGCCGGGGTCCGAGCACATATATCTAAAAAAACTACTGAGCGAGTTTGAGGGTGGCGATATAGTGATAACAGTCCCACCACCTCCCTATAGATGTCCACCTGCACCTTACGAAAGGGCAGCTCTCATAGCCAGCATGATAAAGAGGAATAAACTAAAAGCCCACCTTTACTTCATAGATGCCAACGAAAGACCTCTCATAAACTCGGAAGGTTTCCTGTCAGCTTACTATGACCTTTACAAGGATGTTGCCACCTATGTGACATCCGCGCAGGTAAAGGATGTGGATGTAGGAAAGAAGGTGGTCAAAACATCATACGGAGACTTTAAGTTTGATATAGCCAATATAATACCACCCATGAAGGCTCACAGCATCTTAGAGTCTGCTGGGCTTCTCAAGAAGGGCGAAAAGTGGGTGAGCGTCAATCCCCTCACCTTTGAGACGCAGGTAGAGAATGTATTTGTTATAGGGGATGCATCTATGAGCTACCTGCCAAAGAGTGGATATGCGGCTCACTCGGAAGGTAAGGTAGTAGCAAAACTGATAAACGCAAAGCTAATGGGTAAGGAAGTTAAGGAAGAACTCCTTCAGATGGTCTGTTATGCCATGGTAGATGACAGGGAAGCTATAATGACGGAAACGAGCTTCAAGTATGAGAAAGACAGAGGAAGGTTTATACCCATACACAGGGAAGACAATCAGAGAAAGGAAAGCACCGCCAAGAGGTACATAGAGTGGGCAAAAGGACTGTGGAGGGACATGTTCGGATAGAATATAAGAATGGTAGAAGCTCTGGCAGAGGCGCTGGGTGCTGAGGTTGTTCAAACTCACACCAGCTGGGTGCTTATAGCAAAGGATGTGGTCTACAAGATAAAAAAACCTGTCAACTTTGGGTTTCTTGACTACTCCACCCTTGAAAAGAGAAAGGAAAACTGCGAGAGAGAAGTCTTTTTAAACAGAAGGTTCTGCAAGGGCATATATCTAGGCGTTGTACCTATAAGTTATGTCAACGGAAGCTACCTTATAGAGAATGATAGCAAAGTGGTAGAGTATGCAGTAAAGATGAGGAGAATACCCCAGGAGAAACTTTTGGTAAATATGCTAAGCAGTGTATCTGAAGAACAAATAAGAAGTATTGCAAGACACATAGCTAAGTTTCATCGGGAAGCCGAAATAAGGAACGAATTTGGAAAGTTGGAAGTTATGAAGTTCAACACTGATGAAAATTTTGAACAGACAAAAAAGTACATAGGTATAACCATAGACAGGAAGGACTATCAGTTTATAGTGGATAAGACGGAGGCTTTTTACAAGAGATACGCCGAGCTTTTTAATAAGAGAATAAAAGAAGGTAGGATAAGAGACGGGCACGGAGACCTCAGGCTGGAGCATGTGGCTTTTCTGGAGGAGGGTATATGCATATTTGACTGCATTGAGTTCAACGAGCGCTTCAGGTGTGGTGATGTGATAAATGATATGTGTTTTCTCTCTATGGAGCTGGACTTTTATGGCAAAAGCGAGCTGTCCCGAGCTTACGAGGATGAGTATAAAAGCTTTTCAATGGACGAGGATTTTGATATTTTCCTGCCCTTTTTCAAGTGCTACAGGGCCTATGTGAGAGGGAAAGTAAACAGCTTTCTTCTGGATGACCCTAACTACCAGCAGAAAGAGCAGGCAAAGGCTATGGCACAAAAGCTTTTCAAATTGAGCGCCCACTATGCACACCTCATACCCGCTTGACTTTTATTTAATTGAGAATTATTATCATTTAAAGGAGGTTTCTGGAAAATGGAGAAGGTTTACATATTTGACACCACGCTGAGAGACGGAGAGCAAGCGCCGGGTTTTTCTATGACTGCTGATGAAAAACTTCAGATGGCTCACCAACTTGCCAAGCTGGGGGTGGATGTTATAGAGGCAGGCTTTGCAGCAGCATCTAAGGGAGACTTTGAGAGCGTCCATCTGATAGCACAGCAGGTAGAAGGTCCGATAATATGCTCCCTTGCCAGAGCATTGGAAAAGGACATAGAGCTAGCAGGGGAGGCTCTAAAGCCAGCCAGAAGAAAGAGGATACACACCTTCATAGCTACTTCCGAGATACACATGAAGTACAAGCTTAGGATGTCCCCAGAGGAGGTTCTGGAAAGGGCTAAAAAAGCTGTGGAGTTTGCCAGAAGGTTTACTGACGATGTGGAGTTTTCCTGCGAGGATGCCACCAGAAGCCAGAGAGAGTTCCTCTACAGGGTGATAGAAACAGCCATAAAGGCAGGTGCTACCGTTATAAACATTCCCGACACCGTTGGCTATGCGGTGCCAGAAGAGTTTGCAAGGCTCATAGAGGACATAAGGAACAACGTGCCCAACATAGACAGAGCCATTATAAGCGTGCACTGTCATGATGACCTTGGGATGGCTGTTGCCAACTCCCTTATGGCGGTAAAGCACGGTGCAAGACAGGTAGAGTGCACCATCAACGGCATAGGTGAAAGAGCAGGAAACGCAGCCCTTGAGGAGATAGTGATGGCTCTCAAAGTGCGCAAAGACTTCTTTGGAGGGCTCTACACGGACATAAACACCAGAGAGATATACAAAACCAGCAGGCTCCTTTGCAGGATAACCGGCTCTTTTGTTCAACCCAACAAGGCTATAGTGGGGGATAATGCCTTTGCTCATGAATCGGGCATACACCAGCACGGTGTGCTGGCTCACCCTCTCACCTACGAGATAATGAACCCCGAGGATGTAGGTTTTCCCTCCACCAGAATAATACTTGGTAAACACTCAGGGAGGCACGCTCTAAAGAGGAGACTGAATGAACTTGGCTTTAAGCTAAGCGATGAAGACCTGGAGAGGATCTTTGAAAAGTTCAAGGCTCTTGCGGATAAGAAAAAGGAGGTATATGATGAGGATTTGGAAGCCCTCATATACGAAGAGTTTATGAAGGTGGAGGAGGAAGAGCCTATAAAGGTAAAACACTATCAGGTTCAGACAGGGGACAACCTGCTTCCTACCGCTACAGTAGTGCTGAGCTTTAGAGGTGAAGAAAGGACTGCCACATCTACGGGAAACGGTCCTGTGGATGCTGTGATAAAAGCCATACAGAAAGCTCTTAAGGTGGAGCCCAGACTCATTGACTTTTCTATAAAAGCTCTCACCCCCAACACGGATGCGCAGGCAGAGGCGCGCCTTGTGATAGAGCTGGATAATGTAAAAGCCTCAGGTAGAGGCGTGGATACGGACATAATAAAAGCCAGCGTAAGCGGTTTTGTAGATGCCTTAAACAGAGCCATCATGAGAAGGAACTACATTCTATCCAAGGAGAGTATAAGGGAAGAAGGAACAGTTTAAAATATACTGCATGCACCAGCTTTTAATAATAGGTGGTGGACCCGCGGGTATATCCGCCAGCATATATGCATCAAGGAAGAGAATGGATTTTGTCCTCATAACGGAGGAAGTGGGGGGTCAGGTGATAAAGGCTGGGGAGATAGAAAACTACCTGGGCTACGCTATGGTGGACGGTATAGCCTTTGTTGAGAAGATAATACAGCAAATGGAAAGACTGGGCGTAGAGCCCGTGCTGGACAGGGTGATAGAAGTCAGGAAAGTCAGTGATGGCTTTGTAGCCAGAACTCTTTCAGGAAAGGAGTACTCTGCAAAAACCCTCCTCTTCTGCACAGGTGCGGAGCACAGAAGGCTCAATGTACCGGGGGAAAAGGAATACACAGGAAGAGGGGTCTCTTACTGCTATACTTGCGATGCTCCCTTCTTCAGGGATGTTAAGGTGGCGGTGGTGGGAGGGGGAAACTCGGGCTTTGAGGCTGCACAGCAGCTGACTCACTACGCTTCCGAGATTTACCTCATAGAGATATCAGACAGGTTTGTTGCGGACGAGGTGCTAAGAGAAAATGTGCTAAGCCACCCAAAAGTTAAACCTCTGCTAAGGCACAGAGTGCTGGAGATAAGGGGAGATAAAACCGGTGTCAGGGAGGTGCTTGTGGAAGACCTGCAAAGCAGAAGCACATACACACTTGAAGTGCAGGGCGTATTTGTAGAAGTGGGACTAAAGCCTAACTCGGAGCTGGCTAAAAGTCTGGGGGTTTTGACCACAAGCAGGGATGAGATTATAATAGACTGCAACAACAGAACCTCAGAGAGAGGTATTTACGCAGCTGGAGACTGCACCAACATATTTGCCAAACAGATAATAACAGCTGCCGGGGAAGGAGCAAAGGCTCTGCTATCCATACATCATGACCTCACCTATGGGGTAAGCTCGTGGATATAAACAGCTACATAGACCATTCTGTACTAAAACCCAGTCAGACTCTGAGGGACCTGGAGGAGCATATAGGAAGATGCATAGAGCTTGGCGTTTACGCAGTCTGTGTGAATCCATTCTGGGTGAAAAAAGCAACCGAACTATCTGGGGGTAAACTTAAAGTCTGTTCTGTAATATCCTTCCCCTTTGGGCTTGACACAAAGGAGCAAAAAGTGTTGCAGGCTCTCAGGGCTTTGGAAGATGGCGCGCACGAGCTGGACATAGTTATGAACATCTCAGCTTTCAAAAGCGGTCTTACTAAGTATGTGGCGGAGGAGCTAAAGGCTATAGGGAGGCATACAAAAGGCTACACGAGAAAATTAATAATAGAAACAGCTTATTTGAGCCATGAGGAGAAGAAGTTAGCTTTGGAGCTTGCTGTGGATGCAGGTTTTGAGTTTGTCAAAACCTCTACGGGGTACGCTCCGGCGGGTGCCAGTGAGGAAGATGTGAAACTTCTGGTAGAGCTATCAAAGGGACGCATAAAGGTAAAGGCTTCTGGTGGTATAAGAACAGCTGAGCAAGCAGAGAGATTTTTAAAGATGGGAGCAGAAAGGATAGGCACAAGCCACACCTTCAGCATACTTAAAAGAGAGTAAGCCATCACTTTCTGCTATAATAAAGGTATGAGAGTAAAAAGGAAGGATACCAAGAAGAGAATATTAGAGTCAGCGCTTAAACTCTTTTCTGAAAAAGGCATAAGGGAAACAACTATAAAGGACATAGCCAAAGAAGTGGGTATAACAGAGGGAGCCATCTACAGGCACTTTACCAGCAAGGACGAGATAGTCAGGGGACTCTTTGGCATGTATTCAGAAGAGTTTTACGACAGGCTTATGCTGGCTTTTGAGGAAAAAACATACAGAGATAAGTTTTACAGAGCTGTTGAGGAATTTTTGAGCTTCTGTTTTGAAAACCCGGAAGCTTTTAAGTACCTTGACCTTTTTCATTACCTGAGAGCGGAGGAAGTCAAGGAGTTTAAAAAGCTACCAAAAGATGCTATCCTTAAGCTTTTGGAAGAAGGGAGAGGGGTTATTAAAATCAGGGCTGAGCTGGCGCTGGCTATGTTTGTGGGAACTCTTGAGAGGGTCTTTTTATTTACCCAAGCCGGACTCTTAGAGAAATATAAAGACATCAAAGGAGAAGTAGCAGACCTTCTCTGGAAAGCTCTTACTTCCCAATGACCAGCACCGCACCCGGACGCTTTATCCTGGGAGCTATCACCTCCATAACTCTGAACTGATGCACCATGTTGGTGCTTTCCACATAAACCAGGCTAACATCCAGCCCTATGACAATGTCTATGTTTTGAGGTCCAGCAGAAACAAGCAGTGCCTTGCCCTCAGGCATTATGGGGGTGTAGAAAACATCCGCCACCACTTTCTTTATCTGCTCCAGCTCAAGGAGACCCGTGTTGTGATAGACTCTGTTGAGCTGGAAGTACTGCTTTGGGTTCAGCACCAGATAGTAAGGTCCAAAAAAGCCCATCTCAGAGAGCTTGGAAATGCCCATAGACACATCGCTGAAGGCATTGCCCACCACATCCCAGTCGCTCATGGACATGCTCTGTCTTCCTTCCACCGTAAGAAGACCTTCAATCTCAAGCTTTTTGTTGCCATGAAGTATGAGAGTGTCTTCCGCCACCGCGGTAGCAAAGGCTGCTGATGCAGCAGAGGATGCATCTATTGGCAGATTAAACTGCCTCCAGTACTCAAGGTCTCTCCAGCTTATGTTAAAGGGTTTGTATATGGTAGGCATAACGAGGTGTTTTCTTGTGCCAGTTCTTACCGGCTCGCACACCTGACTTTCTTCGCCGGGTCTTACCTCACAGCTTCCGGGCTCCACACCCAGAAACACATCGTAAGATATAACCTGATGGCCAGCACCTATGGGACCTACAACGCTCATAAATCTCCTGCAAACAACAGACTTTTTAAATACTTCAACCACAGTACTTTCCAGCGCGCTCCACTCCTCCTGTGTAAGAGGTGATAAATCCCTTCCGAGAAAGTCCATCTTTCTACCTCCTCAAATAATTATAAATATTTGCGTACTCGCTCACAAGCTCTTTTAAAAAGTAAAACCAACCCTTTATGTAAAGCTCTCTGTAGCTTAACTCTCCCGTAAGAAGTCTGTAGTAGTGCTTGAGTATTCCCTTCTTGCTCATACTGTAAGCCACCTTCTGAAACCTGTAGCCTAGGGATGCTATCTTTCCAGCGTACACAAGCTCCGACACTAAACCTTTTAGAAGCTCTCTGTATAGCGCCAGTGGTTCTGACGGCGATTCAGCTATAGCCTGAACTGCCAGCTTACCGCTTAGCACCGCGTAGTATATACCCTCTCCCAATAAAGGGTCTGTCAGATTCGCAGCATCACCCACCAGAAGCACACGACCAGCACCATAAAACACATCCCTTTCCCTCTCCATATAAGGAATATGCCAGCCATACACTCTCCCATCAATTTTTATACCCCTTGTCTTTGCATACTCAAAAAGGTTTTTACTAAGATCCCCTCCTTCCCTGCAAGCTATCCCTACACTTAGCCTATCCCCCTTTGGAAACACCCACGCGTATCCTCTTTTGACCCATCCTATGTCTATGATGACTTTTTCCACAAGGTCTCCAAAAGTGAAAAATTCAAGGGACTTAAAAAACTTACTTTTTTTGTATCCCAGAGCTTTGGCTACTGTTGAATAAAAGCCATCAGCACCTACCAAAAAATCCCCGTAAAAAGAGCCTTTTGATGTAACAACTTTACACTTGCCAGAGTTTGCCTCTATGCTTAATACCTCGCACTCCTGCAAAACCTCAACCCCCTCCTCCTGCGCCTTTTCCAAAAGGAAGGCATCAAACTCAGCTCTGTCTACAATGTAGGCTATATCTTGGTCGTTCATAAGCTCAAAATCTTCTCTGCCGGCGTATCCCAATACACCCCCTTTTATCCTGTTTAGTACCAGCTTTTCCCAGCCATCTGGAAGGTGTGAAGATATTCTCTTTGAGAGACAGCCTGCGCAGAGTTTAAATCTCGGTACTTTATGCTTCTCAAGGAGAAGAACCTTAAGACCATTTTTTGAAGCGTGGTAGGCGCAGGAGGAACCCGCAGGTCCTCCACCCACCACCACAAGGTCGTACATAAAGATATTTTAGCACTTAGTCCTTCTTACCGTAGTACTTGGTAAGGTACTCCACTATCTTGGGAACATCCTCCTGTTTTACGGGTGCACCAAAGACTTTTATCATCTTGTTAACCTCGGCTTCCCATCCTTTTTTGTCAAGGAAGGGAGAGTTCATCTGTATGTAGTCAAGACTGTGGCATACAGAGCAGTTAGCTTCCACCAGAGCCTTGCCTTCTCCATCTTTGAGCTTGACCTTCTCCTCCCCCGCAAAGGAGAGAGAAGCCAACAAAAATCCAAAGAACATCACCCTTTTCATGTTTTTTTACCTCCTTACACTACCTTTATGTTTATCTTTTGCACCACATTGTGGTGGTATCCTGCCGGGTTCCATATGAGTTCAAAGGTCTGGGTCTGCCCAAGTCTGTTGCTTGCCTTTGCCATTATGGTATAAGCTCCCTTTTTGCTGGGTTTGAACCTGTAGGTGAACTGCCTCCAGGAGTAGCGCCCGTAGTCTTTGCCTAGCTCGGCTTCACGCCAGGTCTTGCCACCGTCGGTAGAGATTTCTACCATGTTTATGCCGTAGCCACCGTCCCACGCTATACCTCTGACTTCAATCACCTGTCCCAGTCTGAAAGTCTGCCCGTCGTTTATGTTGGTTATCAGAGAGTTTACAACTATCTCCGTTATGGGTGTGTTGACAGCA
This sequence comes from Hydrogenobacter thermophilus TK-6, assembly GCF_000010785.1. Taxonomy (GTDB): domain Bacteria; phylum Aquificota; class Aquificia; order Aquificales; family Aquificaceae; genus Hydrogenobacter; species Hydrogenobacter thermophilus. Next base: position 745,701 of record NC_013799.1, on the reverse strand, counting down.
GTTTCCTGAGATATGAACCTGTCCCTTATGGGAAACTTGCCGAGGGGTATTCTGTACGCACTTTTCATCCAAAAGCCGTCAAAGGGTTTGGAAACTACATTGATAGACACTATATGCTTCATCCAGTAAGTGGCAGTCCAGCCAGGCACTATCAGCCTTGCGGGGAATCCATTCCAGTGAGGCAGTGGCTCTCCATTCATCTCGTAGGCTATTATGGTGTTTTCGTCAAGAGCCTTCCAGACAGGTATGCTCTTTACAAAATCAGGCGTACCCGCTGCTACACCCGTGTCTGCACCGTCAACCACCACCTCAAGGGCATTGGCTTTTAGTCCTGCCTTTTCTAAGATATCTTTTAACCTGACTCCCTTCCACTTGGCATTTCCCATAGCCCCATATCCCCATTCTACACCCGCTACATGAGGTTTAAAGAGTCCTCTTCTGTTTCCGGAGCACTGACACAAAGCCACCAGTTCCACCTGTTCAAACTTGGTCTTTAAGTCATTTAGCGTCAGCTCGAGAGGTCTCTCTACCGCATCGCCCCCTACTGTTAGCTTCCAAGTGCGTGCATCCACCTCAGGTATGTTGGAAAGGTGGTACCTCACAAAGAAGACATCGTTGGGTGTAAAGATCTCGTTAAAGTACTTAACTGGGGTTTCGTAGTTGGGAGCTCTGTAGGTCTTTTTTATCAGTGGCTTTTTGCCAGGTAGAGCTTCCAGCACCTGCTCCTCTAAAACTCCCTCGGGAAGCTCCTTTGCCGCAGTACTTAGCAAGGAAGGGTCAACCGATGCCAATACATACTTTGGCACCAGAAGCCCCCCTGCCGTTGCAACAAGGCTGCCTTTCAAAAAACTCCGCCTGCTAAGCATATTTTCTACCTCCTATTTTATTTTTATAATTTGCCTGATAATTGTATTCTATCTAAAAAATGGTTTCAATAAGAAACTTTTATTGCGTTATAAACCCAACTAATATTAGATTATAAGAATTTTTGCAAAAGGTGTAAAAAGGACTATAATTAGATAAGGAGGTTTTTTATTTATGGAGTTTAATTTTCAACAGCTTAGTGAAATACTTCAGAAGGCAATAAGGGATCTGGGTTATGAGGAACCCACACCCATACAGAAGGAAGCTATACCTTTAGCTTTGAAAGGTTATGACATTATGGGTCAGGCGGCAACGGGAACGGGGAAAACTGCTGCCTTTGGCATTCCCATAGTAGAGAAGATAAGCAAAGATGACGGCTTAAAGGCTCTGGTTCTTACACCTACCCGTGAGCTTGCCCTTCAGGTTAAAGAACAGCTCTATGCCCTATCCAAGTACAAAGCTCTTAAGGTGTTTGTCTTTTACGGAGGAACACCTGTAAGGAGAGACCTTGAACTTCTATCCAAGGTTGTACCTAACATAGTCATAGGCACGCCTGGCAGGATAAAGGACCTCCTAAGTAGGGGGGTGCTAAACCTTGGTGGTGTTTCCTTTCTTGTCCTTGATGAAGCGGACCTTATGCTTGACATGGGCTTTGTGGAGGACATAGAGAGCATAATAGCCTATACACCAAAAGACAGACAGACCTTTCTCTTTTCCGCGACCATACCAAAGGAGATAGAACTGCTTGCAAGAAAGCACTTAAAAGATGACTACAAATTCGTAAGGGTAATATCTGCAGAGCTAAAGCCAAAGATAGAGGAGAGGCTCATAAGGCTTAACTCATCCAAGCAAAAGATATCCGAGCTTGAGAGGATACTCAGAGAACATCTTCTGGAAAAAGTTATTATTTTTGTGAGAACCAAGAAGGATGCACGAGATATATCTCAGGAACTCAAAAACAGAGGCTTTAGCGTAGTGTCTTTGCACGGAGATATGACCCAAAGGCAGAGAGAAAACGCTCTCAAGCTTTTCAGAGAGGGTAAAGTGAAAACGGTGGTTGCTACGGATGTAGCCTCAAGAGGTCTTGACATAAAGGGTGTAAGTCTGGTGATTAACTATCAGATACCCGAAGACCCTGAGGTTTATATACACAGAATAGGAAGAACGGGAAGAGTAGGAAGTTATGGCAAAGCATACAGCCTCATAACACCCGAAGACAGCAAAGCCCTTTGGAGGATAAAGAAGGTAAAGGAAAGATATACTGGGGTTTAAAAGTTATACTTTCTGTAAAAGAATTTCTTGACAGCTTCCACGGATATAAAGTAAAGGAGGGTTATCCAAAGGACAAAAGCGTACAGAGGGGTAGGCAGAGGTCTCAACTCTAACATACTACCCAAGGGAGTAAAGGGTAATATAAGCCCTACTATTCCAACAGTGAGTACGGTAAGCATAAGGAGGGGTGAAGGTCTGCTCTTTATAAATATTCTTTGGGTGCGCAGAAGAAGTAATACGAGGATCTGCGTAAATAATCCCTCAAGGAACCATGCGGACCGAAAAGTTTCCTGATTTACTCTAAGCACATACAGAAGGAAAATAAAGGTAATGTAGTCAAATATGGAGCTCAAAGGTCCAAAGAAGAGCATGAACCTTCTTATGAACTCTATGTTCCACCTTTTGGGACTCTTTGTCCAGTCATCATCTACTCTGTCTGTGGGGATTGACATTACTGCACTATCCGTTAGAAGGTTTGCGGTCAATACCTGCTTGGGTAGCATAGGCAAGAAAGGTATCAGAAGGGAGGCTCCAGCCATAGAGAAGACATTTCCAAAGTTAGAGCTTGTTTGCATAAACAGGTATTTCATGGTGTTTATAAAAATTCTCCTTCCTTCAAGCACTGCATCTATAACCGTGTTTAAATCAGACTTTAGAAGTACTATATCCGCGGTTTCTTTAGCCACATCCACCGCATTCTCCACCGATATAGCCACATCCGCACTTCTCATTGCGGCAACATCGTTTATACCATCTCCCATGTATCCTACCACATAGCCTGCCTTCCTCAGAGCGGTAACTACCCTATCCTTTTGCAAAGGTGTAAGCTCTGCAAACACGGAGGTGTCTCTAACTCTTCTCACCAGCGCTTCTTCCGAGAGCTTTTCAAAATCCCCACCGCTCATGATTTCACCCTTAAGACCTATCCGCTCCGCCACATACTTGGCAACAAGTTTGTTGTCTCCGGTTATTATTCTGAGCTCTATACCAAGGCTTAAAAGCTTCTCCACAAGCTCCTTTGCGTCTTTCCTCAGAGGGTCATGTAGAATAAGAAAGCCCAAAAAGACCTCATCTTTCTCATCCTCATAATTCAGCGATTCACCTCCAAAAAGCCTGTAGGCTACCGCTATCAGCTTAAAACCCTGCCCGCTGTAGCGAGCATAAACCTCCTCAATCTTACCTAAGACTTCTTTAATCTCAATCACTTTTTCCTTTACTTGCGCATACTTACACACTTCAAGCACATGGGAGTATGCTCCCTTGGTTATCAGGAGGCTTTCCTCACCTTTTTTAACCAGCACTGATAGCCTTTTCCTGTTAAAGTCGTAAGGAAGTTCGTCAAGCTTTTGAAATTGGGAGATGTCCAAAGTTCCAAAGCTCTTCTTTATAGCCTCATCTACGGGATTTTTGTAGCCTGTCTGAAAGCAGGAATTTACATAAGAAAGAAGAGCTATCCTCTCATCATCCTCGTCAAGGATGTTCTTAACGGTATAGACTTCCATACTTCCTTCCGTGAGCGTTCCTGTCTTATCACAGCACAGAACAGTCATGCTCCCAAAGTTCTCTATGGATGCTAACCTTTTTACTATCGCGTTTTTGCGCGCCATGTATCTTGCACCGTAAGATAGTCCTATGCTTACAACTGCAGGGAGTAGCGCAGGTGTTATACCTATACCTAAGGAGAGAGCAAAGAGCAGTGAGTTGATAACGCCTCTGTTGTAGTAGGCATTTATGGCGAAGACTAAAAGTATGAGAAGGGTTGCTACCTCAAGTAGAGTATAACCAAAGCGCCTGAGACCTCTCTCAAAGTCCGTCTCCCCCTTTCCGAGCCTTAACTTTTCCACGACTTTACCGTACTCTGTATTTCTACCTGTTTTCAAAACCTTCATGATTCCAAATCCGCTAACCACATGCGTACCCATGTAAAGGGTGCTTCCCGTTGTTTTCTCCACAGGATAGGCTTCTCCGGTCATGAGCGCCTCGTTAACAAACAGGTCCTTGGCTTGGAGAACTACTCCGTCCGCAGGCACCATATCTCCCGCCCTCAGAACCACAGCATCTTCCGGAACCACCTCCTCCAGGGGTACATCCTTCTCCTCACCATCCCTTATGACTGTAGCTCTGGTTTTTACAACGGTAAGAAGCTTTTCCACAGTTCTGTATGCTCCTCTCTCCTGCCAGAAGTCCAGAAGACTTCCCAGCAGTATTATGCTCACTATCACAACAGCATCCGTCTTTTCTCCTAGGAATGCGGACAGGATGGCAGTAAAAAGGAGCAACAGGTAGTAAGGGTTTTTAAACTGGTTTAAAAGTATTTCCAGGTCGCTTAATCTCTTTCTACCTTCTACCGTGTTGTAGCCATACCTTAAAAGCCTTTCCTTAGCTTGGCCTGAAGAGAGTCCTAAAACCTCAGGAGCATTGCTCCCCATGTGAGCCCTCCTCCCATGGCTGTTAGCATGACGATATCACCCCTCCTTAGCTTACCTTCCTTGTATGCTTCGTACATGGCTATAGGTATGGAGGCTGCGCTGGTATTGCCGTATTTGTGTATGTTGGAATAGACCTTCTCCTTTGGCATGCCGAGCTTCTCCGCGAGGGCTTCCATTATCCTTATGTTTGCCTGATGGGGTATCATAATGCTTACATCTTCTATGCTAATACCAGCTGACTCAAGCACATACCTGCACACCTCCTCCATACTTCTCACAGCAAGCTTAAAAAGCTCTTTGCCTTTCATGTTTATGTATCCGCACTTGGGAGCATACAAAATCTCCCACAGCTCGCCGTCGGAGAGCATTTTGGAGGAGAGCACCTCACCATCACCTTCACTTATAATAACTGCACCCGCTCCATCCCCAAATAGCACACAGGTGCTTCTATCCTGCCAGTTTACTATCTCGGAGAGTTTTTCAACGCCAACAAGGAGTATCTTCTTTGCTTTGCCTGACTTTATGTAAGCATCCGCCAGCTCAAGCCCGTATATAAAGCCACTGCACGCAGCTGATATGTCAAAGGCATAAGCCCTTTTGGCTCCCAGCTTAGCCTGCAAAAGGCAGGCTGTGGAGGGAAACTTAAGCTCAGGTGTAAGAGTTGCAAGAATTATAAGGTCTATATCTTCTGGCTGTATGTTTGCAGACTCTAAAGCTTCAAGGCTTGCCATGTAAGCCATCTGAGTGACATTTTCGTTATCCGCTATCCTCCTTTCCTTTATGCCCGTTCTGGTTGTTATCCAGTCATCAGAAGTGTCCACCATCTTCTCCAGGTCAAAGTTGGTAAGAACTTTTGGCGGTAAGTAGTACCCAATACCCGTCAAGGTAGTCCCCATCAGATTCTCACCTCTTTGGGGCTTAAGTTTTTTATGTCTTCTGATAGCCTCTCGTTAAAGTGGTGCAGATAAAACTCGTTGGCTACCCTTATGGCGTTCTTTATGGCTTTGGCGTTAGCTCTCCCATGAGTTATTATAACGGGTTTCTTTGCACCCAGCAGGGGAATACCACCGTACTCTGCAAAATCCGCCTTCTTTTTAAAGTTGTTAAGAGCCGGTTTTATCAGCAGTGCGCCTATCTTTGCAAGAAGGCTCTTTTGGACCTCCTCCTTTATCATCTGCAGGACAGCCATACCAAGGCTTTCGCTAGCTTTCAGGATAACGTTCCCCACAAAACCATCGCACACTATGACATCAAAGGTGCCCGCGTATATATCCCTGCCCTCTGCATTGCCCAGAAAGTTAAGCTTGCTCCTTTTGAGGAGAGAGTAAGATTCCCTGACAAGCTCATTACCTTTGCCCTCCTCCTCACCTATGCTCAAAATACCTACTCTTGGATTCTGTATGCCCAGTATCTCTTTTGCATAAGTATGACCTATTATGGCAAACTGCAAAAGATGTTTGGGTTTGCAGTCCACATTGGCACCCACATCTATAAGAACAGTCCTCCCCTTTGGGTTTGGAAGCGCCACGCCTATGGCTGGTCTTTCTACCTCTTCCAGCGCTCCAACCAGAAATTTACCCACAGTAAGAACCGCACCCGTATTGCCCGCAGACACAAGACCATCCGCCTTGTTCTCTCTCAACAAAAGTCCCGCCACATAAAGGGAGGAGTTTTTCTTTTTTAGCACGTTGGATGCAGGTTCGTGCATACCCACCACATCATCCGCGTGGACAATCACAAGCCTCTCTTTATCGCACGCTCCTTCCCTTTCAAGTATATTCCTTATCCTTTTCTCATCACCTACCAGATAAAGCAGGACTTCCAGCTCTCTGCAAGCCAAAAGACAACCTTTAACTATCTCCTCGGGGGCGTAATCACCCCCCATACAATCAACGGCTATCTTGGGTCTATTCATCAACTTACTTTTATGACTTCCCTGCCTTTGTAGTATCCGCAGTAGGGACATACCCTGTGGGGGATAGTAAGCTCTCCGCAATTAGGACAAGACACCAAAGATGAGAGTTTTACTTTAGAAAAGAAGTTTTGAGCTCTTCTGTTGTCTCTTCTCCATCTGGATGTCTTTCTCTTTGGAACAGCCATATTTTACGCCTCCTGAAATTAAGAATGGACTTATTATATCATACCATCATGGATATGCGAAACTTTATAGCACCGCTATTTTTTATGCTTCTTTTCTTCTCTGGAGAGGTTTTTTCAAAGGTGTTTGTAGCTGAGTGGCAAGAAGCCATAACACCCTTGACGGTGGACTACATAAAGAGAAGCCTCTCAAAAGCAGAGGAGGAAGGCGGAACCTTATTTGTGCTGGAACTCAACACACCGGGTGGTCTTGAATCTTCCATGAGGGAGATAGTTCAGGAGTTTCAGAGAACACCCCTGCCTGTGGTGGTTTTTGTATATCCCTCTGGGGGTCGCGCAGCATCTGCAGGAGCCATCATAACCATATCCGCGGACATAGCGGTCATGTCCCCCGGCACCAACATAGGCGCAGCTCATCCTGTTCAGATGGGTGGCGGTGAACAAGACAGTGTAATGAAGGAGAAAGTCCTTCAGGACGCTCTGGCGTTTGTAAGAAGCATTGCCAAAGAAAAGGGCAGGAATGTGGAGGTGGTGGAAAAGATGGTAAAAGAGAGCATCTCTCTAACACCCGAAGAGGCTCTCAAATCAAGGGTTATAGATATGATAGCTACAGACATGACAGAACTGCTTAACAAGCTGGATGGAAGAATTGTAAAAAAACACGGCAGAGAGATAACTTTAAAGACTAAGGATGCCTCCATTTACAGTGTAAAAAAGAGCCTGAGGGAAGAGTTTCTTTCGCTTGTGACCAATCCTACAGTTGCTTACATGCTTTTACTCATAGGTTTTTACGGCATATTCTTTGAGCTTTACAATCCAGGCAGTGTGATCCCTGGCGCCGTTGGTATCATATCCCTTCTGCTGGGTTTGTACGGTCTTGGTGTTGTAGGCATAAACTGGCTGGGGCTTCTGTTGGTGCTTACGGGTATCTTACTCTTGGCTCTTGAGGTGATAACTCCTTCTTTTGGAGGGCTTGCAGTGGCGGGAGGCATAGCCTTAGCTCTTGGGTCCTTTATACTCATAAGTCCAGAATCACCTTACGGAAGCATACCCATCTCTGTTATAGCTACCATGGTGGTTCTAACAGTTGGCTTTTTCCTCTTTGCAGGCAGGTTAGGGCTAAAAGCTCAGAAGAGGAAAAAGATGCTGGGTGTGGAGGAGCTTATAGGTGAGGAAGGGGAGGCTATCACGGATTTTGTCAACGGTAGGGGCAAGGTTTTTATAAAAGGAGAGATATGGAACGCAGTAAGTGAAGAGGATATAAAGAAGGGTCAAGCGGTGATTGTAGAAAGCGCAAAGGGGCTTACCCTTAGAGTTAAAGCAAAGCATGTTCAATCGTACTGACAATAATTCATTCTTTTAGAATACTCATTTATTTTCCTTATTATTAGTACATCCACGGTTCTGCCAAATCTATTGGACAAAGTTTCAAGTACTTCCAACTCTTCATCTGTTAACTCTTTTTTTGAAAAGTCTATGTTTTCGGCTTTTTCATAGGATTTGAGTAGCCATTGTGCGTTTTTATTTAAGAGTTCTAAGTTTTCACAAAAAATTCTTTTTAATTCCTCTATTTTCATATTTTTACACCGTACTTATAAGCTATTTTTGTAAATTCGTTTTTTTCGGGATCGTCCGTTATTATTAAGTCCACTTTCCTATCTCCTAAGGCAAGCTGTAAGTCTACCCTGATTTTTCTTCTTATTCTATAGTCTATTTTACCTGATACTATCAGTATATCAATGTCCCCGCCTCTCTTGGTTAAGTCTGTTCTGCTTCCAAATATGAGTATTTCTGCCGCTGGGTCGTATTTTTTTACTATACTTTTTATTGTCTCTACTTCCTCTTTTGAAAGCCTTACTTTAGCGGTTTCTTCCATGTCTTGTGTTTATTATAAGAGAAGAACAAATTTTATTGGACCTTTCTGTGAAGCAAGAAGATAGCCACAATGCCGTAAAGTGCAGAGGACAGAAGCAAAAAGTTGTGAGCTATAAAAGCTTCCATCAGCCACTCCTTTAGATCCTTGCTGGCAAGCTTGGCAGGTATGGAAAAGCTAAGCTCGTAAGTACCATAGCCCATAAAGCTGTGCACAGGTAATACAGTGCTAAGCTCTCCAAAAGAAAAGGAAAGAAAGCTCAAAAAGTTGAAAGGCATAGTTAATAAACTGGCTATGGCGAGAAACTTAAAAATCACAGAAAGTAGGGAGCAAAGAAGAAGGTACAGAGAAAGTTTGAGATTCATGCTTTGTCTTATGTAATTTTTTAAGTCCTTCAGCTTTCTATAGGAAGGGATAAAAAGGTAAGCCTTGTAAGAAAAGATGGAGAGAAAAAGCACCGCAGAAGAAACCAAGAAAACTATTAAAGACCCTTTCACGGCAGAGTAGACCACCAAGGCAATGGTCAAAATGGCAGAAAGGTCAAACAGCCTTCCCAGAATGAAGGACCAGGTGGATAGCCTTAGGGAAACTCCAAGTTTTTTGGAGTAATAAAACCAGCTTATTTCACCTGTCCGTGCGGGAAGTACATTATTTAAAAAGATGTTGGCACTGTTTATAAGGTATATATCCAAGAAATTGAGCTCCCTTATAAGTGGCTTCCATCTTATGCTTCTTATCACCTGACTTACTGTGTAAAAGAAAAAAGCCAGTAGAAAATTGCCAGAGCTTATACCACTAAAGCTTTCCATCAGCTTATCCGTAGGAACAAATCTAAAAAATAGAAGCAAGAAGATAAGAGATATAGATAGGGGCAACAAAAATCTCTTTATCACTTTAAAAAAGCTCCCTCTGGGAGAGAACCTTTGAGATGTTTTCCACATCCTTTATAAGGCTTTTCATTTCAAGCTCCAGCAGTTTAGCTTTTAGTGCTTCCATATTTGGCTCTTTCATACACAGTTGGTCTTCCTCAATGGTCAGCTCTGGTGGTGGCTGGAGCTTTACCAGATAGTAAGATAGTTCCAGCTTATCCCTGTCTGCGTGGGGGAAGGATGCTTTAAAATCATCAAAGTTTCTCAGTATGTTTTCAATACTGCCGTACTTTTCAAGAACTTTTATAGCGGTTTTTTTGCCTATGCCTTTTACTCCCTCTATGTTGTCCGTCTGGTCTCCCACAAGAGCCAGAAGGTGTGGTATAAGATGGGGTTTGACGCCAAATTTCTCCTCCACCCTCTTTATGTCAAAGACTTCACCGCTTATGGGGTTTATCACCTGCACCTTCTGGGAAACCAACTGGAGAATGTCTTTGTCTGGTGAGTATATCCTTACCGAGAAGCCAAAAGATAGGGCTCTTTCCGTTATGTAACCTATAACATCGTCAGCTTCATAACCTGGAACTTCTATAACTGGAATACCCAGAAGTTTTAAAAGCTCTTTTATGACGGGAATCTGGAGCCTTAGGGGGTCGGGCATGGAGGGTCTTTTGCTTTTGTAGGTGCTGGAGGCTTCTTTTCTTATGGTGGGTGCGGGATGGTCAAAAGCTACCACAAAGCACCTGGTTTTTTCCGCCTTGAGAATGTGCAAAACAGCTCTCATAAAACCGTATATGGCTCCCGTGGGAAAACCGTCCTTTGTAGAAAGTGGTGGGAGAGCAAAAAAGCTTCTGTAAATAAAGGCTGAGCCATCCAGCAAACAGAGGACTTTCATGGCATAAGAAATTTTTCCTTGACGGTGCTTTTGTATATCTGTGCCAGCGTCCTGGCTGCCTTTTCCACATCCTCAAAGCCCAGTATGGCAGAAACCACCGCCACACCTTTTACCCCAGTTTGTAAAACTTCCTTCATCCTGTATGAGGTGATGCCGCCTATGGCTACTACAGGCTTGGAGGTGAGCTTTACCGCCTGCCTGAGTCCCTCTATGCCTACAAGTTTGTAGTTCTCTTTGGTGGTAGTCTCGTAAACAGAGCCAAAGCCTATGTAGTCTATGGGAAGGTGGTTAACCTCCCTGAGGTCCTCCACGCTGTTTACCGAGTATCCTATGTACATGCTCTCGCCCACTATCTTTCTTACCACATCGGGGGGAAGGTCTTCCTTGCCCACATGCACACCGTCAGCACCCACCGCCATAGCCAGGTCCACCCTGTCGTTGACCACCAGGTCCGCGCCGTACCTTCTGGTCAGCTCCCTCAAAACCAGCAGCTCCTCGTACATCTGCCTGGTGCTCTTGTTTTTAAACCTGTACTGAAGCGCAGTGACACCTCCCTGAAGAGCCTTCTCTATGGTGTCCACCAAGTCTCTACCCACAAAGTACTTGTCATCCGTCACCAAATACAAAGATAGATTCATCCTACCCATAACCTTATTTTAAGCAAAAAGGGGAGGCAAAAGCCCCCCAAAGGAATTATGACCTTCTCAGTCTTCTAAAGAGAGCCGCACCAGGCAGCATGAGCCAAGCAAGAGCGTTAAGTGGACTTGCGCCAGAGCTCATAGAGCATCCACCTCCGCCTCCACCGCCTGTGCCTGCAGATGAGCCGCTACCCCCTGATGAGCCACCGCTACCTGCGCCGGGTGGCTGTGGAGATGGCTGTGGTTGTGGCTGGCTTTGCTGAGATACTCCCGTGCCTGTTATGTATATTTTCACTGGGTTGGGTGTGTTGTAATACACCTCAAGGAAGGCTTCCTTCTTGCCTTCGCTCTTTGGCTCAAAGATTATTCCCACTGTGCAGTAGCCTGACAGGTTAAACTGCTGAGCTCCGCAAGGTCTTTCTCCTGCGTTCAGGTCAAGTATGAAGTTCTGCTCCTGAGATGGCTGCAAAGCTCCTGTCATAGCGTTAGACTTCAATGACGCTCCTTGAAGTGCTGGTCTGCTAAACTCGTTTATCCTGATGCCGCTTATGAAGATAACATTCTGGCTTTCTATCCTTACTATGGCAGGTCCTTTTCTGGTAAGTAAAGGCACGTTTTTGAAGTCTACCATATCCCTGCTTCCAAACTCTGATGTGATGTTGGAAACGTTTGGTGGTGGTGCTCCTCCGCCAGCGCTACAAGTTGCAGCAAACTCGCCTATAGCAAAGCCATCAGCTCCAGCGTCGCAGGTTATGGTTATGGTGTTTATCACAGGCGACGGATGTACAAAGGCAAAACCCCTTGCTCCTGCATACCCAGTTATGGGTACTGGTCCAGAGTTGTCCCCCGCGTCAGTTGTCACAGTGCAGTTATATGTGCCAAATTCCTCAGGCTCTACATACAGCATAAAGCTCTCAACCGCCGGGCTTATGGTAAGCGTGAGGGTGGTTTGCCCTAATCCCGTAAAGAATACGGGACCGGTGTAGCTATGCGACCAAGTACCCCAAGATGTAGGAACGGTACGCTTATCCACATTATAAGATGTGGTGAGTGTGTAACCTGCGGGTGCGCCGGGTATGGTACTTACAAGAGTATGGTCTGGAATTGCAGCCTGAGGGGCTGTGTTGAAAAATACGAAGTTGCACCCACCTACCGAGGCTGGCGGGGCTGATGTTCCAAGGTCGTAGTAAGCGCCGTAGGACACGGCAAAGGGCAGCAGTGCCAAGCCTGCCAAAAGCGCTCCTTTCAGCTTCATGATACACCTCCCAAAAGAGATTTTGGATATCTTAGAGCCTCTTTTTTTGTCGTGTCAAGTCGCACCCTTTGTCACACCTTCTGTCGCACCCTCTGTCACACCCCTTGTCGCGGAGGTGTGGTATGCTATTTTTACAAGGAGTTGGGCTGTGGGTCTGGTGGCTCTGAGTGGGTTTGTGCTGTGGCTTGTGTCCTTTCCTATGGCTGGCTTTTTGTTGGGAAGCGCTAACTTCCTTCCCTACTTTCTACTGCCTCATATTGCAGGCTTTGTGCTGTGGTTCTTTGTGGGGGAGAGGCTACTTTCTCTTGCCAATGTATTCACTGCGGTTGCGGCTCTGCTGACTGCGGTCTATCCCTATGTGGACAGTAAGGAGCTGGTCATGTCAGCCATAGGCTTTTTCTCCTCCGCCACTGCTGTCTTGGTGGGCTACAGGCTACAGCTGGGAGCTGTCTGGGCTTTTTTGGGGCTTGCGGTGGGTAATCTTCTCTCTTTTGCTCTTTCCTTGGCACCTTTTGAGGGTGGTGTAAAGTACCTTGTGGTCTCTCTGGGGCTTTTGGTCTTGCTTTTGCCTCTGGAGGGAAAGGTGAATGCGCAAAAGGTGGAGAGGGAGTTTTACAGACTTCTGCCTTTCTTCTTTTTCTTCTACTTGGTGGGTGGTGTTATGTACAAGGGTTTTATGGAGTTCTATGGAAATGTTGCGTACCTTTCTGGTGTTGAGGTGCTCTTTTACGTTCTTGGCGTGCTTCTATCTTACGCGCTTCTCAAAAGATACACGCAGCAAGCTCTTATAAGCTTAGCGTCAGTTTTTCTGGTGATTTCCCTCCCACTTTTTCATATGGGTGGCGATGTCTTTTTAAACGCCGGCATGTTTTCCCTTCAGCTGGGCTTTGGCTTTGCGGACTTTTTCCTCCTACTGAGCCTCTACTCTCTAAGAAACCCTCTTAGGGCTTATCCGCTGGGTTTTTTTGCCGTCTGCGCCGGAATACTCACGGGCTACTTTGTAAGCCTTGCCAGGTATTACGGAGACTTTTTCATAGTGTTTAGTTACCTTGCGCTGTTTCTCTCTGTGCTTTACTACTTTTCGCAGGGGGGCAAAGCTGGGGAGAAGGTAAAAGAGTCAGACCCTCAAAAGCCTGAAGTGCGTAAAACTCCTAAGGATTTTCTGAGAGAGCTTGAGGAGAGCATACCGGACAACAAGAAAAAGCTCAGCGGTAGGGAGCTGGAAGTGCTGAGCATGCTTTTGGAAGGATGCTCTTACGAGGTTGTCTCTGAGCGTATGGGAATTACTACCTCCAGCGTAAGGGAGTATGCCAGAAGGGGACTTGAAAAGCTGGAGCTTAGTAAGGAGGAGCTGTGCGCTCTTTACTCAGAGAATTTTAGTCCCAAGAGCGCTACTTTAAAATAATAATATGAAGGAAAAGGGACCCTTTATTGGTGGCAGGTATTGGCAAAGCGATGAGCTTATAGAAGTGCGCTATCCCTACACGGGTGAGCTGGTGGGCAAAGTGTTTAAAGGCACAGAGGCTCATGTGCAAGAGGCTATAAAGGTAGCCAAGGAAGGCTTTAAAAAGCTCTCCTCCATGACCGCTTACGAAAGGTATTCCATCCTCATGAGAGCCTCGCTGATGCTCCAAGAGAGAGCAGAGGAGTTTGCCAAAAGCTTGGTGCTGGAGGTGGGAAAAACCATAAGGGAGGCAAGGACGGAAGTCCAAAGAGCCATCCAGACGCTGATATTTTCCGCAGAAGAAGCTAAAAGGATAGGTGGGGAGGTGGTGCCTCTGGACGCTCATCCCAACGGGAAGGGAAAGGTGGGCTTTTACATAAGGCAGCCTGTAGGCATAGTCTGTGCCATAACACCCTTTAACTTTCCCCTAAACCTTTCTATGCATAAGGTGGCACCTGCGCTGGCTGCTGGCAACGCGGTGCTTTTAAAACCCTCCGAGAGGACACCTCTCACACCTCTCATGCTGGCAGAACTTTTGGTTTCTGCGGGCATACCACCTCAAGCCATAAGCGTGATTCCCGGATACGGCGATGTGGGCAGAGCCATGACCACCCATCCTGATGTTAGGGTGGTCTCTTTTACCGGCAGCAAGAGGGTGGGCGAGATAATCACCCGTCAGGCTGGCATAAAGAGGGTGGTGCTGGAGCTGGGTTCCAACTCCGCCTTGGTGCTTCACAAAGACGGCAACATAAAAAAGGCTGTGGAGAAAACGGTCTTGGGAGGCTACGCCATAGCTGGACAGGTGTGCATATCCGTCCAGAGGGTTTTTGTGCATGAGGATGTTTTTGATGAGTACCTTTCTGAGCTTAAAAGAGCTGTAGACAGCCTGAAGGTAGGAGACCCCCTGAAAGAAGACACAGATGTGGGACCCATGATAAGCACCTCTGAGGTAGAGAGGGTTCAAGAGTGGCTTTCCGAGGCGGTAAAAGAGGGTGCAAGGCTAGTAAGAGGTGGCGTAGCCTGTGCCGAAAGCAAAGCTTTGCTGGAGCCTACCATAGTTAGCCTACTGCCACCTCATGCCAAGCTCTTTAGGGAAGAAGCCTTCGCACCTGTGGTGGTGGTAAACCCCTACAGGGACATAGAGGAAGCCATAAGAGCCGTCAACGACTCGGAATACGGTCTTCAGGCAAGCATATTCACCAAAGACATAGACATAGCGTGGGAGTTTATAAGAAAGGTAGAAGCGGGAGGAGTGCTTATCAACGAAGGTCCCAACTTTAGGGCAGACCAGATGCCTTATGGAGGCGTAAAAGCTTCTGGCATAGGAAGGGAGGGTCCCAAGTTTGCCATAGAGGACTACACAGAGATAAAAATGGTGGTGTGGGATTTAAATCCTTAGGTGTGGTGCTTTTTCTTTAATTATACTGAGGATTTGTTCTATAACTTCCTCAGCGCTCATGTGAGTGGTGTCTAAAATTATGGCATCCTCCGCAGGTCTGAAAGGGTAAAGGGGTCTTTCCATATCCCTTTTGTCCCTCTCCAAGAGGGCAGAAAGTACCTCCTGGTAGGTGGTTTTTACTCCCACGGCGGTAAGCTCCAAAAAACGCCTTTTCGCGCGCTCCTCTGGACTTGCAGTGATAAAAAGCTTTATGGGTGCGTCAGGAAATATGTGAGTGCCTACATCTCTTCCCTCTGCTACCACCTGCGCATCACCTACAATATTTCTAAAGAAAATTATCATCCTCTCCCTGAAGGCTGGCACGCTACCCACCAAAGAAGCGTACTTTCCCACTTCCTCACCTTTTAGCTCTCTCTCAAGCTTTTTATCCTTGTAGAAAACTTCTGTAATAGCTATACCTATCTTTACCAGCAGTGGGTCCTCAAAGAGGGACAGGAGTTCCTGAGTTTCCACAAGGTTTATGCCTTTTTCCCTTGCTATGTACCCAAAGGCTCTGTAGACGCTCCCTGTGTCTAAGTAAGGGATAGAGAGTGCCTTTGATATACCTTTGGCTACAGTGCTTTTCCCGCTCCCTGCAGGACCATCTATGGCTATCTTCATCAGAAGAGTTCCCTCGTTCCGGAGGATATGCCCTTTAGCTTTAGTTCAAGGTCGCCGGGTTTGCTGGCAAAAAGCAGAGCTGTTGTGTAGTCTATAAGCCCCTTTCTGTATAGCTCTTCCAGATGCTGGTCAAAGGTTTGGGTGCCGTAAACGCTCCTACCCTTTTCAAGCAAAGTGGGTATCTCGTCAAACTTGGTGGGGTCAAGAATGGCTTCTTTTATGGCTGCCGTGTTTATGAGAACTTCAACCGCCGGGATCACACCGCTGCCGTCGGCTTTTGGAAGCAGTCTCTGGGAGAATATGGCTATGAGAGTTTCCGCCAGCTGTATCCTTATCTGCTCCCTCACCTCAAGGTTGAACATGCCTATGAGCCTGTTTATAGTTTCTTTAGCATCAAGGGTGTGAAGGGTTGAAAATACCAGGTGTCCTGTCTCAGCAGCTTGAAGACATATTTGAGCAGTCTCTGAGTCTCTTATCTCTCCCACCATGATAACATCCGGGTCCTCTCTGAGCGCGGCTCTGAGTCCCCTTACAAAGGAGGAGGTGTCTATGCCTATTTCCCTCTGTACTATGAAGGACCTTTCGTCCCTGAAGAGGTACTCAATGGGGTCTTCTATGGTGACTATGACTGAGTCTCTTGTCTTGTTTATGATGTTTATGAGGGCTGCAAGGGTTGTAGATTTACCCGACCCTGTAGGTCCTGTCACCAGCACAAGACCCTTTGTGTTTTCCATGATAACTTTGCGCATCACCTGGGGCAAATTTAGGCGTTCAAAAGGTGGGACATCAAAAGGCACAACTCTGAAAGCGAGACCAAAAGTGTTTCTCTGCTTGTACACATTGACCCTAAAGCGTGCCACACCCGGAAGCGAGTAAGAAGTGTCCGTCTCACCAAACTCTTCAAACTCAGCCAACTTCCTTCTGTTCTTCTCCAGAACTTCCTTCACGAAAAGTTCCATCATCTTATCTTCCACTACAGGAAAATCAGAGAGCTTGATCAGTCTCTTTTTGGCTCTTATGACTGGTGGGCTGCCAGACTTTATGTGAATGTCAGAAGCTCCAAATTCTATTGCTTTTTTAAGTATCAGCTGGAGCAAGTCCCACAACCTCCCTAACCTTTTGCTCTATCTCACCGGCTAATTCAGGGTTTTCCATCAAAAACTTTTTGACTTGGTCCTTGCCCTGACCCAGCTTTAGCTCACCGTAGCTGTACCAAGCACCGCTTCTGTTTAAGACCTTCAGTTCAGTGGCAATGTCTATAAGGTCGCAGAGCTTGCATATGCCCTCACCGTATATCACATCAAACTCCGCCTCCTGGAAGGGAGGTGCCAGCTTGTTTTTGACCACCTTTACCCTTACCCTATTACCCACCTTGTCATTGCTATCTTTTATGTCCCCCACCTTTCTTACATCAAGTCTCATATCCGCAAAAAACTTTAATGCCCTTCCTCCAGGAGTTGTTTCTGGGTTTCCAAACATAACGCCTATTTTTTCCCTAAGCTGATTTATGAATATTATGGCAGTATTTGCTTTGTGCGCCATACCTTTGAGCTTTCTAAGAGCTTGAGACATAAGCCTTGCCTGCTTGCCTACATGCGCCTCTCCCATCTCTCCCTCCAGCTCGTCCTTAGGCACCAGCGCAGCCACCGAGTCTACGACTATTACATCCACTGCGTTGCTGGCTACCAAGCTTTCCACTATCTCAAGGGCTTGCTCACCGTAATCCGGCTGAGATATGTAAAGGCTCTCTGTGTTGACACCTATCTTTTCCGCATACTTGGGGTCAAGGGCGTGCTCTGCATCTATGAACACCGCCACTCCTCCCATCCTCTGCGCAGATGCGATCACATGAAGAGCTAAGGTAGTCTTACCGGAGGATTCGGGTCCGAAGATCTCTATGATCCTGCCTTTGGGAATACCACCTATACCGGTTGCTATGTCAAGGGACAAAGAGCCTGTAGGTATAACATCCACCTTGACCTTTTCCGCGTTTTTTAGGGGCATTATAGAACCTTTACCAAACTTTCTCTCTATCACAGAGAGCACACTCTCAAGGGCTTTTCTCTTTTCAACAGTTTCCTTTTCTTCTATCATAAGATTACACCTCCACAACTCTTGGAACTACAAAAAATCCCTTCTCCCTCTGCGGTGCGTTAAAAGTGGCTTCTTCTTGACTTAGGCACACACCGGGGATGTCCTCCCTCAGGGGCGTGCCAACTTGATACTCCATATCTTCTGCACCTTCCGTATTCACCTCCTTGAGCTGTTCCACGAAGGTGAGTATGTCAAGAAATTGCCTGCCAAGAACTTCCTTCTCATGCTCTTTTAATTCAATCCTCGCAAGGTAAGCGGTCTTTTCTACCGTTTTAATATCTACCATACTTGAATAATATATTTTATTTTATCACCTTTTTCCAGATCCGGTAAAGAAGTGTCTCAGAAGCAAAAGTAAGATGGCAATGCTTATACCCATGTCTGCCATGTTGAAGGCAGGCCACGAGAACTTGCCATAAGAGATGTATATAAAGTCCCTCACATAACTCAAAAAGAATCTGTCATACAAGTTCCCTATGGCTCCCCCTCCGATCATACCCATGAGAAGGGCATTTTTTGTATCGTTGTGCCTTATGGCATAAAGGAAGGTGAGGATAAGGGCAAAAATTGGCGTAAGTAGCACAATAGGTAATCTTATAAAGTCGGGTGCATCCGAGAGGAAGCCAAAAGCTACACCTCTGTTATAAACCAAAACCAAATGCAGAAAGGGTAGCAAACTTATATCTTTGTTAAGAAGATAGCGTTCTGCCATGTCTTTGGTTATAAGGTCGCACACCAGCAAAAGGCTGAAGGTTATAAGATATGCGATAAAGCTCTTTCCAGAGAGTTTTTCCATAGATCCTCCAGCCTCTTTAGCTCCTCATCCAGCACTGGCTCATCGTAAAGTTCCACCTTTATCTTTCCGTCATCGGTGGTCCTTCCCAGAAGAATCCAGTCAAGTCCCTGAGCCTCTACCATATCCTTAAAGACCTCCACATCCTCCCTTTTTACGCTAACTACCACTCGCGTAGGATTTTCAGAGAAAAGGAAGAAGTCAATCCTTTCATCAGTATAAAGGTTAATATTAGCACCAAGAGATGTTCCAAAGAGACACTCCAGCAAACACACCAAAAGCCCACCTGTTGAAATATCGTGAGCGGAAAGTATGATGTCCATCTCTATGAGCTTTAAAAGAAGCTGATGGAGTTTCCTTTCCTTATCAAGGTCAACCAACGGCACATCTCCCATAACTTTCCCGTACACCACTTTTAGAAACTCGCTCCCGTCTATTTTTGAAGGTCTCTTGAGGTCTCCCAGAAGGAATATGAGGTCTCCTTCTTCTTTGAACTTGTGGTCCACAAACTTTCTGTTTTCCACTACTCCCACACCTGCTACTACAGGCGTTGGGTATATGTTTCTTATTCCTTCCCTGTCAACAGTTTCGTTGTATAGGGAAACATTCCCACTGACTATGGGCACCCCGAGCTTCTGGCAGGCTTCTGACATGCCTTTTATAGCTTGCTCCATCTGCCACATGACCTCAGGTCTTTCTGGATTGCCAAAGTTAAGACAGTCCGTAATGCCCATAGGTTTAGCTCCCACGCAGGCTAAGTTTCTGCAGACTTCTGCCACTATAAACTTTCCACCTTCGTATGGATTTAAGTAAACCATCCTTGAGTTTCCTTCCATACTTATAGCCAGCATTTTTTCGCTCTTTACCTCTGGTTTTGATGGCCACTTAATACGCAGAATAGATGCATCACCACCGGGTTTTAAAACCGTGTTGGTTCCCACCTGATGGTCATACTGGCTGTATACCCACTCTTTTGAACAAACATTGGGAGAGGAGAGGAGTTTTTCTATAGAGGATTTTATATCCACCGGTGGAAGAGCTTCCTGATGGAGATCTCTCACCTGCTTTATATAAGAAGGCTCTCTCTTCTCCCTTATATAGACGGGAGCTTCTTCCACAATAAGGTTTATGGGAAGGTCAGCCACCTTATCACCACCCAAGTAAACCTTCATGTATCCGTCCTGTGTGAGTTTTCCTACCTTTTCACACTCCAAGTGATGGCTCTGGGCTATGGCTTTTATCTGCTCTATGTTCTTCTCATCTACTATCAGAAGCATCCTCTCCTGGCTCTCCGAGAGGAGGATCTCGTATGGGTCCATGTTTTCTTCTCTCAGAGGCACCTTATCAAGGTAGAGCTCCACTCCCATTTTAGATTTGCTTGCCACTTCGGATGCAGCACCTGCAAGTCCAGCCGCTCCCAGGTCTTGGATACCCACCACCAGGTCTCTTTCAATGATATCCATTAGCGCTTCTATGAGCTTCTTGCCAAAGTAAGGGTCTCCCACCTGCACATGTGATTTTTTTGACTGGGTATCTTCGGAAAACTCCCCAGAAGCCATAACAGCACCGTGCACTCCATCCCTTCCCGTTGTGGAACCCAAAAGTACAAGCGCCTGACCTACTTCTTTTGCCCTGGATGTGTACATCCTCCCTGCAGGAAGGATGCCAAGACAGAAGACATTAACAAGCGGGTTGGTTATGTAGCACTCTTCAAAGAAGGTTTCACCGCATACGGTAGGCACACCTATGCAGTTGCCGTAATGACTTATACCTTTTATTACACCTCTTATTATATGTCTGGTTTTTGGGTCTGTAAGAGGTCCAAACCTCAGAGAGTCGCCCAAAGCTATTGGTCTTGCACCCATGGAGAGAATGTCTCTGATGATGCCTCCCACGCCAGTTGCAGCACCGTTGAAGGGTTCTATGTAAGAGGGGTGATTGTGACTTTCCACTTTGAAGGCTATCCACACATTATCATCTATCTTAACAACACCGGCGTTCTCCCCTGGTCCTTGAATCACTGCATCAGACTTGGTGGGAAGCATTTTGAGAAGCGCTTTAGAAGATTTGTAAGAGCAGTGCTCGGACCACATGGCTCCAAGAATGCCAAGCTCCACATGATTGGGTTCTCTGCCAAGCTTTTCAACTATGCGCTCATACTCTTCTTTGTTAAGTCCGTAAAGCTTGTAAATCTCAACCATTAAAGAATGATTTTACTATAACTTCCATCTGTCTTTTAGCTCTTTCAACGCTCTGTAATTGGTCAGGTCCAGGTGCAATGGGGTGATGGAAACATATCCGTGATAAACTGCCCAATAGTCTGTGCCTTCCTCAAGCCTCCAACCGAATTCCTCAGCAGTTATCCAATATATGGGTTTTCCGTGAGGGTCTGAAAGCCTCAAAACCTTTTCTTTATAACTTCTTTTGCCTTGTCTTGTGATGAGAAAGCCCTTTATCTCGTCCCTGCGCAGGTTGGGTATGTTTACATTAAGGTAAGTATCTTCAGGCATACCTGTTTCTAACACCTTTAAAACCACATCCTTCGCGCATTTGGCTACCTCCTCAAAGTTTATCTCGTCTCTACCAAAGGCGGAGAAGGCAACCGAAGGAATCCCGAGAATTCTCCCCTCCATAGCACCCGAAACCGTACCTGAGTAAGTAATGTCCTCCCCTAGGTTGGGACCTTCGTTTATTCCAGAACACAAAAGATCGGGCTTTTCTCCATTCAGTATGAGGTAATAACCAAGATGCACACAATCCGCCGGTGTGCCACCAATAACCGTCCAAAAATCCTCATCCACTCTTCTTATTCTCAGTGGAGAGTTAAAGGTCAAAGAGTGTCCTACACCGCTCAGATTCCTATCGGGAGCTACGCACACCACCCTACCTATGCTCTTGAGGGTATCTCTGAGGGCTTTTATTCCTTCGGAAAAGTAGCCATCGTCGTTGGTAAGCAAAAAAGTCAACATACCTCTATATTTTAAAGTATGGCAGAAATTTGTCCCATATGCGGTGGAACAGGCTTTGTAGACAAAGGTCGCACCGTAGAAATCTGCTCGTGCAGGTTTCAGGGAAGAGATATATCCAAGTATCTGCACATACCACCAAGGTTTGCAGATGCGGAGTTTGAAAACTATAAACCAGTATCGCCATCCCAGAGAGAGGCTCTGAGTGTATGTATGAGCTATGCCTACAGCTTTGACCCTGCCGAAGGGAAGGGTCTCACACTTCTTGGACCTCCTCACATGGGAAAGACGCACCTGGCGGTATCCATACTCAAAAGCGTATACAGACAGAAGGAAATAAGAGGTCTATTCTTTGATACAAAGGACATGCTTTTTAAACTCAAAAGTCTTATGGAAGATAACGAAAAGTACACAAAACTTATGAATTTTTTACTAAAAACACCCCTTTTGGCGCTTGACGACCTTGGCTCAGAACGCCTATCCGACTGGCAGAGAGAGATCATCACCCACATCATCTCATACAGATACAATCACATGAAAAGCACCATAATAACCACCAATTATGCCCTGAGAAAAACCGACGAAAAGGAAGTGGCACAAACCTTAGAAGAGAGACTTTCTGAGGCGGTAGTATCCAGAATCCACCAGATGAACACCATCCTTTACATAATACCATGATAAAAAACATATTGCGTGATACAAAAGGGGGCATAAAGTAAAAGACATCAACTTGTGGAGGTGAAAGTCATGTGCTACTACACCAAGGAAGAGCTGGAAAGAATGAAGGCTATCATAGAGGAAAAAAAGAAGGTAAAGGAAGCCCTCAAGGACATAAAGCCTTCTGACTTTGAAGCCAAGAAGGAGAAAGAGGAGAAGGCGCTTACCGTAAAGGACTGACCATCTTAGCTGGCTTGCACCAGGCTTGAGGCTGGCTTAATATTTTAATTATGCTGGACTATATAAAGGAGACGGATAGACTCCAGAGCATCTTTCTTGAAGTTTTGGAGGACACTTCCAAGAAAGAGTTGCTTCTCTACCTTTTGTGCTATGTACAGTTGGTAAGAAAGGAAGGAAACATTACAGTAGGACTTGATCAGTTTTTAAGATGCGCAAGCAAGAACTTTATTACCAACAGAAATTCGTGGAAGGATGTGCTGGCAGAAATGAACATATTTACCATAACCGACCTTTACGGAAATGCTTACACGGGAAAGGACATATACCGCATTGATGAGAGAGAATTCTATTTCATGAGGATAGACCAAAAGTACTGTAGAAATGTCAATTTACTTAGCTCTAAAGCTATTAAGTACTGGGGAGTTGTAAATAAAATATCCCATTACGGTAGGAGCGTAACTCCTTACGATGCCGTGTACGCATCAGCCATCATGTTTAACGAAGAACTCTACGAGGAGCTTGAAGGTTATTGTGAATTTCAAAAGGAAAGATTCAAAAAGGAATCCGCATTTTTTGAAGCCCTTATATCTCTGTCTTTAGCTTACAGACACTATTCACGCCAGAAGCACGAGCAAGCCATATCCTATATTAGCGATGGCATCAAAAAGCTAACTCCCTTAGGTGATGTTTACTACAATATAAACCTTGGAAAGTTCAGGAGCCATCTATCAAAGCTTTTAAAGAGACTTCAGAAGGGCAAAACCATAGAAAGTGTAAAAATAGAGTTTGTAAGCAGAGGGGATAGTAAAGAGCCTTTTTGGAAAAGGTTTTTAAGCCATGTGAAGGGTATACTCAGAGGGTTAAAAGGAGGTAAGAGATGGACTTTAACGAGCTCAGAAATGGTTTGCTACTATTCCATAGAGGCTTGCTTGAAAAGGCAGATAAACTCCCCGAAGGAAAGCTGAAAGAAGCTTACTTGAGAGCAGCCAAGCACCTCAAAGATGTTACAGTAGCGCTTTACAACTTTGACCAGACAATGAAAGAGATAAAGCATATGGAGGCGGAGAAAGAAGAAAGTCATTGATGTTTAAGGACCTTTCGGACCCTATATACGGTTTTGTGAGGGTGGAGGACCACGAGCTTAAGGTTATAGACGCTATACTTTTCCAAAGGCTTAGATACATAAGACAGTTAGGTGTTGCATACTTGGTGTTTCCTTCAGCACAGCACACACGCTTTGAACACTCTGTTGGCGTCATGGAGCTTTCCACACGCATATACAAAAGTCTTGGTTTTAAAGATGACAGGCTCATGCGGGTGGTGAGGCTGGCAGGACTCTTGCATGATATAGGGCATCCTCCCTTTTCTCACACTACAGAGGTGCTTCTGGGAAGCAGAGGACACGAAGACATAGGCTACAAGGTGATAATGGGTCAGGTAGGAGACATGCTAAAAAAGGAGGGCTTTTCTTGGGAGGAGGTCCAGCTGATAGCTAAGCTGGCTTTTAAAAAGGCTCAAGATGATTCAGAAAAGCTTCTTTCCAACATAATAACGGGTGAGTTTGGAGCAGACAGAATGGACTATCTGAGAAGGGATGCCTACTTTTGCGGAACTTCTTACGGTTTTTTTGATTATGAGAGGCTCTTAAATCACATTGAACTGGTAGAAGGCAAAAAAACCGTTAATTTAAGCGCTCTTAGGGCTTTGGAGAGTTTTATCCTAGGAAGGTACTTTATGTATCTTCAGGTTTACTTTCATAAGGTGGTTAGAATCCTCAACATACATTTGCTGGAAATGATAGAGAGATTTTTTGGTAGCGATTACTTTTTGAATGCGGAAAAGCTTATGACCCTTACGGACGGAGACATACTCTCTGTGGCATTAAAATACCCCCAAGACATACATGTAAAAAGGCTCATGGGTAGGGAACACTTTAGAGAAGTTTTTCGCACCAATTCAAAGGAGGAGTTTGAGAGGGCAAAGGAAGACCTTTTGGCAGTTTATGATCCTCAGCTGGTGAGATTTGACAGTGTTAGCAAAAAGGTGCTGGACGAAGAGATTTTTGTCTCGGAAAAGGGCAAGGTCTTCCCACTTAAAGAAGTATCGGAAATCTTTTCCAGTTTAAAGGATATTGAGATACACCGCATATACGCCGAAAGAAGTTTAAAGGATGATATAAAGAGCTATCTTGCCAAAAGGGGATATCATGGTAAGCCTTAGACGCATAACTCTCCTTTTTGTGCATCTCTGCGCTCTTGTGGGTATCACATCCCTTTACAATGTGGCGGATGGTATCTTTTTTGCTATCTTCCTTTTTGTCTATGCGGTAGGCATATACGCAGATGTGAAAGAGTTCTATCCTATAAGAAGATGGATTTTAAACGCTTCTGCCATCATCTTTTCCCTTTACTTTCTTTCCTTTATAAGTCTTGAAGACCTCCTTAGACCTTTTGCCAATGCTGTGCTTCTCCTCCTTGCTATAAAAAGCTTGGAAGAGAAAAAGCCAAGGGATATGTATCAGATACTGCTTTTAAGTCTCTTTGCTGTGTCTGTATCAACGGTTTACAATTTGAGTATAAGTTTTGCTTTTCTTCTTTTGTTAGTGATAGGTTTGGGTGTTTCTTCCTTAGTTTTTATAAATTTGCAAAAAAACATAGGGGAGAAGGTGGTAAGCTACAGGGTAGTAAAGAGCTATGCCTTGGTTTCTGGAGCCTTCTTCTTGGCAGTAGCGTTTCTAACAATTCCCTTCTTTGTTCTTCTTCCCAGAACTCAAACACCCCTCTTTGACCTCTTTGGAAGGGCAAACTCTGGGCTAAAAACTGGTATAGCTGACAGCGTGAGCCTTGGTAAAGTTGGTGAAATACAACAGGACAATACGGTGGCTTTTAGGGTTTATGGTCTTCCAAAGGGGCTTGAGAATCTCTACTGGAGGGTTTCCGTCTTTGATACTTACATAGGCAACCAGTGGATAAGCACAAGAAAGTACCCAATACCTAATCCACCTTTAAAAGGTAATCCCATTCAATATACGGTGATGCTGGAACCTACCTTTGAAAAATATCTGCCTGCCCTTGACTATCCTGTGGCGGTGCTAAACATAGAAGGCTTTAAAGGAAGGGTCTATATGTCCTCTGGAGGTGTGCTTGCCACTTCTGAAGAGATCACAAAGCCTATAAGATACACTGCGGTATCTACAAACACGCCTTTTTACGATGATCCTCAGGAATATACGAAAGTGCCTGAGAATGTATCCCGTAGCATAGTAGAACTTGCTAAAGAACTCTCAAAGGGTGCTAAAAAGCAGGAGGATATGCTAAAGAGGGTTGAAGGTTTCTTCTCAAAGGGTTTTAAATACTCTCTCAAACTTGAGAAGTATGAGGGAAATCCTCTTGATTACTTTCTCTTTGTCTCCAAAAGGGGAAACTGCGAGTATTATGCAAGCGCCACAGCCATACTACTAAGACTTATGGGAATTCCGGCGAGAGTTGTGGGCGGATTTAAGGGTGGTGTGTGGAACGATTACGGAAAGTACTATGTTATCACCAACTCTATGGCTCATGTGTGGGTGGAGGCATACATAAATGGCAGGTGGATAAGAGTAGACACAACACCCCCTTATGTCTCACCGGGTGTAAAAGAAATATCAAGCTTTTCGCTCCTTAGGGACGCAGTAGTTAGCTTTTGGTACTCCAATGTGGTGGGTTTTTCCTCAGAAAAACAGTTTTCTCTTTTCAAAAAACTACACAGAGATATAAAGGTGGGGTTAAGACCTGCCAATATAAAAGGCTACATCTCAAAAGTCCTTGAACCTGCTCTGTATTTACTTCTTCTTTACCTTACCGTCAAACTGTATATCTCCAGCAGAAAGACGCCAGAAAATCTTTACAAAAAGCTTCTCACTACTCTAAAAGTGAAAGGTAAACCTCTTCCAGAAGTGCTTTTGAGCCATATGAAAGGTTCTGAGGTATACCCCTATGTGGAATACATAGTATATCTTTATCAGAGGCATAAATTCTCACCTTACAAGGTTTATCGTGATGAGATAATGGAGGGATACAGAGCTTTAAGCAGTATAAAGAAAGTTCTCAAAAGCAAAGGTCTCAGTAATTTCCATCACTCCTGACTTTTATTACTGTATGAACATTGCCACGCGGGTTGAAGTCTCCTATGACTTCCAAGAATCTAGGTCTTAAAGTTTCGTAAAGGGCTGTGTATATTTCATTGGTAGCCTGCTCGTGGGAGATGTATCGGTTTCTAAACTTGTTTAACCAAAGTTTTAAAGACCTGAGCTCTACTATGTACTTATCTGGTATGTAGCGTATCTTTATGGTAGCATAATCTGGGTATCCAGACCTGGGACAGAGACAGGAAAACTCAGGAAAGGTTATTTCTATCATATAGTCCCTTTCGGGGCTTGGATTTTCCCAAGGCTCCAACCTTGCAGATTCTATTGCCAGCTCGCCGTACTTTTTCTCCATAGATTATAATTTAAGACCATGGAAAAATACAGGTGTTTGGTAATAGACCTGGAGGGAACTACCAAAGAGATAACGCAGAAGCTAAACGAGGTGCTTGCTACCATAGAGCAGGAAGGTGGAACTCCCGTAGATATCACCGTCACTCACGCAAGGGAGCACGGTATAGACGGTTTTGTGGTGCTCTACACTATAACTTACAAAATATCTAAGGAGATCTCCGAAGAGTGATCCTTGAGGTCAGGGCAAAACCCAAAGCTAAAAGAGAGTATGTGAAGAAGATAACAGAAAGTGTTTATGAGGTTGCGGTCAAAGAACCACCGCAGGAAGGCAAAGCCAACGAAAGGATAGCAGTGCTTTTATCCTATCATTTGGGAATCCCTAAGAGTCGTATAAAACTTCTAAAAGGGCATACTTCAAAAATCAAGCTCTTCCAGGTAGATTTATAATGTCCTCAGGTTTATGTAAAACAAAGTCTGGCTTTACTCCATCCATCCTCACATAGCCCCAATTTGCCAGTGCAGTCCAGACGCCTGCATCCTTACCTGCGCGCACATCAGCATCCGTATCTCCTATCATAACAGCTTCTTTAGCATCTACACCCAGCCATCGCAAAACCTCTTTTATAGGCACAGGGGAAGGTTTTTTTTCGGGAAAGGTATCACCCCCTACCACCATGTCAAAATAGTGATAAAGGTTCAACCTTTTTAGTATTTCAACGGATAGGTCTTCCATCTTGTTGGTTACTACAGCAAGGCGTTTTTCCATAGCTTTCAGGTGTGTTAGCACTTCCCTTATGCCTTTGTATGCTTTGGTGTAAACCACAGGATTTTCTCTGTAATACTTTCTGAAAAGCTCCAAAGCTCTGTCTATTTCCTCACTGGGAAAGAGCTTTTCCAAAAGTCCTCTTGCTCCTCCGCCTATCCAATTCTTTACGCTGTCTGGTTCTATCTCCTGCCTTCCCATGCTTCTTAGCACACCATTTACACACATACCAATGTCCATGTAAGAGTCTATGAGTGTGCCATCCAGGTCAAAGATAAAGAGCTTTAGACGCATCCTTTCTCTTTAAGATAGTCCTGAAGCTTCTTCTTTGTATACTCGTTTTCCTTCACATAGTCCAGTACACATGCAAAGGTTTTAGGCTCTATATAACCCGGGATGCTGAGGATAATCTTACCCTCTTGGTCGTAAAAGAAAAGATACGGAAAGGAGTTTACACCCAGCATTCTTGCTACCTCATGCTCTTGACTTATCCCTTCCTCTTTTCCAAACCTGTAGCGCACCTTGGCATTGCTCTCGTAAAGAAGCTTATTTACATCAACTCCCACAAGAGCCTTTTGAAGATTTTGATCGCTTTTGATATCTCTGTCCAGCTGCTTGCAGTATATACAGCTTTCGCTTTCTACTATGAGAAGGTTATGTGCCTTCTTGGGAGTGATGTCTTTAATCTGGGCAGAGCTTGTGTTGGTACCACTTTTACTGCAAGAAAGGAGTAGTGTAAGGCTCAAAAGTATAGGTAAAACTAAGAAGTTCCTCATAGCTAATAATTTTATGCAATGGCAGTCCTGTAGCAAGCCTGTGTTATCATTTTTCCCTATGAAAGACAGCTTGCTCCTGAGAAGTATAAGAGGAGAAAAGATTGAGAGATTCCCCGTGTGGCTTATGCGTCAGGCTGGCAGATACATGAAGGAGTACAGAGAGCTAAGGGAAAAGGAGAGGGATTTTCTCAGCTTTTGCAAAAATGTAGAGCTTGCGGTTAAGGTTAGCCTTCTTCCCCTTGAGCTTCTTGATGTAGATGCGGTCATAATATTCTCCGACATACTCATCCCCCTTGAGCCAATGGGCGTTTGCATTGAGTTCAAAGAGGGAGAAGGTCCTGTTATCTCGTGGGACAGAGATGTGAAGGCTTTAAAAAGGATATCATACAAAGATACTGATTTTGTGAATGAGGTAATAAAAGGCGTCAAAGAAGCTCAGAAGGATGTCCCAGTCATAGGCTTCTGCGGTGGTCCTTTTACTTTACTGTCTTACCTAATAGAGGGAAGGGGTGGGAAGGATATGAAAGATACCAAAATCTTCATGTGGAAACAAGAAGATTACCACGCCTTGATGTCTCTGTTGGTGGATAATCTGATAGAGTATTTAAAAGGGCAGATACTTGCCGGTGCAGACCTTGTGCAGATATTTGACAGCTGGGCTATGTACCTGCCTTATGAGGACTACAGAGATTATGCAGAGACATATCTGAAAAAACTCTTGGAAGGTATAAAGAGGGAGTTTAATGTGCCTATTATTTATTTTTACAGAGGGTCAGGCTCTTTCTTAGAGGCTATCAAAGACCTTCCCGTTGATGTTATCTCCGTTGACTGGACTGTGGACATGCTTGGTGGTATGAGAAGCGTGCATAGAGCCTTTCAGGGAAACCTTGACCCTCATGTGCTTTATGCTGACGAGGAGACTATTTTTAAAAAGACTTTGGAGCTTCTCAGATGTGTACCAAGAAAAACCAAGTATATCTTTAACTTGGGACATGGGCTTATGCCAGATATGGAGTTTAATAAAGTCAAGTTTTTGGTGAATGCGGTAAAGAGCTTTTATATAGCATGATAAAGGAAGGGAAGGTTTTGTTAAACATAGAGTTGCCACAGGTTGTATCTTCTCGCATGCCTGTCTTTTACAATCCTCACATGGTAGTAAACAGAGATATAAGCCTGCTGGTGGTTTATGCTTTTGTAGGTGAAGGAGCTATCGTTTGCGACCCTATGGGTGCAAGCGGTGTAAGAAGCCTGAGGTTTCTCTTGGAAGCAGGTGCCTCAAAGGTGATATACAACGACATAAACCCAAGGGCTGTGGAGGAGTTTAAAAAGCTATTGAAAATGCATGGTGTAGATGAGTCTAAGGTACAGGTGCATACAGAAGATGCGTCCATCCTTTTGAGAAGGATAAGGGGTTGCGACTATGTGGATGTAGACCCCTTTGGCTCACCTATAGCCTTTTTAGAAAGTGGTATATTACCTGTAAAGCGAGGTGGGATTTTGGGAGTTTCTGCTACTGATACCGCTGTGCTCTCTGGCACCTATCCACAGACTTGTATAAGAAGGTACGGCTCAAAGCCACTTTTGGAGGCTGAGTTTTATCACGAGATAGGCATCAGAATTCTTTTAAAGAAAGTTATTGAAGAGGGTGCCAAGATGGATTTTGCACTCATTCCCATCTTTTGCTACTCTTACAGGCACCACTTTAAAGCCTTTTTTAAAAAGGATGTAGGGGCAAGGAAGGCAGACCATCTTATAAAAAACATAGGCTACTTGATTTACTGCAACAGCTGTCTTTACAGAGAAGGTGTAAGTTTGGAAAATTTAAGAAGCACATGTCCTATATGTGAGGGAAAACTCCTTTATGCTGGACCCCTTTGGCTTGGAAAGCTATGGGACGAGGAGCTTCTAAAAAGCATGCTAAAAGCTATGGAAAAACTGCCTCTTAGCAGAGAAACCCTCAAAATCATCAAAAAGATAAGCCAAGAGGCTAAAAAACAGACCATAGGCTTTTACACTTTATCCGCCATAGGCGAAAGGCTAAAGGTTGGAAACCTACCCACCTTGGAAAGGATGCTATCTTTGGTGCAAGGCAAACCAACTCACTTTACCGGGGAAGGCTTTAGAACACTTTTGAGCCACAGAGAACTTCTCAAGCTTGTGGAGAGCATAAAATGAGCTATTACAAGGAGCTAAAAGATGGTATCCTCTCTTTGAAGGATGTTTTTTTTCTCTCACCGAGGGAGATATGGTTTCTAAAATTTCTGGAAGACGCCCAATATCCCTTGCAGGTGGTGAAAGAAGGTATAAACGAGTTTTACAGAGCTGTCCCTCCAGAAAAAAGGTCCAAAACACCCCTTTTCTTTGCCTTTGAAAACATAAAGAAGGCATATCATAGGTACACTCTCCAGCAGGGAAGGTCTGTAAAGATAGATTGGCTAAAAACTTACGAGGAAAAACTAAAGCAGGTGAGACGCTTTTTAGAAGATATAAAACTAAAAGAGCCTAAAACTCCAGAAGAGGCGGAAGAGAACCTAAAGCTCGTAGAAAGCATGATAACAAAAAAGTTGTGGGATAGCCTAAAAAAGGAAGAAAAGGCTAAGATTTTAAAAAAGTACTCTCAGTTTAAAGAAAATGATGAGCTTTTTAAACTTATGATAAAACACGAGATTATGAAGATGTTTAACCTACGCCCACTGTCCATTTATGTGTTATGAGCTTCCGCTATGCTAACTGCTTTCATAAGAGCTTTTGCCTTGCTTATGCACTCCCACCACTCCCTTTCTGGGTCCGAGTCTGCTACTATACCTGCCCCGGCCTGCACAAACACCTCATCCCCCCTCAAAACAGCAGTTCTTATGGCTATTGCCATATCCGTATTGCCCTGAAAGGACAGGTATCCCACCGACCCTGCGTATATGCCTCTCCTCTCTGGCTCTAACTCTTCTATAATCTGCATGGCTCTTACCTTGGGAGCACCAGAGACAGTTCCTGCAGGAAAGGTAGCCTTTATGACATCCACAGCATCCAAACCTTCTTTTATTTGACCTACCACATGGCTCACTATATGCATTACATGAGAGTATCTTTCTACCTTCATAAATTCCTCCACCTTTACAGTGCCAGACTTTGCCACTCTTCCTATGTCATTCCTTGCAAGATCAACCAGCATCAGGTGTTCCGCTCGCTCCTTTTGGTCTGCCAAAAGCTCCTCTTCCAAAGCTCTATCCTCCTCCTCGGTGTTTCCCCTTCTTCTTGTGCCGGCTATAGGTCTTGTTTCCACTCTGCCCTCCTCAAGTCTTACCAAAACCTCCGGCGAAGAGCCTACAACCTTTATATGTCCAAAGTCCAAGTAATACATATAGGGTGAAGGATTTAAAAATCTCAAAACCCTGTAAAGGTCATCGGGCTTGCCTTTAAACACTTTGCTAAATCTGAGGGATGGCACCACCTGAATAATATCACCGGAGGCTATGTACTCCTTAGCTCTGAGGACCAACCTTTCAAACTCATCCTTACTCATGTTGCATTGCCACTGGGAGAGGTCTGGCTCACCTTCTGGGTAATTGACAGGTGGGACGCACTTTCCAAATATGTCCTCCTTTGCCAGCTCTATGGTCTCTTTTGCTCTGCTGTACTCTCTCTCCACATCTCCATCTGTAAATATGGGAGAGAGTATCTTTATTTTGCCAGTTAGGTTGTCGTGCACCACCACAAGGTCTGTAAGCACCATAAATATGTCATAGGTAGAAATAGGGTCGGGTTTTTCGTCCTTTATTGGCTCGTAATACTTGGCTATATCGTAGCCTATATATCCCACAAGTCCCCCCCAGAATCTTGGAAGTCTATCATCTTTGTATGGTATAAAATCACCTATAAGTTTTTTTAGCACACCTAAGGGGTCCTTGCTTTCAAAGCACCAAGCTTTTCCCTTCCTTAATACCTCACCGTATCCCTTTCTGTATTTAAAGGTGAGGGAGGAGGACCTTATGATGAAGGAATACCTTCCCCACTTGGTGCCGCCTTCTGCACTTTCCAGAAGTATGTTGTACTGCTCCTGCTTTTTTAGTTTCAAAAAGAGGGAGAGGGGGGTTTCTGTGTCAGCTAGCACCTCTTCAAAGAGAGGTATGACGCTATAATCTTTGGAAAGCTCCTTCACTTGACTTAAGCTAAGGCTTAGCATATAAAGATTTTATCATCAGAACTTTTGTGTTAAACTTTATAAGATTATTAAGAAGGAGGCATCGTATGAAGGTTTCCATGAGAGAGAGAGAAGGGCTATTTAAAGAGCTAAGCGTTGAAGTAGAGGGTGATATAGTCAGTTCAATTCTTGAGGAAGTTTACAAAAACTTGAGGGAAAGCGTAAGTATTGAGGGCTTTAGGAAAGGCACCGCACCCATGTGGATAATAAAGGCAAGGTACAAGGATTACATTCAGGAGGAGGTGGGGAAAAGGGTAGCGGACAGAACCCTTCCATCAGCCATAGAGGAGAGCAAACTAAAGCCTGTTGCGGATATATACTTAGAAGAGGTAAAGCTTGAGGAGGCAGTGCCTAAGGTAATTTACAGGGTTGCCTTTGAAACACCTCCCGAGTTTGAACTCAAAGAGCTGGAAGGTTTGCAGGTAGAAGTAAAAAAAGTTGAGTTTGATGAGGAGCTGGTCAAGAAGAGGATAGAGCAGCTCAGAGAGGAGCATGCCATATGGCAACCTGTGGAAAGGGAAATCAGGGAGGGAGACCTTGTATCCGTTGATTACTACATAGAGGAGATGGAAAGCGGAGAAAGCACACAGGGAGAAACCTCAGGCATAGTAGGTCAGAGAATGTTCAGAGAAGAGATAGACACGGCTCTTGTGGGCAGAAAGGAAGGCGAGGAAGTGACCTTTGAAGACCTCACTCTTTACGATACGGAAGGGAAAGAGGCTGGGAAGGCAAAGGTGAGGCTAATTATAAAGAGCGTAAAGGAAAAAGTCCTCCCAGAGATAGGAGATGACTTTGCCAAAGAGCTTGGCATAGCCCAAACCTGGCAAGAAGCTGAAGAAAAGATAAGGCAGGAAGTAAAAGATAGTGTGGAGCGCATAAAAAGAGCGTTGGTGGAAGAATCTGTGGCTAAAAAGCTTGTTGAGATGTTTGAATTTGATATACCTCAAACGCTTCTTGCGCGTGAAGTCTCACATCTTGTAGAAATACGAGCGAGAGAGCTTTCCCAGTATGGCATAGACACTAAGTATCTCAATTATAAATCTATGGCGGAAGAGCTTATGCCTCAAGCCATGTTCAACATAAAGCTAAGATACATACTTGAAAAGTACGCTAAGGAAAAGGGCTTGCAGGTGAGCGAGGAGGACTTGCAGAAGAAATACCAAGAGATAGCACAGCAGTATGGGAGAAGCGTTGAAGAGATAAAGGAGTACTTTAGAAGCCAGAATATGGAAAATGTGCTTTTTGAAGATGTTCTCAGAGAGAAAGCTTTCAATGATATAATAAGTAAAGCTGTGATAAAGGAAGTAGAGGAGAAGAAGGATGAGCAAGGTGATTGATCAGCTGGTCCCAATAGTTATAGAACAAACGCCAAGAGGTGAGAGAGCCTACGACATATACTCAAGGCTGCTTCAGGATAGGATAGTGCTTTTGGGTTATCCTATAGATGATCATGTGGCCAACCTCATAGTCGCTCAGCTGCTCTTTTTGGAGGCTCAGGACCCTGAAAAGGACATATACATGTACATAAACTCACCGGGTGGGTCTGTGACTGCAGGTATGGCTATATACGACACCATGCAGTACATAAAGCCAGATGTGGTTACCATATGCATTGGGCAGGCAGCATCCATGGGAGCGGTGCTTTTGGCTGCAGGTGCTCCCGGCAAGAGATACGCACTTCCTCACTCGCGCATAATGATACATCAACCCTTGGGGGGTATAACAGGGCAGGCAACGGACATCATAATACATGCTGAGGAGATAAAGAGAATAAAGCATATGCTCAATGAGATACTTTCAAAGCATACCGGACAGCCACTTGAGCGTATAGAGAGAGATGTGGAGAGAGACTACTTTATGTCGTCAGAAGAGGCGAGAGAGTATGGGATTGTGGACAGGGTAATTGCAAAAAGACAGTAATGGAGATATATTGTGAGTAATAGAATGAAAACATATGCTAAAAACCGATGCTCCTTCTGTGGAAGGTCGCAGGATGAAGTTCTGGTCCTTATAGCTGGTCCCAACGATACCTTTATATGCGATAGGTGCGTGGAAGCTTGCAATTCTGTCATAAAGGAGCAGAAAAAACAGCATACTTATCATGGTCTTGGAAGCATACCAAAACCCGAGAAGATCAAAAGCTTCCTTGACGAGTATGTGGTAGGTCAGGAGAGGGCAAAGAGGATACTTTCCGTAGCCGTTTACAACCATTACAAGAGGGTAAAAGCCAAAGAGATGGGGCTTGGCTTTGACGATGTTGAGGTGGAAAAAAGCAACATACTTCTCATAGGACCTACAGGTTCTGGTAAAACGCTTCTTGCAAAAACCCTGGCTAAGTTGCTCAATGTTCCCTTTGCCATTGCGGATGCCACAAGCCTAACAGAAGCGGGGTATGTGGGCGAAGATGTAGAAAATGTCCTCACCAGACTTTTACAAAACTGTGGGTACGATGTAAAGCTTGCTCAGATGGGCATAGTTTATATAGACGAAATAGACAAGATAGCCAAAAAGTCCGGCATAAATCCCTCCATAACCAGAGATGTGTCGGGTGAAGGTGTTCAGCAGGCACTTTTGAAGATCATGGAGGGGACTGTTGCCAACGTGCCACCGCAGGGTGGTAGAAAACACCCGCATCAGGAGTTTATACAGGTTGATACCACTGACATACTCTTTATTTGCGGTGGAGCCTTTGTAGGACTTGAAGACATAATAAAGCGCAGGCTTGGCAAGTCCACCATAGGTTTTGAATCTCAGGTGAAGGGAGCTTTTAAGGAAATGAATGTGCTTGAGCTTGTGGAGCCGGATGACCTTATACATTTCGGTCTTATACCCGAATTTATTGGAAGACTTCCAGTGATAGCAGTACTGGATGAGCTTACAGAAGAAGACCTTGTCAGAATACTTACAGAGCCGAAAAACTCCTTAGTCAAGCAGTATAAAAAACTCTTTGAGATGGATAATGTGGATCTGGAGTTTACCCAAGAGGCTCTTATAGAGATAGCCAGAGAAAGCATCAAAAGGAAAACGGGTGCAAGGGGACTAAGAGCCATAATGGAAGAGATCATGACGGA
This sequence comes from Hydrogenobacter thermophilus TK-6, assembly GCF_000010785.1. GTDB lineage: Bacteria > Aquificota > Aquificia > Aquificales > Aquificaceae > Hydrogenobacter > Hydrogenobacter thermophilus. Next base: position 709,971 of record NC_013799.1, on the reverse strand, counting down.
TGTAATGTTTGAAATACCATCCATGAAGGGAGTGAAAAAGGTGATCATAGATGAGGAAGTGGTCAGAAACAGAATAAAGCCCAAGTATGTTTATAAGGAAGCGGTATAATAAACCACAGGAGGATAGTATGAAAAAGCTCATCCTTGCAAGCCTGCTCTTTAGTGGACTCACTATGGCACAGCAGAAGTTTGCCTGTGTGGACCCAAACAGAATACTCTCCGAGTCTAAATCTGTCTCTCAGGCTCAGGAGCAACTGAGAAAAAAGGTTCAGGATTACCAAAAGCAGCTGGATGAAAAGCAAAAGAAACTTGACGAGCTTAAAAAGCAGATAGAAAGCAAAGGCATAAGTCAGAAGGCAAAAGAGGAGAAGATAAAGGAGTACCAGAAGGTTGAAGCGGAAGGTTTAGAACTCCAGCAAAAAGCTCAAAAGGAAATAGTAGAGTTAAAGAGTAAGCTGGAGGAGGACATACTTAACAAGGTTAGAGGAGTTGCGGAGAGTATAGCCAAGAAAAACGGATACACAGGTGTGCTTGATTGCAGTGCCTTTGTTTATAAGGATCCTGGTATAGATATAACGGACTTAATAATAAAGAGCTTAGACCAAGGTAAATGAAGCTTGGAGATGTAGCAAAGCTTTTGGGGGGCAGACTGGAAGGTGATAAAAACTTTGAGATAGAAGGTGTGTCTTCCGTAGAGAATCCCAAACCAAAGACGCTGGTGTTTTGCTCAAGCAAAAGGGATGTGGAAAGGGTAAAAGATATAAAGCAAGTGGCACTGGTGGTACATACTCCCGTCCAAGATGCCAACTGCGTAGTGGTTGAGGATGTAAAGTACGCCATGGCAATGTTTTTGAGAATTTTTTACCCTGAGGAGCATCCTTCTGGCGTTTCTGAAAAAGCTTACATAGGTGAGGAGGTTATTATAGGAGAAGGAGTTTACATAGCCCCATTTACATACATAGGCAATAAAGTTGTAATCGGAAACCATGTGAAGATATACCCTTTTTCCTACATAGGCGATCAGTGCCTCATAGGTGATGAAACGGTTATATTCAGCGGTGTCCATATATACCCCAGGTGTGTTATAGGTAAGAGGGTGAGAATTCATAGCGGTGCGGTGATAGGTGCGGATGGTTTTGGATATTACATTGGCAAAGAGGGTATAACAAAGCTCCATCATATAGGTAGCGTGGTGATAGAAGACGATGTGGAAATAGGTGCAAACACCACCATAGACAGGGCTCTTATAGACAGGACCATCATAGGCAGGGGCACCAAGATAGACAATCTGGTGATGATAGGACATAACTGTAAGATCGGGGAAAACAACATCTTTGTCTCTCAAGTTGGACTTGCTGGAAGTGTAAAAACTGGCAAGAATGTGGTTCTCGCTGGTCAGGTAGGCGTGGCAGACCATGTGAGCATAGGCGACAATGTCCAAGTGGTGGCCAAATCCGGTGTTGCCAACGACCTTGAAGCCAACGGCACTTACGGTGCTAACCTTCCATCCATAGAGTGGAGCAGGTGGAAGCGCATATACCTGTACCTTCTTAAACTGCCTGAACTTTTCAAAAAAGGCTCTTAGTCCCGTAGTACCTTCCGTTTAATGTGGTATACTGGAGCACCTTTTTGAGGTTTCTTATACCCTTCAGGTCCTGAGGATATCCCAATTTTTTCTCCCTGCGCCTCTTTATTATCTCTTTTGCGGTTTCTCTTCCTATACCGGGCACCCTGATTAAGATACGGTAGTCTGCTGTGTTTAGCTCAACAGGGAAAAGCTCAGGGTTTGCTTGCGCCCAGGCTTCCTTTGGGTCTCTGTCAAGGGGAAGGTTGCCATCCACCAGCACTCTCTTTAGGTCTTCAAGCTCAAAGTGGTAGTCCCTTATGAGAAAGTCCACCTGATAGAGCCTGTACTCACGCAGAGGACTTTCTGGAGGTCTGTTCTCCAGCGGTGTGCCTTTTACAGGAAAGAAGGCGCTGAAGTATATTCTGCTGAGTCTGTAGTGTCTGTTTAGGAAGTGAACGGCTCTTATTATCTCCTCATCCTTTTCTCCATCAACACCCACCATCATCTGGGTGATCTGACTTTTGTCTCTGTAATTTTGCAGTAGCTTATTCACAGCCTCCATCTTGGGAAGTATGTCTTGCAATATGCTTTTACCTTTAGCTATCCTCTTTATCCTTTCTTCCTTTGATGTTTCAATATTTATGGAAACTCTATCCGCCACCTTTACCGCTTCTTCCAGCGTCTGAAGGGATATGCCCGGCATAAGCTTCAAGTGCACATATCCCTTAAAGTCATACTTGCTCCTTAGAATTTTTACTGTATCTATCATCTTTTCCATGATGAACTCAGAGTGTCCGAATATGCCCGATGAGAGGAAAAGACCTTTTACCTTCTTGGAATTGTAGAGCTTCATAAAAGATTTTGCGAGTTCTTCTGGTGGTATGTAGAGCCTTGGAGTTATGTCTCTATCCCTTCTAAAGGCGCAGTAGGTGCAGTTTTTATCGCACATGGTAGTTTGCATAACCTTGAGAACTGGAACTTTGCCTCTTGGCGTAGAAGCCATATATATGCAACTCTCTAAATTTATGTCTCCATCTCTTTCAAAAGCTGTCAATCTGGAAAGGATGCGGAGTTTTTGCTCTTCACCCATCAGGCTTTAATATAGGCGCTTTCTCACCTTCTGTAAGAGGTTGTGTGCGAGCCTTGTAGGTTCAGGAATGCGATAAATGGAAGTTCTTAGCACAAGCTCAATAGCCTTTTTCAAGCTTATTCTGTGCCCTACAGAAACATAAACAGGCTCCGTTCTGTCTTTGGTTCTCAGCACAGCCCCCACTATACTGCCCTTATATGTTAAATAAGAGTAGCTTCCCCTCTTTTCTTCCGGCTCTTTGTAGTAGCCAAAGAGCTTGGTCTTTGCCACACCAATGCTTACGCTGTTTGTGGCTACACCAAAGTGGGAGGCTATACCGCACCCTCTGGGATGAGCTACGCCCTGACCATCTATAAAATAAACATCAGGTTTTATTTTTATCTTTTGGTAAAGTTCAAGCATAAGAGGTAGCTCCCTGAAAGCCAAAAAGGTAGGTATGTAAGGAAAGTCCACAAGGCCTTCTACCACATCCTCATACACAGGCTTTAGAGTGTTTATATCAACTATTACTATGGATGCCCAAGCTTTAGTGGGATTGCTCTTTATGTCTTCAAAGGTGAGGTCTATGCCACCAACAGTGATAAGCTTTTCAAAATCGTCCCTTTGAATTACCTTTTTTGCACACTCCTGCTGTATCTTTTTTAGCTCTTCTATCTCCATCAGTTGCTCTTGCCACCCTCCAGAAGTTCCCTCAAAGGTGGTAAGTTCTGAGGCTGTTGCGCATTTGTGGTAGCCCCCCTTCTGGCAAACCTAAACTCCTCCACCTTTATCTTTCCATCCTCCTTTATATACATCTTACTCCCCCTTATGTCTAGTATATTGCTCCCAAAAGGTACACGCCTTAACTTCCCCTGATCCTCGTAAAATACATAACCTCTTTTGCCCACCTTTACATACCCCAATGGCTGTTTCTGAGCATCCCCTCCCACCTTGGAAAGTTGAGGAAAGACATTCTTACTCATTATCTTTTCCACCTCATTAGAAAAGCCAACACTAAACAACATAAACATCAACATGTAGACCATACGGTAATTATACCGCACCTCTATGCTATACTTATGGCATGAGGTTGGTGGTAATTGCCAACAGGCTTCCTGTAACGGTTAAGAGTCTTGACCCTGTAAAGTTTGAGAGGAGTCCTGGTGGATTGGTATCAGGCATAGAGACTTTTATCAAAAAGGCACGCATCTCTGATTGGGTGTGGATGGGCTGGGGTGGTTCCAACTTAAGAAAAAAGGATGTACAGAAGATAAAGGAACTCCTACTCAATAAACATAGGTGTTTGCCTGCTTATGTGCCTGAGAAGATTATGAACAAGTTTTACAACGGCTTTTGCAACAGGACTCTTTGGCCTCTTTTTCACAGTATGCCTACTCTCGCAACCTACGAAAAAAGCACATGGGAGAGCTACATAGAGGTAAACCGCATATTTCTGAAGACCCTGCTAGAAAACCTTGAAGTGGGCAAAGAAACTCAAATATGGATTCATGACTACCATCTTATGCTTCTGCCCGGCATGCTCAGGGAGGTCCATCCGGAGGCAAAGATAGGCTTTTTTCTTCACATACCTTTCCCACCTCCGGAGATATATGCTCAGTTTCCTTGGAGGAGGGAGATTCTGGAGGGGCTCTTGGGAGCTGACCTTATCGGCTTTCATACCTACGAGTATACGATTAATTTTCTTAGAAGTCTCTCAAGAATCTTAGGCATAGAGCACAGTATGGGGGAGCTGGTGTATTTGGACAGACTGCTAAAGGTGGATACATTCCCGATGGGTATAGATTTTGAGCTTTTCAACTCTATAAAGGGCGTTAGTAAGAAGACAAAGGCTATAAAGCAGGCTCTGGGTAATAAGAAAATAGTTTTCTCCGTAGATAGGCTTGATTACACAAAAGGCATATACAACAGGCTTTTAGCTTTTGAAGACTTTTTGCGAAGGAGGGAAGACTGGAGGGGGAAGGTGGTTCTTATTCTGAATGTGGTACCTTCAAGGGAAGGGGTGGAGCAGTATCAAAGTATGAAGCGCCAAATTGAGGAAAAAGTTGCCCAGATAAACGGCACTTTTGGGTCCGTGGAGTGGGTGCCTGTGCTATATCACTACAAGTCCCTGTCTGTGGAGGACCTTGTGGCACACTATAAAGCCAGCGATGTACTGCTGGTGACCCCTATAAAGGATGGTATGAACCTGATAGCAAAGGAGTTTGTAGCATCGCGAAGGGACCTCAGGGGTGTTCTGGTGCTTTCTGAGTTTGCAGGGAGCAGTAGAGAGCTGGGTGAGGCGCTGGTGGTGAATCCCAACTCAGTAGAGGAGCTATCAAAAGCGATAGAGCTTGCTCTTGAGATGCCTCCTGAAGAACAGGAAAGCAGATTAAGAATTATGCAGGACAGACTCAAAAGGTACGATGTGTTAAAGTGGGGAAGTGAGTTTCTGGAAACCCTTAAAGGGATAGCATCCAAAAGGGATACGCTCAAGACAAAGGAGCTCGGCGACCGGCTCACACGCAAGCTTAAAGACATGTTTAGGAGTGCCAAAAGTAGGCTGCTTCTTGTGGACTACGACGGGACGCTGGTGCCTTTGGCAAAGAGGCCACAGCTTGCTGTACCTACTCAGGAGATAAAGGACATACTTTATCTACTGGGCATGCTGGAAAATACGCAGGTGGTGCTAATATCAGGTAGAAAAAAGGAGCAGCTGCATCTGTGGTTTGGGAATCTACCTATAACCCTTGTTGCAGAGCACGGCTGTTGGGTAAAGGAGCCAAAGAGAGACTGGGATAGCAGGTGTAATATCCAAAGTGAACTCAAAGAGAAAGTAAGAACCATCATGGATACATATGTGGACAGACTTCCTCAGTCTTTTGTAGAGGATAAGGATTTTACCGTAGCCTTTCACTACAGGAACGCAGACCCAGAGATGGCCTCTCTCAGAGTTGCAGAGCTGGTGGATGAGCTTAAAGCTCTAATAGCCAATACGGAGCTTAGCATACTTACGGGAAATAAAGTAATTGAGGTGCGTCCTGCAGGTGTAAATAAAGGTACAACTGCCATATCTTTCTGCCAGAACTGTGATTTTGTGCTGGCCATGGGTGATGACATTACCGACGAGGATATGTTTAAAGCGTTATCCCCGAAGGCTATAACTATAAAAGTGGGGGTGGCTCCTTCCTTTGCCAGGTATCATTTAGCCTCTCAGGTAGATGCCCTAAACCTATTAAAATATCTTGTAGAAAATGGCTGATATCTTTTGTTTTAAGACAGAGGTTTGGGTGCCAGTTTATACAGGCATAAAGGTACAAAACCTTCAGGAGTTTATACAAGCTCTTCGGGCTGTGCCGTGCGGAAGTCTTCTTTATCATCTTTACATCCATCTCTTCAATTACCACAACTTACCTACCGACTATCCTAACAGTTTTTCTTACTGGCTCGCGTCCAACGGCTATGAGGTGCTGGCGGAAAAGGTATCTTCTATAGACCCAACGCGCTACTATGATCTTGAGGTTCTAAGAAACGACATTTTAGCTCTCCTTTCGGAGAGCTCTGAGGAGAAAGTAAAAAGACCTCTCCAGCCCTTTTACTTCATGAGCGTGTACAGGGAGGTGATAGATACGAGCAAATGCGCATCAAACATTGAGGAGCTTCTGGAAGGCATAAAAAGCCTGGGTATTTCTTCCCTTTTTTATCACCTTATCACTTCAAGAATAGATAAAAAAAGCCTTGTAAACGATTACTCTGAGTGGCTGCTCAGTCAAGGTTATGCCAAGAAGGCAGAAGCCATAGATGCCTTGGATGTTTACGCTTTGAACCTTTACGAGGTAAAGGAGCTTATTATAGAGGTGCTGAGCGCATGATAAACCTTGAGGACTACGCCCAGTATGCGGACGGAGAGACAATTGAGGAGCTAAGACTCCTTGCAAGCAGTTTAAAAAACCTTAAGGTGCTTCATATAAACTCCACAAGAGAAGGTGGAGGTGTTGCAGAGATACTTTCAAGGCTTGTACCACTTATGAACGCCTTAGGCATAGAGACCCACTGGGAGGTTTTTAAGGGTTCGGAGGAGTTTTTTCGCTTTACCAAAAAGCTCCACAACATGCTTCACCTTCCCGGTTTTTCCAGAATAGAGAGCCATGAAGTGGCTACATATCTGAGGACCACTTACGAGAACCTGAACAGTATAAAGACAGAAACCTACCATGTAGTCTTCATACACGACCCTCAGCCTATGGGCATGGTGATAAACAAGCAAAAGCACCAAAAGTGGGTATGGCGCTGTCATATAGATACATCAACGCCCGACCCCAAAGCTTGGGACTTTATAGAGCTTTTCGTAAATGCTTACGATGCTACGGTATTTCACATACCAGAGTTTGTTTACCAGAAACTCCAGGTGCCTGCTTACATAATCCCTCCTTCCATAGACCCCCTTCACCCCAAAAATATAGAGCTGGACAGAGATTTTATCCTGCAAACTCTGGAAAAGTTTGGCATAGACCCACAAAGACCCATACTTTTGCAGGTTTCAAGGTTTGATAGGCTCAAGGACCCTATAGGTGTTTATCAGGCTTACAGGATGGTAAAAAGCAAGTATGCATGCCAGCTTATACTGGCTGGCTCTTATGCCAGCGACGATCCTGAAGGAGAAGAAGTTTACAGAGAGATGCTCAATGCCACCGCGGATGACAGGGATGTTTTTGTACTAAACCTTCCTCCCAACAGCCATCTGGAGATAAACGCACTTCAGCGTGCGAGTACGGTAGTCCTTCAAAAATCCATAAGGGAAGGCTTTGGACTTGTGGTTTCCGAAGCCATGTGGAAGCAAAAGCCTGTTATAGGCGGCAATGTAGGCGGTATAAAAAGGCAGATTATAGAAGGTACAACTGGCTTTCTGGTAAACACCATAGAAGGTACTGCATACAGAGCAAGGCAGCTTCTCTCAGACAGAGAGCTTAGGGAAAGGATGGGATTTTACGCAAGGAATAGGGTAAAGCATCGCTTTTTGATTATAAGGCATCTTAAAGATTACCTTGTGCTACTCAAAAGTCTCTTAAGGTAATTTGGTTTATTTTTTGGAGATGGGTAAAAGGGAAAACATAAGAAAAGCTCCTTCTTTCTTGGGTTCTGATTCTATCTTTCCTATATCAGAAAGCTCTTCTAATATTCTTTGCACTAGTCTATCCCCAAGCTCGGGATGTATGTGTTCCCTACCTCTGAACCTTATTCTTATCCTCACCTTATCACCCTCTTCCAGAAACTCCCTCATGTGTTTTAGTTTCACTTTAAGGTCGTGTTCGTCTATTCTGGTGGAGAGCTGTATGTCCTTTACCTCAATGGCGTGTTCTCTCTGTTTCTTCTTGGCAACCTTCTCCTTTTTCTTCTGCTCGTATACAAACTTCCCGTAATCAAGTATCTTGCATACGGGCGGATTTGCTTGAGGAGCTATCTCCACCAGGTCTAACCCCTTCTCCTCAGCTAATTTTAGCGCCTCTTCAAGAGGCACTATGCCTATTTGCTTGCCATTCTCGTCAATGAGCCTAACTTCCTTAGCTCTAATCTGCCTGTTTATTCTGTGATCCTGCATCATCACCTCCAAGTTTTTTCAGGTGTATCATGACATTAAAAGCAAATAAAGGGATAAGAAAAAATTAAGGGAAAAAACTAAGGTTGAAAAGATAGAGAGCTTTCTGAAAAAGCTCCTTCTGGGATGCTCAAAAGGTAAGGTGTCTATATCCCCCAGGGACTTTTTTATTTTCCTAAGGTAGTATGAAATTGTAATGTTTACCCCCAACCCACTCATGAGAAGTAAAGCGTGAAACTTATTGGCATCAGAAATAAGATAAAACATAAGCAATAAAAAAGCAAGAGGGTAAAAGCGCCAGAGTATCCTTCCGTAAAACCTTCCTGCTAAGTTTTTGTTCTGCCTTTCTCTTAAAAGCGTTGGAGCAACTACAAACACTAAGAGGAACAAAGACCCTGCGTAAAGGGCAAGAGGGAGCTTGCTCATAGGGACCTTATCTTTCTGAAGAGTCTAAAAGCAAGACCTGAAAGAAAGAGCAGAGTGATAAAACCTATGACAGCCAGCAAGAGTATATACTTCATAACTCTATCTCTGCGTGTCTTGAGGCATGGCACTGAATGTTAACCGCCACAGGCAAGGAAGCTATATGACAGGGATAAAGCTCAACCCTTACATCCACAGCCGTCACCTTACCGCCAAATCCCATAGGTCCAAGTCCCAGCTTGTTTATGTCCTGTATGAGTTCCTCTTCCATCTTCCTTGCTATAGGGTCATGACTTCTTTCTCCTGTCTTTCTCAGAAGAGCTTTCTTAGAGAGAAGAGCGCACAGTTCAAAATTCCCACCTATGCCTACGCCGACGGTAAGAGGTGGGCAGGCGTTGGGTCCTGCCAGCTTGACTGTTTCAAGGACAAACTTCTTCACACCTTCCCACCCATCAGCGGGCTTTAACATGGCAAGGCGCGAGGTGTTTTCTGAGCCTGCACCCTTTGGAGCAAAGATGATCTTTATTCTATCACCTGGCACTATAAAGGTGTGTATTACAGCAGGTGTGTTATCTCCTGTGTTTTTCCTCTCAAAAACAGGGTCATACACCATGGACGCTCTCAGATACCCTTCCTTGTATGCCTGTCTTATGCCCTCGTTGATGGCATCTATGAGCGACCCACCAACTATATGAACATTCTGCCCTATCTCCACAAAGATCACCGCAACACCAGTATCCTGACAGTAAGCCATCTGCTCCTCTTTGGCAGCCTGTGCATTCAAAAGTATCTGTCTGAGGACCTCCTTTCCTATCTGGGACTCTTCTTTTTCAAGAGACGACTGAAAGGCATATACTACATCCTCAGGAAGCTCGTAATTGGCTTTTATGGCTATCTCTTTAACCGCCTTTATTATCTCATCACAATACACTTCGCGCATGAAGCATTTCCTCCACCACCTTGAGGTTTTTTCTCACCGATGATACAGACCTTCTCCACATTTCCCTCTCTTCGGGCAACATGGGTATGTTTATAATTTCCTCTACACCACAATTGCCAAGTTTTACAGGCACACCTACGCAAACATCCTCAGCCTCGTAATATTTGCCTTCTTCACCTTCAAGATAAACAGAGCAAGGAAGTATCCTCTTGTTGTCTGTCACTATGGCTTCCACCATCTCTACTATGGATGCGGCAGGTGCATAGTAAGCAGATGTTCCCATAAGGTCCACTATCTCACCACCACCAAACTGCGTCCTCTTTATAAGCTCGCTTAGCTTTTCTTTTGGGAGCATATCTTTTAAAGGTATTCCCCCCACATTGGATATGGATATGAGGGGTACCATTTCGTCCCCATGCCCCCCTATAACATATGCGTGTATGTCTTTGGGAGAGACTTTAACCTCTTGGGATATGAAAGTTTTGAACCTGGCAGAATCCAGCACACCCGCCATTCCCATCACCTTTCTCTTGCTAAAGCCTAGCATTTTGTAAACTGCGTAGGTCATAAGGTCAACGGGGTTTGTCACCACTATAATGATGGCTTCTTTGGCATACTGCTTTATCTTCTCGCATATGACGGAAAGGATGGAGAGGTTTTTTTCAAGAAGGTCTTCTCTGGACATACCCGGTCTTCTTGGAAAGCCTGCGGTGATAACTATTATGTCACTCCCTTCCAGCGCTTCATAACCGTTGCCTTCTGGGCTTACGGTATAACCCTCCACCTTTGCGTCAATGTCTATGGCTGCCAGCATCTGCCTTATATCAAGAGCTTTGCCTTTTACAGGTTCTATGACCTTCTCTCCGTCTTTTCTTGGAATGTCAAACATCCTAACATCCACAAGACCTCTCAGAGCCAAAAGGCTTGCCACATGCTCCCCTACATTGCCCGCACCTATCACCGATACAACCTTTCTCATCTTCATAGCTCTACCCTCCTACACTAACTTTCTGCTTGTTCTTTATCCACCTTAAAAGCCCCCCAGATAGCAATACAGATACTTGCTTTGGCGTCAGGCTGTACTTGCAGGCTATCTCCTCCTTGGTAGTTTTGTTAATTACTAAAATTTCCTTTCCTCCTTTAAGTCTATCTATCAGCTCTGGAATATGCACCTCATCACCCAAGGAGAACTTGGCGTAATCTCTCTTATCTACAAACTCAAGGGGCAATATGCCAAAGTTGATAAGGTTTGCGTGATGTATGCGCGCAAAGGATTTGGCAATGACTACTCTGACACCCAAAAATCTGGGAGCCAATGCCGCATGCTCTCTTGAAGAGCCCTGTCCGTAATTTTCACCGCCTATTATGATGTTGGCTATGCCTTTTTCGTCCCTTATCTTTTTAGCCCTACTTACAAACTCAGGGTCCACATAGTGATAAACATATTCGCTTATGGCGTATATGTTGGACCTGAGAGGCAGTATATTTGCACCCGCTGGCATAATGTGGTCCGTTGTAATGTTATCACCTACAATAAGAGAGACCTCCCCTTGTATTTCTGTAGGAAGCTCGTCAAATTCGGGAAGGGGTGCTATGTTGGGACCTCTGTATATTTCCACCTTCTTGGCTTCTTCCTCTGGCAGGGGGGGTATGATGGCTTCGTCTCCGTAAGGGAATCTTTCAGGCATTTGAACCTTTATCCACTTTATACCTTCCCTTTCTGCCAGCCTTCTGGGGTCTATAATCTCACCTGCTATGGCGGAGGCTACGCAGACTTCTGGAGATGCCAAATACACCTTGGCATCCTTTGTGCCTGACCTTCCTTCAAAGTTTCTGTTGAAGCTCCTTACGGACACTCCTCCGCTGGGAGGTGCGTATCCCATACCTATACATGGACCGCAGGCACTCTCCAACACCCTTGCTCCGGCTTTTAGAAAGTTGAGAAGTATACCCTCTTGAGCGATGAGTTCAAGAGCCTGCTTTGACCCCGGAGCTACCGCAAATATAACATCCGGGTGTATCCTCCTTCCTTCCAGCATCTTCCCGGCACGGGTAAGGTCTACAAAGGAGGAGTTGGTGCAAGAGCCTATGACCACCTGATCAACCTTTACACCTTCTACCTCTCTTACGGGCACCACATTGTCCGGAGAGTGTGGGCATGCTATGAGAGGCTCCAGCTCAGAAAGATTTATCTCAATGACTTCATCATACTCGGCATTTTCATCCGGCAAAAGCTCTATCCAGTCCTCCTCCCTTCCCTGAGCTTTGAGATATGCCCTTGTTATCTCATCGGAGGGAAATATTGAAGTGGTAGCACCAAGCTCTGCACCCATGTTGGTTATGGTGGCTCTCTCTGGAACGGAGAGCTCCTTTATACCCTCACCGAAGTATTCAAATATCTTGCCAACACCACCCTTTACAGTGAGCCTTCTTAAAAGCTCAAGTATTATATCTTTTGCAGTTACCCAAGGGGGAAGTGTGCCCGTTAGCTTTACACCAACTATCCTGGGCATCTTCAGATAGAAAGGCTCACCCGCCATCGCTGCAGCAACATCAAGACCGCCGGCACCTATAGCCAGCATGCCAACTCCACCCGAGGTGGGAGTGTGGGAATCAGACCCCAACAGAGTTTTTCCGGGCTTTGCAAACCTCTCCACATGAACCTGATGGCATATACCATTGCCAGGTTTTGAAAGATAAACGCCGTAGCGCTTGGCAACGCTCATAAGATATTTGTGGTCATCAGGGTTTTTATAGTCCGTCTGAAGCATGTTGTGGTCTATATAACTCACGGAAAGTTCCGTTTTTACCCTATCAACTCCCATAGCTTCAAACTGGAGGTACGCCATAGTGCCAGTAGCGTCCTGCGTAAGTGTTTGATCTATCTTTATGGCTATCTCCTCACCAGGAATGAGCCTTCCACTTACCAGATGTTTTTCAATTATCTTGTATGCTACAGTACCTTTTGCCATGAGATCCTCCTGTGCAAAAAGTGATGATATATATTATAGACTTTTTACAACCTTGTACGATGACTTTAAACAACAACCCTCTTTATGCGACTGGACAGATGGCACATGATTTCGTAAGGTATGGTTCCTGCAAGTTTGGCAAGATGGCTAAAGCTCTGATGGGGTCCCACCACTTCCACCTCGTCACCCACCTGCGCATCCGTATCATCCAGGTCCACCATCGTCATATCCATGGTGATGTTTCCAAGTATTCTCAAAGGCTTATCCTTCCAATAGAGACATCCCACATTAGAGAGGGCCTTTGCCAAGCCATCAGCATAGCCAAAAGCTACCACACCTACCTTTTTCTTCCTGTCAGTGATAAAAGTCCTTGAGTAAGAAACGGGATAAGAAGGCGGTAGATACTTTACTGATAAGATGCGCGCCTTTATGCTGATGGCTCTTTTGAGCTCTATAGGATAATCAGGAGCAGGCTTTTCACCGTACATGGCAAGACCAATTCTTACATGCGTAGCAAATGGGACCATATAAACTATCCCAGCAGAACTCTCCAAATGAATATCTACATTTGAATAAGCTTTAACTATCTTTTTAAACTTCTCTATCTGCATAAGGGAAAAGTCCTTATCCAGAGGGCTTGACAGATGCGTAAGCACCCCCTTTACCCTTCTATCTTTTATCAGAACATCTTCAAAAAAGCCTAACCTTCCCATACCCGTGTCATACTTTACATGAAAACCGATATCAAGCCCTTCAATAGCCCTTAGATGAGCCTCATGTGAAACAACCGGAGTTAAAGCATACTCAATAAGAGCCTTCCGCTCACCCTTGAAAACTCCCCCAAGAATAAGTATGTCTTTTTTTATACCAGCCTTTCTAAGCTCTATACCCTCCTCAACGCAAGCGACTGCAAAAGAAGACACCTCATCAAGCGCCTCCAGTATAGGGCATATGTGCACAGCGCCAATACCGTAAGCATCCGCCTTGACAACCGCTATGACCCTTTTGCCAGAAAAATCCCTTATAGCTTTTATGTTTTGCCTTATGGCATCAGCATCTATCTCTAATACCGCTCTTGCCATATCAAAATTGTCCTTTTATTATAATCCATGCTGATGTGTATCATCTTGCAGTCTTCTTGCGAATTCTTTTAAAATTCCATATAAACTTAAAAAGGAGGTTTTAACATGGCTCAAACGGTTACATTAAAGGGAAATCCTGTTGCCTTGTCGGGACCAGCACTCTCTGTAGGTGATAGAGCTCCAGAGGCTGTAGTTGTTACAAAAGACCTTCAGGAAAAAGCCATAGGCGGTGCAAAGGGAGTAGTTCAGGTGATAATAACGGTGCCATCCCTTGATACACCTGTTTGTGAAACAGAGACCAAAAAGTTTAACGAAATGCTGGCGGGTTTAAAAGGCGTAGATGTCACAGTAGTATCCATGGACCTTCCCTTTGCGGAAAAGAGGTTCTGCGAGAGCTTTAACATAGGAAATGTAACCGTGGCTTCTGACTTTAGATACAGAGACATGGAAAAGTACGGTGTGCTGATATCAGAAGGAGCATTAAAGGGAATACTGGCAAGAGCGGTTTTTGTGGTGGACAAGGAGGGCAAAATAGCTTATATCCAGCTCGTTCCAGAAATCACTCAGGAGCCTAACTACGATGAGGTGATACAAAAGGTAAAGAGCCTTCTTTCTTGACTTTTTGCTCTGGCTGATACATAATACAGTCAATAATGAAGGAAAATGTAGTCAGGTTTTGCGTATCTTTGCCTCAAGATCTGCTAAGGGAGCTTGACAGAAGAATAATAAAAAGGGGTTATTCATCAAGGTCTGAGCTGGTGAGGGATCTTATAAGAGAGCTTATGATAGAAGATAGGTGGCAGGAGGGGGAAGAGGTGATAGGTGTATTGACCATCATATACGACCACCACCAGAGGGAGCTTACACAAAAAATGCTTGACATCCAGCACAGCGCTTATGTAAAGGTGCTTTGCAGTACGCACATACACCTGGATCATCACAACTGCCTTGAAAACATAGTGTTAAAGGGTAGACCTCACGAGATAGAGAGTATAGCCATCAGCATAGGTGGGTTAAGGGGTGTAAAGTTTGCAAAGCTCACAAAGGCTTCCAATGCTTTATAATCATGGCATGCTTGTTAAAGAGTGGAGTGAGTTTTTAGACAAGGTTAGAAGCTTTTTTAAGAGAAGGGGATATTTTGAGGTGGATACCAGCATACTACAGCCTTATCCCAACATTGATCCTCATGTGGAGCCTTTTAGTATTGATACGGAAGGTTTAGCAGACTGTCCCAAACGGCTTTGGCTAAGGACTTCTCCGGAGAACTCTATGAAAAAGCTTCTTAGCAAATATCAAATGGATATCTTTCAGATAGGAAAAGTCTTTAGAAAGGACCCCTGTGGCAGGCTTCACAGACCTGAATTTACTATGTTAGAGTGGTATAAAGTGGGGCAGGACTATAAGTATCTTATGAAAGAGATAGAGGAGTTCCTTAAGTATTTAGGCTTTTCTGAAGATTGTGAGGTCATAAGGCTGGAGCATGCTTTTGAAGAGTATGCAGGAGTTATACTTTCCGAAGATGAGGAGATATTCAAAAACAACCTGATAGCTTACGGCTATCCTTTTAGCGACCAAGAGGACTGGGAAACCCTTTTTTATAGGATTTACATAGAAGTGGAAAGGCATCTGGGACATGAAAAACCGACATTTATAACCCACTTTCCTTCACGGATTGGCGCGTATGCAAAGGTAAAAGATGGGTATGCGGAGAGGTTTGAGCTTTATATAAAGGGTGTGGAGATAGCCAACGGCTGGACGGAGGAGACTTCCAAAAGTGAGATAGAAAGAAGGATGAAGCTCTATCTTCAGGGGAGGGACCTACCAATAGATGAGGAGCTTATAAAAGCTTACGAAAACTTTCCTCCGTGTGCTGGATGTTCCATAGGTCTTGAGAGACTGTTTATGGTTTTGATGGGTCTAAACAGTATAGACTTTATCTGTTGGGATAAATAATCCCTTTCTCGGTTATTATGGCTGTTATGTTCTCTGCTGGGGTTATATCAAAAGCTATATGAAGGGCTTTTGTTTCTTTGGGTGAAAAGTGACATCCTTTGAAGGATTTTACTTCTTCCTCGGATCTTTCTTCTATGGGCACATCTTCACCGCTTTCCATGTTGGGGTCAAAGGTGGATGTAGGTGCCACCACATAAAAGGGTATGTTATGGGTTTTGGCAAGCACGGAAAGGGTGTAAGTGCCTATTTTGTTGGCTACATCTCCCCTTTTGGTTATTCTGTCCGCACCTACAAAGACTGCGTCTATGAGTCCTTTTTTCATAAGAAAGCCTGCTGTCATATCCGTTATGAGTGTGTGGGGGATGCCCTCTTTGAGAAGTTCCCAGGCGGTAAGCCTTGCTCCTTGCATGTAAGGTCTTGTTTCATTCACAAAAACGTGGATTCTCTTGCCAGAGTAGTGAGCCGACCTTATAACTCCCAGAGCTGTACCCCAGCCAGCAGTTGCCAAAGCTCCCGTGTTGCAATGAGTCAAAACCCTCATACCATCATCTATAAACTGACTTCCTATTTCTCCCATCCTTCTGTTAGCCTCGTAGTCTTCCCTCTCTATGCTTATAGCTTCCTCAGTTATATCCCTTCCCTCTTTTAGAGCCTTCATCATCCTATCCAGAGCCCAGAAGAGGTTATAAGCGGTGGGTCTTGTGCTTTTTAAAACCTCATAAACCTTTTGCGGGTCCTCTTTTTTAACTCCCAAGACAAAGCCGTATGCTGCCACACAGCCTATTGCGGGAGCGCCTCTGACTGCCATCTCTTTTATAGCTTTTGCCACAGCCTTGTGATCCCTTAGCTCTAACCAAACTTCCTTTTGGGGAAGCTCTCTCTGGTCCAGCAAAAGAAGGTGGTCATCCTCCCAGTAAAAAGCTCTCACTTCCATAGCTTATCTCCATACTTTTCCTTTAGCTCCATCTCCCATAAAAACAGGTACTTTAAAAATACATAAAAGAAGGTGGAAAAGGCAATGGAAATTCCTCTAAGCCCCTCCAAAAAGCCCAGCTTTAGAAAGTAAACCTTATAGGCATCCCAGAAGGGATTAAGAAGAAGTTTATACAGTCTGAACTTCTTTCCTTCCTCCTTCATAGCTTTTGCCATCAGCCTTGCATACTCCACAAGCTTTTTATACTGATGGTTAAGGCTTTTAAAAGAGTAGTGATTTAGATAGCCTTTGAGCTTTCCAGCTTTACCTGAAAAGATAGCCTTTTCGTGAAGCACTCCTTCAAAGCGCACATGTCCCTTTTTGAAAAGCCTTACTCTCCATTCGGGTTGCCATGCATGAGAGAGAAACCTTCCCATGTAGTAGGTCCTTCTGTTTACCATATAAGCCTTATACTCTTGAGTAGAAATAGCTTCTCTTATAGAGTCTCTTAGTTCCTCCGTTAGCTCCTCGTCCGCATCCAAAAGGAAAATCCACTCCCCCTGACAGAGTTCAATTCCATAATTTATCTGCTGTGAGTAGCCCTGCCACTCCTTGAAAAAAACTTCAGCTCCCATATCCCTTGCCAGCTTTATGGTGTTATCCTCTGAGCCAGAATCCAACACCACAATCTCATCTGCAAGTCCCTGCGCGCTCCTTATAGCCCTCTGGATGTTTCTCTCTTCATTCTTTGTGCGGATAAGCACCGAAAGCCTCTTCAATCAAAAACCTCCAAAAATATCTCTCTTAGCTCTCCCATGGATGCTTTTAGAGTTTCTAAAAATTCCTCCTTTTCCATGTTTAAAGAGCTTGCAACTCTTGGAGCGTCTTGTGGAGTAAGTACAGATGTGCCTCTCTCTTTGGAGAGTCTTAGCTTTGTCTCCACAAGCCTCAAAAACATGTAGTTTTCGTAAGCTTTCTTTAGTATAGGATGTTTTACCAACAACTTTTCGTAAGCAGTTATCATAGAAGGCTCCCTGAGTCTTTCAAGAATTATAAAGTATTGCACCAAAAACTCACCGTCTATTATGCCACCCGGGGAAAACTTAAGGTCTATGGCACCAGCTCCCCTTTTTGCCTGCCCCTCCAAGGCATACCTTATACTCTTTATCTCCTCCTTCTGCTCCTTTCCCATTGGCGTATCAAAAAGAAAGCTCTCAAGGATGTGCTCAAATTCTTGGTAAAGCTCTGTGTCCCCCGCAATGAATCTGCAGCGTGTCCATGCTATTCTCTCCCATGTTCTTGCGTATTTGGAAAAGTACTCCTTGTAAAAGTCCATTGAAGGTACAAGCTCTCCCTTCGTCCCCATGGGTCTTAAGCGAAAATCTACATCGTAAAGGTATCCCTCCTTTGTGTGGGTAGTCAAAAACCTCACAAAGTCCTGCGCGAGTTTCACCCTCTCAGCCATGTGATCTCTTCCCACAAACACCAGATCAAGGTCAGAGCCCAAAGAGAGCTCTGAGCTTCCGTATTTGCCCAGCGCCAAAAGCATCATGCTTTCCTTTTCAAGCCTTAGCCTCTCCCATAGCTTTTCCATAAGAAAGTCAGCAAGATTTGTAAGACTCCTGAAAAAGTCCTTGAGCTTTTTATATCTTTCGTCCTTTTTGGCAAGATATACGAGAACTATCCTCACTTCCCACACCTTTTTAAACCTTCTGAAGGTGTTTTCTAAGCTAAGTCCCAGCGTTTTTTCGTACTTTTCAAACTCCTCCTCAAAAAGAGTCCTTTCGGGAAAGTCCTGATAGAGCGTCAAAAGGTCCTCCACCAAGTCCGGATTTCTGCTCACCAGCGTGGAAAGGTAAGAAGAGAGGGAAAACACCTTACAGAGTATCTTGACCACATCTTCTTTTGAAGGGCTAAGGATCACCTTCCTTCCCGTGGGGTTTGAGAAAAATTTGTCAAAGTTGTTTAGAGTTTCGTCTGGGTCTGAGGATGCGGACATATAAGAGAGTATTTGCGGAAGCATTTCCAAAAACTTTTTCCTTTCGTAGTTGGAAAGCTTTATACCTTCTCTGCCATGCACATAGCTAAGAAGCATGTTGTAAGCTCTTACAGGGTTTTTAAAGCCCAGCTGGGAGAGTATCTCTTTTGCAAAGTTTATGTCCTCTGACAATACCGCCTGCTGTATGGGCTCAAGCTCCTTGCTTTCATGGGAGGGTATTATGCTGACAAATATCTTGCTTACGCCTTTTGTATAATAGCTTAGCGTTTTTTCAAAATCCTGGGGAGCAAGGCCCATCATCTTAGCCACCAGAGGTATGTCTTCTCTTGTTAGTTTCTGGGTTTGTATGCACTTGTAGATTTGCAACTTGTGTTCCAACCTTCTTAGGAATTCGTACGCCTTTTCCAAAAACCCTGCTTCTTCGTCGGAAAATATCCCCTTCTGGTTTAACTTCCATATGGCTTTGAAGGTGTTGCTCTCTCTCAAAAAGGGGAACTTCCCGCCCAAAAGCAGCACAAGAGACTGAACTGCAAACTCCAGCTCTCTTATACCACCTTCGCACAGCTTTATGTCAAGGGAAGACAGAGTTTGCCTCTTTGCCTGAGAGATTATCTGCGCCTTTATGAGCTGAACCTCCTCTATGACTCTGTAATCCACAGTTCTTTTAAAAACAAAAGGCGTTTTCACTTCCTGCTCAAAGGTCTGGTAGAGTTCCTCATCACCCGCTGAAAATCTGGCACGCAAAAGGGCAAACCTCTCCCAGATCCTTCCGTAAGATTCATAATAAAGTTCCGCGCTCAAGAGGGGCATGCTGATGGGTCCAGACCTTCCAAAGGGTCTAAGGTCCAGGTCCACCTCGTAGGGCTTTCCTTCTGGTGTTATCTTTGTCATCAGACTAACAACCTTTTGAAATACCTTGGAGAAAAATTCGTTAAGGTTCAGCTTTCCAGCCTGTCCCTTGTCGGATGAGTGTATAAACATTAAGTCAATGTCCGAGTAGTAATTGAGTTCATAGCTTCCCAGCTTTCCAAGAGCTATTATACAGGCACTTGCTGGTCTGCCACCTTCCTCTACCGGCTGGCCGTATGCTTGTTTAAACTCTTCTAAAGCTCTTGAGTAGCAATATTCCAGCATGGCATCGGGAAGATGTGAATACTCAACAAGAAGGTCCTCAAGCTTTGAAGTTCCCAGTATCTCTTTGGACAGTATTCTCATAAGTTCCCTGTGTCGGTAGTAGGCTAACCTCTTGGAAAACTCATCATCAGGCAGGCTATCGCTCAAAAGCTCTTTTAGTTCCTTTATGTAGTCCTCTTTTTTCTTACTGATATACCAAATGCCAGGTATGGTTTTCTGAAAGTCCTCCGGGTGGTTTATGAGGAATTTTCTCATGCAGTCCGAGTGGTCAAGCAGTTCAAGAAGTAGTATAAACCTCCTCTGGTTGAGGTAATCTATGAGACTTTTCGGGTTTGGGTGTCTTTTTAGCATATCTTCTAAACTCTCTCTTGCTTTGGCTGGGTTTATAAGTCTTTGCTGGGCAAGCTGCCACCACTCAGAGGGAAACATCTTTTATATCCTTCTTGGGAAGAGGAGAAGTTTTTCTCTGACTGAGTAAGAGCCAAAGCTGTAAGGTACTATCTTTTCTGGCAAGGTTTCTATGCCAAAGCTTTCAAATACAAGCTCCATTTTACTTGGCATAAAGGGATAAAGAAGGTAAGCTAAGACAAAGAGACCATCGGTAAGCGTATAAAGGACATCTTTTAGCTTTTTCTCGTCAGACTTGGCTAAGCTCCAAGGTGCCTTTTCATCCACATACTTGTTCAAAAAGTTGGAGAGCTTAAGCACTGCCTCAAGAGCGTTGTAAAAGTCCACCTTTTCCATTCTGTGATGGTGGTCCTTTATCACCTCCCCGCAGAAAGCCTCGTAGGACCTGTCCTTTTCGCCAGATGCTTTCCCTTCCGTATACCTTATGACCATAGAGCTTACTCTGCTAAAGAGATTACCTATTTGGTTGGAAAGCTCTCCCACAAGCCTGTTTTTTAGGCCTTCCTGCGTTATGTCCCCATCCTGACCAAAGGGTACCTCCCTCAGGAGAAAGTACCTTACCTCATCAAGTCCATAATCTTGCACCATCTTATAAGGGTCTATGACATTTCCTAAGGATTTGGACATTTTTTTACCCTCCACCTTCCACCAACCATGAGCAAAGATGCTTTTGGGCACCTGATAGCCTACGGACATTAAAAAAGCTGGCCAGTATACTGCATGAAACCTTAAAATGTCTTTGCCTACCAGGTGCAGGTCCGCAGGCCAGTAATGTGGCCTGTCATAAAGGGCAGATATGTAGTTAAAGAGAGCATCAAACCACACATATATGGTCTGCTCTCTGTCAAAGGGAACTTCTATACCCCACTTTACTCTGACGCTGGGTCTTGTGATGGAAAGATCCTTAAGCCCCTGCTTTACAAAGCTTATAACCTCATTCCTTCTGTATTCAGGCATTATAAAATCTTTATGCCATTCGTAAAGTCTGATAAGCTCTTCCTCATACTTGGAAAGTCTGAAGAAGTAAGATGGTTCTTTTACATACTCACAGGGTTTTAAGTGCACCGGACAGATGTTTCCTTCCAAAAGTTCGCTTTCGGGCTTAAACTCTTCACATCCCACACAGTACCAGCCTTCGTACTCACCTTTGTATATGTCTCCGTTCTCATAACTCTTTACAAAAACTTCCTGCACAAACTTTATATGCTCTTCATCTGTAGTCCTTATAAACCTATCGTAGCTTATGTTCATAAACTTCCAAAGCTTTTTGAAGTTTTCCGCGTTTTGGTCCGCCAATTCCTTGGGTGATATACCTCTCTCCTGAGCGGATTTTTGTATCTTTAGTCCATGCTCATCTGTACCCGTAAGAAAGAAAACACTGTAGCCTCTTTGTCTGTAAAACCTTGCCAGAACATCCGCCGCCACAGTAGTGTAGGCATGCCCTATATGAGGCACATCGTTAACATAGTATATGGGAGTGGTGATATAAAACTTCATACCTGATACTCACCAGATATGAGCTTTTGATAAAAACTTTCGGGAAGGAAGGCATGCCGGTGCATGTCAGCACTATAGAGCTTTGTCTGAACGCTCACCTCCCTTGAAGGATTTCTAACAGGGTGCTTCTTTGATGCTATGGAAAAGGACCACCAGTAGCCTGCATATCCCGGTATCACAGCCGTATAAAGGTCCACTATGGGAAAGACCTTCTTCAGAGATTTTTGCACTCTTCTTACTATGTCTGGGTGGTAATGTATGGACTCTGTCTGCCCAACATACACGCCATCCTCTTTGAGCGCTCTAAACACATATCTGAAAAACTCCTCTGTGGTCAGCACATGAGCAAATCCAACAGGGTCGGTGGAATCAACTATTATCACATCAAACTCCTGCTCATAGTCCTGCACATACTTGTAGCCATCTTCGTTAACAACTATAGCTCTTGGGTCCTCAAAGGCTACCGACATGGTAGGGAAGAAGCTTTTAGAGACTTCTATCACCTGTTTATCTATATCTACCAACACTGCCCTTTTTACCTCCTTGTGCTTTAGCACCTCCCTTAGAGCTCCTCCGTCTCCTCCTCCTATTATGAGGACATTTTCTGGATTCGGATGAGCATACAGAGGAATGTGGGATATAAACTCGTGATATATAAACTCAAACTTCTCATCACACTGAGCCACACCATCAAGGATAAGAACCCTACCAAAGTGTGGCGACTCAATGACCATTATCTCCTGATACTCACTTTTGCCCTCGTAAAGAATTTTAGAAACTGGGTAGCAGTGCCTAAGAGGAGCATACGGATCGCGCTCAATAAAGAACACATCCATCATTTCTTATCCACCTCATGAGTTTTTGATAGATTATACAACAAAAGGACATGAGCAACTGAAAGCTCTTCCACCCTCTTGAGGGGGTCAATATTCGCCATTTTTAATATGTCCTCCTCTATCTTGCTCTTTATAGCCTTCCTTCTCATAGAGTATAATTTTGTGAGAAATCTTTTGTAGTCTTTTTCATCCTCTATCATCTCCCCGTCTGGCTTCCTTACAAATTCCAACAGTGCGGACTGGACTTTTGGCTTTGGGAAAAAGAACCTTGCAGGCACACTCATTACGTAATTAAGGTCATAAAAAGTTCTTACGAAGGTGGAGAGCCACGAAGGACCTTTTAATAGCTTCTGCGCCACTTCCTTCTGTAGCATAAAGAGAGCAAAGGGGATGCACTTTCTGTGTATGACGGTATTCTCAACTATAAGACTAGCCACATTGTAAGGAAGGTTTCCGACGAGCTTGAGCTCTCCACCTAAGGAGCAAATATCAAATTGAGTGGCATCCGCAAGGAATATCTCCACTCTATCATCCTCTATCTTTTTTAGCTCATGCACCATCTGAGAGTCTATTTCTATGAGGTAGAGCTTTTTAAGGGGAGTATTTAAAAGCTCACGGGTGAGATTTCCAGTCCCTGGACCTATCTCCAGCAGTATATCACCTTCTTGTATGCTAAGGCGCTCTACTATAGCTTTTATAACACCCTTAGATAGTAGTATATGTTGTCCGTATCTCTTTTTTAGCCTCAAGATTCTCTTGAAGGGCAAAGGTCATAAAGTACGCACTCTTTGTGCTTGGGATTTTTGGCAGTGCATATGTACCTGCCGTGCAGTATAAGGAGGTTGGAGAGTTTTCCCCACTCTTCTTTGGGAGTTATCTGCATAAGTTCTTGCTCTATCTTATCTGGCTTTTCTTCCTCAGTAAGTCCCAGCCTTTTGCTCACTCTTGCCGTGTGCGTATCAACCGCTATGCCTTCGTTTATGCCAAAGGCGTTATAAAGGATCATGTTGGCAGTCTTTCTTCCCACACCCGGAAGTCTTGTAAGCTCCTCTATGCTTTTGGGAACTTCCCCACCGTAATCTTCAATTATCATCTTACAAGCACCTTTTATATACTTTGCCTTATTTCTGTAATAATTTATTGAGCTTATATCTTCTTGTAGCTCCTCAAGTGGCACCCTAAGGTAATCCTCAGGCGTCTTGTACTTTTTAAAAAGCCTTTCCGTAACATGATTTACTTTAGCATCCGTTGTTTGAGCTGCAAGTATAACCGCAATGAGAAGCTCAAAAGGGTTTTTAAAGTTTAGCTCCAACTTATTGGGATAAACCTTCTCAAGCCTGCGTATAACCTCTACCACAAGTTCTTCCTTCTGCATATAACTTTATTATACATACTTTACCAGCTTCTCAATCCTGTTTTTTTCAGCTCAGTGGCAGGGGTTGTTTTGTGTGCATGCTTTGGGCATTTTATTTGATATAATATTTTTGTCAGGCCCGGTAGCTCAGTTGGTAGAGCACCCGGCTGAAAACCGGGGTGTCGGCGGTTCGATTCCGCCCTGGGCCACTTTTAAAAGTTCAACCCTCACTCTGTAATCTATGAGTATTTCAAGAGGCTCCATCTTAAGGTTTTCATCTCTGAGGGGTATGGCGTAAGGTGAAGAGTTAAGTTTTTCTATCTCGCCAGGTCCCAGACTCTCTTTTAATGAAAGGGATGCTACGGTGCCAGACCTCTTTCTGCCTACACTCCTGGAGTTTGCTATGCCAAAGCTTAGCATCCTTAGAGCTTTTCGCACAGGCAGTGATGAGGTGTAAGATACCCAGAAGCCATCCTCCGCCATGGCTTGTTTTATCTCTTTTAAAAAATCATAGCTCCAGAGTTCCGGATTTCTGTAAGGTGAAAAACCATCGTGAAATACAGCATCTGCACCAAAACCCTCAACTTCCTTTATCTTCTGCCTTGCATCCCCGATGAGAAGTTTAAAGCTTATTCCATCTTTTTCCAACTCAGGAAGCCCATCAAGAAGGAGTTTGTGGTACTGTCTGTAAGGTTCTGGCAAAAGGGGTATGTCCTGCAAAAGCTCTTTTTCAAAAGACCGTATTTCTATACGCACCTTTGGGTTTATATCTCTCAGGTGTTTTATTGCCACCGCCAGGTTATAGCCCAAGCCAAAGCCAATGTCCAACAGCTTTACCTCGCTTTTTACTTTGGACCTTTCAAGTACCGTAGATGGTTCCACGAACTTTAAAAGGCACTCTCTTATGGCACCTGCGCTTATGCTGTGATATGGCTCTCCGTAGGCAGAGCTTACAAGTGTATAACTGCCGTCTTGCGTGATGACCAAACCTGAGCCCAGAGCGGATGGATTTAACCAAGCTGTTAACTCCCTAAGTATGTTCTCTTTGCTCCTATGACTTAGCTCAATGCCTGCTTTTAAAAGATAGCTGTCAAGTTTTAGTGCCAGCATACTATATTTAAAAGATATGAAAGTTCAGGAAGGGTTTGTTTTGCAAACAAGCTTAAAGCCAGCAGGCGATCAGCCCAAAGCCATAGAGGAGCTTTTGAATAACCTGGAAAGAGGAGTAAAAGAGCAGGTGCTTTTGGGAGCTACAGGCACGGGAAAAACCTTTACTCTTGCAAATCTTATAGCTCAGTACAATAAGCCAACTCTTGTCATAGCTCACAACAAAGTGCTGGCAGCACAGCTATACAGAGAGTTCAAAGAGCTTTTTCCCAACAACGCCGTGGAGTACTTTATCTCTTATTACGACTACTACCAGCCCGAGGCTTACATACCTGAGAAAGACCTGTACATAGAAAAGGATGCCTCCATCAATCAAGTGTTGGAGCGCTACAGACATTCTGCCACCATATCCGTGCTGGAAAGGAGGGATGTTATAGTTGTGGCATCGGTCTCCTGTATATACGGACTTGGGTCTCCTCATCATTACTACTCCATGAGGATAAAGCTGAGAGTAGGCGAGAGGATAAGCACCAGCAAACTGCTCAGAAAACTTGTAGAGCTTGGCTATCAGAGAAATGACTACACATACAAAAGAGCCACCTTTAGCGTCAGGGCAAACGCATTAGAGGTCATCCCCTCGGATGCGGAGGATAGGATAGTCAGGATAGAGTTTTGGGATGATGAGATAGAAAGGATCACCCTTATAGATGCACTAAACAGGCACACCATTGGAGAGCTTGAGGAATTTACCATCTTCCCATCATCCCACTACATAGCACCAAGAAGCACAGTAGAGGATGCTCTTTTGCAGATAGAGAGGGACCTTATAGAGAGGGTCAAGTGGTTCAAAAATCAGGGAAAGGAGCTTGAAGCCAGAAGGCTTTACCAGAGAACCATGTATGATTTAGAGATGATAAGGGAGATAGGGCACTGCAAGGGGATAGAGAACTACTCAAGGTACTTTGATGGTAGAAAGCCCGGAGAGCCACCCTTTACGCTTCTTGATTACTTCCCCAAGGACTTTTTGCTGATAATAGACGAGTCGCATGTGACAGTGCCACAAATAAGAGCTATGTATAACGGAGACAGGTCAAGAAAGGAAAAGCTGGTGGAGTATGGCTGGAGATTGCCATCAGCTTTGGACAACAGACCTCTAAAGTTTGAGGAATTTTTAGAGAGGATAAACCAAGTTATCTATGTATCCGCAACGCCCGGCGATTGGGAAATTCAGAGGAGCAGAGGCATCATAGTGGAGCAGATAGTCAGGCCTACTGGTCTTTTAGACCCGGAGGTGGAAGTAAGACCTACGAGAGGACAGCTGGAGGACCTGCTCAGGGAAATTCAAATAAGAAAGAAAAGAAACGAGAGAGCAATTGTGCTTACCACCACCAAAAGACTCGCGGAAGAAGTGGCAGACTACCTTACGGAGAGAGGAGTCTCTGCCAAATACATGCACTCGGACTTGGATGCCATAGAGAGGGCGAGGATCATAAAAGACCTCAGAGAAGGAAGCATAGATGTTATAGTAGGTGTAAACCTGCTCAGGGAGGGGCTTGACCTTCCAGAGGTTTCTCTGGTTGCCATACTGGATGCAGACAAGGAAGGCTTTCTGAGAAGCTACACATCCCTCATACAAATCATAGGCAGAGCTGCAAGGAA
Organism: Hydrogenobacter thermophilus TK-6; assembly: GCF_000010785.1. Classification (GTDB taxonomy): domain Bacteria; phylum Aquificota; class Aquificia; order Aquificales; family Aquificaceae; genus Hydrogenobacter; species Hydrogenobacter thermophilus. Next base: position 683,465 of record NC_013799.1, on the reverse strand, counting down.
CATAAACGGAAAGGCTATTCTTTACGCAGACAGGATGACAGAATCTATGAAGAGAGCCATAGAGGAAACCAGAAGAAGAAGAGAAAAGCAAAGAAAACACAACCATCTTCACGGAATAACCCCCAGAAGCATAGTCAAACCTGTCAAAGACCTCCTCTCTATTGAGGAGCTGGATTATGTTAAGGTACCTTCCGAGATTCCCAAGGGGATAAAAAGCGAGGAGGATATCATCCGCCGAATTGAGAAGTTGGAAAGGGAAATGCTGGAGTGCGCCAAAAAGTGGGAGTTTGAAAAGGCTGCTAAACTTAGGGATGAGATTAAAAAACTCAGAGAGCTTTTAAATCTATTATGAGGTGGGAAAGCTATGGCTCACAAGTTTGACCCTTCCAAGTTGGAAAAGCTGGACGACCCTTCAAGGCTTGAACTTTTTGACCCTAAGAGAGTTCTCAAGGAGTTTGGGCTAAAAAGGGGTATGAGCGTGCTGGATGTTGGCACTGGTGCAGGCTTTTATCTTCCTTATCTTTCAGAGGCCGTAGGAGAGGAGGGGAAAGTTTACGCAGTTGATGTAGAACCATCCGCAGTTGAATATGCAAAGCGTAAAGTAGAAAGTATGGGACTCAAAAATGTTTATGTGCTAAAGTCGGAGGAGAATAGCATTCCACTTGCTGATGATAGTATTGACTTTATCTTTATGGCTTTTGTGTTTCACGAGCTTAGCAATCCCGTAGAGTTTTTGAAAGAACTCAGAAGAGTTTCAAAAAGATATACCTACCTTGCTATAATAGATTGGAAAAAGGAAGAGAGGGACAAAGGACCTCCCGCTCAAGAGGTTTACTCCGAGTGGGAGGTGGGGCTTATATTAGAAGAAGCAGGGGTAAAGGTGGGGAGGATAGTGGACCTTGGCAGATACGCTTACGGTGTTTATGCGTTATTTACTAAGGAAATGGTATGAAGGACGCAGATATAATAAAAGAACTTATAAGGAGGAACAAGATAAGGAAGGAGGATGTGGAGACTTTCCTCAGGGAAAAGAATAAGGACGAGAGTATACTGCTCTTTTTGGTCAGAAAAGGCATAATGTCGGAAGACGAAGCTCTTGAGTTCTCGCAGGATCTTCTCATGTCCCAAGAGGATGTAAAAACCAAAGACATACTCATTGACGAAGGAGTTCTTTTGGAAGACAGATACCTTCTTTATAGGGTAAAGGACAGCACTTACGCAGTACCTTACTCCCATATAAGGACTCTGGAACTAAAAGGAAAGACGGTAGTCATCTACACGGGGGGAATAGAGAGGATCACTATACCTTTAAAAGACGAGGAAACAGCAAGATCCCTCTTTGACCAGATACTTCTGAACATTGAAAGACTATATATCAGATAAGCCGCCTGCTATAGCAGGGACTATAGATAGGACATCTCCATCCTTGAGCTCGCTGTCTATCCCTTTTAGAAATCTTATGTCCTCGTCATTGAGATAAAGGTTTACAAATCTCCTTAGTTCACCATTCTCGTCAACAAGCCTTTCCTTAAAGCCAGGAAACATCTCCTCCAGCTTCTCTATGGCATCTCTTACCGTCTTGGCTTCCACCTGCACCTCTCCCTGTCCGTTAGCCACTCTCCTTAAGGGTGTAGGTATTCTCACCACAACTGCCATATCTTACCTCCTTTTATTATATTATAACCAGATGGAGTGCATTTTAAGGTATAACCTTGAAGAGCTAAAAGAGAGTCTTTCAAAAATGGGTATGCCAAAATATAGGGCTGTGCAGGTGCTGGGATGGGTATATAAAAAGTTCCAAACGGACTTTGATGCTATGACCGATATCTCAAAGGAGGACAGGAAGCTCCTTAAAGAGAACTACCGTGTGCATACGCTAGAACTGACGGATGAGGTACATGCAGAGGATTCTGTAAAGTACCTTTTTAAAACTCTGGACGGGCACACTATAGAAAGCGTCCTGATAAGGGAAAGGGATCACCTGACGCTGTGTGTATCTTCTCAGATAGGTTGCGCTGTGGGTTGTAAATTCTGTGCCACAGCCATAGACGGTCTTACAAGAAATCTTCGTACCGACGAGATAATAGACCAGCTGCTTCAAATCCAGAAAAAAATCCTTCCCCAAAGGATAAGAAATGTGGTGTTCATGGGTATGGGAGAGCCTCTTGCCAACTATGAAAATGTCAGAAAGGCTGTTGAGGTGATGGTAAGCCCATGGGGTATAGACCTCTCAAAGAGAAGGATAAGCGTCTCCACCAGCGGTCTGATAGCTCAGATAAAGAGAATGTCAGAGGATCCCATCATGCGGGAAGTAAATCTGGCGGTCTCTTTGAACGCTCCATCGCAAAAGCTCAGGGAGCTTATCATGCCCATATCAAAAACTAACAACCTTTCTGAGCTTATGCAGGTTTTGAAAGAGTATCCGTATCCAAAGGGCAGAAGGATCATGCTTGAGTATGTGCTCATAAAAGGTTTAAACGACAAAAAAGAAGATGCCCTTTCTCTGGCTCAGTTAATAGGAAAGTATAAAAACAAGTTTAAGGTAAACCTGATTCCCTACAATCCAGACCCGGAGCTTCCTTACGAGAGACCCTCCATAGAGGAGGTTTATGAGTTCCAAAAGGTGCTGTGGCAGACTGGTATCTCCACCTTTGTAAGGCTTAGTAAGGGCATAAACATATTTGGAGCCTGCGGACAGCTCAGACAGAGAGATGTGGTAAAATGGAAAGAATGGAAAAAAGGGGAAAGAGCTGGCTTACAGAGCTTATAGCGGTTGTAGTAATAGTGCTTCTTTTGAGGGCTTTTGTAGTTCAGGCTTACAACATACCTTCGGGCTCCATGAAACCCACCCTGCTGGTGGGAGACTTTATTCTTGTAAACAAGCTTGTTTACAGGTTTTCTGAGCCTCAGAGGGGTGACATAATAGTGTTTAAGTGGCCTGTAGACCCCAGAATAGACTTTATAAAGAGGATAATAGGTGTGCCTGGTGATGTGGTGCAGGTAAAAGACTATCAGGTTTATGTAAACGGTAAACCTCTCCCTATAAAGCTAATAGGTGAGGAGTACGAGGCTGGCAACAGAAAGCTCATCTACGAGGAGACATTGCCCAACGGAGTAAAGCATAAAATAGCCCTTTATGAGAATCCTATAATCCCAAGAAGGGATGTGCCGGCTACAGTAGTGCCACCCAACAGCTACTTTGTGATGGGGGACAATCGCGATAACAGCGAGGACAGCAGGTACTGGGGTTTTGTGCCAAGGGAAAATATAGAAGGGAAAGCCTTTGTGATTTACTTTTCGGGAGATATACCACCCCTTGAGAGCACGGATGTGAACATTTTCACAGGTTTTAGACAACTCTTTTTAGCAGTTTTACACCCACGATTAGACCGCATAGGTAAACCTATAATATGGTAAAGCTTACAACACCTTGGTAGAAAAGCTCCTTTAATGCTTGCTTTATAAAGCGAGGGTTTATACCTGCATACTGCATACTTACCACCAAAATCTCAGGAAGGGCACTGTAGGATACAAAAGCTTCCTTTACTGCATCATTCTCAAGGTAAACATACTTTTCAAGCTCCGCTTTTAAACTTGAGAATTCATCTTCCTCCATGTTTTCTTTGAGCTTTGCAATAACCCTGTTTATAGCTTGCAGGTAGAAACTTTCATCGGCTGTAGAAGGTAGGTCTATACCCATATCGGCGGTGCGCAGGGATTTTATTATCTCACCTAAGGCTTCTTGATTTATAGGATTTCCATAAATTGGGAAAACCTTACTTATGCGAAGGTCTTTTAGAGTATCAAGGGCTTTGTAAACTACTCTTGAACAAGGCATACGAAGAGATGCATAAAGCATCACATCCTCCACCTTTGGGTCCTCAAAGAGAGAAAACTCATCAGGCGTACACAGTGAGCTAAAAAGCTGAGATGTGAACAAAAAGCCACTTTCCTCTTCGTAGACCATAAAGCTTCCCCTTTCTGGTGCAAAAGGTGTTGGTATGATGCGGAGAGTATCACCCGTGGATAGCTTAAGTTTCATATCCTGTAAGCTTTCTACCAATCTTATGCGGGACATGGGAACACCCAATTGGTTTAGCTCCTTAGCAACGCTTAAGGAGGTTATAACCTGAAGCTTAGGATTATTTTGAAGCATGCTAAGAACATTGGCGTGTTCATAAGGTCCAGAACCGAGTAAAAATAATGCTTTGATTATCTCCACAGTACTCAGGATTTGCTCTATCTTTATCCTTATCTGGGCATAATCTCTGGAAGTGCCGGCATTTATCAAAATTGGAATCTTTACATCGCCTTTTTCGTAAATGCGCAGGTAGCAATTTAAGTGAGTAAGAGATTTGCTGTCGCACACACCCACCCAAAAGAGTCCTCTGTAAAGCTCTATAGGCTCAGCCAGATTAGCAACCTTTGGAATAGCCACAAACTCCTCTCTCTCTTGCAAAGAGGGAGAGAAAGCAGAGAAAATCCCTGAGAAGAACTCCTCGTTTCCTGTAAAGCTCTCCTCAAGGTAATCCTCACCCGTATAAGGAAATAGCTCTATCTTTACCTCTTGATAAGCAAGAACTTCCTTAAGGGTTTCCATCTGGCAGGTGCTTCCCAATACACGACCTTCCTTCATAAAAATGCCACACTTTTTAGTGCCACTATTTAGGGTGATTATGGAGGATGCACTCCGCCTGAGAAGCTGTACAAGCAGATTTACAGGACCAATGGAGGAAAGCATATTGGGGTCGTATTCTTCCTTGTTTAACCACACAGCCTTTGTGAGCAGGTCAAGGGGATTAAAGGGTAAAGGCACAAAATTCAGGTCAGTAAAGCCCAAGGCTTTTAGTTTTTGAGCATCTTCATAATCTTCTAAAAAAAAGATGGGAAGCGCGTATTTTCCTTCCTTAATGATGCTTACCCAAAAATTAAAATGCTTAATATCTGCAAGAAACACATCAAAGGAGGTTGCGTTTAGAAGCTCCTTAGCCTTCTGCTCATCTAGTGCCACAAGCAGTTTGTGCCCTGTCACATCAAAGATATCACTTACTAAAGAAAAGTACTTCCTCTCTTCGTCCAGCATAAGGAACTTTATACCCATCAGTATATCTCCCCCTTCTTGGATGCTACCTCAAGAAGTTTTAGCTGTTCTTTGAGTATGTTTAAGGATTGGACCACCATAAAGAAGGCGTGTTCCACATTTATAAGTGCGCCCTGAAAGGAAAGGTCGTCGGTGAGGACTCTAAGCTCCCTAAACTTCCTGTAGTACTCATCAATTTCTGTGCCAAAGTCTAAGATCTTTTTCTGCATATCCCTTGAGAGCTTTAGAGCTTCTCCCTTCCTATCCATATGTTTCCTATCTCCTCTCCTTCCTTTCTTGGCATATTATACCTGCTAAAGAGTATGGATTCAAGCTTTTTAAAGTCTAAGGGTTCAAGTCCACTAAACACAAGCACATCAATATTTCCCACTTTCTCATACCTTACACACACATCCGCCTCTTTTTCAAAAGCATAAACTTCCCCACCACCAACCATAAAGCCTACGCTCAGTGCCATACTTAAAAAGTTAAGTTCACTGATGCACATGGCAGGTTTTTCTCTTTGCTTTTCTATCTTCAAAAGAGTACAGAGGGCAAGCCCTGTGCGAAGCAAGTTCTCCGCAGTTAGGGGATAAACCCCCCTCTTACCTATCAGCTTGTTTTCTTCAAAGAGGCTCTTTAATGGCATCTTTCACCGCTTTTTCTATGTTTTCCACCGGAGTTAGCTTTTTACCAGCCAAAAGGAAAAACTCTTCGTTTCCCTTAGACCCTCTGGGCTTTGCCTTAAGAACTCCACCAATTTGAAAACCTAAGTCCTTTAGCTTTTGGCAAACCTTTAGCACCGCCTGAAATTTGTCCTCAGAGCTTCTAACTATACCCTTCTTAACCTTATCCGGTGTTAGTTCAAACTGCGGTTTCACAAGTACCAGCAATATACCTCCTTCCTTGAGGAATTTTACCACATGGGGCAAAACTTTTGTTACGGATATAAAGGACACATCCACCGTTATTATGTCCGCCTTTTCGGGCACATGGCTCTCGGTAAGACTTCTTGCATCCGTCTCTTCGTAAAGGATCACTCTGGGATCTTGGCGAAGTTTTATATCCATCTGGGCTCTGCCTACATCCACGGCGTAAACCTTGATGACACCTCTTTGCAACAAACAATCCGTAAAGCCACCCGTTGATGAGCCCACATCAAGAGCTACAAAACCCCTCACATCTATACCAAAGCCTTCAAGAGCATGCTCCAGCTTGTAGCCTCCTCTTGAGACATACCTTACGGGTTCTTTCACATCTATTTTCTGACCTTCCTTCACTAAAAAGCCAGGTTTGTCTACCAGAAGGCCATCAACTGTCACCATACCAGCCATTATTAGAGCTTGTGCTTTTTCACGCGTAGGGGCAAATCCTAATTCAACGAGCTTTTTATCCAGCCTCTGGCGAGGCATCAAAGCCTAAAAAGGTGCTTTATAAGGTATAGTAAAAACAGAAGTATCATAGGCGAAAAATCCAAACCGTTGATGGGCTTTACCACAGACCTTATGGGTTCCAGCATGGGAGAAACTATACCATCAACCCGCTGGTATAGCTTGCTACCTCTCAAGGAAGGAAACCAAGATGCAACGGCGTGAAATATTATCAGCAGGATAAGCAGGTTAAGGATCAGTGAAAGGATGCCCTTTATCACTCTACCAGCTCAAGTATGGCAAGCTCACAACCATCACCTATGCGCCTGCTGGGTAGTTTTAGGATTCTGGTGTATCCCCCATTTCTTCCTTCGTACCTTGGCGCTATATCCTCAAAGAGCTTTTTTATGGCTGACCTATTGGGAAGTATAGCCAGAGCTCTCCTTCTTGAAGCCAGATCGCCCTTCTTAGCCAAAGTTATGAGCCTCTCCGCCATGGATCTTACTGCCTTTGCTCTTTGAAGAGATGTTTCTATCCTCTCTTCTCTTATGAGAGCCAGCAAAAGTGATCTGTATAGTGCCATTCGCTGCTCCTTTGTCCTATCAAAGTGTTTCTTTTTTACCCTGTGTCTCATTGCTTACCTCCTGCTTTCTATATCCATACCAAGATAAAGACCCATCTGTTTGAGAGCTTCCTTTATCTCGTTTATGGCTTTCCTTCCCACATTCTTTGTGCCTTTCAGGTCCTCTTCGGAAAGCCTTACCAAATCTCCTATAGTGTTTATACCCATTCTCTTTATAGAGTTTAATGCTCTTTGGGATACATCAAGCTCCTCTACAGGGAGGCTGAGCTTTTCCGCAAACTCGTCCACTATCACAGGCTCTTCCACCACAGGTAGTTCGTAAGATATGTGTTCTAAGCTTGAGAAGTACTTAACAAGTATAGATATAGCTTCTTTTACCACCTCTTCGGGCGTCTTTGTGCCGTTGGTGTATATTTCCATAATGAGCCTGTCGTAATCGCTCCTCTTTTCCACTCTGGTCTTTTCCACCCTAAAGCTCACCTGACGCACTGGGGAAAAGTCCGCATCCACCAGTATCCAACCCACCTCACCGATGACTTCCATCTCTTCGGTGGTCATGTATCCAAATCCCCTCTCTATCCTTATCTCCATGTTTAATTCCTTATTGGGGTCCGTAATAGTAGCTATTTTTTGGTCAGGGTTTATTATGTCCACATTGGGTGGGCATGTTATGTCTTTTGCAGTCACCGTACCTTCACCTTTCTTTTTCAGGTAAAGGGTCTCCACATCAGAGCTTTTAAGGTTAAACCTTATCTTCTTTAGATTGGCTATGACTTCAAGTACATCCTCTTGGACACCTTCTATGGGAGAAAACTCGTGATATATACCGTATATCTTCACTGCGGTGATAGCTGTGCCTTGGATGGAAGAAAGAAGCGTTCTCCTTAAAGAGTTTCCAAGCGTGATACCAAACCCTCTCTCTAAGGGTTCTACTACAAATCTCCCATAAGTTTTACCTCTCTCCTCCCAATAAACTTTAGAAGGAAAGAGAAACTCTCTCTGCATACCAAAACCTCCTTAAACTCTTGAATAGAACTCAATAACGTACTGCACATTTACAGGAACTTCCAGCTCTACTTCTTTGGGAAGGTCTATCACCTTACCTCGGAAGTTTTCTTTATCCAGCTCTAGCCAAGGTGGTATGCTCCTGGGGTCTATGCTCTGTATGTTTTCTATAAACTGCGGCACATCTCTTGAGGCAGGTTTTAACTCTATTATGTCGCCCACCTGCACGCGATAGGAGGGTATGTCCACTTTTTTGCCGTTTACCAGTATGTGGCCGTGAGCTATCATTTGCCTTGCCTGCCTTCTGGTGACAGCCATGCCAAGCCTGTAAACTACATTATCCAGCCTTCTTTCAAGAAGCTGCAAAAGTACCTGCCCAGTATTACCCTTTGCCTTTGACGCTTCCTCAAAGTATCTTCTAAACTGTTTTTCCCTCAAACCGCCGTATAGAAACTTCAGCTTTTGCTTTTCCATTAGACGCAAGCCAAACTCAGTTAGCTTCCTCTTTCTTCCCTTGACTCTCCCATGCTGTCCAGGTGGAAAGTTTCTTCTTGATAGCACCTTTCCTGCGCTTTTTCTATTGGATAGGACAGCTCCAAACCTTCTGTCTACTTTGGACCAGGGACCTATGTATCTGCTCATCTTATACCCTCCTCTTTGAAGGTGGTCTGCACCCATTGTGAGGTATTGGAGTAACATCCCTTATGAGCTTTATCTTTAATCCAGATGCGTATATGGCTCTCAAAGCGGATTCTCTACCTGCTCCTGCACCCTTTATTCTCACTTCCACTTCCTGAAGTCCATACTCCTGAATAGCTCTTCTGGCAGCTTTTTGTGCCGCAAGCTGCGCAGCATAAGGTGTGCTTTTTCTTGTGCCTTTAAAGCCCACTGTTCCTCCGCTCTCCCAGGTTAGCGTATTTCCCTGAGGGTCTGTTATGTTTATTATGGTGTTGTTGAAGGTGCTGAGGATATTGACTATGCCTTGAGTTACCGTCCTCTTTTGCTTTTTAGCCTGTCCTTTCTTCTTAGCCATGAGAAACCTCCTACTTAGCTATCTTCTTTTTGGTACCACCTACTGTCTTTCTTTTGCCCTTCCTGGTTCTTGAGTTGGTTCTGGTTTGCTGTCCTCTCACAGGAAGACCTCTGGAATGCCTGATACCTCTGTAAGAGCCCATATCCATGAGCCTCTTTATGTTCATCTGCACTTCCCTTCTGAGGTCACCTTCCACCTTATAATTCTGCTCTATGTATCTCCTTATAGTGTTTAGCTCATCAGGTGTAAGCTCACCGAGCCTTTTGGTGCATGGTATGCCTGTCTTTTGGCATATCTCTCTTGACCTTGACCAACCTATACCGTAAAGGTAAGTAAGTGCTACCTCCAACTTTTTGTGATCGGGAAGGTCAACACCTGCTATCCTTGCCATCTCTTACCTCCTTAAGAACCCTGTCTCTGTTTGTGCTTTGGGTTTTCACATATTACCATCACTCTTCCTTTCCTTCTTATGATCTTGCACTTGGCACACATAGGTTTTACTGACGGCTTTACCTTCATCTTTTACCTCCTTTTCATGCTCTATAAACTATCCTGCCCCTGGTAAGGTCATAAGGTGATAGCTCCACTTTTACCCTGTCTCCGGGAAGTATCCTTATAAAATGCACGCGCATCTTTCCGGAGACATGGGCAAGTACTTCATGACCTGTATCTAATTTTACTCTAAACATGGCATTGGGAAGAGCTTCCGTCACCGTGCCTTCAAGCACTATACCTTTTTCTTTGTACTGCTCTTGGTCCTTTTTCTTACCCATGACTGAACTCCGTAAGCACAACAGGTCCATCCTTGGTTATTGCCACCGTGTACTCAAAGTGGGCGGAAGGGCTTTTGTCTGCAGTGTGAACCGTCCAGCCATCGCCGTCAAGAGCTGTCTCCTCCGTTCCTATTGCAAACATAGGCTCTATAGCTATCACCATACCCTGCCTTAATTTGACATCCCTCTTTTCCATATCCTTTAGATTGTTGGGAATGAAGGGATCCTCATGCACCCTCTTGCCTATGCCATGTCCACCCAAGCCTCTGACAGGGAAAACGCCGTACCTTTCCGCTGTATTGTGGATGGCACGCGTTATATCACTCACCCAATTACCAGGCACACACACCTTTACCGCCTCTTTTAATGCCTCTTTGGTTGCCCTCAAAAGCGTCTCCTCCTTCTGACCTATCTTACCCACAGGCACAGTTATAGCCGAATCTCCTGCGTATCCATCTATTATAGCACCAAAATCTAAACTCACCAAGTCTCCTTCTTTAATAATTTGGTCTTTCTTAGGAAGCCCATGAACTATTGCTGAATTTACCGATACGCATATGGAGGCTGGATAGGAAACTTTGCTAAAGGGAGGTTTGTAATTTAAGAAAGCCGGACGTGCACCCCTCTTTTTAGTCTCCTCCTTTGCTATCATGTCTATGTCGTAGGTAGAGATACCCGGCTTTATATGCTCCGCTATAGCTTCAAGTACCTCTACCACCACCTGGCAAGCCTTTTTTATCTTCTCTATCTCCTTGAAAGAGTAAAGTTCAATATTCATCCTCTACTGCCTTCTTAAGGTCTTTGTAAAGCTCCTCTATGCTCTTTTGAGCGTCCAAGCTAATTAATTTATTCTGTCTTTTATAAAAGTCAATAAGTTCAGCTGTTTGCCTTCTGTAAACTTCCAGCCTACGCCTTATAACCTCCTCCGTGTCATCCTGCCTCTGAATTAGCTTCGTGCCACATATGTCGCATATCTGGTCTTCCTTAGGGGGACTAAACTTTAAGTGATACACCGCACCGCAGTTGGGACATATCCTTCTGCCTGTAAGCCTATCCACTATAACCTCGTCATCAATCTCAAAAAGTATAACTTTACTAACCTCCCTACCGTGTTTTTTCAGCATGCTATCTAGGGAAGTTGCTTGAGCTATGGTTCTTGGAAAACCATCAAGTATAACCTTCTTCTCTTTGAGCACCACCTGCTCCACCATGGCTATAACTATGTCATCTGGAACCAGATCCCCCCTGTCCATGTACTCTTTGGCTTTTAACCCAAGGGGTGTAGCATTTTTTACAGCCTCTCTCAGCATGTCTCCTGTGGAGATGTGCTTAAAACCTAATTCCTCAGAAAGCATTTTTGCCTGAGTGCCTTTTCCAGCACCGGGTGGTCCAAGAAAGACAAGTATCACCTTACTCTCCTCCTCATGTATCCTGCATACTTTTTCTGTATCATCTGAGCTTCTAACTTGTTTAAGGTGTCAAGAGCTACACCTACCACTATGAGGGCTGTAGTGCCACCAAAGTAGAAGGGGACTTTAAGCCATAAACTTATAAATATGGGTATGATGGCCACAACGCTGAGGAATATAGACCCTATAAAGGCAAGCCTATTTACTATGGTTTCTAAGAGCTTTTGGGTGTCTTGACCCGGTCTTACCCCAGGCACAAAGGCACCGCCCTTTTTGAGATTATCCGCCACATCCACGGGGTTTATAAGTACTGCAGTGTAAAAGTATGTAAAGAAGACAATAAGAAGCACATACAAGAAGTTGTAAAAGAGGGTTGTGGGATTAAAAGCATCGTGCAAAAGGCGCGCTATGGGATGGTTTATAAAACCTATCACCGTAGAGGGTATGATGAGCAAAGACTGAGCAAATATTATGGGTATAACACCTGCCGGATTGATCTTTATGGGGAGATAAGTGGAACCGCCGGCCACCTCCTGTCTTCCTATCTGCCTTCTGGGATACTGCACAGGTATTCGCCTCTCCGCTTCTTGCATAAATACTATGCCCACTATGACTGCTATAACGAATATAATGGCACCTACAAAGGCAAAGGGAGAAAGGTCTCCATTTTTGAGCATTTCTAAAACTCTTATGGAGGCGTTGGGAAAGTTAGCTACTATACCGGCAAAGATAAGCAGGGACATACCATTGCCTATTCCCTTTTCTGTTATCCTGTCGCCTACCCACACGAGAAACATGGTGGAAGACACTAAAGCTATTACTGTAGTAAGAGTAAAGACAATTCCACTGTCGGGAACTATAGGGAAGCCCCGTGGGGACACCTGATTCTGAAGCCAAAGGGATACACCCAGGGATTGCACGAAGGCAACAAAAACCGTAAGGTATCTGGTGTACTGATTTATCTTGTACCTTCCATAATCACCCTCTTCTTTGGCAAGCCTCTGAAGTTCTGGCACTGCAACGGTAAGAAGTTGCATCATAATAGAGGCTGATATGTAAGGCATCACGCCCAGCGCAAATAGGGTCATACGCCCCAAGTTTCCGCCGGAGAATATATCATACAGGTAAAAGATGGTACCCTGAAAGCTCTTAAAAAAGTCCTCTAAGGCTGTCGTATCTATGCCAGGCAGTGGAATGTGACTTCCCAGCCTGTATATGGCAAACATGAGCAAGGTATATAAAAACCTCTTCCTAAAGTCCTCAAGGGCTAAGAGCTGTTTTATGTACTCTACCACTTTAGAACCTCGCAGGACCCGCCCGCTGCTTCTATCTTCTCTTTTGCGCTTGAGGAAAAGGCATGAGCTTTAACAGAGAGCCTTTTGCTAAGCTCTCCATCACCGAGGACCTTAACAGGCATGCCTTTTTTTACAAGCCCTTTTTCGTAAAGCAACTCTGGAGTTATTTCTTGCCCTTCCGAAAAGTACTTATCAAGGGTCTTTACATTCACAACTGAATAAACTACCCTGTTTACACTTCTAAAGCCTCTCTTGGGTATTCTTTTGTGAAGGGGTGTCTGACCGCCTTCAAACCAAGAAGGTAGATTTCTGTCTCCGGACCTTGTCTTCTGTCCTTTGTGTCCTTTACCGCAGGTTTTACCAAGTCCAGAACCTATACCTCTACCTACTCTCTTCTTTTCCTTTGTAGCACCTTCGTTGGGTGCAAGCTCATGAAGCTTCATGCCTGACCTCCTTCAACTCTCTCCACCCTTATAAGGTAAGAGGCTTTTTTTATGTTGCCCCATACTACCGGACTGTCCGGAAGCATCCTTGACTGACCTACCTTTTTAAGCCCCAAACTCTTCACCGCTTTTATGTGATCTTCTGGTTTGCCTGCAAGCCCTCTTAAGAGAGTGACTTTTATCATGCCTTTACCTTGCATATATGTGATACCTCCTTTGAAGTTCTTCAAGGTCTATGCCTCTTTCCCTTGAAACATCCTCTAAGGATCTGAGCTTCAGAAGCGCATCAAAGACAGCCCTTACTACATTGTTGGGATTGGTGCTTCCCTGGAGCTTTGTGAGCACATCCGTATAACCGGCAAGCTCAAAGATGGGTTTAGCTGCACCTCCTGCCACTATACCTGTACCTCTTCTTGCAGGTATTACCTTTATCTGCGTAGGTCCATACTCACCTATCACATCGTGCGGTACTGTACCGTTTATTATGGGCACTTTAATAAGGTGCTTTTTACCGTCCTCTATAGCCTTTGCTATAGCTATGGGCACCTCTCTTGCTTTACCCAGACCGAAACCTACAAAACCTCTCTTGTCACCAACTATGACTAAAGCACCAAAGGAAAACCTTTTACCACCCTTTGTTACCCTCGTAGTTCTCTTGGCGTATATGAGCCTCTCCTCTATCTGCAAATCGTCCTCCATACCTACTATGCCTTGCATCTTCCTCCTTTCGTCAATTAACCTTCCAAGGTCTACACCACCCATAAATAACCTCCTTTAAAACTCAAGTCCTAATTCTCTACACCTGTCGGCAAAAGCCTTTATCTTACCGTGATACAAAAATCCACCTCTATCAAAAACCACTTTGCTTATACCCTTCTCCTTTGCCTTCTGGACCAGTATCTCAGCCAGCTTTCTTACATCTTCTATGGACTTTCCACCTCTCTTACCTGTGAGCTTTGTAAATTCTGGGTCTATCGTAGAAGCGGACACAATGGTGTGGGCTTTTGTATCATCCACTATCTGCGCATAAAAGCTGTGAAGGCTTCTATAAACACAGAGCCTTGGTCTTTCTGGAGTACCAAAAACCTTCTTTCTTATTCTTTTGTGCCTCCTTTCTCTCCTTGCATGACTGCTGAGCTTTGCCATGTTTACCTCCTTACTTCTTACCCTTTCCTGCCGCCTTACCCGGCTTTAGTTTTAGGACCTCACCTTCGTACCTTATACCCTTGCCTTTGTAAGCATCTGGCTCTCTGAAGGCTCTTATCTGCGCCGCCACCTGACCTACCCTTTGCTTATCAATACCGCTCACATATATTTTATTCTCCTTTACCTCTATCTTCACATCGGGAGGTATGGGAAAGACTACAGGATGAGATAGTCCCAGGTTTAGTTCAAGGTTTGTCCCCTTTACTGCCGCTCTGTATCCAAGTCCAAACACTTCAAGGACTACTGTGTATCCTTCTGTGACGCCTTTTATCATGTTCCTTATAAGCGCTGCGGTAGTTCCGTGCATAGCCCTATGAAATGGATCATCTGAAGGCCTCTCCACCTTTATAAAGCTCTCTTCCAGATAAACCTTCATGTCTGGATGGTGTTTCATGGAAAGCTTCCCTTTTGGTCCTTCAACGGTTATTACACCATCCTGCAAGCTTACTTTTACATTCTTTGGTATCTCAATGGGTTTTTTACCTATCCTTGACATGGCTTCACCTCACCAAATGTAAGCTATAACTTCACCACCCTTTCCTATCTTTCTTGCCTGATGGTCCGTCAATACACCCGCATCCGTGGAGAGTATAGCAACTCCCAAACCCTTTTGAACATATGGCATGGAGTGCTTAGGAACATAGATGCGTCTTCCAGGCTTTGAAACCTTTACCATCCCCTTTATGGCACTCTCCTGTTTTCTTGAATCAAGGTATTTTAGGTGTATCCTAAGGGTGTACTGAGTGCCTTTTTTATAGCCTTCACCTTCAAGCCTTTCCCAGTCTCTTATATAGCCTTCCTTCTTTAGGAGCTCAAGTATAGCTTCCTTAATTTTTGAGGAAGGCACATCTACATAGTCTTTCCTCCTGCTTATGGCGTTTTTAATGGCTGAAAACATGTCTGCAATAGTGTCCATTTTATTACCTCCTTACCAGCTTGCCTTCCTAACTCCTGGCAGTTCACCTTTTAGTGCCAGCTCCCTAAAGCAAAGCCTGCACATGCCAAAGTATCTTATAAATCCCCTCGGTCTTCCGCAGAGCGGGCACCTGTTCTTTTGCCTTACTTGGTACTTGGGAAAGTGCTTAATATCTTTAGCTACCTTAGCCTTTCTTGCCATAACTTCCTCCTCTAAGAACTTCTTATAGGTAGCCCCAACAGGGACAGGAGCCAAAGAGCTTCTTCGTCCGTCTTGGCGGATGTATGTACGATGATATCCATACCCCTTATTGCATCCACCTTTTCGTAATCTATTTCGGGAAACACTATCTGCTCAGAAACTCCAAAGGCGTAGTTACCTCTTCCATCAAAAGACCTGGGATTCAGACCCTTAAAGTCCTTTACCCTTGGTAAGGCAATGGATATGAGCTTGTCCAAAAAGTCCCACATCCTCTCCTTTCTGAGAGTTACCTTTAGACCTACCGGCATCCCCTTTCTAAGCTTAAAACCAGCTTCGGATTTTTTGGCTCTTCTTACGGTAGGATGTTGACCAGTTATGAGCTTTATGTCCTCTATAGCCCTCTCCAGGTGTTTTATGTCCTGTACCGCTTCTCCCACACCCATGTTTACCACTATTTTGATTATCTTTGGAACTTCCATGGGATTCTTGTAGCCAAACCTGTTTATAAGCTTAGGCACTACCTCATCCCTGTACTTGATGTATAGCCTTGGCACATACTTAGTCTCTACACTCATACCTTTACCCTCTCTTTGGTTCTCACTAAATCTATATTTTGATGGCACTTTTTACAGTACCTGTACTTTTTCAAGGTATCACCATCACGCTCTATTCTAAAGCCTACGCGCGTAGGCTTGTTACACTTAGGACACAAAAGCATCACATTGCTTATGTGCAGAGGTGCCTCCATCTCATATATACCACCTTCCCTAACATTGGGTATGCCCTTTACATGCTTCTTAACTATATTCACGTCTTTCACAATAACCTTGTTTTCATCCCTTAGCACTTTTATCACCTCTCCGGTTTTTCCTCTTTCTCTGCCCCTGAGAACTACAACCGTATCACCTTTCTTTATCTTTGATGCCATATTAGACCACCTCCGGAGCCAAAGATGCCAGTTTGGTAAAACCTCTGTTCCTTACCTCTCTCGCTATAGGACCCAGTATGCGCGTCCCCAGAGGCTCACCGTACTGATTGAGCAAAACAACCGCATTGTCGTCAAACTTGATGTAGCTTCCATCAGGGCGCCTCACTTCCTTCTTAGTCCTTACAACCACTGCTCTGTACACTTTTCCCTTCTTGGCGGAGCTGTTAGGCGCCGCATCTTTAACCGTGACAGTAACTACATCTCCCAGTGTTGCATATTTCCTGGGTGCATAGGGTATACCTATAATCTGAACCCTCTTGGCACCCGAGTTATCAGCCACATTCGCATAACTCTGCCTCTGTATCATAGCGCTTCACCTCTTTTCTACTCCATTAAGCCAAGTTATTATACAAAATTTTCTGGTCAAGTGCAAGATAACTCATTTTTGCTTGACATATAAAAAGTTGTTGGTTTATATTTCTGAGTGGTCCCTGAGGGGGACAAAGGAGGTGCTCAGTATGAGATGGATAAGCTTTGTACTGCTTGTGTTTTTGGGAGTAAGTCTTTTGGAGCCTGTTTGCCACCAAGCCTATGCAAAAGCACAGCACAAGAAAGTGAGCATACATAAAAAGAAGCACAAGGCAAAGCACAAGATAAAGAGGAAGAAGGTTGTAGTTAAACCCTCCAGGAATATAAACAGTCCTCAGGAAGGTCAGCTATTAAAACTTGAGGGTATGGTAAAGGACATTAATGAACAGTAAGGAACTTAGGCTTATAGAAGAGCTAAAAATAAAGCAGGGGGACACATGGCGTGTCCTCAAGATAATGAGTGAGTTCGTTCGCGGGTTTGATGAGCTTTCTAATGTGGGACCTGCGGTAACCTTCTTTGGTAGCTCAAGACTTGGAGAAGAGGACAAATATTATAAGTTTGCCTACAGGACTGCCTTCAGACTGGGACAGATGGGTTTTTGTATAATAACGGGAGGTGGACCTGGCGTAATGGAGGCTGCCAACAGGGGAGCCTACGACGCTGGTGCTTTATCTGTAGGATTAAACATAGAGATACCCAAAGAGCAAGTGCCCAACAGATATCAGAATAAGTCCCTTCAATTTGATTACTTTTTTGTAAGAAAAGTTATGCTCATCAAGTACTCCTTTGCGTATGTGATATTTCCCGGGGGCTTTGGCACTCTTGATGAGCTTTTTGAAGCTCTTACCCTTATACAGACAGGCAAAAGCCATAGATTTCCTGTAATACTCTTTGGTAGCAAGTACTGGGGACCTCTCCTTGATTTTATGCGAGAGGTAATGGTACCTCACCGTACTATAAGCCAGGAAGATACGAAACTTTTAACGCTGGTGGATGACCCAGAGGCGGTTATATCCCAGGTACTCTCTGAGGTGGAGCGTCAGTATGCTTATCTGATGGAAGAAGAGCCTATGAATCCCCTCGTAGAAAAACTGGAGAACATTCTCAAAAGGAGCAGTTTAAGATGAGGCTTTTGCACATATCTGATTTGCACGCCGGTAAAACCCTTGGAAGGACCAACAGAAACGAGGACCTCCACTATGCCCTTGAGCAGGTAATAAGCATATGCCATGAGGAGAAGGTGGATGTGCTTTTAATTGCAGGAGATATATACGACAAATCACATCCAGACCACGAATCACATAATCTCATCATGGACTTTCTTACAAGGATACATACGACAGGCATACACACGGTGCTAATAGCTGGCAATCACGATAGCTATGACTTTATAAAGTCTTACAAAAATCTTGGAAGAGTTGCCAACATACATGCCTTTGACAGACCTTGCAAAAATCCCAAAGACTGCATCATAAAATTGGGAAACATTACCATTGCGTGCCTCCCCTACCCCAGCGAAAGGGTTATCACTCACATAGAGGAGCATACGCAGAGGAGTTATACCGAAAAAGTGGCTAATTACCTGAAGGCATTGGCCAAAGAAGTAGAAGACGCCCAGCAGAGCGTGCTTCTGGCTCACATCATGATAGAGAAGGCAAAAGTGTCTGGGACAGAAAGACAAGCCAGCATAGGAGAGTTTTACGCCATAAAGCCAGAGCACATACCCACGGCGTTCAATTATGTAGCGCTCGGGCATGTACACAGACACCAACAGATAATTAGTTCAAGAATTTATTACTCGGGTAGTCTATACCAAATAGACTTTTCCGAAAAGGGTATGGAAAAGTATGTAAATTTGGTGCTTCTTGAAGAGCAGGAGGTAAGACCCATAAAGCTGGACCTAAAGAGGGAGCTTTACGAGGTCAGGATAGGGGTGAAGGATAATTTTAACGCCGTGCTAAGCCATCTTAAAGGACTTAAAGGTCTTGTGAAGGTAGTCTTAGAAACGGATATGAGGGATAGCACCATATCCATTAAAAAGAAGAATTTGGAAGATGTGTTGGGAGAGAGACTTGTCAGGTTTGAAATTGAACCCATAGCAGAAAACAACGCAGAAGAGAGTTATAAGAGCGAGAAGCTGGACCTTGTCTCTGCTTATGAAACTTATTATAGAAAAACTTACAGATGCCAACTGCCCGAAGATATAAAAAAGGAATTTATAAACATACTTGGGAAAGCAGAGCATGAAGCCCATACTGCTTAAGCTGGAAAACTTCACCACTTACAAAAAACTTCAGGAAATAGACTTTTCTGACCTTAACTTTTTCATAATACAGGGAAGGACCGGAGCAGGAAAGACAAGCATAATAGATGCCATGTGTTATGCCCTGTATGGAAAGGTGCCAAGATACAAAGGCACAAGTATTCACGAACACCTTCTCTCAAAAGGACAAAAGCGTATGAGAGTATATTTTGAGTTTTCCGTCAAAGGCAAAAGGTACGCTGTGGACAGACAGTACGAACCTTCAAAACCACCCATGGTAAGGTTTTACGAAGGATCAAGGCTTCTCAACCTAAAGGTAAGGGAGGTGGAGGATTATGTGTCTAAGCTCCTTGGCATGGATTACGAAACCTTCACCAAAGTGCTGGTGCTACCTCAGGGACAGTTTGACAGGTTTTTAAAACCTCAAAGACCAGCGGAACGCCGAGAAATACTCAACAGACTCTTGGGCTACGATGAGATATTTGAAAGAATCAGCAGCATAATAAAGGAAACTCTAAAGGAGCTGGAAAGAGAGAAAGGAATTCTGGAGGCTGAGTATGAATCCCTCAAAAGTATCAACCAAACAATGCTTGAGCAGAAGGAAAAAGAGTTAAAAAGGAAGCAGGAAGAGTTCAAAAGTATAAGAGACCAAAAGGAAAGGTTAAGTGATGAACTGCAAAAAGCTATAGAAAAAGAGAGACTGGAAAATGAACTTAGTCAAAAAACTTTTCAGCTTTCACAACTTTTAAACAAACATGGGGAGATAAACCAAAAGAAGGAAAAGCTTGAAAAGGCAAAACGAGTCATCATTTATTGGCCTCTTGTTAGAGAGTACGAAAGCATACTTAATCAGAAGGACAGAATTATCAAAGAGAAAAAAGAACTTCAGCACGAGTTAATTAAATATTCTGAAGAGATAAAATCAGTCCAAGAGGAATACGAGAAAATTGAAGAAAAATACAAAAAACTTGACAAGATGAGAGAGAAAATAAACCATCTGGAGATAAAGAAAGAAAAATTAAACAACCTTGAGAGTATCAAAAGAAAGATTTACGAAACAAACATGGAAATTTCCAAGAGTGAAGAAGAACTTCAGAACATAAGCAATTCTCTCACAGACCTGAATGAGAAGCTCCAACAGCAAAACAATTATCTGTCGGATTTGGAGGAAAAGCTAAAAAATCTTGAAGGTATAGAAGCAAAATACGCCAAAGCTCAGCAGTTAAAGCCTATGTATGATAGCATTCCCAAGATAGATGAGTATATTAAAAGGATAGATAAGGATATACAGCAAAAGGAGATAGAGCTTAGCGAGGTTCAATCAAAGATAAGGCAGTTGGAAGACAAGCTCTTTGAAGAATACATCCACCAAATTAGGCTCAAGCTATCTCCGGGGGATACATGTCCTGTATGTGGGAATAAGGTGGAAAATGTTTACATGGTTTCTTTAGAGATGCGCACAAGCGTTGAAAATGTAAAAGAGGAGATTCAAAACTTAAGACAAAAAGAGCATAAACTGGTGGAGCTTTTGAGTGAGAAAAGGACACAAAAGAACAGTCTTATACAGAAAAAAGAGGAGATAATATCTTACACTAAGCTTGATTTTCAAGAGTTTCAAAAAAGATACAGAACTCTGGAGGAAAATTATAAAACCTTTCTAAGCTTGAGAGAGAAAGAAAAAGCATGTAGGGAGAAACTTCAAAAGCTAAAAGAGGAAAAATCTTCCAAAGAGGTGGAACTATCTAAGTTAGAAACAAGCATAAAGCATAGTCAAAGACTTCTTGCCCAGCTTCAGGAGGAAGAAGAAAGACTTTTAAAGGAGATAGGAGAGCCAGTTATAGACCCAGCCAGAAGTGTAAGACGGCTGGAAGATGAGTTAAAAAACTTAAAAGAAGAGATCAATTCAATACAAAAAAGATACGAAGAAGTGAGTAGGTATTTAAAAGAGCTTTCGGCAGACTTTGAGCGTATAAAGGTGCAAATGGAGGGAAAGGAAAGGCAAGAAGAGGAGCTTAAAGAAAGGCTCAATCAGCTTGCATGTGAGCTATATCCAGCTTTTCAGGAGTTTGGAGACTTGGAAACTTTAAAGTCTTTTTACCTTCCTGAAGATGAGATACAAAAACTTGACAAGGAGATAAATAACTACGAGAGAGACATGGAAAGCCTCAAACGAGATATAAGTCTTTTACAAGAGCGGATTGCCGGCTATCCAAAGCACATTAGTAAAGAGGATTTAGAAAGAAAGGTCAAAGGTTTAGAGCAAATCATGTACAAGATAAATGAGGAGATAGGCTTCTTAAGCAGAGAGTTGGTGGATATAAAGCATAAGATACAAAGAAGGGAGCATATAGAGAAGCAATTACAAAATATCAGCAGGGAGCTGTGGAAATACGAAACTTTACAAAGAGATATGAGAAGCGAGAACTTTCCTGAGTTTGTAAGCAGGCAGATGTTGCAAACTATAACTGACAGGGCAAGCTTTTACCTTCTTAAGTTCAGCTCTGGCACATACGAGTTTAAACTAAACGAAGGTGACCTTTTGGTGATAGATAGAAGTTCGGGACACGAAAGAAGTGTTTTTACTCTCAGTGGGGGTGAGACATTTTTGGCGAGTCTCTCACTTGCCTTTGCAGTCAGCGACATAGTTTCTCACAACGCACCTTTGGAGAGCATTTTCATAGACGAGGGCTTTGGCTCCCTTGACAGGGAAACGAGGGAGTCCCTTGGAGAGTTCTTTGAGCTTATAAAACTCAACGCTGGTAGGATGGTAGGCATAATTAGCCACCTGGAAGACCTTGCAGAAAAGTTTGATCAGAGGGTGCTGGTAGAAAAACATGGCGATTATTCTGTTGTGAAAGTTAAGGTGATGTAAAATATTCCTTATGGAAGAGGTGGTGATAAAAATAAATGGGAAGGACATAAGACTTAAAGACTTTCCCAAAAGAGTAACTCACAATGTGGTGGTGGGGCTTGTAAAGAGCCTAAATCTTGAGGAGGAACCGCGGGAAATTGTAATCCATGTCAGGATCAACCAAGAGAATAGTGGAGGTCCTTGATTTTGTAGTTGATCAAGAAGCTCAAGGCAAAAGGTTGGATCTCTTTTTAACTGAAGCTTACGGAGAGTTTTCAAGGAGTTATGTGCAAAAACTCATAGAGGATGGTTTTGTGCTGGTAGATGACAAAGAAATTAAAAAACCTTCCAGGAGGCTCAAAGCGGGACAAAAGATCACTTTCTATATACCGCAGGTGGAACCCTTAGAGGTGCTTCCTGAGGACATACCCTTTGATGTGGTTTATGAGGATGAGGATATACTGGTGCTTATAAAGCCCTGCGGTCTTGTGGTGCATCCTTCACCCGGCTACTCCTCAGGAACGCTGGTAAATGCTCTGCTTTTTAGGATAAAGGAGCTTTCCGGTATTGGGGGGAAAGAAAGACCGGGCATAGTCCACAGATTGGACAAAAACACTGCAGGGCTTATGGTGGTTGCAAAAAGCGATAAGGCTCACAGGAGTCTTGTGGAGGAGTTTATGCAAAGAAGGGTGCTAAAGCGCTATCATGCTTTAGTGAGCGGACTTTTAAGAGAGGATTCGGGCACAGTAGAAAAATCTATAGGTAGGCATCCTGTTGACAGAAAAAAGTTTTCCGTAGTAGAAGATGGGAAGCCAGCAAAGACGGAGTATGAGGTGATAAAGAGGTTTGAAAAACACAGGATAACTTTTTTAGATGTGCGCATACACACAGGCAGAACTCATCAGATCAGGGTGCATCTCTCTTTTATAGGACATCCTGTACTGGGAGATAAAACTTACGGCTTTAAGACCTCTTCGGTAGATAGAAAAATTCTGAACCTTATGGGTGAATGCCATATGTTGGTGAGCTACCAACTGGGTTTTTATCATCCTATTACCAAAAAGTGGATGGACTTTCAGATAGAGGACCCAAAGCCCTTTAGAGATGTTTTAAACTTCTTGGAAGATGCTGAGAAACAGGCTTCTTAATCTATTGATTACTCCCTCATCTCCCAAAAGGTGACGAAGTTTAATAAAATCCTGCGTCATACTCTCCTTTAGATGCTCAAACTTTAGAAGCTCTTCCGAAGCTCTGTATAGATGTTTCCAATCCCTTTGAATTATCTCAGGCACAGCTTCTCTGCCCAGTACCAAGTTGGTAAGAGACACCCACTTTACCTTTACAAGTCCCTTTCCCATAAGATATGTAAGAGGATGGACTCTGTAGAAGACTATGTGAGGGTTCAAAAGCAGGCTCGCTTCAAGCTCAGCAGTCCCGCTGGCTACCAGGGAAATGACCGAATAAGCCATAGTATCGTAGGAAGGACTTGGTGTATCTCTGTGTGTTATGATCCTGACAGGTAGGTCTTTAAACACATCTTCCAAATACTCCCTAAAGCTTTCAAAGGTGGGAATGACGCCAAAAAGTTGGTATCTTCTGACAAGCTCTAAAAATACACGCCTCAAATAGTGTGAGTGCCTTTTTATCTCATTCCACCTGCTTCCGGGGAAAAGACCCACAAACCTCTCAATACCCAAAAACTTTAAAAAATCCTCCTTGCTCTGGGAAGGCTTTGCTATATCCAACAGAGGATGCCCAACATAATGGATTTTAAGGCTCTCCCTTTTGTATCTTTCATAAAAGTTTACTTCAAAGGGAAGTATCACCACGAGGTGATCAGCATATTCCGCTATAAGCTTTGCCCTACCTTCCTTCCAAGCCCACACCTGAGGAGATATAAAGTAGACGACCTTCTTTACCTTACCCTTTGCCCTTTTGAGGAGTGGCAGATTAAAGGCAGGTGCATCGCAAAGTACCAGAACATCCATATAAGGTAGTAAGTTTTCTATTTTCCTGTATAGCTTGAGTACAAAAGGTATCTTGGGTAGAGCCTCCATTATACCCACAACTGACAGGTCCTCTATTTTGGCTACACTTTTGAAGCCTATGCTTTCCAGCCTCTCATCAGTTATCCCCCATGCCTCTATCCCCTTTACATCCTTGAATATGTGGTAAATGTAATTGCTGGCAGACCTCTCTCCCAAAGAGAAAAATACGCGCATCTACTTTTTGAAAAAGAACCTAAAAGTGTCTCCTTTTACCCTCTCAACCCTTGCAGAGACAGAATTTAAGCTTAAAAATAGGGCATACGACATTTCAACCCTTCCAGAACTCCACACGCTTATATACCTCTCTGCAGAAGCATCCTCTGTAGAGTTTCTAAAAGTAGCTTTCAAATAAGCACCGTCGTGATGCTCCATAATTTCTGTAAAAACCACCTCCATGTAGTTGTTCTTCTCAACACCCTCTTCCCACAGCTCACCAAGACCGCTTAGGGTAGCTTCCTGACTCACTCCGTACTCAAGGTCTTCCTCATCCACCTGACTTAAAATCTCCTGAAGAAAGTTTTTTATATACTCCTCCACCTTTTTGAGTTTTTCAAGACAAGCCCTTTTGTAACTTTCCTCTATAGGCACTCTTATATTATAGCATTACTCCCAATACTCGGCACCACAGTATTGCGTTTCCCAAACCACCACCTTCTGGACTGTGGGGTATCTATCCTTTACCTTATGATACAGCCACTTGGCAACATTTTCCGCACTGGGGGAGAAGTCAAAAATATCGTTTAAAAGCGTATAATCTGGAAGGATCTCCTTCAAAAACCCATCAATCTCTACAAAGTCAAAGCCCATTCCTCCACTGTCTAAGCTATCCGCCCTTATATAAACTTCTACCTTCCAAGTGTGCCCGTGAAGAGGCTCAGGTGCGCCGTGATAGTCAGTAAGAAAGTGAGCTGCCTGAAACTCTCTTTTTACTATAACAGTCCAAGGCATAAAGTATAATTCTATACTATGAAAGCCCTCATAATGGCAGGTGGGAGCGGGACACGCCTTTGGCCCCTCTCAAGAGAGAAGTATCCCAAGCAGTTTCTTAAGATATTTGAGGAAAAATCACTTCTGAGACTTACCTACGAGAGACTCCTAAGGCTTTTGGACCACAGGGATATAATAATTGCCACATCAAAGGAGTATGAATACCATGTTAGGAACGACCTTTATCCTTATGATGGCTACTCTCTGATCCTTGAACCTGAAAGAAAGAATACGGGACCCACAGTTTTGCTGGGACTACTTTTTGCACTTGAGAAGCTCTCCTCTTCCGAAGATGAGGTTTTCTTTGTTATTCCATCAGACCACTACATCCAGCCAGAAGAGAGATACTTGGATTATCTTAGGTTTGCTCAGAAGGTAGCCAAGATGGGTTATGTGGTAGCCTTTGGTATAAAGCCTTCCCATCCAGACACCAACTTTGGCTACATAAAACTTGGAGAGAAACTGCTTTCAGAGGGAGAGGCTGTTG
Organism: Hydrogenobacter thermophilus TK-6; assembly: GCF_000010785.1. Classification (GTDB taxonomy): domain Bacteria; phylum Aquificota; class Aquificia; order Aquificales; family Aquificaceae; genus Hydrogenobacter; species Hydrogenobacter thermophilus. The sequence continues at coordinate 658,217 of NC_013799.1, read as the reverse complement.
CTTATAATATGGAACGCTTTGTAGAAAAACCTTCTTACCAGCTGGCACAGGATTTTTTAAGAGATGGGTCTTATATGTGGAACTCGGGCAACTTTGCTTTCACCATAAAGGTAGGGCTCGAAGAGATAAAGATTAACGCTTCTCATATGTGGGAACTCTCAGGCGAGAGTTTTGGGGTTATGATAGAAAATTACTCAAAGCTTCCCGAGATAGCCTTTGATTACATGCAGATGGAGAAAACAAAAAGGGGGGCAGTTATACCTATGGACATTGTCTGGAGCGATGTAGGTTCCTTTGAAGGGCTCTACAGGGTGCTTCCTTCTAACCATAAAGGCAATGTCCATGTGGGGGATACCTTGTGCTTGGACTCGGAGAATACCTTAGCATATAGCACTGATAGATTGGTGGCATTGATTGGTGTCAGGGATGTGGCAGTGGTGGAAGAGAGGGATGCTGTGCTTGTCCTAAGCAGAGATGCCTCCCACAAAGTAAAAGACCTTGTTAACCATCTTATAAGTATGGGCAGGAGAGAAGCCAAGTATCATGTAGAGTTGCACGAAAGGTGGGGGAAAAGACTTTTGCTTGATGAAGGAAATGCATACAAGATATACAAGCTAACCATCTATCCAAATAGGGAGATAGGTCCGCATATGCACATGCACAGCACAAGAACCTGGATGGTCCTTAAGGGAACTCTTCTGTTTAACTCCAAAGGTGAAGAGTCTTTTGTTAGCGTAGGTGATAGCCGTTTTGTTAACAAAGCGACTCCATACCTGATAAGAAACAGCGGATTTATACCTGCAGAACTTATAGAGGTAAGAGTAGGCGAATACCTGGAAGATGACGATGTTATTCCCCAATAGCCTCAAAAGCTCTGTAAGAGCTTCTGACATTAGGACCGCTTGCCACATATCTGAATCCCAAAGAAAGGGCAATATGGCGCAGTTCCTCAAACTCCTCCCGTGTGTAATACTTAACTACGGGATGGTGGTTAAGGGAAGGCTGGTAATACTGTCCTATGGTTAGAAAGTCGCAGTGAACTTCCCTTAAATCCCTCATAACAGATATTACTTCCTCCTTTTTTTCTCCAAAACCTAAGATAATGGCAGATTTGGTAAAAATGGAGGGGGAAAGCTCCTTAGCTTTCTTCAGTATATGTAGGCTTCTTGAGTAATTGGCACCCTTTCTCACTTTGCTGTAAAGTCTTGGCACAGTTTCAATGTTGTGATTTAAAACATCAGGTCCTTCGCTCAGCACTCTTTCAAGAGCCCGCACCGAACCCTTAAAGTCAGGCACCAACACTTCCACCTTGACATCTTTAAGATGGTCTTTGAGCACCCTTATACATCTGGCAAACTGCTCTGCTCCACCGTCGGGAAGGTCGTCCCTTGTCACAGATGTTATCACCACATACTTAAGTCCCAGCTTTTTAACTGCGTCAAGAAGTCTGTAAGGCTCCTCTTGGTCCAAATATCCCGGTTTGCCTTTGGATACATTGCAAAAAGTGCAACCTCTTGTGCAGACATCCCCCAATATCATAAAGGTGGCTGTCTTGGCACCAAAGCATTCAGAAATATTGGGACAATGTGATTCTTCGCATACCGTGTTTAACTTTAATCCTCTTAGCAGTTTTTTTACCGCATGCGTCTCAGAAAAGATCAGTTTGGGCTTACTCATTAACTTATAAGTATATCTCCTGAACAAGCTCTCCCTTATAAGAAAGTCTATCAAGAAGGGCTTTTGCACGCAGTGAGTTTAAGGGTATCTCCACCGTATGGCTACCCTTTTTGACCACTATTGCCTGGTCGGTTATCTCTATGCTGTCGGGCAAATCACTTTGTATATAAATGCCTTTTCCCGCAAGCTCTTCCCTTGTATATAAATTCTTCATTTTTCACCTCCTCTATTCATTAAAGGATACTCCTCAAAAACTGCCTTTCCATGACCCCTTTCAATATGCACTAAAATCATATACTGATGGAAAAATTTATTGAGCTGTGTCTTAACTTAGCCAGGAGAGCCTATGAGCGTGGGGAGACCCCTGTAGGATGCGTAGTGGTAAAGGATGGAAAAGTTATAGCTAAGGCACACAATCGCGTTGAAGAGCTAAAAGACCCTACCGCTCACGCGGAAATGTTAGCCCTCCGTGAAGCATCCGAAAGCATGGGCGGAAAGTACCTCTATGGATGCGAGATTTATGTGAGCTTAGAGCCTTGTGTTATGTGCACTTATGCCATGATACTCAAAAGAGTGGAAAGGCTCATCTTTTTAGCACAGGATTACAGACACGGAGGTGTTATGAGTATGTATAGCTTGCTGGATGACATGAGGTTCCATCACAGAGTAAGATGGGAGTATATGCCTGTAGAGGAGGCGCAGAAACTCCTCAGGGACTTTTTTAGAAACCTCAGACTGCGTCAGCGATGATTTGTCATTACGTAAGCTACTATTATGGTGATTAAGTAAGTGATGAGCACTATGGCAAAGAGGGATATGGCAACTGCCAGCGCTTTATCATCCTTTATCTTCCTGTAGCCCATGATAAACTTGTCCTCTTAGTAACAACCTTAAAATGTATAGAACGAACATGACACCGCCTATGACTGCCATCAGTGTTCCTATGCCCATGATAACAAGAGAGAACAAAACCACAGGGTCCTGAGTATAGCCTGTGCCATAGGTTTTTCTGGGCGCCCCTCCCCTTCCTGCAAAGTAAAGACCCAGTATGAAGAGTATCATACCAACGCCATAAAGGTAAGGCTGGACTCTGCTAAGCGCACTCAGTCTTTGAGTATAACCATACTCCTGCACAAGCTTGTAAGAGATCACCATGAGAGCCAAGGTGAGACTGGTTACAGTTCCGTGATAGTGAGCAGGCACGCGCAAATCAGCCTTTATGCCTGCATAGGCTATAAGCACGCCAAGAAAGTAAAGGCTCAGGGAAAGCAATAGAGCGGACGAGAAGGGGTTTTTTACATCTGGTTTAAAACCTTTTATCACATTAAAGGCATGTAGGAACATGGGAATGCCAAGCCCAACTGCGTAGCTAACTTCTGTAAAGATCTTTGCAGGCATTGATATGGGGTCTGCATAGAGGACTGGCACTAAGAATAACAAAAAGCCAAAGATTAAAAAAGATAGATTTATAAACCTCAAAAAATTTAGCCTCTTCTCACTTCCTAAGAGAGCAAGAAGATAGTACCAAGCGTAGAGAAGCATTGCACCGTTTAAAAACTGGTGTATGTGCCCTGGCGCCCAAAAGAGCCTCTCGTAAAATATGTACACATTGGACGGGTCCCCCGCACGCAGATAAGATGGGATCACCGCAAGCATCATCAAAATACCAAGCATAACGCTAACACTTACTGCATTCTTTACGGGGTCAGGGGAGATAATATCCCTGATAGATGACTTTAAAACACTAAAAGCTCCCAAGGTAAAGCCGCAGAAGAAGAGGATGATACCGCCAAAAAAGATAGGATGAACTATGGTCGGCAGGTAGTTGTTGGAAACTGCAGTGCCTTTACCGAGAAAGGCGGACAGCGCTACACCCAAAAAACCCAAGAGAGAAAGATAAAAAGCTATTCTTGTATCAGCACGGTATACCCTGTTCCATACTAAAAGTGTGAAGGAGAGGAGGAATATGACTATAGCCAGGTCCACATGCCCTATAAGAGCGTAATAAAAGTATCCAGGGGGGAAGTACTGATAAACTCCCGGCGTTCTTGCCATTGCCACCACGAAGGCTAAAAACCCACCAAGACCCAAAGAAACTACAGAGAGCAGAAACCACCTCTTTTCCATGTCTATTCATCTTACCATATCAAACACCATGACGGAGAAAAGAAGGGCAAGGTATATGATGGAGTAAAAGAAGAGAGACATTCCTCTGGAGCTTTTGGAGAAAAAGAATCTCAGAGTGAGTATGAGATATACCAAGCTCAGGGCAAAGGCTGTAAAAAAGTATATCTTACCGGTTATGCCGTAGAGGGTGGGGAGCAAACTTATGGGAAAGAGCGCTGCAGTATACAGAAGAGTTCTCACCTTGGTTTGAAATATACCCTTTACGACGGGCAAAGTTGGCACACCTGCCTTTCTGTAGTCCTCTGCGTATTTTACAGCAAGCACCCAAAAGTGGGGAGGTTGCCACACAAACATAATTAAAAACAGTATTAAAGGTTCAATCCCAAACTGTCCAGTCACTGAAGTGTATCCTATAACGGGCGGAAGCGCACCGGAAATGCCACCTATTTCAGTAGCTAAAGGACTCCTCCTTTTTAGGGCTAAAGTGTAAACCACCACATAAAAGAAGGATGCCATGACGGTAAAGAAGGTGGCAACTGGGTTTACAAAGGCTAACATAATGTAAAGGGATAGAGTGAGCAGTATTACACCAAATAGGAGGGCATTGACGGAACTAACGCTTCCAGAGGGTATGGGTCTGTTTTTTGTCCTTGACATAACAGCATCTATGTCTCTGTCAAAGAATTGGTTTAACACCGCAGAGCCTGCAGACGCTAAGCCTGTACCCAGCAGAGACCAAAATATGAGCCAGCTGTCCGGAAAGCCTCTTTTAGCCAAATACATACCTGTGAGCGCAGTTATAAGCACCAGCATAACTATGCCAGGCTTTGTGAGCAGGATGTAGTCTCTTACCACATTAGTATAAGTTGCTACCGCCTTTGCTACCATACCTCTTTCACCTTGAGATTTATTGTGGGTTTTATTTGCACATTATAAGTGAGCCAGGCAAAAAAGAAAAATCCCATAGCCGTGTCCATAAAGCTAAGGGGCAGGAAAAATCCGGTAAGCACCATAGATATGGCAAACACAAACTGTAAGTTTACGAATACAAAAGATAAAAGGGTAGTTCTGTTAAAGCTACTAACGAGAGCCAAAAGAAAGGCAAGCCAGGTGGTGTAAGCCAGATTTCTGTGAAGGAACTGCAAAGTTACCTTCCAGCTGGTGAAGTCCGGAATCAGACTCCCGTTGCAGGTAGGCCATTCATGCCCACAAGCCTCACCAGATCCCGTATATCTTACAAGTACACCGGTTATCATGGTTATAAGAGCAAAGATGTATGCGTAAAGAGGGACACCTTCTTCCATACTTCTTTTGTAAATAAGCCTGTAAGTCAGTATTAAAAAGCCTAATATTATCATAGACTCGTATATATGCACGGATTCTAAGAGCATATGGGAAAGGTACTTAAGGTGTGGTGTTTCAGCCTTTATCATTTTCATACCTGTAAGTGCTGCGCTGAAGGTAAAGGCAAGGGCTATGGTGGAAGTGAGCTTTGGAAGACCTCTTGTCTTTTTCCATACATACACAAAGCTCAAAAGGGTAAATATGCCAGCAAGGCTGCTTACCGTTCTGTGCCCCATCTCAAGCTTTGCCGCTGTATCTTTGGGAGGCTCAAAGCTTCCATAGCATAGAGGCCAGCTTGGACAGGCAAGTCCCGAGTCCGAAGACCTCACCAACCCTCCCCACACCATAGCTACATATGTGAAGACAATAGCCAAGATGAGGAATGCTCTTAGCATGTGGAAACCTCCATAAGGATAAATTATAAGCTTGTTTTTGATGGCTCAAAGAAGATATATTTAAAAACTATGCTATACAAAGATCTAAATGAAAAAACTCGGGAAGAGCTGAAAGATTACTTTCAGGAAAGGGATTACATGGTTATAGCTGTTCCAAAGCTTGAGCTCATGAGGGTTTATGCTCTCAGAGCTTCAAAAAGTGTGGAAACTGCAAGAAGAATACACGCCCTTGATGAAGAAAGGACCAAGATCTTAGGAGAAGCGCTGTTATCCGTTCTCTTGCTTACCTCATCCATAAAACACGCTACAAAACAGAAGGTGCTACTAAAATTGAGCCTGCAAGATGGAGTAGTCGTTGCAGAAGCTGACGGAATGGGAAGAGTGAGGGGATTTATTGAAGGACAAGTAAAAAGACCTTGGGAGGGCACACTTACTGTTATAAAAGAGCTCAGACTTGGCACACCCTACACCAGCATAGTCCCAGTGGTAAGCGATAGCATGAAAGAAAATCTCGCCTACTACTTTGAGCAATCCGAGCAGGTGAAAACTACCGTAGATTTATCTGTATTACTTGATGCTGAAGGTAAGGTGCTGGTGGCCAGTGGTTATCTTCTTCAGGTGATGGGAGATGCATTCAGTAATATAGATATAAGCCTTGAGAAGCTACTGATGAGAGGGTCACGCCCAGAAGACATAGCCCGTTTGATACTTAAAGACAAAGAGCCAAGGCTCGTAGGACTCAAAGAGGTGGAGTATTACTGTCCGTGCAATGAAGAGATAGCCAGGTCAAGCCTATCTCTCCTTGAGGAGAGCCAGCTGGAGGAGATCCTGAGCGAAGGTCCTGCAGAGGTGGTGTGCAAGTTCTGTGGCAGGATTTACCGATTTACCAAAGATATGTTATAATAAACTTACCAAGACCGCACCTTTTCCGCTTGGGTTGCCCGAAAGGGTCAAGGAAAAGGGTGGCAAAACCCAAGGAGGTATATTATGGCAGTGATTTCTATGAGGGATCTGCTGGAAGCAGGCGTACATTTTGGCCACTCAAAAGGTAGGTGGAACCCCAAAATGGCACCCTTTTTGTACGGTGTCAGAAATGGTATTCACATCATTGACCTTAACAAGACGGTGGTGTACTTGGAGCAAGCATACAACTTTGTTGCGGACAGAATAGCAGAGGGTGCAGAGATACTGTTTGTAGGCACAAAGAAGCAGGCAAAGGATGTTATAAAGGAAGAGGCAGAAAGGGCAGGAGTGCCATATATAAACGAAAGATGGGTGGGGGGACTGCTTACCAATTTTAGAACTGTAAAGAAGAGTATGCTGAAGCTCAAAACCCTTGAGAGGATGGAAGCGGAAGGTGTATTTGAAGTGCTTCCCAAGAAGGAAGTGAGAATGATGAGGAGAAAGATGGAACACCTGCGCAAACTCTACGCTGGCATACTCAACCTGGAGAGGGTGCCCGATATGGTGTGGATCGTTGATACAGTTAGGGAGCACATAGCGGTGCAGGAAGCAAGAAAACTGGGAGTGACTATTGTGGCAATAGCGGATTCCAACTGTGACCCCGATGTGATAGATTATCCTGTCCCTGGCAATGACGACGCCATAAAGTCCATAAAGCTACTTACTGCCAAGATAGCAGATGCTGTTATAGAGGGTAAGCAAAGGAGGGAGAGACTTGGAGAGGAGGTGCCTGCTGAAGCGGTAAAAAGAAAGGTGGTTACCGTGGAAGAGGAAGAGAAAGCGCTCTTTGAGAAAGCCATGGAGATGTCTGAAAAGTACGAATACATTGATAAAGGTGCGGAAGAGATAGAATGATGGAGGTAAAGAGATGATAAGTGCAGAGATGGTAAAAACTCTTAGAGAGATGACCGGGGCAGGCATGCTGGAATGTAAAAAAGCTTTAGAAGAAGCAGGTGGCGACCTGGAAAAGGCAAAAGAAATACTCAGGATCAGGGGGCTTGCAAAAGCTGAGAAAAAGGCAGGTAGAGAGACAAAGGAGGGGATAGTGCAAACCTATATCTCGGAAGACAGAAAGGTAGGGGTGATAATAGAGCTCAACTGTGAGACGGATTTTGTTGCCAGAAACGAACACTTTAGTGAGCTTGCCCTAAACATTGCCAAACACATAGCCCAAATTCCCGAAAATGCAAACAAAGAAGGCACTGGAGAGGATGTGCTAAAGCAACCATACTTTCAGGACCCTTCTCAAACACTGGAGGATGTTATAAAGTCTGCCATAGCGAAGATAGGTGAGAACATACAGCTTAGGAGATTTACAAGGTTTGACACGGATGGCTTTCTCCATGCATATGTCCACGGCATAGGAAGAGTTGGCGTACTTATAGACTATCAAGCTGAGGCTATAAATCCACAAGTCCTTAGGGTAATTCAGGACATAGCTATGCAGATAGCAGCCATGAAGGCGGAATTTGTGGATGTAAGTTCTATACCCGCAGAGGTTATACAGAGGGAAAAGAGAATTCTTTCTGAGCAGGCAAGACAAGAAGGCAAACCTGAGAATATAATAGATAAGGTGGTAGAAGGCAGGATAAAAAAGTTCTACCAGGAGAAGGTGCTTCTTGAACAGCCCTTCATAAAGGATGATAAAAAAACTGTCGGTCAGTACCTGAGAGAAAGCGCTCCAGGGGTAGTTATAAAGAGGTTCGTAAGGTACGAGCTTGGTGGCGCCTGATGGATGCTGAGAAGCCCGAATACCAAAGGGTGCTTATAAAACTCTCGGGTGAAGCTTTTGCAGGCGATGAGGACTATGGTATAAGTCCAGATTTTCTTGAGTACATATCCAGAGAGATAAAGTCACTGTACCAACACGGGGTGCAGATAGCTATAGTGATAGGTGGGGGGAACATTTTCAGAGGTGTGGAAGGACTTGAAATAGGTATAGACAGGGCAACAGGTGATTACATGGGAATGCTGGCAACGGTTATAAATGCGCTTGCTTTGCAGTCCGCCTTAGAGAGGGTTGCTCAGATACCCACCAGAGTCCTTTCTGCCATAGAGATGAGACAGGTAGCTGAACCTTATATAAGGAGGAGGGCTATAAGACACCTGGAGAAGGGAAGAGTTGTCATTTTTGCAGCAGGCACAGGCAATCCCTTCTTTTCCACTGATACCGCATCTGCACTCAGAGCTGCTGAAATATCAGCCCAGCTTCTTATAAAGGCTACAAAGGTGGACGGTATATACACAGAGGATCCCTTAAAAAATCCCAAAGCGGAGTTCATAGAGGAGATCACTTACCTGGAAGCCATAACAAGAGATATAAGAGTTATGGACCATACAGCCATGACCATGTGTATGGAAAACAAAATACCCATACTGGTTTTGAACATAAAAAAGCCGGGAAACCTGCTAAAGGCAGTTATGGGTCAGAAGGTAGGATCCTTAGTCAAATAGAGGAGGATGAATGCATGATGGAAGATATTTTTAAAAGTGCAGAAGAGGACATGAAAAAAGCGGTAAATCACTTTAAGAACGAAATAGGTGGGCTGAGGACAGGAAGGGCAAGCACAGCTTTAGTGGAGGAGCTAAAGGTAGAATATTACGGTTCAAAGGTCCCCATCAAGCAGCTTGGTAGCATATCAGTTCCAGAAGCTAACCAAATAGTGCTGCAGCTGTGGGACAGCAACGCTGTGCCAAACGTGGAGAAAGTTATTATGGAAGAGTTAGGTCTAAATCCACAGAGGCAGGGAAACACCCTCAGAATAATCTTGCCTCCTCTTACAGAGGAGAGAAGAAAGGAATTGGTTAGGCTACTTCACAAAATGGCAGAAGAAGCCAGGGTTGCCATCAGAAATATACGCAGAGACGCCAAAGAGATGATAGAGGAGCTTGAAGGTGTGTCTGAAGATGAAATAAAGAGAGCTTTAGACAGACTACAAAAACTCACTGACAGATACATAGACCAGATAAATCATCTGGTGGAGACAAAAGAAAAAGAAATAATGGAACTATAAACAGGTGTATAATTTTCACATGGTCATAAGAGGAAAGGTGTGGAAGTTTGGAGATAATGTAGATACAGACCAGATAATACCTGCCAGGTACTTAAACACATCAGACCCTTATGAGCTTGCCCAGCATGTGATGGAAGACTCTGAGCATACAAACTTTGCCAAGGATCACCAGAAGGGGGATATCATTGTTGCAGGTAAAAATTTTGGTTCTGGTTCCTCAAGGGAGCACGCACCCATAGCCATAAAGTATGCAGGTGTGCCTGTGGTGATAGCCAAGTCTTTTGCGAGGATCTTCTTCAGAAATGCCATAAACATAGGTCTTCCTATAGTTGAAGCTCCCCAAGCTGTGGACGAGATAAACCACGGTGATGAGGTGGAAGTTGACCTTGAGAAAGGCATAATAAAAAACATAACTACTGGAAAGGAATACCAGGCTACCAGGTTTCCACAAGAACTTCAAGCTATTCTGAAAGCTGGTGGGCTTATGGAGTATGCAAAGCAGAAACTAAAAGGCAATGCTTAAAGATAGGCTAAAGGCTATGATAATAAAAAAGTGCCTGAAAGTAGCGCAGGAACCCATATTTAGACTCTCTTCTGGAAAGTTAAGCAGGTATTACATAGACCTCAAGCAGATAACCCTTGACCCTGAAGGTGCCTACATGGTGGGAAAGCTTGTTTATGATGCTATAAAGCCTCTTCATCCACAGGGTGCAGGTGGTATGACACTTGGTGCCGACCCTATAGCCTACGCTGTGGCTTTTGTGTCTTACATGGATGGCAACCCTATAAAACCCTTTGTAGTCAGAAAGGAAAAGAAGGAGCACGGACTTGGAAGACAGGTGGAGGGACTTTTAAAGTCCGGGGATAAAGTGGTAGTTCTTGAAGATGTGGTCACCACAGCCAGCTCTTCTTTAAAAGCGGTAAAGGCTTGCAGAGAAGCTAACTTAGAAGTTTTAGGAGTTTTTGCCATAGTGGACAGGGAAGAGGGAGGAAGGGAAAACATACGCAGGGAAGGCATAGAGCTATACTCCATCTTCAGGCTCTCCGAGCTTCTTTGATGTGATGAGTAATATATGGTTTAGTTCGTTGCTTTTGCTTTTGGGTACCTCTGCCGGCAGCCTTATGGCTGTGATGTTTAAGAAAGTTCCCATGAGCGTTAACCTGAACCTCTCCTTCGCCGGAGGGGTCATGCTGGTGGCTAGCTTTACAAGTCTCATAATTCCCGGCATACAAAAAGGAGGCTTTGCGCAAACTTCGTTGGGCATACTTATGGGTTTTGCCCTTATAGGCATCATTGAGCATCTTTTCCCTCACCAGCATGTGATAAAAGGTGCAGAAGGTGCCATAAAAAGCCAAAAGCTTAAAAAACTCTACTTGATTGTTGCGGGTGTAGCCATTCACAACATACCAGAAGGCTTTGGAGTAGGCGTATCATCAGCCTACTCTTTAGAAACTGGCACCGCAACAGCCATAGCTATAGCCATTCAGGATATACCGGAGGGTCTTATAGTGACTTTGGCTCTTATGGTGGCAAACGACAGAATCATGGTCCCCATTGTAACCGGTGTTCTGAGTGGGATAGTTGAGTCCCTCTTTTGTCTGCTTGGCTTTTACACCTTTGATACTTTCAGGAATTTTCTTGCCTTGGGCTTAGGCATAGGTGGAGGCGCTATGATATACATAACCGTAAAGGAGGTTTTCCCGGAGGTTTACTCGGAAGGCTCTCACACGGTCTCCACTCTGGGCTTTCTGGCAGGCTTTTTGCTAATGCTTTTCCTTGATACTATTTAAAATATTATTTGTGAAGGTGCTTTTGGTGGAGGATGACAAACTTCTGGGGGAGTCGCTAAAAGAGTACCTTGAGAGGGAAGGGATGCACATAGACCATGTGAGCGACCCAAGAGAAGTTCCTAATTTGCTTACTGTCTCAAGCTATGACATTATAGTGTTGGACCTTATGATGCCTCATATATCCGGTGAGGAGCTACTCCTGAAAATAAGGCAAGGAGATAAAAAAACTCCCGTTTTGGTACTTACAGCCAAAAGCAGGCTTGATGACAAAGAGAAGTGCTTTCTGGCAGGAGCTGATGACTACATAACAAAACCTTTTGAACCCAAGGAGCTTCTTTTGAGGCTTAAGGCTCTTTATAGAAGAAAGCTTGGGGGGAATGTTATCGTAAATTTGGGTGGTGTGGAGGTAGACTTAGAAAGGGAGCTGGTGAGCGTTGACGGGAAGGTCATAAACCTAACCAGAAAAGATTGGCTAATCCTCAAGTGCCTTGTAGAAAACCGTGGAAGGTTTGTATCCTCAGAAGAGATACTAAACTATGTATGGGGGGATGCTCCTGTAGGGGACGAGGTGGTAAGGGCACACATAAAAAATCTCAGGAAGCTCCTCCCAGAGGGCTTTATAACCACCATGAAGGGTAGAGGGTATAAAATTGAAGCTTAGGAGCAAGCTCCATCTTCTGTACTTTTTCGTATCCATGCTCGTATCTTTGGGAGCTATAAACACCGTAATGCTTTACGAGATAAACAGGTTCGTAGAGCAAAACATATACAGCCAGGCATACATGCACTACATGGCTTATGTGCTTTCCGGAGGTTCATACAAAGGTGATGAAAACTTTAGAGTAAGTGAAAACTATCAGGAGAAGCACCTTAGTTATGTATTCAAAGACCCCAGGTACATAGACCGTAATATATACGTGAATATAAACCCTGAATATGCAGACAGCTCTGTAAAAGAACTTTTCAGACGAATACTGGCGGTGGAGTTCTTTGTCGTATTTCTATTAGCTTTGCTTTACCAAGCTTTAACCGAAGGTTTATTTAGAAAGATAGAAGAACAAGAGGAATGGACTAAAAGCTTGGTGGCTTCGGTCGCTCATAAATTTGGAAACTTCCTGTCTGTACAGAAGGTAAATTTGGCTCTTTTAAAAGCTAAGATGAAAGATGAGGAGGTCTTAAAGAGACTTGAAAGGAGCCTTATAAGGGTAGAAAGGGACATGAACCTTATACTAAATGTTCTCAGAGAAGAAAGGCACATAAAAAGAGAGTGGGTGAGGCTGGATAGTCTTATACTAGAAACCCTAAACTACTTGGAGGAAGAAGCCAAAGGGAAAAGGATGATGGTAAGGCTAAAGGAGGCTTATATTTACGCGGATGAAACAGACCTCAGAGATATACTTTACAACATTATAAGCAACGGCATAAAACACTCAAAGAGCTTTCTGCACATAAAGATGTGTAAGACCAATAAGACGGTGAGCCTTATCTTCAGAAACGATATAAGCAACTCAGCGGGAAAGGGTTTAGGTGTAGGCGCTACTTTGCTTGAGAGGGTTGTAAAAAGACAGAAGGGCACTCTTCGTACACGTATAAAAAAGCATTACACGGTACTACTAAAGCTCAGGAGTAGGTGAGATGATTTTTGTATACCTGCTGGTTTTTTTATTGGTGGCTCTCCTCTTCTGGGACTTCTGGAAAAAGAGGGTAAGCTTTTACAAGTCTTTGGGCGCAGAGGAGATACAGATAAAGTTTCTCCTGAACCCTGTCGGCAAAATAGACTTAGATGGAATAAGGATGGATATATTCACAGAGGGAGCTAAATCCAATCAACGCCTGACGCTGAGAGCTAAGACAAACCTTACAGGTTTTCTTAAGCTTTACAAGAGAAGCATATGGAACAGGCTTTTCTCCCAGGAGATTTTTGGTGGTTTGGGGGCAGAGTACGAGGACGAACGCTGGTTTAACAGGGTTATTAACTACAAAAATTTTAGGGAGTTGGTGGAAAAGCTTTTTCAAGAGGGACAGGTTAATGAGGTACGCATAGAAAAAGACAAATTGAGCCTTAGCTGGAAGATAAGAAATCATCCCCGCGAAGGGGACAGAGAGAAGGTACTGAAAGCTTTACCCATAATGAAAGAGTTTTTGAGCCTGCTCTCTAAGCTTCCTGATGCTACACACTACAGGGAGCATGTTAGGAGCTGGATGTCCATTAAACTTCCCGTAGTTATCACTGTTGTGCTTTGTGCTGTGGGGATAGTTGGGGGGTTTTATAGGTACGACCCGGTTTGCTCTCTTGAAATTTTCGGAGTTGGTTTTAAGTTATTGCTTCCTTCTGCGTTTTTGTATGCTCTTGTAGGAATGCTTTTAGCGGGAAGTTTTAGGTTAGGATTTAGGGTGCTGGTTTACTCACTAACCGCCTGGCTTCTGGCTATTCCCTTCATAAGCCTGTTTTTTCTTATGTACATAAACGGAAAGCTTGATAGGTCTTTACCAGAGGTCAAAACCGATAAGGTGGTAGAAAAATACACAAGCACTGGGAAGGGAGGTAGTGTAAAGTACCGTATAGTCCTTGCCCATCTGCATTCCCAAAAGGATTGGTGCGACCACCTACAGGTTTCAAAAAAATTTTACGAGAGAGTACAAGTAGGAGATACTGTGGAGTATATAACCAAAAGAGGTTTCTTAGGTGTAGAGTGGTATTACCAAAAGCTTAGCATCAAGGTTGATGGCAATTGAACTTCTCTCTTAGCCTTTTTTCCACATAAGGATGCACAAGACCGCTTATGTTTCCGCAGTAAGAGGCTATGTCCCTGACTATGGTGGAACTTATGTGTATGTAGTCCTGTGAAGGCATCATGAAAATAGTCTCCACCTTTGCAAGTTTGTAGTTGTTCATAGCTATCTGAAGCTCGTACTCAAAGTCGGTAAAGAGCCTGACACCCCTCACTATCAGCCTTACTCCCTCCTGAGCCATAAAGTCCACCAAAAGTCCGTCAAATCCCTTGACTTCCACCTTATCGCCCAGGCATTCTACCATCTTTTTAAACATGTCCACCCTCTCCTCCATGCTAAAAAGCAAGTTTCTCCTTGGATTTTTTGCCACAGCCACCATTACGCGGTCAAATATCTCACAGCTCCTTTTGACTATGTCAAGATGCCCAAGATGAGGAGGGTCAAAGGTTCCCGGATATACCACCTTAGTCATCCTCTCTCCTCCATACGGACAGCACCGTATCACCGTAAACTTTCTTCTTGCTTGAATTAAAGTCCACTTTTTTACTGTGTTCTAATATGAAAATTCCACCTTTATTGAGGACTTTTAAAGAAAGTTCTATGAGTTTTTCGTAATTTTCATAGTCATAAGGGGGGTCTGCAAAAATCACATCTGCCCTGTCTTCAAAGCTCATCAGAAATTTTAGTGCATCCGATATCACCACTTTGCTCTTGGTTTTCTTGATAATCTCTTTAGCAAGCTTAAGGTTTTTCTCTACAAAAATAACTTTGGCTCCCCTTTCTTCTGCTTCAAATCCCATCTGCCCAGTCCCTGCAAAGAGGTCTATGAACAGGCAACCGTTTATGTTTCCCAGTATGTTAAAAACTGCTTGCTTTACCACAGAAGAGGTGGGTCTAATTTTCGTTTTTCTTCTTGATTTTTCCATAAAAAGTATTATAATTTAAGATTCTGTTTTAAAGGAGGTGTTTTGTGATGAGGCTTTTTGCCCTGCTCAAAAACTTTGACCAGGAGGAGAGAAAATGGCAAAGACCCTCGGACTGCATATCTTAGCGGACCTGTACGGTGTGAACCCCGACCTTATTGATAAGGTCGAGGACATAAGGCACTTGTTGGAAAGTGCCGTCAAAGTTGCAGGTCTTACCAAAATTTCCTCCCACTACTACCAGTTCCACCCTCATGGAGCCACTGGCGTTGTCCTGCTTGCGGAGAGCCACCTGTCCATCCACACTTGGCCAGAGCACGGACTTGCCACCGTTGATGTCTATACCTGCGGTGACCCCAACAAGGCTTACAGGTGCATGGATTATATCGTATCTTCCCTCGAGCCCACAAGGGTGGACAAACAGGTTTTTGAGAGGGGTATAGTGGGAGAGTCCGAGGATTTAGAGTTCCGAAGTACATTGCTGAAAGTCTAACTTTTGAGGGTTTTTAAAACAAGAGGAAAAATCTTAACTGTGTAATAGCCAAGCAAGAGGAAAAGAGCTAAGGAGAAGGCTTTTTCCACATAGGGATTTACCATGTCTCCGAAGAAAAGTCCCGTTGTTAGAGGAGGAAGGAGTATAAGGAGCTTCTTTACCACGCTTATGTTTAACACTTCCTTCAGGGTAGGCACTTTTTCCTTGCCCATTCTTGGTGCGTACCTTCTCCACCAGAGTAGGAAGGGGATTATGTGGTAAGATGCACCTACGCTTATGGCGGTTAAAAAGCCGTAGAGCATACCATCGGAATGCAGTTGGAAAAAACCAAAGTTTCCACTACCGGCAGTGAGAACACCTACCAGCAGAAAAAACCAGCACATAAAGAGACCAAGTATGAAAAATTGAACTGACACATCAAGACCCTTTAAGGGGCTTTTCCTCTGGCTCAGCATATGGTAAACGCTGTAAGAAAGCGTACCTACGGACAGAAGCAGTAGTGTGCCGGAGTAAGACAGGAGCGTGTAATCAGAAATATACCAGAACAGGGGAACCAGCACAGAGCTGGCAACCTGGAGAAGAAAATTTAACCAGATTAAACCCCTTTTTGTTAGTTCCTCTATTTGAAGCATGGGTACAAACACATAGTAAGAGCCTACTATTATGGGCATAAAGTACCCAACGGTGATAAGATGCTTCACAAATATGGGGTTTTCTTTTATCAAAACACCTGCAAGCAGGTAAAAAAGGCTACCCGTAAGGAAGAAAAGCACAACAGAGTCCTTTATCTTCCTAGTGTTAAGAAGTACAAGCACGGTATGTATAGAGCTAAGGAGCAAATAGGCGTAGGGATTTACACTGCCCTTTAGGAAGTAGAAGAGCAAGTTAATAAACCACACAGCCAAGTGCACATAAATTAATGGCTCACCCCTGAAGGGATGTCCCTGAAGTGTAGGGTATATCTGGAAGAGCGTGCCAGAGATTAGCCCCGGAAATGCAAAGAATATGAGCGTATCTGTGTAGTTTTTGCCCAGAGTCTTTTGCAAAAGCGAAGCCAGGAGAAGGAGGAAAAAGATGAGTATGTAAAGGGGTGTAGTTTTTATAAAGGATGCAGGTCTTATCATCTCTCCGTTAACTTCTTTAACTCTCTGAGCATCTCCTGAAACTTCTCGTCTGACATCCTTCTTATCTTCTTAGCCTGCTTAAGGCTAACCGTATAGGGTAATATCTTCCTAAGAATAGGATTCTTAAGGGGAGTAAAGCCGTACCTTATGAGGATTTCAAGAGCTTGTGGAAATCTTTCCAAGAGCTTACCCACATTCGTATCCTCGTTTATTTCAAACTCTGGCTCCTCAAAAGATAATTTCTCTTCTTTAGCTTTTCCGCTGTGCCATACCTTCAGAAGGTACCCCTCCTCCGTCTCTTCCAGCTGGTATTCGTATCCCATCTCGGACAGCCTGGGTAAAAGGTGGGTAAAGGGTCTGGAGCCGAGAACCTCAAGAACCTCACCTTCTTGGAGCTTCTCAAGAGCCTGAACTACCCTTATCATAGGCTGTGGTGGTTCAAGGTCTCTTACATCAATCCTCATGTGCATCCTCCCCAAACGCATAATCCTCAAGCTTTACATCCGCCTCATAACCGATGGAGGTAATAATGTCCCTAACCGCTTTGAGTAAGTACTCCCCTACGGGACAGAAGGGACTTGTGGGCTTTATGGTGATTCTGACCTTCCCTTCCCTCTCATCCAGACTCTTTACTAACCCCATGGATACTATATCCATTCCCGTGTGTGGGTCTATGACTTTCTTTAATTCTTCCAGAAGCCTCTCTTTGCTCATCTCTTTCCGTAATCCCTAAATAAGCTGTGGCATCCCATACAACCTTTTACCATATAGTTGAACTTTTCGTAAGCTTCATCCCTTCTTTTCTCCTTTATGAGCCTTAAGACCTCCTCCGCAGAGTCGTGTACCTGCCTTTCAAAGGTGGGCATAGCTTTTGCAAACTCTTCCCTCTTGGATGGGTCTATGTAAGCCAGAGGTCCACCCTTTGGCATGGGATGGTGAGCTATCTCCTGAGCACCACGGATTATAAGCTCATCGTTGTTCATCAAAAAACCTTCAAGCATGCGCAAAGTCGCACTGTTGACTACCTGCATAACCTGTCTAAAGGTGAGTTCCTCCTCAGCATGCGCCCACAGAAAGGTGAAGACCATCAACAAAAAAACTTTCCTCATACCTTATAAGTATAAACCTCTTCTCTGACTTCAATTATGATAGTAATCACTTACATATTTTCATCAAAAAAAGGATGGGCGCAGGATGGGGAATTAAAACAGGTCGCCGTAGCGCTTTAAGAACTTACCTTTCAGGAAGTGGGCTAATGTCAGATAACCTACTATTGCGGGCACAAGTATCAGCAAAAAGTAGAAGGGTGGAAGAGCTCTCATACCGAGCTTTTCGCCAAATACTGTAAAAGGCACAAAGGTGTCTACCAGAAGGGCTGTCATCGTCAAAAAGAAAAGAGGAAGACCTGGGAAGCTCCCCAAGAAGGGTATTCTCTTGGTTCTCAGCATGTAAACTACCATAGTTTGGGTCCACAAGCTTTCAACAAACCATCCTGTTTGAAACAGAGATGCAAATTGCGTCTTTAACTCTGCGGGAAGGCTATAATACGAGCCTCCTAACACTGCTGGTCCTACTAAGAAAAACAGCATAAGGTAAGTGAAAATGTCAAAGATAGAGCTTGCAGGTCCAAACCACAGCATAAAGTGTTTTATTTTCTCCGCATTCCATTTCTTAGGCTTTTCTACATAATCCCTATCTACTCTATCAAAGGGCATGGAAGTCATGGAAAGGTCATAGGTTAGGTTCAAAAAGAGGAGTTGAAGAGGAGTCATAGGCAGGAAAGGTAAGAAAGCGCTGGCAATTAATACGGAAAAAACATTCCCAAAGTTTGAGCTTGCTGTAATAGCTATGTACTTTACTATATTGGCAAAAGTTTTCCTTCCTTCCACAACACCATCTTTTAATACCATAAGGTTCTTTTCCAACAGGATGATGTCTGCGGATTCCTTTGCTATGTCAACAGCGTTGTCCACAGATATGGCTACATCCGCTTCTCTCATAGCCGGAGCATCGTTTATACCGTCTCCAAGAAACCCCACCACATGCCCTTTTCTCCTTAGGACTTTTATTATTCTTGCCTTTTGCGTGGGTGCAAGCTTGGCAAATATGGTGGTACTGTCTACTACTACCATAAGCTCTTCATCCGTCATGCTATCTATCTGCTCACCTAAAAGAACACCCTTTACCTCTATACCAACCTCCTTACATATCTTTTTAGTCACCACCGGGTTGTCACCTGTTAGGATCTTTATCTCAACACCGTGCGTCTTTAGAGCATGGATGGCATAAGGAGCTGTTTCTTTTGGTGGATCCAAGAAAGCCAAAAAACCCATAAGTACCATATGATTTTCGTCTTTGACCCCAATACACCTTCAGGTGAAACGTCGTTTTTCTGAGCAACTGCAAGCACCCTCATACCATCCTCGTTCAACTTCTCCACCATCCTAAAAACTTCGGCTTTTATCTCTTCTGTGAGGGGAATGACGCGCCCTCTGTACTCAACAAAACTGCACACAGATACCACTTCTTCTACTGCACCTTTTGTGATGAGCTGTCTCTTTTTACTGCCCGCAACTCCACTCTCTAAAACTACAGACATTCTCCTTCTGGTAAAGTCAAAGGGTATTTCGTCTACCTTCCTATAAACCCTCTCCAGTATGCTCTCATCCATTCCTCTTTCTTTGCCATACTCTAAGATGGCTATGTCCAGTAAGTTTCTCAGTCCCGTCTGATAGTAACTGTTTAAAAAGGCGTGCCGGAGCACTCTTTCATCCTCGTTCCCGTGGACATCCATATGTTTTACTAAGATTACCTTGTTAAGGGTTAATGTGCCAGTTTTATCTGTGCATAGCACATCCATAGCCCCAAAATTCTGTATAGAGTCAAGCCTTTTAACTATGGTTTTGCGCCTTGCCATGGCAACAGCACCTCTGGCAAGATTTGCGGTTACTATCATGGGAAGCATCTCAGGTGTTATCCCTACAGCAACAGCCAAGGCAAACAGGAGCGCATCAAACCAGTTACCTTTTGTTAAGCCGTTTATAACAAAAACTATGGGAAATACTAAGGCTATAAACTTTATTAGGAGTTTGCTTACTTCATTGATGCCTTTCTCAAAACTCGTTAAAGCTCTCTGACCCATCAAACTCTCAGCCACAGAACCCAGATATGTGTTTTCGCCAGTTGCTACAACTATTCCCACACCAGAACCGCTCACCACGCTGGTGCCCATAAAGCACATGTTTTCAAGGTCTGTCAGACTGAGCCTTTTTGAAAGTTTTTTATCTTCAGGCAGCTCTGCGTACTTTTCAACTGGCTCCGACTCACCTGTGAGAACTGCCTGATTTACGAACAGGTCCTTTGAGCGTATGATCCTCAGGTCTCCCGGAACGAGATCCCCTGCGGAGAGATAAACAATATCCCCCGGAACTACCTCATCAATGTTTATCTCTATGGTACCTACATCTTTTCTCCTGACGAGTGCGGTGGTGCGTATCATAGCTTTTAGCTTCTGAGCTTCTGTCTTGGATTTATACTCTTGCACAAAGCGGAGGACACCACTTACACCTACCATAATACATATGATGATTATGGTGCTCCAATCCCCTTCGCCTGGGGGTGCAAAAAGCACATCTGTTATGTAAGACGCTACCGCTAAGAAGATAAGGATGCCTATAAAGGGATTGACGAAGGCTTTTAACAGCTCTACATACCAAGGTGGAGGTTTTTCATGAACTATCTCGTTAGCACCAAATATCTCAAGCCTTCTCTTTGCCTCTTGATTGGTGATGCCATCAATGGAGCTTTCCAATATAGTGAGCACCTCCGCAATATCCTTTTTGGCAAACTCAGCAAGCTTCTCTATACCCTTTGACCTATTCTTCTTCATTTGTGCGCCTATTATACTTCCACACTTTGAAAATTTCGTTAAAGGGGGTTGTCGGATTTTATAAAAAATTCATGTATAATTTACCTACTCACCGTATGAAAACCATTTGGTTCCATACTGCCAGTGTGGGAGAGTTCAACACGGCAAAGCCACTCTTGAAAAAGCTTATAAAAGACTACCGCATAGTTCTAACCTACTTCTCACCAAGAGCCAAGGACTACATCAAAAGGCATCCCGAATACTACCACAGTTTGGAGAGGCTACCTCTGGATACACCTTTTACAGTCAGGAGCTTTGAGAGAAAAATAGAAGCTCACGCCATCTTCATAATGGAGAGGGAGTTTTGGCCGTCTTTTATCCTTTTTACGAAGGCTAAGAAAGTTCTTCTCAATGCTTACGCAAAGGGAGGTCTTTACGAGAGATTCATAAGCAGAAAGTTTGATCTTATAATCACAAAAAGCGACAAGGACAGAGAAAGATACGAATCTTACGGATGCAAAAAGGTGGTAAGTTGTGGCAATCTAAAATTCCTTTTTGAGGAAAGACAGATAAAAGAGATGAAAAAGGGGGATTTTAAGCTTTTTGTGGCAGGAAGCACGCACAATGGTGAGGAAAAAATCCTAATAGAAGCTTTTGGAGAGTTAAAAAAACGCCATCCTGACCTGAGACTCCTCATAGCTCCACGCCACATTTCAAGGTCGCAAGAGATAGCAAATAAGGTAAAAGGTTTCAGGTGTTTCTTGAGGAGTCGGCAAAGGGGGGAAGAGTGGGATATCCTGATACTTGATACGCTGGGAGAGCTTTTTGATGTTTATGCTCTTGCTGATGTGGCTTTTGTGGGTGGGACGCTTGTGCCTGTTGGTGGACATAACCTTCTGGAGCCTGCCTATCATGGCAAACCTGTACTTTTTGGACCCTTCACACAAAAGGTAAGAGACATGGCTGAGTACCTGCTCCAAAAAGGTGCTGGCTTTGTGGTTTCCAGAGCGGAGGACATTATTAGGGTAGTGGACGGTATTTTGAGCAAAAGGATAAGCTACAACAGGGTGGATATAAGCCAAGAATCAGAGAGGATAATGTCCTGTTATTATAGCAACATAAGAGATATGCTATAATGCTGATGTATGAAGAACATTTACCTGAATCTTTCCTTGCTTTTGGCTTTGGTGGCTCTTTCTGTGGGTATATCCCTTTTTAAACCTGTCAACCTCGGGCTTGACTTGAAAGGTGGCATATCTATGCTTTTAGAGCCAGACATGGATTATGCCCTAACCCAGGAGTACGAAAGGTATGCAAAGGATATAGAAAGAAAGTTAAGAGACGCTGGGATAAATGTGCTGGATGTAACATCGGATAAAAGTGGCATAAAGGTGGAAGTGCTTGACAAAAAGGATATAGACAGCATATCCCAGATGGTGAGTAAAGACTTTCCAAGATTTGAAGTTGTAA
Organism: Hydrogenobacter thermophilus TK-6; assembly: GCF_000010785.1. GTDB lineage: Bacteria > Aquificota > Aquificia > Aquificales > Aquificaceae > Hydrogenobacter > Hydrogenobacter thermophilus. Next base: position 636,295 of record NC_013799.1, on the reverse strand, counting down.
GTAGAGAAAAGGGACAGGTGCTTATAAAGTTAAAGGATGATGAGATAAAAAAGCTCAAAGACAGCATAGCAGGTCAGACGGTAGAGGTGCTAAGAAGGAGGATAGACGAGCTTGGCGTAGTTCAGCCGGTTATAACTAAGGTGAGCGGGGACAGGGTGCTTGTGGAGCTTCCAGGTGTTTTAGACATAGATAAGGCAAAGTCCATAATTGGAAAAACCGCTCTTCTTGAGCTAAAGTTGGTGGTGGGCAGCGGTCCCAAGGAAGTTCTTGAGCAGAAGCTAAACAAGGATACGGAGCTTTTGCCTTCAAGAAATCCGCAGGAGTGGTTTCTGGTAGAGAAGCTGCCCGTTATAACGGGTGCTGACCTAAAGACTGCCTATACCAGCACCGATGAGTTTGGTGCGCCAGCAGTTACCTTTGAGCTGACAGACAGAGGTGCAAGAGCTTTTGGTGATGCTACAGAGAAAAACATAGGTAGACGCCTTGCCATAGTTCTTGACAAAAAAGTCATGTCCGCTCCTGTTATAAGGAGTAGGATAACTGACAGGGGGCAGATAACTGGACAGTTCACTCCAGAAGAGGCAAAGGAGCTTGCCATAGTTCTCAGGGCTGGTGCTTTGCCTACCAATGTAAAGTTCCTCCAAGAAACGGTGGTGGGTCCCTCCTTGGGAAGGGATGCCATAAATCAGAGTATAAAAGCCGGCATAGTGGGCTTTATCCTCCTGGTGGCATTGCTTCTGGGAAGGTATAAGGTGGCAGGTATCACCGCCAACTTGGCTATACTGCTCAATGCTCTATTTCTGTGGGCAGGTCTGGTACTCCTTGGTGCTACACTCACTCTACCTGGTATAGCTGGTATACTCCTAAACATGGGCATAGCGGTTGACTCCAATGTGCTTATCTTTGAAAGGGTTAAAGAAGAGCTAAGGTCTGGCAGCAGCCCAAAAAAGGCCGTGGAGCTGGGCTACAGAAGGTCCCTGAGCGTAGTATGGGATACCCACATTACTCTTCTCATTGCTGCTCTCATCCTCTTTCAGTTTGGAAGCGGACCAGTAAAAGGATTTGCCACCACCCTCACCATAGGCAGTATAGCCTCTTTCGTATCCAATGTGTATTTTACTAAGTTCTTCCTTGATGTTCTTACAAAAATAGGAGCGCTGAAGATATAATATAAACCTAAGGTGAGGCTTCTTATACTTGCTTCAGAATCCAAAAGGCGGGTTGATATACTGCGCATGCTGGGTTTTAAGTTTTTGGTGATACCCTCAAGAGTGAGGGAGGACAAACAAGTCGTTAGCCCCCTTTTGACTGCCAGAAGCTTAGCCTTTAAAAAGAGCTTTACCGTATGGAGAGAGTATAAATACGCTACCGTTATAGGTGCAGACACTCTGGTGGTGCTGGGAAACAGAGCGCTGGGAAAACCTAAAAACCAAGAGGAGGCAAAGCGTATGCTAACTGCCCTTTCTGGAAGATGGCACAAGGTGATCACCGCAGTGAGCGTAATCTCCCCCAGAAGGAGGGTACTCTTTCACGACATAGCTCTGGTAAAGTTTAGGCATATAGAAAAAGAGGAGATAGAAGATTACATAAAAACCCAAGAGCCTATGGACAAGGCAGGAGCCTATGCTGTGCAAGGCTTTGGTGCCACTTTTATAGAAAAAATATGCGGTGATTACTACACGGTGATGGGTCTGCCAGCTTCCAAAACCTACAAGGTGCTTAAAGATGTTCTGGATTAGCCTGCTGGTTATTTTCTTATCTTCTTGCGCACTGAAAGTTGATGAAAAACCACAGGTGGATGTGGGTGGAGGAGTGCAGATACACCTACAGCACAGAAGGTAATATGGTGAGAGTCTTCTGGGCACTTCTCCTATCTTTTTACTTTTTTATTTTTGGAAGCTGGGTGCTTAGCTTTACTTCCCTTGATGAAGGCAGAAACGCCTCTGCCATCTTAAACATGCTAAAGAGCCATAACTTCTTGGTGCCTTATTATAACTGTCAGCCAAGATTTGAAAAGCCTCCTATGCTTTACTGGGTGGTAGTGCTTTTTTCCGGCCTTTTGGGATTTAACGAACTTATTGCAAGGATGGTATCTGGACTTTCCGCTCTTGGCACCGCCATCATGGCTTATCTTATAGCAAAAAGATACACGGATGAGAAGACTGCAAAAAAGAGCTTTCTTGTCCTTCTCACGCTCCCACATCTGTGGATAGAATCCAGAGCCTTAACTCCAGAGATGCTAAACACCTTCTTTATGATGGTAAGTCTTTACCTTTTCCTCTCAGAGAGAATTCTTTTGGGGTGGCTCTTTTTGTCTCTGGCTTTTTTGACAAAGGGTCCGGTTGGTGTCTTCTTAACTCTTCTGGTTTATCTTCTCTGGAGGAAGGATTTAAAGGTCTTTTCTTGGAGAGGGCTTGCCATCTTTTTAGCAGTTGGCGGAAGCTGGTACTTTTACATGTTTTATGAGTTTGGATATGACTACTTTTTCAGGTTTTTTGTTTATGAGAATGTGATGAGATACACAGGACAGAGATTAACCCATCCTTCACCCTTTTACTATTACCTTCTGGTAGTTTTTGCCACCACCATCTTTTACATTCCCATGTACTTGAAGGTGATAAAAAACTTCAAGAGAGAGCTTTTGCCTTACCTGACTTGGTTCCTTGCCGTGATAGTCTTTTTCAGCCTTGCCAAAAACAAGCTCCACCACTACATACTCTTTGCCTATCCTCCCATGAGCGTAATTTTAGCAAGCACCATAGAAGAGAGATACATAAAGAAAGTCCTCCTTTTATCCGCGGGTGTGCTTTTGCTAATAGTTTTGGCTCTTGGCTTTTATGAAGGGCTGAGATTTACACCAAAAGCTTACCCTTTTCTTGAATCCCAAGAAGCTCCCGCTTACTTTTACAAAAGCGAGGACTCAGCCTTAGTCTTTTATTCAAAAAGATGCATACCCAGGGAGGAAAACACCCAAAAGCTTTCAGGACTGGTGATAACCAAGGAAAAGTATACAAAAGAGCTGCCTGAATGCAGTTTGTTAACAGAAGGAATAGAGTTTGACGGCAAGTATGTGCTACTTAGATGCCCATAAATTTGATTAAAATAGTTATGTTATGATATTCGTGTATGCCAACATAAACAGGGGGTTTACCGGGTTTGGAATAGACCAGATAGGGGAGATACCAAGGGATAAGGTGGTGTGGCTTGATGTGGAAAAACCCACAGAAGAGGAGATAGATTGGCTAAAAAGTGCCGTTGGCTTTGAGATGCCACCGAGGGAAGTTTTTGGAGACATAGAGATAAGTAGCAAATACAAAGAAGAGGCAGACTTTATATACATGAATTTCTCCTTTGTAATACAGCAAAAGGAGGATGTGCTGGTGGAGCCTGTCGTATTCTTCATAAGAGGCAGGTACTTTGTGAGCTTACGATACAGAGACATACCCACTCTGATGATCTTTCAAAAGCGGGTGATGGCTCAGGACCTGTCCTTCCAATTTCCCGAAGCCATCTTTGCTCAGATAGTAAACATAGAGGTGGATCGCATAGGAGATAGGCTTGAAATACTGGGAAGGAGGATAAGAAACCTCAGGAAGGAGGTTTTTGCCGAACAGTCTCAGGAGATAATAAGAGACATCTCTTACTACGATGAGCTAAACATCACCCTGAGAGAGACCATAAACGAAAAGCTCAGAATCCTTAGCCACTTTGTAAAAAGCCCCAAGGTGAATGCCCAGACTAAGAGAGATATAAAGGTGGCTCTTGACGACCTTTACACTTTGCTGGACTATACCACCCTTTACATGGACAGGATTGACAGTATCCAGAGTTCTCTCTTGGGGCTTATATCCATAAGGCAGAACGAAGGTGTCAAAGTCTTTACAGTTCTGGCAACCATATTTTTGCCTGCCACACTCATTGCCAGCATATTCGGTATGAACTTCAAACACATGCCAGAGCTGGAATGGAAGTACGGTTATGTTTATTCACTTTTGCTTATGATAGCCGTCACTGCATCGCTCCTTTACTGGGTGAGGAGGAAAGGGTGGCTCTAAAGAGAGAAGACCTCATCATTGGTTCCTTCATAGCGCTTGCGGTTGTTTATCCTTTTTTTATAGCTTTCCTTATCTGGCATGAGGACTATAGCAACAAGAAAAGAGTGTTAGAAAGCCTGAGTCCCCTTTTATCCTTTCTTGTTGGGTCTGAGGATTGCTCCGAGAGAAATTTTGAGCGTTTAAAGGTTTTAATTAGTCCTGACCTTTTGCAAGCATATGGTGAAGAGGGTTTTAAAAGACTTTGTGAGCAAAGCAAAAAGGAAGGCTTGAAGCTCAAAAAGGAGTCTGCCAGGCTCTTTAACAACCAGCTGGAATTTTATGGCATCTATGAGGGGGAAAATGGCTCGGTGGTTTTGCGCCTGAAGGCTCGGTTAGAAGGTGAAGGCATTACAGTTAGGGAGTTCTCTTATGAGAAAGGGGGTTGACATAGGAGGCACCTTTATAAAGGTGCTCTGGGAAGATGGGAGGAGGCAGAAGTTTTATGTTAAGGACATTTCAAGAGATGGGGAGAAGTTTATAAAGACCATCGTAAGTGTGGTAAAGGAGGGAGAGCCTGAGGCTGTGGGGATTGCTGTGGCGGGTTTTACGTCTCTTGAAGGCGTAGTTTACAAGTCTCCCAACATACCAGCTCTTGACGGGCTGAACCTGAAAGAGATTATAACCTCCGAGGGTATAAAGTGCATTGTGGGCAACGATGTTAGCTTTGGAGCCTTTGGTGAGTGGTATTATGACCACAGAGAGAGCAAAAGTCTCCTCTTTATAGCTATAGGTACAGGATTGGGAGCGGGGTTTGTCATCAACGGGGAGCCTTACCTTGGAGCCTGCGGAAGCAGTTTAGAGCTGGGGCATCACATCATAAAGGTGGGTGGGGAGCTTTGCAACTGCGGAAGGGCTGGGTGCTGGGAAGCTTACTGTTCCTCTTACGGCTTTGAAAGGATATACAAGAGCATCTCGCAGGAATACTTGAGAGATTACCAAGTGGTAGAAAAAGCCAAACAGGGGGACCAGACGGCTCTGAGTGCAGTGGAAGTTTTCAAAGAATACCTGATAGCGGGACTTGTTAATGCGGTGCATATACTCAATCCGGATGTGCTGGTTCTTGGTGGTGGGCTTTTGGACAGTATGAGGGAGTTTCTGGGTGATGTAAAAGAGAGGCTTCTGGCATCGGTGGAGAAGCTTCCAGCCTCTTGTCTTTCTGTGGCATTTTCCAGCTGTGAGGAGTTTTGCATGGCAAGGGGAGCTCTTGCTATGAGCTTAAAGCTTTTTGAACAATCCTCTCCTTAGCCTCTTGGTAATATGGAACGGACTCTTTTTCCATAAAGGATATTAGCTTAAGAGCTTCTTCATACCTTCCCTTTCTCTCCAGCAGGTACAGAAGCACATCAAAGGAGTTTATGTGGGGCAAGCTTCCACCGTTCTTATCTTTGAGGGTTTCCTTATAATCTTCAAACATTTCCACATCCCACCTGGCATAAGTTTCCATCTTCTCAAAGTCTTTCTCCTTTTGGGCAAGGAGCAGAAGGTCGTTTAGTATCATGTGAGCCTCAATAGGTGTGCCTTCCATCTTAAGGGCTTCCAAGTAGAGCCACTCTGCGCTTTTTATGTCTCCCTCTAGCAGAGCCATCTGAGCTATGCTTCCCAAAAAAGTCCTTTTGGTGTAAGGTGTTTGTTCTATGTGTCCGCTGTCAAAGTGCTTTGCCTTGTATGGAAACCTCAAGTTCTTTATGCTTTTGAGGGAAAAGTAATACTTAACCACCTTTTGCTTTTTTGGGTCCAAGTTTTCGTACCAATCCCACAGGTCAAGCGCTTTTAAAATTCCTCCCTTCTCCCTGAATATCCTAAAAACTCTACCAATCATGCACCACCACCATATCCCTTTTTATCTCTAAAATTCTGTTTTCCTCATTTACATAGACAAGAACAGGCTTGAAGCTATCCAGCTCTCTTTCCTCCATCAGAGCGTAGGAAGCGATTATGATGATATCCCCTACCTCACCGAGTCTTGAGGCAGCACCGTTTAACCTGACCTCTCCAGAGCCAGTAGGTGCGGGAATAACATATGTGGAAAACCTCGCACCGTTGTTAACATTATACACATCTATCTTTTCAAAAGGTACAAGGTTGGCAGACTCCATAAGCGCCGAGTCTAAGGATAGACTACCCTCATAGTGAAGCTCTTTACCGGTTATCTTTAACCTGTGTATCTTGGACTTTAGCACAAACCTCTGCATGCTAACCTCCAAAGCTAATAATTATAAAGATAATCCCTCAGTAAGCTCCCTTTCCTTTTAAAACTACCCAAAGAGTTTTGGCAAGTATGTATATATCTAACCACAGGGACCAGTTGACTACATAAAAAGTGTCCATTGCAACACGCACATTATAATCCACCTCGCTCCTTCCGCTCACCTGCCAGTAGCCTGTGATGCCTGGCTTTACCATCATATAAACCTGTGCAAACTCTCCATAGTATTTTTCCAGCTCCTCCTGAGTCACAGGTCTGGGACCCACCAAACTCATATCTCCCCTTATGACATTGAATATCTGAGGAAGCTCATCAAGGGAGGTCTTTCTTAAGAACCTTCCCACTCTGGTGATGCGGGGGTCATCTTTGAGTTTTCTATACCTTTCCCACTCCTCCCTCAGGTCTTGTCTCTCTTCAAGAAGCTTGTTTAGCCTTTCCTGTGCATTCTTATGCATGGTTCTAAACTTGTATACCTTTATAAGCCTTCCGCCCTGACCTACCCGCGTGTGAGAGAAAAAGACAGGACCCCCCGTCTCCAGCTTTATGAGAGCAGAAAAGATAAGTGCCAGGAAAAGCACCAAGGGGAGCAAAGTAAAGGAAAGTACTAAATCAAAAGCCCTCTTTATGTGAAGGTTTGGAAAGGTCTTGAGGTTGTCCTTAAAGCTCAGCATAAAAACATCCAGCATATAAACAGGCAGAGGATGAGAGTTTATTAAGCTGAGACCTTTGAGGGGAGGAACCAGGATAAGCTCCTGCACTTTCCCGTGATATCTATAAACAAAGCTGGCAAGCTCCTCCTCTTCAAAGTGGCCGGTGGAAACAACAAGGCAGTCTACAAATCCCTTTTCGGCAAGGGTTTTCAAGCGCCTTAGCTTTTTTACCCTGAAGATTCTCCCATTCAGAATTACGCTCTTTAAAGCATCTTTGTCGCTGAAAAAGCCCAAAAGAGAGTAGCCCATGTAGCCGTCCGCCTCCAGAAAGGAGGCAGCCTTTTTGACCATATCGTCGGTGCCCACCACAGCAAACCTTCTTAGTCCTATACCTCTTTCAAACAGCAGTTTTTTTGAGAGTGGTCTTAGCAGTAAAAGCATCAGTGGCATGTAAAGCCCTAAGATTAAGAGCATGAGCCTTGAAAATTGCTCGGACTTTTTGGTAAGCCCCACCAGAAAGAAGAGGGTGAAAAGACCAAAAAAGGTGGCTTTTACCATTCTTCTTAGCTCTTCAGGAAGGGGAAACCTCTTCTGGTATAACCCTTCGTAGAAATTAAAGAATACAAATATCACAGGTATCCACCACATCTTAAAAAAGTGGGAGAGGGGGAAGTTAAACTCTGCGTACATATAAAGGAGGGGATTTAAAGCCGTGCGCGTAAGGTAAGCTAAAGCAAGGGATGTATAATAAGCCACAAGGTCTGCGGTCAGAAGCGCTATAAGAAGGGTTAGAGCCTGCCATCTTTTGTCCATATCCGAAACTTAATTGTATAATAAGAGTTATGCAGGACAGCAAAAAGGAAAAAATCCTCAAAAAGTACTACAGGGAAGTTAAGATGGAGGACCTAAGAAGGGCGTTTTTTGATAAACTTTCTTCTGTACCCCCTACTATGGAGTATGTGAGGAATCTCATTCTGGATGTAAAGCTGTTTTTTAGGATGCTGAGCGACCCCAACTTTGACCTGAGAGAGGAAACAAGGAGAGATTTTGTGGCGGTTCTCCTCTACTTTATAGAGAGCAGGGATGCCATCCCCGACTGGATACCTATGCTGGGTCTTTGGGATGACTACAAGCTGGCAAGGTATGTCAAACAAAAGCACAGTCAAGAGATAGAGAGATACTTTGCTCAGGTCAGGCACTTTGTTGCCAATTACTTCTGATGTTTACATTCCTTCTTGTAAGACTTGGGCAGGCTGTTATAACCCTTTTGGGTGTTACCTTTCTGTCCTTTTTGATAATAAAAATGGCACCGGGAGATTACTTGGACCAGCTGAGGCTCAATCCCCAGATATCACCAGAAACCATAGAGACTTTAAAAAAGCAGTATGGACTTGACAAACCTGTTATGGTTCAGTATATAAAATGGCTAAAATCTGCGGTGATGTTTGACCTTGGCTATTCCTTTCAGTATCACGCACCTGTGATAAAGCTTATAAAGGAGAGGGTTGGCAACACCCTGCTTTTGACTCTGACTTCTGCGGTGCTTTCATGGTTTTTGGCTGTGCTTTTGGGGCTTTTGGCAGGCTTTAAAGAGGGGACTTTCACAGACAAGCTTATAAAAGCTTACGCTTACACTTTTATGTCCTTCCCCTCCTTCTTCTTGGCTTTTTTGCTCCTGCTTATAGCTTCCAAAACGGGCGCTTTGCCTGTGGGTGGTATGCGGAGTGCTGGCTTTGAGAGTATGACTACCTTTGAAAAGCTGCTTGACATTGCCAAGCACATGGTGGTGCCTGTCCTTACTCTCACCCTGGTATCAACCGCAGGTATGCTCAGACTAGTAAGAAGTAGCGTCATTGAGGTGCTTCACAGTCCTATCACCACCTTTTTGAGGGCAAAGGGAGTTCCTCAGAGGGTCATTGTAAAGCATGTTTTAAAAAATGCCATGAACCCCTTTACCACCCTCATAGGCTACGAGATAGCAGGGCTTTTATCTGGTGCTGCTCTCATAGAGATTATCGTGGGCTGGCCTGGGCTTGGACTTTTGATGCTGGACGCTGTTCTCTCTCAGGACCTCTTTTTGGTAATGGGAGGGCTATACATAGGCACCATAATGCTTCTGCTGGGCAATCTCATTGCAGACATCCTTCTGGCTCTTATAGATCCGCGCATAAGGGAAAGGGAAATAATAGGCAGATGAGGTATATTATATAGTATGAGTATGATAAGCCTGGTAAAGGTGCTAAAGGAGGAATGCCTCCAGATGCTAAAAAAGGAGCGTGCAAAGAGAAGAGAAGGTCTAAGGCTCAGGTTTTATCTGCAGAGTAAGGACTTGCACAGAAGGAGGTTCATAAATTAAAATATACTGCTGGTAGGGGCGGTAGCTCAGTTGGGAGAGCGCCTGCTTGGCGTGTAGGAGGTCGGGGGTTCAAGTCCCCTCCGCTCCACCACTATACTATCCTGTCTCTTAGCTCTTTAGCTTTGCTCAGATACTGGGTGATCTCATAAGCCTTACCGCTGACTATTAGACTCTTTAGGGTATCCAAGGACTCCTGAAAGACTTCTATGGCTTTAACTATGTTCTCGGCGTTTTCCAGGAATATGTCTCTCCACATGATGGGGTCAGAGGAAGCAATGCGCGTAAAGTCCTTAAAGCCACCACCGGGATACTCAAAGAGGTTTACACCATCCTTGCTGAGCCTTGCTATGGCATCTATGAGAGCAAAGGCAACCGCGTGGGGCATGTGGGAGACCGCGCCAAATATGTAATCATGAAGGTAGGGGTCCATCTCCTCCACCAGCGCATCCAGACTCTGCCAGAGGTCTTTTACCATCTTTTTAGCTTGAGGGGAAGTCTTCTCGGTGGGTGTGATGACACACCTTTTGCCTTTAAAGAGGTCTTTTAGGCTGTTTTCTACGCCGGACTTTTCCGTGCCTGCTATGGGATGCCCCCCCACAAAGTTCCCACCCAGATGCTCTTCCATCATATAAACTATGCGCCCCTTTACGCTTCCCAGGTCGGTTATGACACATTTTATGTCAAGCTGTGCCAGAGCCTTTGCTATTTCTTCAAAGGTCCCCACAGGTGTGGCAATTACCACCAGCTGAGGGTCAAAGCGCAGTGTATCTTTTATCTGCGTGCTTCCCCCGTCAATGGTTTTGAGCTCAAGTGCCTTGCTTATAGCACTATGGTTTATGTCTATGCCAAAGATTTGGCACTGAGGATAGCGCTCTTTTAGAGCGAGGGCAAAAGAGCCTCCCATAAAACCCACGCCTACTATACAGACTCTCTCAAACATCCCGGTAGACCACCTTTCCCTCAAATATGGTATAAACCACCTTTCCCCTAAGCTCCCTGTTCCAGAGTGGGGTGTTGCGAGACCTGGAGAGGTTGGTGCTTTCGTTGAGCGTCCAGACCTTTTCAGGGTCAAATATGGTTATGTTGGCTTTTGAGCCTACCTTCAGGGTTGCGCATCCTTCAAGACCTAAGATGCTTGCAGGCTTGCAGGACATAAGGTCTATCATCCGCATGAGGCTTATGTGTCCCTGTCTTACCAGCTCCAGAGCCAAAGGAAGAGCGGTCTGAAGCCCTATCATACCAGCTTTTGCCTTTTCTATCTGACCTTTCTCCCAACCGGCATGGGGTGCGTGGTCCGTTGCTATGCAGTCTATGGTGCCGTCCTTTACAGCCTCCAGAAGAGCCAGCCTGTCCTCTTCTCTCCTCAGAGGTGGGTTTACCTTTGCGTTAGCACCCGACTTTAAAAGCTCCCTTTCGCTAAAAAGAAGGTGGTAGGGGTTTACCTCACATGAGACCCTTGCTCCCTTTTCTTTAAAGTACCTTATCAGCTCCACACTCAGGGCTGAGCTAAGGTGCTGTATGTGTATGGGACTTCCAGTTTTGTAAGAGAGTATGAGGTCTCTGGCTACCAGAATGTCCTCAGCCTCTGCGGGTCTTGATGACACACCGAGGAGACTGCTCACATACCCCTCGTTTATGTGTCCGTAGGCGAGAGAGTCATCCTCGCAGTGGTTCATAACCAAAAGTCCCAGCTGTCCTGCCAGCTCAAGAGCTCTTTGCATGAGCCTTGCATCCATAAGAGGGCTTCCATCGTCAGTTAGGGTAAGACAGCCAGCCTGTTTGAGAGCGTAAAAGTCAGATAGCTCTTTACCTTCTCTGCCTTTGGTGAGAGTGCCAGAAGGAATCACCTGACAGAGTCCTACCCTCCTTGCCTTGTCTATTATGTACTGGGCTACATGGGGGCTGTCTACGGGGGGTTTTGTGTTGGGCATGCACACCACCGTGGTAAAACCGCCAGCCACCGCGCACCTGCTTGCGCTCTCTATGTCCTCCTTGTAGGTCTCTCCCGGGTCCCTCAGATGCGCATGAAGGTCTACAAAAGCCGGACACACCACAAGACCCTTTGCGTCTATTATCTGGGTCTCAAGCTCAAAGAGGTTCTCACCCACTGTCTTTATTCTACCTTTCTCTATGAGGATGTCTCCAACGGTGTCAAGCTTCTGGGAAGGGTCTATTATCCTGCCTCTCTTTATCAGCAGTTTTGACATCCGTAAAATTATAAGCCACCTCAGAAAGAGCCAAGTAGGGATTCTTCTGGTGGGTTTCCCACACAAAACCACCGTACTTGCTTATGACCCACTTGGCTCTGCTACTCTCAGGATGCTGTCCGCATATGATGATGGAAATTCCCATCTCCATGAGAGCTTTTGCCATGTCCTCCTCCCTTTGAGGAAGGTCTTTTATGAGCTTTGGCTTTTCTTTATCTCCAAAAACCATAACCGCCTCAGCTTTTTCAAAACTCTCGCTAACATTCCCCTCATTATCTATAAGCACTCCCAGGCTTGCTTTTGAGCTTTGAGCAGGTTCGTAGTGTATAAATACCATCTCCAGCTCGGGTATTTCCTTCCTGAGACTCTCCTCTATCTTGTCCACCAAGCTGTGTATCCTCAAAAAGTCCCTGCCTGCTACCATCAGCGTAATGTCCGCAAAGAGCTTTCCACCCGAGGACCTCACAAACAGATGCCTTATCTCAAGGACTTCTTCAAAGCTCAGTATAACCTGCCTTATATGGTCAAGAGTTTTCTCATCAACGGAGATATCAAGAAGGACTGAAACCTCCCTCTTTACTATACTCAGCGCCGTATAGGCTATAAGCGCAGACACACCCATGGCAAAGTATCTGTCCACCTGATATCCCATGTAAGAACTCAGAAAGCTCATCAAAACCAGTGAAGAGCCAAAGGTATCCGTCAGCGTATGGTAAGAGTCCGCCACCAGCACGGGAGAATTTAGCCTTTTGCCAGCCCTTCTTTCCAAGAAGGAAAGTGTGAGGGAGCTAAAGAGGGAAAAGAGAACCACACCAATACCCAAAGCCAAATACTCCTCTTTTATGATAACCTCGCGCTGGAAAGCCCTCTGGAGTATCTCATAGGAAGCAATAAAGAGAAATATGGCTATGCTAATAGAGCCTATGTTTTCCAGCTTGTAAAGTCCGTAGGGGAACTTTTGGCTTTTTCTGTCGGAGAATCTCAGAGTAAGATATGCCACCAGAGAGGCAAAGGAGTCGGAAAGGGAGTGAAAGGATTCTCCCAGCATGGAGAGACTGCCAGTAAATACGCCAGCCAGAAGCTTGGCACCAGACTGAAGGAGATTGACGCTCAGAGACACCAAAGCCCAATGCTCTTTTTTCATCTGTTAAAAGGTATTTTAGCACCCTGGTGAGTTTTTCGCCTGATGAGCTCCTCTACTATAGCATTTATCACTTCCTGCTTTTTTGCGTAGGTGCAGTAGTCAGGAGCTATGAGCCTCTCTGGTTCTACCTCACCAGTGAGCCTGTGGACCACCACATGAGGGGGGAGTATCTCCAGCACATCCACCGCTCTTTTGGCGTATTCTTCCAGGCTCAAAACCTCAAACTCACCCCTCAGGTACTGCTCTGCCATCTTGGTGTTTTTTATAACATGCAATGGATGTATTTTCACGCCATCTATGGGAAGGCTGGCAAGGAGCTTACCAGTTTCTAACATATCCTCTTCGTCCTCGTGGGGAAGTCCCAGTATTATGTGAGCGCAGACTTTGAGGTTTCTCCTTTTGGTCCTTAGCACCGCATCCACAAAGTCAGAAACTCCGTGAGCCCTGTTTATGAGCCTCAAGGTTTTAAAGTTGGCGCTCTGAAGGCCGTATTCTACCCACACCTCAAGACCCATGCGCGTGTAGCTCTCCAGAAGCTCCAGCACCCACTCGGGAGCACAATCCGGGCGCGTCCCCACATCTATACCCACCACCTCCTCAAACTCAAGAGCGGTGTCATAAACAGACTTGAGATACTCATACTCTCCGTAGGTGTTGGAGTAAGACTGGTAGTAAACAAAAAAGAGTATGTTTTTGCCGTAGCGCTCCTTCGCTCTTCTTATGCCATCCTCTATCTGGTCTCTCAGTGGGATGTAAGCATCCAAGTGGGCAGGTCTTGTGCCGGAAAAGCAGTAGGTGCATCCACCCCTTGCCTTGGTGCCATCTATGTTGGGACAGGTAAAGGGAAGTGCCACTGTGATCTTTTGCACCCTCCTACCGTAGCGCTCTTTTAGGTAGTCCTTCAGGGAGTAGTATAAAGCTTTCTCAGCTGTGGGCATAGTATAAATAATTTATGCCTCAAAAAGGTTTAAGAAATATGTTGGATGTGGGCACCGCGTTGTAGTTTATGTAAAGCTCAAGCTCATCAGCGCCGTAGGAAATGCTCAGAGCCTTCCCATCAGCCCTCAAGCTCAACTTGAGTCTATAAGGAACGCGCCACTCTCTCTTGAGATAAACCACAGAAGCATCGTAAGGGTTAGATTCCGAGTAGTAAATTTTTTGGTCTTCTAACCTTAGCATCACCATAACATAAGGAGCGCTCATGCCAAAGGTGGTGTAGTACGAAAGCGTGCCATTTTCCAGCCTGAGGTCTCTGCAGCTCATCAGCTGCTTTTGAAGTAGGTAGACAAGGTCGTAAAACTTCCTGCTCTGCTCGTAATCAATAAAGCGCTTTCGTACATCCTGCACAGCTCTGTAGACGCTGCCAAGAGCCAGCACCACAAGAGTGGATATCACCACCGCTATGAGAAGCTCAATAAGAGTAAAACCCTTACTCTTGCCACGCATCCAGCACAGCTCCACCGGAGACTATAAAATCCATCTCATCGTAAGAGGGCTCGTACTTGACCACCTTCACCCTGTAGTAGAGAGGAATGGGGACATAAACAAACCTGAGGGCTATGTAAGACCTTGAGGGACCAAGAAGAGCCTGAAGCCAGTTAAAGTCCACATATCCAGCCACCTTTATCTGCTCCTCCACGGACCTTACCTCACTGTCTGTCAAGCCAAGAGCCAAAAGCACCTCCTTAGGTGCGTAATTTATGTTGGTGAGGGTTGCCACCGGGGTAAGGTACTGCTGGAGCTTGCGGTAAGTTTGCTCATCCATACCTTTCACATAGAGAAGCTCGGTTATGGTGTGGATGTTCTCGTGAGGCGCCGGAGCATCGTAATACTCTGTCCCCCTGCCCAAAAAAGCCATGATGCTCTCGGATAGCTCGTCAGCTCTCTTTTCCTCCATCCCTATATTTTGCATGAGGCTTCTTAGGATCTCCTTGTTGGCGAGGGGTAGGCTAATTTTGGCTTCCTCTGCAGATACGTATATCCTGTACTTGCGGTTGCCTATGTAATAGGGAAGGGGACTTTTTAGCCTCAGAAGGCTGGGGTCTTTGAGAGCGAGGTTTACACCAACAAAAGCCAGAGCCCGAGATTCGTAAAGAAAAGTCCAGTTTTCCACAAAGTGGGAGCTTCTGCTATAGCTGTACCTTAGCTGATAGAGGGTAAAAAACACAAGCCCGGAGATGAGAGTCAAAAGCCAAAGTACATAAATAAATACGCTTCCCCTCATCTGGGGAGTATGAGAAAGTCATAGCCGTTTATGAGATATATACGCTGGATGCCAAAGTCCTGCCAACACGCGTAGTAGTTAAAACTCTTGTACTCCATAAGGTTGCAGTTTTTACCGTCCACATTTTTACTCTCCAAGACCTTTGCCGAGCCCTGCACCTGAGCTGTGAAGATCTCCTGAACCTGCGCCACCGTCTGCAGGTCTCTCTCCTGCTTTTTCATAACGTAGAGCCGTTTTGCTATGAGGGAAAGGCTCTGCTGAATAAAGGCTATAGCCAGTACTGCTATGGTAAAAGCTATAACCACCTCCACCAACGTAAAGCCCCTCACCACTGAATGGCGGTGCGCCCAGGCATTGTTTCTATAGCCCATCTCCACTGACCTTTTATGAAGACCCAGTAGTTCCTAACATCTTTGTCGGTTATCTGCCTCTTGTTTTCTGGGACAGGCACTGTGCCTATGACGGGTGGAAGCGTGTAGGTATAAGTGCAGTAAGATACGGCTATGTTGGTGTCTCCTACCACTTTACCCCTGCACTTGTAGTCCTTAAAGGTGATCTTCAAAACCTCCGCGTTGCGCTTGAAAGCCTCAATTGGATACTGCCTTTGACCTACTGGGTCAAAGAAAGAGTAGACGCAGTCAAGGTCGTTTTTGATCTGGCACTCGGAAAACTTCTTGAGAGCCTCCTCCAGCTTTTCCTGCTTTTCCCTCCTGCTGGGGAGCTTGTAAGGGTTGCTCAGAGCCTCAGCCTTTATGTCCCTTGCCCTCAAAAACCAGACGTTCTTCTTGTCATCTCTCACCAGGTAGTAAACCCTAAAGATGCCATCACCTAAGTAAAGGGTCTTGCTCATGAAAGAGGTCTCCACCCAAGGTTCTTCCAAAGGTCCAAAAGCTCTTGTTTTGCCATCCTTCACATAGACAGCCCAGAGCTGAGGAATCAGGTATCTGGAGTCCCTAAAGACCTCCAAAGCGCCTTCATCGGAGGTGGCAACTGAAGAAAAAAGCTGAGCGTAGAGGTAGTCGTTGGCTTTGTCTTCTACAGCCTTTTTGAGGTCCTCGCCGTTCCACGAATAGACAAGGTTTATACGCTTGCTGAGCTGTTCTCCATCTGCTTTGTAAACATCCTCACCCTTGGGAGGAAGGTTTACCGAAAAGAAGAGAGGTTTATCTCCCTTAAGGACCGCCGGCTGAATGTAGGTGTATACCCTCTGGTAGTCTTTTTCCAGCTTTGCCACGGGCTTTTCAAAGGGGTCTTTGAAAGCCAAAAAGGTGAGCTTGTAAGTCCCATAAACATCTGCGGGGTTGTTTTTTGGAAGCCTCCAAGCAAATATATAAAGCTCACCATTACCCTTTTCCACATAAGGCGTGTACTGGTAGCCTTCTTCAAACTTAAAGAGAACCACCTCGGCGTTGTCTTTGAGTCTCCTTGCCCTTATTTCCTTGTCAGTGGTGTAGATGACGCTAAAGCCGTTTTTGGGGTCATAGTAGGGAAGATACACATCAAGATTTGAGGCTATGTTGGCTGGTCTTATAATGGTCTCCGGTGGAAAGGTTTTGCCACCATCGTTAGAGAGAGCGTAAGCAACACCGTAGCCGTTGCTCTCGTCGGACCACACCAAAAGCACATTACCCTTCCCATCGGTTTCTATCATAGGCTTTCCAATGGACTCGTTGGTGGAAGAAACCAGCGTGTAGCTGGGGTTTTTACCATCCATGTCCGTTTTTATGAGTATCACCTTTTTGGTCCTTGGCTCTCCCAGGTAGCGCACCCACTGGGCAACATAAAGAGTGTTGCCATCTATCTTGTAGTCTAAGTAAGCAAAAACCCCACCCTTGAACTTCTCCACCAGCGGAGCGTTGAGCACCGTGTCCTTGCCATCTTTGTAGTAGTGAACCTTCCCGTCAGCACCGTAATACAAAAAGGCGTAAGAGGACTTGGAGTTTAGCTCCTTTATAGGCACAAGATGCTCAAAGGGTATGTCAAAAGGCACATTCAGCTCTTTAAAATCCCGTGTTTTTATTACATAGTTTTCCCTTTTGGCACAGGAGAAGACAAAAGTTACCAGCAATAAAAACAAAAATAGCCTTTTCATTCATAAACCTCAGGTGTTTTTAAAGGGAGGCAAAAGCCTCCCAAAAAAGGTTCAAAGCTATTACTCTGTGGTGTAAGGCATAGGATGCAGAGGCGTTACTGCATAGCCGTATGCAGGATTGGACTCTACCTTGAAGACTATGACATTTGGAGCTGTATTAACACCAGGAATAGTTGCAAGCGCTGTTACCACATTCGTTGCATCGTTTACAAGATGGAACCATCCACCGGCTTGAGCAAATATGGTGCCCGTCTGGCAGTTGAGGTTAGAAATAAACCCAGCGGTAGGAGCGCTTGAAGGTGCACAAACAGGCCAGAGCGTTACACAGTAATCAAAAAGACCTATACCATCACTGAAGGTCTGCTCACTCCTGTTCCACCAGTTATTATTGACTTTATTAAGCGCTATGGGTACATTGTAAGGCACGCCGAATACATTATCAGCTGTACTTACACCCACCGCGTAAACCATAGGGTTGGCATCTGCTGGTGCAAATGTCATAAACTTGGTGGTCTGAAGTGTAGTCAAGCCGGTATTAGAAAGATTAACTGCGTTGGCCGCACCGAGATGGTTCAGGTCAATGGACCTTTGAGCATACAAGAAACGGAGCCCGGCGTTGAAAGATATGGTGTCCACAGCAAGCTCCGCTGCACCTGCAGAAACATTTCCAGCAGCATCTTCCGTAGCAACTGCCATAAAACCGAAGTAAGTATTAGCACCTGCCACTGGTGCGTAAGTGCCACCTATGGTATCACCGTATATAGTTGGGGGTGTGTTGGTAGTGCCGTCAATGAAGAAAGAGGTAAGGTCGTTTGTAGATGTTGGTACAAAACCGTCTGCATGAAGGCACTGACCATAACTGACAGCTGGCTTTATGTTGTAAGCTATATGAAGGGTATTGGTAGAGAGTTGTGTGTCAGTTGCATAGCTCACTATGGTCTGCCAGCCGTTGCCTACGGCTATAAAAGGCACCATTACTGCCTTTGCCTGCACTGCCTTTTGAGCCCCAAAGAGGGCTAAACTTGCTAAGGTTGCTGCTGCGAGCTTTTTGTCAGCTCTCATGGTTTCCACCTCCTTTAAGTTTTAAGTTGCTTTAAGTATATCAGATGTTTTTTTGCTTGTCAAGGGGTTTATAGTTTTTTCATCCTGCTTTCATCATGTGAGTGTTTTTGAAACCAGAAAAGGTTCAATCAGCGCTCTGGTTTTTTCAAGAGCTTCCAGCAGGTAGCTTTTGATGATGCTTTGGCATTCCTCCTGATGCTTGTCCTCCTGATGGGAGAGAAAGAGGTAAAGGTGCTCCACCTGCATAAAACCTCCCCTGAGGATTTTAAAGAGCATCCCTGTTTTGCTCTGGCTATAGAGCCAGCCGTAGAGGAAGTTAAGAGAGTCCACAAGCTCACCTCTGGCTGGCAAGTTGGCGGAAAAAAGCCTCCCCACTAGCGCTTCAAACTCCTGCATATCCTCCAGAAAGTCCTCAAGCCTGTGCCTTATGTAGTCCTCCCTTGCGTATTTTCTGGAAAAGTCCTGCTTTATGAGCTTGATGGCTTCTGACTTTTTGAATTGGCTCAGGACTATCTCCTCTATCCTCGCCGGAATGGTCCCCTCTATCTTGGCTCCGTCGGAGGTGTTGAAAACCTCAGCATCCTTGTATAACTTCAGAAGGTCCTGTATCATGGACCTTGCCCACAGAAGCATGCTGTTGGTGTATACTTTGCCTCCAAAGTTGCCATCCAGCTCATGCTCCTGCGCCTCCACCTCCTTATAAAACTCAGTGCCCTTTTTTAGAGCCACATTGCCCCTGGCGTGGTGCCTCCTTGGGTCCTTGTATCCCATATCCGCTCCAAAAAGATAAACTCTCCTAAAGCCCATGTGAAGAGCAAGAGAGAGACCTGCGTTGACCACTGTGGGGTTAGAGTAGCCTACTGGTGGGTAGTCTGTGGGAAACAGAGAGCCTCCTGTATCGTTGGGCTTTACAAACATGAGACTCTCTTTGAAAAGCTCAGAGACCTGTGGATACATGGGGTTGTTGAAGATGATGGTAAGCTCTTTCAGGTAGTCTCTGCTGGCGCTCAAAAGGAGTGCGTCGTAGGTGAATTTGGTTCTTTCTATCTCCACATGGAAGTCTGGCTTTATGCCCTCTTCATACAGCGTGCCTATGGAGCTTCCGCAGGAGAAGATGACGGCTCTGTCTTGGTTTTTTTTGATAAAGTCAATGGCATACTCAAGGGAGGGACCTGCGCCTATGACAAAGGCTGTGCTGTCAGAGGGGACTTTTTTCTTGCCCTGATAGAGGGGAAGCTCTCTCTTTATGTTCTCCAGCGTGTACTCCAAAGACCACAGCTCGTCCTGCACAAAGCCCCATCCCATGACAAGCTCGTTTATGCGCTCGGAGAAGTGCCTTCCCACCTGCTCGTAGAAGGGTCCAAAGAGGTGTATGAATATGGGGGTAAAGTAAAGCATGGGGGTATTAAGAGCGTTGCCTAAGGCGTAAACCATATGCTTGGATAGCTCTGCTGGGTCATCTCCTACAAAGAGCAGAAAGACTCTTGCGTTTTCTGAATAGTGGCGCAGGATAAACTCCCAGTCTGCTGTGTAGAGGCTGGTTTTGAAAACCTCGGGGTCTTTCTCCACCACTAGGAGGTATCTTATGTCGTAAGCCTTTGTCAGAAGCTCTAAATGGTAGCCAAAGCCAAGCCCCACGCTTAGCAAAGCTCCCAGCTTCTGACCTTCTTTTAACTCTCCCTCCACCACCTTCTTTAGCTTCTCGGGGTCGGGTTTTTGTCCAAAGAGCTCCACCATCTTCTCTTTGTATATGTCGTCTATGTGTCCCCTTCCACTGCTCACCGAAGGAATGACAAAAAGGTTCTCTCTCTGCTTTTTGAAGTTTTCAAACTGCATCTGTGCCACAAGGCGGGGGTCCATGTTGTAGACTCTCCGCCCTTCCATCATAAGGTCTATCTGCCCGTTGTCGCCTATGTATATACCGCAGGGGATTTTTCCCTTCCGGTTTACTAGGTCCATAAGGTGAGGTGCGTAGCGCTGTATTGCCTGCAGGTTTCTGTCTTTTCGCTTTCTCATGAGGTTTATGAGCACTTGCTTGTCTATCATGACAAGTATTTTACACTTTTCTAATGAGTTTTATACACTCGTGCAGAAAGTCTATGTAGAGCTTGAGGGCTGTTTTGCCAGCCTCAAGTGCTTGATCTTGCTCCATCCTGCAAATTCCAGAGAGAAGAGCGTAAGAGAAGTTATAAAAGGGTGGGCGAAACATGTAGATGAAGGGAGAGCCGTAAAACCTGTACTGGTAAAGACCTGCTTCGGACACAAAAGAGAAAAAGTCCTCGGGTTTTGAGATGCTCTTAGCCCTTTCCCTTACAAAATTCACATACTCCTCCGCATGGGATATCAGCAGTGAGAGCTTTCTCTCAAGGTTTAAAGCTTTCAGGTAATCCCTGGAAAAGTCCTGCTTTATGAGCTTGATGGCTTCTGACTTTTTGAATTGGCTCAGGACTATCTCCTCTATCCTCGCCGGAATGGTCCCCTCTATCTTGGCTCCGTCGGAGGTGTTGAAAACCTCAGCATCCTTGTATAACTTCAGAAGGTCCTGTATCATGGACCTTGCCCACAGAAGCATGCTGTTGGTGTATACTTTGCCTCCAAAGTTGCCATCCAGCTCATGCTCCTGCGCCTCCACCTCCTTATAAAACTCAGTGCCCTTTTTTAGAGCCACATTGCCCCTGGCGTGGTGCCTCCTTGGGTCCTTGTATCCCATATCCGCTCCAAAAAGATAAACTCTCCTAAAGCCCATGTGAAGAGCAAGAGAGAGACCTGCGTTGACCACTGTGGGGTTAGAGTAGCCTACTGGTGGGTAGTCTGTGGGAAACAGAGAGCCTCCCGTATCGTTGGGCTTTACAAACATGAGGCTCTCTTTGAAAAGCTCAGAGACCTGTGGATACATGGGGTTGTTGAAGATGATGGTAAGCTCTTTCAGGTAGTCTCTGCTGGCGCTCAAAAGGAGTGCGTCGTAGGTGAATTTGGTTCTTTCTATCTCCACATGGAAGTCTGGCTTTATGCCCTCTTCATACAGCGTGCCTATGGAGCTTCCGCAGGAGAAGATGACGGCTCTGTCTTGGTTTTTTTTGATAAAGTCAATGGCATACTCAAGGGAGGGACCTGCGCCTATGACAAAGGCTGTGCTGTCAGAGGGGACTTTTTTCTTGCCCTGATAGAGGGGAAGCTCTCTCTTTATGTTCTCCAGCGTGTACTCCAAAGACCACAGCTCGTCCTGAAAGTAGCCAAAGCCTGCGATGGGGGACTTGTTAGAAGCCCAGAACTTCTTGGCGCCCTCTATAAGCACCGGGTCGTTTCTGTGGATGTATATGTGAAAGCTGGTCAAAAGGGTGGGGTTGTAGTAGGTGGTAAGATGGTCAAGCAGTCCCACAGCCAAAAGGTCAGGGTCTTTGTGAAGGTAAAAGCTGATGATTTTCTCTTTGCCGTTGTATACGCTCAGGAGCTTTTCCCAGTCAAGCGTGTATAGGGTGGGTTTTATAAGCTCCACATCTGTTTCCACCAGTATCAGCTGTTTTATATCGTAGTGCTCTGTAAGAAGCTCTATGTGAAAGCCAAGACCCACCCCAAAGGCTATAACGGTACCTACAGTTTTTCTCTGTTTGCACCTGTCTGCGCTTCTTGCAGGAGCGAGGAGTTTTGTCAGCTCATGCGATAGCTTACCGTCCACTGTATCTTCCGGAAACCAGAACACATAAAAGGGTGGGCTAAACTCGTTGGGGGTTTTAAGGTACTCTTCAAACTGCCTTCTGGTGTTGAGGCGAGCATCCCCACCGTAGAGAGAAACCCCGTTCACCAGAAGGTCCCACCTGCCAAGGTGGTAAATGGCCTGAGCTTTTACCTCACCTTTTAGGTTCATAAACTGATAAAAGTGGGGTGAGACCTTCTTAAGGTACTCTAAGTTTTTGGTCCTTCTGGCTTCTATCTCAGAGGTCAAAAACTGTGTAATAAACATCCTCTCCTCCTTTTCCAAAGTAGCACCTGCGGAGCTCTCCGCTTGGGTATATTCTACACCTTCCTCTGTAGGGTAGGTCTATCTTTTCTCCCTCAGAAGAGACTATCTTTTTACCATCACCGTAAAGCTCTATCACCTTACCTTCCTTCATGGCTATGCTCAGGTTTTTGAGTATAAAAGCCTTTAGCATGTCCCTCTCCCCAAACAGACTTCTTTGCAAAACGGGTAATACCACCAGGGTGAGCATGCCCATTATGGTTATCACTATGATGAGCTCCAGCAGGGTAAAGCCTCTCATGTGCAAAATTATAACTGAACTTGTCCATGCGGGGTATACACATACATTATGGAAGGGGTCTTAAAATACTCCCTATGAGGGACGAGGAACTTATTAAAGAGATAGCAAAGGGAAACGAGAAGGCGCTTAAGGAGCTTATGAACCTTTACAGAAGCAGACTCTTTTTCTACGCTTACGGAATTTTGCAAAATTACGAAGATGCGGAGGAGGCTGTATCCGAGACCTTCTATCAGGTGTGGAGAAGTGCCAAGAGCTTTAGAGGAGGTGCAAAGGTGAGCACATGGCTCTTTGGCATAACCAGAAATGTGAGCAGAAACATGCTGAGGAAGAGAATCAGGGAACCAAAAACGCTGGAGATTATGGAGCAGGATGCGCTACTTGATGACACTCATCTGGAAGATGAGGACATCCAGCTTATAAAAGAGGCTCTTGAGAGGCTCTCGCCCGCTCACAGAGAAGTTTTACACCTTGCCTTTTATGAGGATTTTTCCTACGAGGAGATAGCCAACGTTCTGGGTGTGCCTTTGGGGACTGTAAAGACGAGGGTCTTTCATGCCAAGAGGAAGCTTTTGGAGGTTATAAATGAGGAGCTTAAAAAGAGCCTTTGATGAGCTATACAGAGGCAAGGAGCCTTCTGATGCCATAGACTACCTTACCCTTTTGAAGATAGAAAGGCACAGAAGGAGAAGGCTGATAAAGCTTCTGGCTCTGGAGTCTCTGGGCTTTTTGGCGCTCACCTTTCTTATGGCATACGAGTTTTTAAAGCCTCAGGAGTATGCCACCATGGGCTTTGAGGGTGTTCAGGTAAGAGTTATAAAAGATGTGAGCCTTTTGGACCTTTCAAGGGATCTTCGGCTATTTGGCTTGAAGATGGAGGGTCCTTACGAGGGGGACATTTTCCTCATAAAGGGTGATGAGAAAAAGATAAGGGAGCTTTTGAAAAAGAGGGAAGAGCTCAAAGAGGTAAAATAGTTCTATGGAGCTAAAGTCCTTTATCATACCCGCCATAGACCTAAAAGAGGGCAGAGTAGTGAGGCTTATGAGGGGGGACTTTGGAAAGCTCAAAGACTACGGGCTAAAGCCTGAGGATGTGGCAAAGGCTTTTGATGATGCTGGTTTTAAGAGGCTTCATGTGGTGGACCTGGAGGGTAGCCTGGAGGGAAGGCTCAAAAACCTTGAAAGCATAAGAAAGATAAGAAAAGCCTTCTCCGGACAGGTGCAGGTGGGGGGTGGCGTCAGGAGTTTGGAGGTTTGCAGGGGTCTTTTTCAGGAGGGTATAGACCTTTTTGTGGTGGGGACTGTTGCCATAAAGGAGCCGGAAGTTTTTAAAGCTATGGTGGAGGAGTTTCCCCAAAGGGTTATCCTCTCTGTGGATGCAAGAGCCGGCAAGGTGGCTGTGGGTGGGTGGAAGGAGGAGACGAGCCTCAGCCCTCAGGAGTTGGCTCTAAGGTACGAACCCCTCCCCATATGGGGATACCTTTACACCAACATAGAGAGAGATGGGAGCCTTGAGGGAGTAGATACAAGCATCTATGAGAGCTTTAAAAGGCTTGTTAAAAAACCTCTTATTGCTTCGGGGGGAGTTTCAAGCCTTGAGGATGTCAAAAGGCTCTACGGTGTGGTGGATGGTGTTGTGGTGGGGAAGGCTATTTATGAGGGAAGGATCAAGATTTAGGTGCTGCTCTTCCCAGCACTCCATTTACAAACTTGGCTGGCTCTTTGCCTGCGTACTTGAGGGTGAGCTTTACATAGTCCATGATAACGGGTTTTAGTTTTTTTACGCCTACGAAAAGTATCTCCGCAAGAGCTACGCGTAGTATGTTTCTCTCTATGTATCCCATCCTGTCTATGTCCCACTCCTGACTGAGTTCTGATATGAGGCTGTCTATCTCACTTGCCTTCTGCATGTATGTTCTTACCAGTTTTCTTATGTATCTTCTTCTCTCGGAATGTTTTATAAGGTTGGACTTTATGTACTCTTCCGTTATGTCTTCCAGTTTGTCTGCCTTTATGTCCCACTGGTAGAGTATCAAAAAGGCATCCTTTCTTGCCTTTTGCTTGTATATCATCTAAGGCTTCTTAGGAGGTTTACCATCTCTATGGCGGAAAGTGCTGCCTCCCAGCCTTTGTTTCCCTGCTTGGTCCCTGCTCTCTCTATAGCCTGCTCCAGTGAGTCCGCTGTGATGATGCCAAAGGATACAGGTTTTCCTGTCTCCAGGCTCACCGTAGCCAGACCCTTTGATACCTCGCTGGCTATGTATTCAAAGTGAGGTGTATCTCCTCTTATAAGCACGCCAAGGGCTATAATGGCATCCACCTGCTCTTTCAGAGCCATATTCTTGACTATCAGGGGTATCTCCCAAGAGCCTGGCACCCTTGCTATGTGTATGTTTTCCTCCGAGCCACCATGCCTCAGTATGCAGTCTATAGCACCCTCTACCAGCCTATCCACCAGAAGGTGGTTAAACCTGCTGGCAACTATGCCAAAGTTTATGCCTTCCGCCTTCAAAAGTCCTTCATACCTCTTCATAACTGAGCCTCCAGTTGTCTATGAGTCTTGTATCACCTATCCACACTGCTACCAGCACCCTGTCTCCTTCGGAGACTTCCTCCTTTATGTTAAAGTCCTCATCCACTATCTCCACATAGTCTATGCGCTTCACATGTGGGTGCCTGCTTATGTAGTCTCTTACGGCTTCTTTTATATCTTGTGCTTTTGTATTGCCAGCTCTGAAAAGCTTTTGGGCTATCAAAAAGGATCTGTATATGGATAAGGCGGACTCCCTCTCTTGCTCTTTAAGATAGGTGTTTCTTGAGCTGAGAGCCAAACCGTCCTTGTCCCTTACTGTGGGGACTGGCACTATCTCCACAGGATAAGAAAGGTCGTTTACCAATCTTTGTATGAGCTTTAGCTGTTGAAAGTCCTTTTCTCCAAAGTAGGCTCTGTCTGGCTGAATGATGTTAAAGAGCTTTAGAACTATCAGGGCAACACCGCTAAAGTGGTTAGGTCTAAAGGCTCCTTCCAGCACATGGCTTATGCCTTCCACATGAATCTTGGTTTTTGGGACTTGTGGATAGACCTCCTCGTCGGTGGGGGCAAAAACCACATCCACACCTGCCTCTTGGCACATGGCAAGGTCCCTCTCCAAGTCTCTTGGATACTTCTGGTAATCCTCACCCTCTCCAAACTGAAGGGGGTTTACATATATGCTAACCACAGTAATATCGTTTTGGAGTTTGCACTTTTTTATGAGCTCCATGTGTCCTTCGTGCAAGTAGCCCATGGTAGGCACAAAGCCTACGCTGAGGTTGTTTCCTCCGCTACTTCTTAAACTCTTCAGGTAGCTCTTCACATCCTTGACTTTTCTAAACAAGGTAGGCATCTTTATATCTCCTTTGAAGGGAGTAAATTATATCACAATGTCTTTTAAAGGCAAGGTTATAGTGCTTAGGCGCCTTGTGGTGGGAGATGAGGACCTTCTGGTTAAGGTTTACGGTTGGGGAGGACTGATGAACATGCTGGTTAAAGATGGTGCTCTTACGAGTAGCAGATATGTAAGCATCTTTGAGCCTTTCAATGTGCTGGAGCTATCCTACAGACAGGTGGGTGAAATTATCCTCCCTCTTGATGTGAGCAAGGTAAGATACCTATCTTACTTGGCTCTTGAGAGCTACGAAAGGTATATGTGGATGTGCCATCTTGGTAATTTCTTCTTAAGGTGGGTAAGGTACTACGACCAGCAGCTGTTTGACCTTTTCCTGCTTTACCTTTCCGCAAAGGTAAGAAATACGAAGGTGTTTCTCATAAGGTTCAAGCTGGAGGTGCTAAAGGCTATGGGGCTTTATAAGGAGGAGCTGTTTGAAGAGGATTTAAGAAGAGCAGTAAGGGACATAAAGAGGGGAAGCAGGCTATTTTTGGAGAGGATGAGGCTAAACCAACAGTTAGCAGAGAAGATAGAGAGAGCTATAGAAGATCAACTTAAAGAGTCCCTGTAGGAGTATAATTAAAAGGACTTAAGCGATGAATGAAGAGCTTCGCTGGCAACAAAGATTTGAGAATTACAAAAAGGCTTTTATTCAGTTTCAGACTGCTGTAAGACAGTATAAAGAGAGGGGTTTAAATGATTTGGAAAAACAGGGCTTAATTCAAACCTTTGAATATACCTTTGAGCTTGCATGGAATCTGTTGAGAGATTATTTTATCTATCAGGGGATACCAGAGATTAGAGGTTCAAGAGATGCTATTAGATTGGGTTTAAAATACGGAATAATTGAAAACGGTGAAATTTGGTTTCAGATGATTAGTGCCAGAAATTTAACCGTCCATACCTATAATGAGAAGATAATTGAAGAACTCTTATGAGTATGGAAATGGAAGTAAGGGAATTGGGATTGTCAAAGGAGACCATAGAAAAGTTGATAGATACTTTTAGAAAGGAAGCTAAAATAGAGAAAGCCATTCTTTATGGTTCTCGTGCAAAAGGTAATTTTACAAAAGGTTCAGATATAGATATTACAATCGTAGCACCAGAAATGACTTTTCCCGAGTATTTACATTTACTTTCTAAGATAGATGAATTGGATATCCCTCAAAAAATTGATTTAACCAAGTATGAGCTTCTGGATGAGAACATAAAAGCCCATATAAAGAGAGTAGGCAAGGAGATATATATTAGAAAGCAATGAAAAATCTGATTTTCTAACTCAGCATCTGTAAGCATTTATTATCCTCTCTATTATGGCGCTGGTGGAGATGTTAAACTCAAAACTTATTCTTTCAACCTTTCCACCGTAAGATAAGACCATGTCTGCACCTACTATATCTTTTAAATCCCAGTCTGAGCCTTTTACCAGCACATCAGGTTTTATAAGCTCTATGAGTCTTTCTGGAGTATCCTCTTCAAAGATCACCACATAATCAACTCCTTTTAGGCTATCCAGCAGATAAGCTCTCATCTCCTGCGGCATTATAGGTCTTTTTTCTCCCTTTATCCTTCTCACAGAAGCGTCCGAGTTTAAGCCTACCACCAAAATATCCCCCAGCTCTCTGGCTTTTTTTAGGTAATAAGCGTGTCCGGCGTGAAGTATGTCAAAGCATCCGTTGGTAAAAACTACCCTTTTGCCCTTTTCTCTCTCCTCTTTCAGCACCCTCAGAAGCTCTTCCAGCTCAATTATCATACCTTCTTAAAAGTATAGCTGATGAGTAAATGCCTTCGTACTCTCTGGCGCTCTTTTGCCATGAGAAGTCCATAGACATGCATCTTTTTATTAGCTCAGACCACCTTTTGGAAGCATCGCACTTTTCCATCTGATAGTATACAGCCGCTTTTAGCATGGCATGCAAAAGCTCTTCTGGTTTATACTCTTCAAAGACAAAGCCTGTGCCTTCTTCGGGGTTTTCTGCTATGTCAATGACGGTATCCTTTAGCCCTCCCACCTTTCTAACCACAGGCACTGTGCCGTACCTCATGGCTATCATCTGGGATATACCGCACGGTTCAAAGAGAGAAGGCATAAGAAATATATCGCTACCTGCGTAAATTTTGTGAGCCAGCTCCTCGTTGTACTCTATCCTGACCCTCACGCTTTTGGGATACTTTTTCATAAACTCTATGAGCATGTTCTGATACACCTCTTCGCCAGAGCCCAAAAAGACAAACTCAAAGCCCAGAGCTACCGCTTCATCTATTACGCCCTTTATGATGTCAAAGCCCTTTTGGGATGTGAGCCTTGAAACCATACCCACTAAAGGCATGTCCTCCCTGTTGCCAAGACCAAAGACTTCCTTTAGGTGCTTTTTGTTTTGCTGCTTTCCCTTTTTGAAGTTCCTTATGCTATAGTACGCCTTTATGTATCTGTCCTTTTCGGGATCCCAGATGTCGTAATCTATGCCGTTGAGCACGCCAAAAAAGTATTTTTTCTCCCTTATTACACCCTCAAGACCGTAGGCATACTGCTTTAGTTCCTCCGCATAAGAGGGGCTTACTGTTGTAAGAACATCGCAGAAGTTTATGCCAGCCTTCAGAAAGTTTATCTTTCCGTAAAATTCAATGCCTCCAAAAGGATGAAATACCTCCCACGGAAGACTTAAGTTAGGTAGAAATCTGCTATCAAATATACCCTGGTGCATACCGTTGTGTATGGTAAGTACAAAAGCTACCCTGTTTAAATCCTGATAGTAGAGGTGCTTGTAAAGACCTACCATAGCGGTATGCCAGTCGTGAGCGTGTATTACATCAGGAGCTATTCCTGTTTGCCTTATTACCTCAAGACCAGCCAAACTGAAAAATCCAAACCTCAAAGCGTTGTCCTCATAGTCTCCCTTAGGGGGTGCATAAACATGATCCCTTCTGTAGTAGGGTGGATAATCCACAAATAAGTATTTAACACCTTCGTATGTATCTTCGTAAAGGCTAAAACTCTTCCACTCGTGATCCAGATAAACTCTGAGACCGTCAGCCACCTTTTTCAGGTCAGCTCTTACTCTCTTGTGAAGTGGCATTATTACACTTACGCCGTGTCCCATCTTTACAAGGGTTTTTGAGAGGGAATGCACCACATCCCCCAACCCACCCACCTTGATGTAGGGTGCGCTCTCAACTGCTATCATAACCACTTTCATAATGACCCCACTTTTTGAAATAAAATTATAACAAAACCATATACGCTTGCCTGAGGTTCAAAAAAGCCATACATTTTACACCATGAGAACGCTTAGCAAGGAAGAGCTAAAAAGACTTTACGACGAGGACTTCCCCCTGTGGGCTGAGATAAATCTGCAGCTTCTTAAAGAGAAAGCTTACGACCTTGTGGATTGGGAGAATCTCTTAGAGGAGATAGAGGATATGGCAAATAGACATCTTGATGCTTGTATAAGCCAGCTTGCAAGAATTTTGGAGCATCTCTACAAATGGGACAACTTCAGGAACTTGGCAGGAGGAGAGTGCGCGGGAAAGGATTGGATTAAGAGTATAAGAGAGGCAAGGGATGAAATTAAAGCCATGTTTAAGGAATATCCGAGTTTGAAAAATAAGCTTCCTCTAGAACTTGAAAGAGCATGGATTAGAGCGCAAGTTAAGCTCAGAAAGTGGCTGCTGAAAAACGACTACGAGCCTGATGAGTTTAACATCCCAGAAAAATGCCCATACACTTACGAGGAAGCTATAAACAGAGATTTAAAGAAGGAGCTAAAATAGCATGGAGGAAGCTATAAGAGAGTTTCTGAGGGAGGACATAGGACACGGCGATATTACCACAGAGGGTATTTTTAGGGGTGAGAGGGTAAAGGCGGTTTTGATAGCCAAAGAGGGGGGATGTCTTGCGGGTATGCCCTTTGCAACAAAGGTGTTTGAAATTTTAGGAGGTGTGCAGACTTTTAGCACAAAGAAGGATGGCGAGACTTTTGAGGCTGGTGAAAGGCTTCTTATCCTTGAGGGGTCTGCGGAAAGCATTTTGAAGGGTGAGAGATTGGCTCTTAATATACTTCAAAGCCTTAGCGGTATTGCCACTTTGACGCGCACTGTGGTGGAAAAGCTCAAAGGCACCGGCATTGAGCTTCTTGATACAAGAAAGACTACGCCGGGTTTTAGGTACTTTGAAAAGTATGCGGTGAGGGTGGGGGGTGGCAAAAACCATCGTTTTGGTCTTTACGATATGGTGCTGATAAAGGACAATCATAAGAGGGTGGCTGGGGGCATAAAAGAGGCTGTAAAGAGGGTAAAGCAGGTTCTGGGACCGGCATACAAAATAGAGGTGGAAGTAGAGAGCATAGAGGAGCTTTATGAGGCTCTGGAGTGTGAAGTAGATATGGTTATGCTGGACAACTTTACCCCAGATGATGTGAAAAGAGCTGTGGAGATTATAAAAGGAAAAGTTAAGGTGGAGGTTTCTGGCAACATAACACCCGAAAACATAAAGGAGTATGCTATTGAAGGTGTAAATTACATCTCCTGCGGTTTTATAACTCACTCCGCCAGATGGATAGATATGAGCCTTAGGGTGCTTTAGTGGAGACGAGGGGATTTGAACCCCCGACCTCCTGCTTGCGATGCAGGCGCTCTCCCGCTGAGCTACGTCCCCTTATCAAGGCTTAAAATATACTCAAGGCAAGTCCTTACACCAAAGCCGGTGGCACCCTTGGAATAGTAGCCAAACTCCTCCTTAAAGTATGCAGGACCCGCTATGTCAAGATGCACCCACTTGATGCCCTCACCTACAAACTCTTCAAGGAACATGGCTGCAGTTATGGCACCTCCGTACCTTCCCGCCGTGTTTACTATGTCCGCATCCGACTTTTTGAGCTTTTCCCTGAGCTTTTTGTCATCCATGGGAAGCTTCCAAAGCCTCTCCCCAGTTTCTCTGGACATCTCCAAAAGCCTATCGCCAAAGTTATCGTCGTTGGTGAAAAGTCCAGCTGTGTATTCACCCAGAGCCACTATGCAAGCACCCGTGAGCGTTGCCATGTCTATTATGTGTGATGGTTTTAAACTGGATGCATACCAGAGAGCGTCTGCCAGCGTTATCCTTCCCTCTGCGTCCGTGTTGTCCACCTCTATGGTCTTACCGCTCATGGTCTTTATGATGTCATCGGGTCTGTAGGCGCTTCCGCTGGGCATGTTTTCCGCCGCGCCGATGATACCGTGGACCTCTATCTGAGGCTTTAGCTCCGCAAGAGCTTTCATGATACCCAGCACCGCGCAGGCACCTGACTTGTCCATCTTCATGGTTCTCATATAATCGCCTGTCTTTATGTTGAGTCCACCACTGTCAAAGGTAAGCCCTTTGCCTACTATGGCTATTCTGTCCTTTGGCTCTCCCTGTGGTCTGTAAGTAAGATGTATAAACCTGGGGGGGGTTGCGGAACCCTTGCCCACACTCCAAAGAGCGTGCATACCCATCTCCTGAATCTGCTTCTCATCGTAAACCTTACACTCAAGACCATACTCTCTGGCAAGATTTTGAGCTATCTCTGCTAGAGTAATAGGATTTATCACATTCCCCGGCTCGTTGACCAGGTCCCTTGCATAATTCTGCGCTTGCGCAAGGACCCTACCTACCTTTATACCTTCCTCGTATCCCCTGTAAATGCTCACCCTCTCTACGCTAAAAGACTCCTCCTCCTTTTTGCTTTTGTACTTATCAAAGCTGTAGTGTCCGAGAATTAAGCCCTCAGTTATGGCTTTACTTTTCTTGTAATCTATAATTTCTCCGGCGTATATGTGTGCAAAAGGCACTTTATCCTTCTTGAGCCTTTTTATGAGTATAGCTGATGCTCTCCTGTAGTCGTCAAAGCTTGCCTTATCCTTCTTGCCAAGACCTACCACATAAAAGGTTCTGACGGCATCATCCTCCAGCAGAGGAACTTTTATCAGCGTATCTTCCTTCCCTTTAAAGTTTTCAGCGGATAGCACCTTATTTAGCTTCTCAGCAAAGGCATCCGCATACTTAAGGTTGCTAAAGTCCTCCTCAAACACAAAGATGGCTAAGGGTGTATCCTTTATCTCTTGGTAGGATTTTTCGTAAGAGCTCACTTCCATAGCTGCTCCTCCTCTGTGCTTGCCATCTCTCTTTTTAAAGCTACTTTACCAGTCCTTGCCATTTCCATTATGCCAAAAGGCTTTACCAGTTCTATAAACGCATTTATCTTGTCTTCCGTACCAGTTATCTCAACTGTGTAGGTGCTTTGCGACACATCCACTATCTTTCCCCTGAATATCTCTGTAAGCCTCAAAACCTCATCCCTGGCTCTGGGTGTAGCGGTGTGAACCTTTATGAGTGCCAGCTCCCTCTCTATATGGGGTATGTCGGTAAGGTCTCTCACCTTTATTGTGTCTATGAGCTTTCTGAGCTGTTTTACCACCTGGTCTATTACCACATCATCACCTATCACCTCTATGGTCATACGAGAAAGACCCTTCTCGTGAGTTTCTCCTACAGAGAGCCCCTCTATGTTGTATCCTTTACCGGCTATTAGTGTGGCTATCCTTGCAAGAACTCCCAGCTCGTTTCTCACCAGCAGGGTTATTATGTGCTTCCTAACACGCCCCTTTTTTATCTCCCTCAAAGCGGGTGCCTTTACAGCTGTTATATCGCTCATTTTAAACCTCCTCTATCCTACCAGATACATAGTATCCGCCTCAACGCCCTTCTTTCCGTCTTCCAGTATCATATCCCTGTAAGACTTACCAGCTGGCACCATAGGAAGGACATTCTCTTCCCTGTCTACATGAAAGTCAAGAAGCACTGGTTTGTCCTGCACTTTCATAGCCTCTTCTAATACTTCTCTGACTTCTGAGGGTTTCTCAGCCCTAAAGCCCACCGCTCCACAGGCTTCTGCAAGCTTTACAAAGTCTGGCTGGATGCTGAGGTCCACCTCAGCATAGCGTTTTTCATAAAAAAGCTCCTGCCACTGGCGCACCATACCCAGATATCCGTTGTTTATTATGGCTATCTTTACAGGTACGCGGTAATGGACTGCCGTTATGAGCTCTTGCATAGTCATCATAAAAGAACCATCCCCATCTATCACAAAAACTTCCTTTTCGGGTCTTCCTATCTTGGCACCTATGCCAGCAGGAAGACCAAATCCCATAGTACCCAATCCACCTGAGTTTATAAACTGTCTTGGGAAGGAATATCTGTAAAACATAGCAGCCCACATTTGATGCTGTCCAACACCAGTGGCTATTATGGCATCACCTTTAGTGACCTTCCATATTTCCTCAATTACATACTGGGGCTTTATCACCTTATCGGATTTTCTGTAGGTGAGTGGGTGCAGCTTTTTCCACTTTTCTATCTGCTCAAGCCACTTTTGTCTCTCTTCGGGATACAATAGCTTCGCGCCTTCCTTTTTTATCTCCTCTATGAGCTTTCTGAGGACTACTTTGACATCACCCACTATGGGCACATCCACCACTATGTTTTTGGATATGGAAGCTGGGTCTATGTCTATGTGTATGATGCTTGCCTGAGGCGCAAACTCTTCTACTTTACCTGTTACTCTATCGTCAAACCTTGCTCCTACCGCTATAAGAAGGTCGCAGTTGTAAACAGCCATATTGGCATAGTATGTGCCGTGCATACCCAGCATGTGAAGAGCAAGAGGATGAGACTCTGGAAAGGCTCCTTTACCCATGTTAGTGGTGGTAACCGGCACTTTCATAAGCTCTGCAAGCTCTACAAGCTCCTTTTGAGCTTCCGCCTGCACTGCACCACCACCCACATAAAGAACTGGCCTTTTTGCCTCGGCTATGAGTCTTGCCGCTTTCTTTATCTGCTGGGGATTTCCCTCCGTGTGGGGCTTATAACCCGGAAGGGAACTCTTTACTTCCTCCAAAGATGGGATCTCCACATCTGAGATTTTTTGAGTTATGTCTTTGGGTATGTCCACAAGAACTGGTCCGGGTCTTCCCGTCTTGGCTATATAAAATGCCTGTCTTAGTATCATAGGAAGGTCTTCTATCCTTTTTACCAGAAAGTTATGCTTGGTTATTGGTCTTGTTATACCCACTATGTCCACCTCCTGGAAGGCATCGTTGCCTATAAGATGAGTGGGCACCTGACCTGTGATGAAAACAACAGGAACCGAATCCATATAAGCATCGGCTATGGCAGTCACCAAGTTGGTGGCACCAGGTCCAGATGTGGACATGGCAACACCTACCTTTCCAGTAGCTTTTGCATAGCCTTCCGCCATATGACCCGCACCCTGTTCGTGCCGAGTAAGTATGTGCTTTATGCTTCCATCCCTATAAAGAGCATCGTAAACTTCCATTATGGCACCGCCTGGATGTCCAAATATGTATTCAACACCTTCCTCTTTTAAAGTCTCTATCACTATATCTGCTCCTTTCCTTGCCATAATAAAACCTCCGCTTGAGAAATTATAAAAATATAAAATATAAGGCTTTTGTAAAGTTTGTTTTAAGAATTAAAACCACTGCTTCCAGAAACCTCTTTTTCCTTCCCTCGCCTTGCGCTGAGCCGATAGGAAAAGGTCTTGATACTTAACATTGGGTGGTATTGTGTATACCTGTGCGTATCCTTCTTTGAGAAGCACCTCGTTGAGCATGCGTCCGTCAGGTAGCCACACATAAGCCAGCACTCTTCCGTATCTATCGGTTAGCTGAACATCCGTTTCAAGATACACAGTTGTCCCCACAGGTATAAGGCTTTTGGTAAATTGGTAAGCCTCTCTCCCCATCCTTGTGATCTCTTCAAGGGACATGCCTGTCCTGTCCGCATCCCTTTTGGCTTTTGGGTTCTCTTTGCTTTCTGGTGTATCCACACCTATGAGCCTAACGGTTATTTCTTCTGCATCTATCCTGCATCGGAAGGTATCGCCGTCAACCACCCTCGTTATCTTGCACGGTACATTCTTTGCATTTACGGTGAGCTTAGCTCCTTCTTCGGACCTGCAGCTACATAAAAACAGGAGTAGAAGAATGAAAACTTTTTTCACGCTTCATAACTCCTCTCGTAAGCCCTACTCTTTCTGTAGCCATATAAGAAGTATATGGCAAGCCCTAAGGCGTTCCAAACTACAAACCTCATCCAGGTCTCTTTTGGAAGCCCCATCATTATAAAGAGCAGAAGAAGCAGGTTGATGGGTAGCAAAATTTTTGCGTAAGGTACTCTGAAGGTGGCAGTTATCTCACCGCTCCTTCTGAGAACTATGACGCCTATGCCTACCATAAAGTAAGCAAAGAGCGTACCTATGTTGACCAGCTCCGCCAGGACCTTGAGAGGTATAAAGCCTGCCAGCAAGGAAAGGATAACTCCCCCTATCAAAGTAGATACATAGGGAGTTTTAAACTTTGGATGCACCCGTGAGAGTCCGCTGGGAAGAAGTCCATCCCTTGAAAGGGCATAGATTATCCTTGTAAACCCCAGTCCCATCACCAGCATAACGCTAGTTATGGTTATAACCGCTCCTGTAGCTATCAGGTTTGCCACATGGGGGTTTCCTACCTTGTACATGGCAAAGGCAAGGGCATCAGGCACATTAAGCTCCTTGTAATTTACCATACCTACAAGGATGAAGCTTACAGACATGTAAAGTA
The DNA here is from genome assembly GCF_000010785.1 of Hydrogenobacter thermophilus TK-6. Lineage (GTDB taxonomy): Bacteria > Aquificota > Aquificia > Aquificales > Aquificaceae > Hydrogenobacter > Hydrogenobacter thermophilus. The sequence goes on along the minus strand of NC_013799.1, from coordinate 600,937 downwards.
GCGTACTTATACCGAGGGACAGAAGAAGACCAAGGGGAACATTTTTGGTAGGATGCTTAGTCTCCTCCGCAACCGTTGAGACAGCATCAAAACCCAAGTAGGCAAATATGATGAGAGATGCTGCGTGCCACACGCCAATCCATCCATAAGGTAAAAAGTTTTCAAGATTGCTAAAGTCTATGTGTCTTATACCGAATAAAAGGAAGGTTATCAGGGTTAGAAGTTTCAAGACCACTATTAAGGTGTTGACGGTAGCACTTTCCTTTATGCCCAGTGTAAGTAGAAAAAAAACGGCTACAACGCCCAGGAAAGCAAACAGGTCCATCAGAGTGCCTTTGGAAGGGTCGTAGGCACCGGTTAAAATGTGTGGCAGTGTAAAGCCAAAGTTCTGCTCCAAGAAGGTGCGCAAATATCCAGACCAGCCGGTGGCAACTGCCGCTGTAGCAACACCATACTCCACCAGTAGGTTCCAGCCTACCAGCCACGCAACTATCTCACCTATGGTAGCGTATGTGTAGCTGTACGCGCTTCCCGAGATGGGATATGCTGAGCTTAGTTCCGCATAAACAAGAGCGCTTATTCCTATAGCCACAGCGCCCAGAAGGAAGGAAAGAACTATACCCGGACCTGCATAGAGTGCAGAAGCCTGCCCAGTTATCACAAAAATCCCCGCACCTATTATGGCACCTACACCAAGAAAAGTAAGGTCAAGAAGTCCAAGCTTTCTGGGGAACCTGCCCTCGTCAACCGCATAACACTTTTTTCGGAAAATCTCCTTCCAAAGCATCCCCTTAAAGATTATACAATAACCTTCAAAAGCTCCTCCACATCCAGCAGGGACAGTCTCTCTATACCGTAAGGAGCCTGTAAATAACCCACCTTTAAAAAATCCCCTTCCGCAGATTTCCACTTGTTCATCACCCTGTAAACCTTAAAC